>NZ_JAUJPV010000019.1:0-144971 GCF_030481585.1 Burkholderia sp. AU45388 | reverse complement strand
AAACTCTTCAGTTCAAACCTGTTACTGTTTTCGGTTCGGTTAAGAACCGGTCGCTCACTCAAAGCTGACAGGAATATGAGTCACTTCATAAACCTGACTTACTTTAGTGTGAGACTCTTGATACTTTTGCTATCTGATCCGAGGATCAGCTCGCTGCCATCAAGCGCCCACACTTATCGGCTGTTAATTTTTAAAGAGCATTTCTGCGAGGAATCTTGAACCCCTCAGCAGCGCTGCGTTTTCAGCAGCAGAGAAGCGAGATTATCAACCGTTTTTTTGAGACTCGTCAACAACTTTTTTAACTACTTCGTTGCGACGACTGCGGTTTAATTTCGCGTGCACTGGAATCGATAAAACCGACTTCAACAGCACCGCTTCCCTCTTTTCTCCCGCGCCGTGTTTCCGTTAGCGCGAAAGAGGCGTGATTCTATGCATCCGCCCCGGTCTCCGCAACCCCTTTTGTGAAATATTTTTGACGTGCTATGGCGGGGGACCGCTGAACACTTCCTGGTGCTCATATATAGGCGACACGGCAGGCGCAGCCTCGGTCGCCCTTGAACAGCCCCGCCGCATCGCACGCAACCCTCCTTCGATTACCGCCCCACCATCGCCCTCACCACCCCGTCCCGCCGAATCAGCCCGTGATACAGCGCCGCGGCAAAGTGCGCGAGGAACGTCAGGAAGAACAGATACGCCAGCAGGCGATGCGCAACCCGGAGCCACGCGAACGTCACCGGATCGGCCGACACCAGCGCCGGCAGTTGCACGCCGCCGCCCAGTGTCACCGGATATCCGCCCGCCGACAGCATCGCCCAGCCGATCAGCGGCATCGCCACCATCAGCGCATACAGCACGAGATGCGACCCGTGCGCTGCCGCCTTCTGCCACCACGGCAGATCGTCGGGCAACGCCGGCGGCTTCGACAGCATCCGCACCACGATCCGCACGCACACCAGCACCAGCACGGCCACGCCCAGCGGCTTGTGAATCGCCACCAGGAGCTCGTGCCGCTCGGAAACCGACGCCACCATTCCCACCCCGATGAACAGCATCGCGAGGATCATCGCGGCCATCACCCAGTGCAGCACCCGCGCCGGCAAACTAAACGTCGTCGAAGCCTTCATCATCGTCCCTCCCCACTCACTCGCGCCACGCCTGCCACGCCGGCCTCTTCACTCGTGCGGCGCAGATACGAATCCGCATACGCGGCCGAGCGCGCCGCCAGCAACGGATCGCCCGACACCTGGATCCCCTGCGGCAGCACCGTCGGGTCGTAATTCACGTCGCGGCACGGGCCGCTGTCCTGCGCCTCCACGCGGTCGAGCACGAGCGTGCCCGCATCGATCGTCGTGCGCTGCGCGGGCCAGATCTTCGTCGCGTCGTCCACCGGGTCGCCGGGCTCCGCCAGCGTGACCAGCAGCTTCCACTTCTGCGGGCCGGCCGCGATGCGCTGCGTCACGTCCTGTTGCAGCACGTTCGGATCCGCGGCCGTCGCGACGTCGCCGGCGCCGGCCGTCTGCTCCGGCACGACGCGCCACCGCACCGCCTGGCGCTTGCCGGCCGCGTCGACGAAGTAGAACGCGTTCAACCCGTAATAGCTTTCGGTGACGTAGCTCGCGCTCGGTTTCGCACCCTTCACCCACTGCAGGAACGCGCCCGCCTCCGGATGCGCGCCGAAGAACGCCTTCACCTTCGCCGGATCCGGCTTGCCCGTCTTCGGATCGGGCCGGGTCGCGAGCGTCTGCTCGTAGAACGCCTGCGGCGTCGCTACTGGAAACACCGGCATCGCGTTCATCCCGGTCCGCCATTGCTCGCCGTCCGGCGCGGTGAGCTTCAGCGCGAGGCTGCGGATCGGCACGCTGCTGTCCGGCGCATAAGGATTCCCGCCCGGCAACGCGAAACGCCCGACCACCGGCGTGCGCACCGCCTTGAAGAACGGCGCGACCGAATACGCGCTCGCGGCGCCATTGCCCTCGAAGTAGCCGGTCACGCACACGCCCTTCGCGTGATTGCGCCGGTAGCCGGGATGGATGCCGCTGTTGGTCTGCAGCGCATCGACGATGCGATGCGGGGTCAGACGCGCCGGCGCGAGCCACCCGCCGGCATACCCGAACGCCGCGGCCACGCCGGCCACCGCGCCGCCGATCACGGCCCAGCGCCACCACCCGCGCCCGGGCTCGCGCTGCGGCGAAGAAGAAGATTGCTTCATGAATGCACTCCCGATCGTCAGATCATTGTCGAACGCGCGTAGGACGCCGCCCACGCCGCTTTATTCCACGAAGAATTTTTTCGTATGCTGGAGGGAATAACCGATGCCGGCCAGCGTCCTACGCGGCATCTACGACCCTTTCGGCAACCGGCCCAGCCATGCCCTCCACCGCCCTCGACGACGAAGCATTGCGTGAACTCATCCCCAGGCTGCGACGCTTCGCGCTCTGGCTGGCGCGCGACGTCCACGCGGCCGACGATCTCGTCCAGTCGACGCTCGAACGCGCACTGTCGCGCTGGACGAGCCGTCGCGACGACGCTTCGCTGCGCAGCTGGCTCTTCACGATCCTGTACCGGCAATTTCTCGATGGCAAACGCAGCGCGAAGCGCTACGCGTGGCTGCTCGGCCGCATGGGTGAAGACGACGAAGCGCACTGGCCGTCCGCCGAACGCGAATTCGCGGCGCGCGCGACGCTCGAAGCGTTCGGCCGGCTCTCCGACGAGCAGCGCAGCCTGCTGCTGCTCGTGGCGGTCGAAGGCTTCACCTATCAGGAAGCCGCCGACCTGCTCGAGGTACCGATCGGCACCGTGATGTCGCGGCTCTCCCGCGCGCGCCAGGCGCTGCGCCAGCTCAGCGACGGTGAGCTTCCTGCTCCTTCTCTCCGATTGATGAAGAAATGAACACGCCTCCGAACGAACATGACCTTCAGGCCTATGTCGACGGCCAGCTCGACGACGATGCGCGTGCCGCGGTCGAGCGCTATCTCGCGCTGCATCCGGCGCGTGCGGAACAAGTGAAGCAATGGCAGCAGGACGCGCAGCGGCTGCGGGCCGCGCTGGAGAGCGTGCGGATGCCGGCTGATAACCCCGCGCTGGATCCGGCGGCGATTCGCGGCCAGTGGGCCGAGCGCGCGCGGATGCGGTTCGCGATGGCGGCTTCGTTCGTGTTCTGCGTCGGGCTCGGGACGTTCGGCGGATGGCAGGCGCGCGGGTGGAACGCGCCGCCGCCGATCGCGCCGATGAGCGATGCGGTCAAGGCTTACCAGATGATGGTGATCGATCGGACGGCCAAGGTCGATTACCGGCCGACCGGTGCGCGCGACTTGCAGGGATGGCTCACCAAAGGCGTGGGTGCATCGGCGAAGCTGCCGGATTTGAGCGCGGCGGGGTTCAGGCCGGTCGGTGGGCGACTGTTCACGACGGACAGCGGCGCGACTGCCGCGATGGTGCTCTATCAGGATGATGCGGGGCGGACGCTGAGTTTCTATCTCCGGCCAGCGGAATCGGAACATCGGCTGCTGCCGAACGGGCAACGCGTGGATGGCGCGCTGCTCGCGCGGTATGGGTCGGTGAACGGGCTCAACTATGCGGTGGTCGGGCCGGCCGGGAGCGTTGGCGAGAAAGCAGTCGTGCAGGCGCTCGATCAGCAGACTTGAAGCGGTAGGATAAGCGCCCGGTTGACGGTTGGTGGCGGCCGCCAGCGCCGTTCGCGGGGCGGCCCGGCGGGCTTGAGCGGGTGCACGCTCACGAATCGAATGCACAGCATTTCGACTGACTTGCCCGGCCTGTTATTCACATCGAACCCGCGCTGGCGCTCTCACCTTTAAAATCACAGGGTTTCGAGTCGCCGTGGAACAGGATATCCACATCGATCATGACGGTCCTGCATGCTGGCTTCGGTCGGTTCGCTCACCCGGTGAATGCACAGGATTTTGAGTGGCTGCGAGTCGGCGATATCCACAAGACACTCAACTTCCGGACGTCGCCGGCGATTCGTTCGCTGCCTTCTTTCATTGTCGGCAAGCCTTGCCGGGCAAGGTATTCAGGCCGATATGCGCATTGAAACCGGGACACTCACCGGTCGGATGCACAGGGTTTGGACTGGATCGTGCGTCCGTTGTCCACATGCGCTCATTTCGTGCGCTCCACGAACGCCCTACCGTCGTAGCGATACTCACGCGTTGCAGGGCCCGAATCGTCGATGTTGGTCCACGTGACCTTGAAGCCCGCGGCATCGTCGATCCATTCGATGGCCAGGTAAGGCGATCGATTGTCCCCGTCGGTGTCGAGCGACACGCTATCCAGACAACTCTGCACCGGCATTGCATAGCTCGACGCAGCAGCGTCGCCGCGGATCCGCAGGACGTAGAGCGTACTTTCCTCGCCCGCGCCGCAATAGCCCATCGGGTCGCGACTCGACGAATGGTTCACGACGATCAGTACGAACTCCTTGCCCCCGATGGCTCTCGAGCTCGCCGACGGAAAGCCGATGCTCGACGCAGACGCGATCGCCCGACGCAGTGCGATCGGCAACCGTACCGTGCTCGTGCGGTGATGCGCATCGTCGACCTCGACCAACCGCTTTCCGTGTTGCTGCAGTTCACGTCCGTTCGAGAGCCGCACCGAGGCAGGCGCGTCGACTTTCGCGAATGCCGTTGCGACGGTTGCAACGGCTGCGAGGCCGAAGCTCCACCTGATGACCGAAGACATGATCGACATGAGGAATCCGTGTGAAGTGCGGCATTCAAGCGTGGGAAAGAACACGCAGCTTGCATGACTCGCGTCGATGCTCACTCGGTGACTGCACAGTGTTTGGATCTGTTTCGCGTGCCGGTTATCCACACACCGCCGCCCGCGCTTCGGGTCATTTCGTTTCGACTGTTCCGAGACTCTCGCCGGTTTCCGGCGCGATGACGTAGTGGAATGACTTCCCGATCCTGAAGTACAGCCACGAACACGCCGGACGACATTTTGGATTCGTCGTGTCGGTCATCGTCAAAGGCTCACGGTTCGAAATCGACCGTCATGTGTCGAGAAGAGAAATATGCGGCGATTGCCGAAATCACGGCTTGACGTGTGATGGCATCGATCGGCCGGTCATCGTGCGGCGGCGCCACGTACGACATGGAGCCAACGTAGACGACGAATGCGGGACCGTTGTCCGCGGCCGGCAGCAATGCTTCACCAGACACCCGGATCGGACGTTCGCCATCGGACAGGTCGATCGCACCACGCGACACCATCAAGACCTCGTACGTCATCGCTTTGCCTCGCGTGGTTCAATCGTTGAAGAACCGCTTCTCGTGGATGCTGGTGATTCTACAGACATGAAGGCCCGTGCATCGCGCGAGCGCTTCACAGCGTTCCGTTTCGGTTGTCCTCTCGCCGCACGAAGTGCATGTCCCGAGCGGATCACAGTCGACGGACTGTGCTTATCCAAAGGTGTTAACAGGGTTCGTATATATACGTAGTGATAGTTAACAAACCCTGTGCCCCACAGTGGATAACCTCCGTAACGCACTGAATCTTCAACGCGAACCGAAATGCATAACCCTGGGTGCGCGACGTGAACAGCGTCCGGGAGCACGGAACAACTTTTCGTCGATTCACAGCCGCGCCGACATATCCTCAATCGTTCCACTGTGAATCCAGAGACTTCCCGGACGGTTATCCAGAGGGCAATGTGGATAACACCACAGCACATCGACGCGTTTTGCTGTGATGCGAACAGATGAAGCCAACACGGCAGGCATCGCCACGCCACATCGATCGGGAACCCCGCGCGGCACGTTTCAAAGAATTTTCACGAAGGGGCTTGTGCTCCCCCAAAACCCTCTCTATAATTCGCGGCTTCTTAGGCTCGTAGCTCAGTTGGTTAGAGCACCACCTTGACATGGTGGGGGTCGTTGGTTCGAATCCAATCGAGCCTACCAACGAACAAAATGAAGGGGTCCGGCAGCACAACTTGCCTACAGGCAACGCGGCTCGCCAACATACAAACGCCACGCGGCAACATCGCGTGGCGTTTTTCTTTTCCAGTCCGAAACAACGCGTGAAGCCCCGATGCGTTGCGCGATACGCGGCCCGGCATCGCATCGTCACCGGCAATCCGATTCGCCACACAACCGCCGCTGCACGGCGCGTAGAATCGTGTGCGCATCGACGCGGCACCTTCGCCCGTCACCCGACTTCCACCGCATCAAAACAACGACGCGCAATCTGCGCGACTGAGAGCACACGATCATGTCCGAGGTCACGACCGCCGCATCATCGGCGAGCAACGACGAAATCGCCGCTTACGTCGGCACGAAAGCCGCCTGGTTCGAACGGAAGTGGGCGATCGCCGAATCGCGCAAGAGCCGGCAGTCGTGGAACTGGGCCGCGTGCTTCCTCGGCCCGGTCTGGATGGCGTATCGATGCATGTACTGGCAGGCGGCCGCCGTGCTTGCCGCCACGCTGGGCATCACGCTGGTCGAGTTGCTGTACTTCCCGACCTACTTCGAATCGAGCACGCTCGACCCGATTACGATCGGGATCGCGGTCTCGATCGGCTGGTGCGGGAACAGCCTCTACAAGCGGCACGTCGAGCGCCGGATCGAAAAACTGCGCCCGAACGCGACGTCTCGCGAATCGTTTCTCGCGCTGCTCGAGGCGCAAGGCGGCACGAACTGGCTGGCGGCGGCCGGCTTCTCCATCGCCACGCCGCTGCTCGGCGTTCTGCTGTACATGATCGGCAACGCCGGAGGCGCGATGTACTGATCGCGGTAACCGCCGATCGGCAAACGCAGCGTAGAAAGAAAAGGGCGGCACCGGCGGGCACATCGCACACGGCGCATGCTCGCGCCGCTCTCAATGCAGATGCTTCAATTTGTCAGGATTGCGCACGACATAGATCGCGACGATCTTCCCGTCGTCGATCTCGAGCGCGGTCGTCTGCAGCTCGCCGTCGGCTTCCAGCGTGACGAAACCCGGCAGCCCGTTGATGAACCCGGCCCGCACGAGCGTCGACGCATGTGTCGCGAACAGCTCGGCGAGGTACGTATGCACCCGCATCACGAGTTCGAAGCCGAATACCGGCTTGCCAGCCGCGGATGAACGCGTCCTGCACGATGTCCTCGGCGTCCGCGACGGAACCGAGCATCCGGTACGCGACGCGGATCAGCGTGCGACGCAGCGGATCGAAGCTCGCCGCCGCATCGGCCCGTTCGTCGGCGTTGCCGCTGGCCGGCTCGAGGTTCGGCATCAGGCCACGATCTTCGCGGCGGCGGCCTTCGCGTCGGCCGGGTCGACCCACAGCCCGAAGCCGACGGCGAGCCGGTTCCAGCCGTTGATCACGTTGATCATCAGCGTGAGTTTCACCTGTTCCTCCTCGCTGAAATGGTCGTTCAGCGCCGCACGGGCCGCTTCGTGCGCCGCGTGGCCCTCCGACAGCCGCGTGAGCGCCTCGGTCCAGCCGAGCGCCGCGCGTTAGCGGTCGGTGTAGCAGGGCGCTTCGCGCCACGCGGACAGCAGATGGATGCGCTGCTCGGTCTCGCCTTGCTCGCGCGCCTCGACGGTGTGCATGTTAAGGCAGTTCGCGCACGCGTTGATCTGCGACGCGCGGATCTTGACCAGCTCGATCAGCGTCGGCTCGAGGCTCCCGGCCGCGGCGACCGACACGGTCATCCAGCTTTTCATCAGCGCGGGGGCGGCGGCAAACGGATTGAGTTTCGCAGTCATGGTTCCTTCTCCTTTCGTGTGGGTTGCGCCGATATGACGAGCGAGCACCCCGCGCGTGTGACATCGATGCACAAAATTTCTTTGGAATGGTCGAAACGGGTAGCTGCACGCGAAGGGCGGAGCCGTGGAGCAGGGCAGCAACCAGGTTGCGTGATCGACTGACGAATCGGCTGCATGACGCCGCTGCGCCGACGAACGCGCGATCGACCTTTCATGCACGCCGTGCGGTTGTCACCGGACGTCAGGAGTCCGCAGCCGCGGGCACGCGCATTGCATCCATTGGCCGAACCCCGTCACGACAGGCGTCGGCGGTTCCTGAAACACGCGACGCTCCCACCACGCATGCTTTCATTTTTCTTTCATATTCGTTTCACCGGAAATCCGATTCGCGACGTTCACATTTCTAGACCATACTGTTCCGCACGGGCAGATGAAGTGACGCCGCATCCGCGGCCCGGCGCGCGCGCCGGCTGCCCGACGACGCAGCAGCACATTGCCCGTCAGCCGCGCGCATCCCAGCGCAAGGCTTTCCCTTTTCCGGCAACGCAACGCAGCGAATCGCGACGTGAACGGTAAACCGATGAGCCTTCTTGCATCCCAGCTTCAGCGCCGTTACCAGGACGTGCGCGCCCATAGCATCGCGTTGACCGCGACGCTGTCCGCCGAAGACCAGGCCGTGCAGTCGATGCCCGACGCGAGTCCGACGAAATGGCATCTCGCGCATACGACCTGGTTCTTCGAAACCGTCGTGCTGATGCGCCGCGTGCCCGGCTACACGCCGTTCGACGACGCGTTCCAGTTCCTCTTCAATTCCTATTACGAAGCGCTCGGCCCGCGCCATCCGCGGCCGCAACGCGGGCTGCTCACGCGGCCATCGCTCGACGACGTGCATGCGTATCGGCAATACGTCGACGACGCGATGCTGCGCGCGCTGGCCGGCGCCGATGCGGCGCTGCTCGACGCGATCGCGCCCGAGCTCGTGCTCGGCCTGCATCACGAACAGCAGCATCAGGAGCTGATCGTCACCGACATGCTGCATGCGTTCTCGTGCAACCCGTTGAAGCCGGCGTTCCGGCCGCATGACGCGACGGACGGCCACGCGATGGCCGCGGGCGACGCCGGCCCGTTGCGCTGGCTGCCTCAACCGGGCGGGCTCGTCGAGATCGGCCACGACGGCGACGCGTTCTCGTTCGACAACGAACGGCCGCGCCACACCGCGCTCGTGCGGCCGTACGAGATCGCGAACCGCCTCGTGACGAATGCGGAATTCGCGGCGTTCGTCGCCGACGGCGGCTATACGCGCCCCGAGTTCTGGCTGTCCGACGGCTGGGCCACGGTGCAGCGGGAAGGGTGGCAAGGGCCCGCGTACTGGATGCCGGACGACGACGATGCGGCCGCCACACGGGTGCGTCGCACGTTCGGCCTGCACGGCGTCGAACCGCTCGCGCCCGACGCGCCGGTGTGTCATGTGAGCTTCTACGAAGCGGCCGCATATGCGGAATGGGCCGGCGCGCGGCTGCCGACCGAATTCGAATGGGAAACCGCGTTCGCGGCCGACGGGATCCGCCAGATGCTCGGGCACGTGTGGCAGTGGACGCGTTCGTCCTACGAGCCGTATCCGGGCTTTCGGCCGCTCGCCGGGGTAGCGGCCGAATACAACGGCAAGTTCATGGTCGGCCAGCAGGTCCTGCGCGGCAGCAGCATCGCGACGCCGCCCGGGCACGAACGGCCGACGTACCGCAATTTCTTTCCGCCGGCGGCACGCTGGCAATTCACGGGGGTGCGACTTGCGCGAGACGTCTGACCTGACGGCCACGAGCGGTGGCCTGCAACCCGCCCGCGATTCGCGGCCGAGCGCGTTCGAGCGCGACCTGATCGACGGACTGTCGCGCACGCCGCGCAGCATCCCGCCGAAATATTTCTACGATGCGGCCGGCTCCGCGTTGTTCGACCGCATCTGCGAACTGCCGGAGTACTACCCGACGCGCACCGAACTCGGCATCCTGCGCGATCGCGCGGCCGAGATCGTGCGGCGCGTCGGCCCGCATGCGGACATCGTCGAATTCGGCGCGGGTTCGCTCGAGAAGATCCGCGTGCTGCTCGACGCGTTCGCGGGCAACTACGCGAACGCGCCGGCGCGCTACGTGCCGGTCGACATCTCGGCCGACTACCTGCACGATGCAGCCGCGCGGCTGCGGGCGGCCTATCCGTGGCTCGACGTCGCGCCGCTCGCGGCCGACTACACGAAGGCCGAGCAACTGGCCGGGCTGACCGACACGCCGCGACGGCGCATCGGCTTCTTTCCGGGCTCGACGATCGGCAACTTCTCGCCGGAAGAGGCCGACACGTTCCTGCGTGACGCCGCGCGGCTGCTGCGCGGCGGCGGCCTGCTGGTGGGCGCCGATCTCGTGAAGGACGAGCGCACGCTGCATCACGCGTACAACGACGCGCAGGGCGTGACCGCGCAGTTCAACCTGAACCTGCTGGCGCGCGCGAACGCGGAGCTCGGCGCGGACTTCGACGTCGACGCGTTCTCGCATTGTGCGTTCTACGACCGCGAGCGGCAGCGCATCGAGATGCATCTCGTCAGCGACGTCGCGCAGACGGTGCACGTGCGCGGCCACGCGTTCCGCTTCGAAGCCGGCGAGCGTATCCACACGGAGAACTCGCACAAGTTCACGATCAACGGCTTCCATGCGATCGCACGCCGCGCCGGGTTCGCACCCGATACCGTGTGGACCGACGCGGACAACCTGTTCAGCGTGCACTGGCTGCGCAGCGTCGACGATATCCGCGCGTAACGCGCGCTGTTGCGAGCCGCCCGCGCCGCAAGGTGAGGGCGGCTCGCTCCCCGTGCATACCGGCGTGTTCGCTCCGATCGCCGGTTTCGTGCCGAAAATCCCCTTTTTACCGACCCGGTGCGCCGCCGCAACGGCGCTCGGAATGTCGCCTTTGCCTTGCTCCATAAGGCTTTGCGGGCACCCGTAAACGTCCGTTACCTGTCTCGCATACCCGTTTCACCTGTGTCAGCGTCCGATGCCTAGACTCCGAACCGTAGTCACATGACGCACGACACGTGCAGGGAGTCGCGAAATGAGCAAGAAACTTATTCTCGGTGCAGTTCTCGGTGTAGCGGCGCTGGCAGCTTCGGGCGTCGCGTCGGCCCACGTCGACCTGTCGGTCGGCATCGGCGTGCCGGGCGTCTATACGGCGCCGGCGCCCGTCTACGTGGCGCCGCCTCCGCCGGTGATGTACGCGCCGGTCGGCTATCGCGACTACGGTTGGCGTCAGCGTGAATGGCGCGAACGCGAATGGCGCCGTCATGAATGGCGCGAGCACGAGTGGCGCGATCGCGGCGGGTGGCGTGGCCGCTGGGACTGAGCGCGGCGACCGGCTCGCGAGAGCACTGATCACGACGACACGAGGAGAGTGATCGCATGAATTCCATCCGGCACATCGGACGGTACGCAACCGCCGCGGTCGTTGCGCTCGCAACGATCGGCAGCGCGCACGCGGCAGGCTGCATGAAGGGCGCGGTGGTCGGTGGTGTGACCGGCCACTACGCGGGGCACCACGCAGTGGCCGGCGCGGTCGGCGGCTGTATCGTCGGCCATCACATGGCGAAGAAGCACGCGCAAGAGCAGGCCGCGCAGCGCAAGGCCGCCGCGCAGGGCATGCAGCCGGCGCAGTAACGGCGCCTTCACCGGGGGCGACGCGGCGGCGTCGCCCCCGGTCCTTGTTCCTGGAAGGGCGACACGCGGGCACCAAACCCTGGGACAAGGATTGATCCGCCGACAAAAAAAGGCGGCTCGTCGCCGCCCTTCGTCTCACCGCCCCGCGCCCGCCGTCGGCGCCGCAGGTTCGAACAATGCATCGGCCTGCGTGACCCGCACGAAGCGCGCCGCACCGTCGCCCTCGACCAGCGCGCGGAAATGCGCTTCGCCGCACGCGAGCTTCGCGCGCTCGTGCTCGCTCGGCACGTGGCCGTCCGCATTCGGCGTATCGACGACGAAGTACAGCCGCTCGCCGCCGTCCTGTTCCGCGAGCACGGCCCAGTCCGGGTGATAGCTGCCGAGCGGCGTCTGCACGCGGAACCATGCCGGCAGCTTCGCGTACAGCTTCACGCCGTCGTGCGCCTCGAGCGCATCGGCGAACGCGCGCTCGGCGTCCGTCTCGCACACGACCGCTTCATGGATCGACTTGCGCGCGTCCAGCCGCAAGTTGCGCAGATACCCGGTCAGCGCCTCGCTCTCGAACGATTCGAGCGCATGCACGTGGCGCTCGCCGAGCTTGCGGTACACGATGCCCGCGACGAGCGCGAGCCGCTTGCAGCGGTTGATCGCATCGGCCGCAACGGTAATGAACTGCTGCGGATTCACGCGAAAATCGTCGAGCCGGCCGCTGTCGGCGAGGATCGTCGCAAGCGAACGGCGCGTGAGTTGCGTACGGTCCTGCAGCTCGGTGAGCAGGTCGGGCAGCGGCAGCTCGCCTTCGTCGAGCAGCACGGTGCCGGCGCCGGCCACCTCGATCGCCTCGATGCCGGCCTTGCCGATGTCGATCTCGGCCTTGCGCCATTGCAGCCGCGCACGCGCGATGTCCGGCGCGTCGCGCAGCGCGGCCGTGCAGTCGCGCACCAGCTTCGCGTTGTCGAACTCGACGCGGTACACGGTGCGATGGCGGATGCGATCCCACAGCGCGCGGAAATCCTCGCCGAACACGACGGCCTTGCCCGACGCATCGCGCCGCAACGCGATCGCGCGGCGCTCGTCGGCATTGCGCACTGCGAAGCGGCCCGACAGCTTGCGCAGCGTCGCGACGATCGGCGCACGCAACCGCTCGAACGCATCCGGCAACACGAGCGCGCTCTGGCGCAGCGCATCCTTCATCCGGTCGAGCACCTTGCCCTGCGCGTCGACGTAGCCCTGCTCGTGCAGATGGTTCCACAGCACGCGCGACAGCTCGATGCCGAGCGCATGGGCGGGGCCGCCGTCTTCCTGCACCGGCAGCGCCGCGAACTGGTGTTCCTCGACGATCCCGAAGCGGATGCCCGTATCGGCCTCGATTTCCTTTTGCAGGTTCTCGGCGAACGACTCGTAGCGTTCGGTCGCGATCACGGTGAGCGTGTTCACGCCCGCGTCGCGCACGCGTTCGCCGTCCTGGTCGACGGCGAGGCGCAGCCCGCGGCCGAGCGTCTGGCGGCGCTCGCGCTCGGTCTGGATATCGCGCAGCGTGCAGATCTGGAACACGTTCGGGTTGTCCCAGCCTTCCTTCAGCGCCGAGTGCGAGAAGATGAACTTCAGCGGCGTGTCGAACGACAGCAGCGCTTCCTTCTCGCGCATGATGAGACCGTACGCGCGCTCCGCGTTCTCGCGGGCCGCCGCGCTGCTTTCGCTCGTGTCGGTCCAGCCGCCCTTGCGGTCGATCGAGAAGTAGCCGTTGTGCGCACGCTCGACTTCCAGCGCGACGTCCACGCCGTCGAACAGCGCCCGGTAGGCCGGCACGCGCGCCGCGCGCGCATATTCCTCTTCGAAGATCAGCGCGTAGTCGCCCTTCACGGGCACGCCGTTCTCGTCGTAGCGGCGATAGCGTTCGACCGAATCGACGAAGAACAGCGACAGCACCTTCACGCCGCGCTCGGCGAGGCGCAATTCCTTGTCGAGATGCTCGCGGATCGTGCGGCGGATCATCTCGCGCTGCACGGCGAGCGTGTCGATGTCGCCGAACGCCTCGCCGAGCGACAGGAACGCCTCGCCTTCCGGGTGACGCAGCTCGACGTATTCGGCGCCCTTCACCGCATGCACCTCGCCGATCCGCAGCCCCGCATACAGCGCGCGCTTGGTCAGGCGCTCCAGATCGTCGCCGTCGGTGGCCGACACGATCTGGCGCTTCACGCCGGCCGCGGTCGCGACGTCGAGCTCGACGCGCGCGCTGATCGCGCCGCGCCGGTTCGACACGCCGACGAGCCGCACGTACGGCTTGTTGTGCGCATCCTCGACGATCGCCGACGCGATCTCGATCTGCTTGACGAGCTTGCGCTCGTACGCGTCGACCGCGTCGAGCCGGTACACCATGTGGTGACGGTCGACGTGCGTGGCCGAATAGCGCAGCGTGCAGAGCGGCGCCATCGCGGCGAGCGCTTCGCGTCCGCGCCCTTCGAGGCCGCCGTCGACGCTTTGCGGCTCGTCGACGATCACGATCGGCCGCGTCGCGCGGATCAGGTCGATCGGCTTCTCGCCGCCGGTCTTCTCGCTGTCCTTGTAGAGGTTGTTGATCTCTTTCTTGTTGATCGCGGCGACCGTCATCACCATGATCTGGATCGCCGCGCTCGCCGCGAAATGGCGCACCTGGCCGAGCTTCGCCGAGTCGTACAGGAAGTAGTCGTACGGCACGCCCGCGTACAGCGCGCGGAAGTGATCCTCGGTGATCGCGAGCGTCTTGTGCACGCCTTCCTTGATCGCGATCGACGGCACGACGATCACGAATTTCGTGAAGCCGTAGCGGCGGTTCAGCTCGAAGATCGTGCGCAGGTACACGTAGGTCTTGCCGGTGCCGGTCTCCATCTCGACGGTGAAGTCGCGCGAGCCGGGCAGGCCGGACGGCGGCAGCCCGCCGCGCAGCTGCACGTCGGCGAGATTGCGCGCGAGCGCGTCGTCGGTCAGCGACAGCCGGTTGCCGACGCCTTGCTCCGATACCGCGAAGCCGAGCGAGCCTTGCGCGGCGGCCGTCGTGCCGGGCGCGGCGTTCGCGAGCACGCTGAAGTCGCCGCGATACGATTCCTGGCCGCGAAACAGGTCGCAGACGGCGTCGATCGCCTCGCGCTGGTAGTCGAGATCCGCTTCGAAATGCAGCCGCATCACAGGCTCCGCACGCGCTTCACGCCGTGCTGTTCGAGCAGCGCGGCGAGATTGAGCTTCGCGACGTCGTCGACGAAGCCGCTGTCGCGGAACAGGCACGTGACGTCGTGCGACGCGCCGGTCGCATCGAGCAGGTCGACGATGCCGTCGGCGAGCGGGCCCGCGTCGTCGCGCGAAATACGCGCATCGAAGCACGCGACGATCGCGCGGCCGATCAGGTGCACCGTCTTGCCGGCCACCTGGTGATGCTCGACCGGCGTGCACAGGTCGAGGCCGAGCTTGAGCGTCAGCTCGGCGAGCAGGTCGTCCTCGGTGCGGCCGGTCTTCACGTGCTCGACGGACGCGAAGAGGGCATGGTCGAAGTCGTCGCGGCGCGGGTCCCACTCGATCACGTTGGTCGTGTCGAGCCGGTACACGCGAAAGCCGAGGTCGCCATAGCTTTCCGGATAGTCGCGCGCGACCTGCTGCGCGGCGCGGCGCAGGCGTTCCTTCGTGATTTCGGCGAGCGTCAGCGGCTTTTTCAGTTTCGCGCAGAAATCGGCGGCCGCGGCTTGCGTCTTGTCGCGGCGGTCGAGCGCCTCGGGCAGCTGCACGAGGATGGCGCGGCGCGCGCCGCCGTCGGTCGCGTTCACCTGCATCACCGCGTGGCCGGTCGAACCGGAGCCGGCGAAGCAGTCGAGCACGATGTCGTCGCCGCGCGTGCACCAGCCGATCACGGCGGCCGCGAAGTCGACCGGCTTCGGCAGGTCGAACGGGATGCCGAGCGCCTTCAGCAGCGCGTCGTCGGAGCCCGCGAACGGCAGCACCGACGGCACGTTCTCGTACATGTTCTCGTCGAGGTAGTAGATCCGCTGCGGCTGCGTGGTTTCATCCGGGCCGAATTCGATCTGGCCGCGCTCGAGCAGCGCCTGCATCGTCGCGGGCGGATTGCGCCAGCCGCGCGCCGGCATCGCGCACGGCTTGCCGGTGACCGGATGGATCAGCGGCGTGAAATATTCGTCCGGCGCCTTCTTCTTGTTCGGCCACGCCATCGACACGAGGCGGTACACGCGGCCTTCCGGCGACAGCCGGTCGTACATCACCTCGCCGCCGGACAGGTTGGTCTGCGCCTTCATCCACGCGCGGTACGCCTTCTGCGCGTCCTTCGGGTTGCCGCTGCGGTACACCGCGTCGTGCGCGGCGTCGAGCATGCGCTGCGCGTTGCGCTTCGGGCGCTTGAGCGGCGCCTGCTCGAGCAGCGTCTCGGCGTTGCGCGCGAACAGCACCAGCGATTCGTGCTGATACGCGATGCCGCGCGCGTCGCCCTTCGGATTGCGCTTGTCCCACACGGCCACGCCGAGCTCGTTTTCCTCGCCGAAGATCTCTCGCAGCATCAGCACGAGCGCATGCACTTCGTGCTCGTCGATGTGCACCGCGATCAGCCCTTCGTCGGACAGCAGCGCGTGCGCGAGCTTCAGGCGCGGATACATCATGTTCAGCCAGTCGGTGTGGAACCGGCCGTTCGCCTCGGTGTTGGTGCTGCGCTTCACGCCGGCGTCGGTCTGGCCCGTCATCGCCAGGTAGTGGCGGATGCTGTCGCTGAAGTCGTCCGGATAGACGAAATCGCTGCCGGTGTTGTACGGCGGGTCGATGTAGACGAGCTTCACCTTGCCCGCGTAGCTCTTGTGCAGCAGTTTCATCACGTCGAGGTTGTCGCCCTCGATCAGCAGATGGCGCGTGTCGTCCCACGCGACGCTGTCTTCGGGGGAGGGCCGCAGCGTGCCCGTCGACGGCGTGAGCGCGGCCTGGCGCGCGGCGCGCTTGCCGTGCCAGTGAAAGCCGTAGCGTTCGTCAGCGTCGCCGACCGTGCGTTCGCCGACCAGCGCCTTCAGCACGTCGACGTCGACCGACGCGCCGTCCGGGCCTTCGGTCACGAGTTCGGGGAACAGCGCCTTCAGGCGCGCGACGTTGTCGGCGGTGAAATCCGTCGACATCGCCTGCGGGCTGGCCGCATCGAGTTTCTGCATCGTCTTTTCCATCGGAGCCCGGCCGCGCGCGCCAGGACGTCGGGCGCGCTCACGGCACCGGCGGCAATGGCCGCCCGGGCAAACCCGAAACGCTAGCGAGTCGGTCGGCGCAGGTCAAGCACCGATGTGAGCCGAACGTGCTGGTATCGGCCGCGATCGACCGCCGGACGGGCCGGGAGCGGGGTCCGGCCGGTTGTCGCACCGGGCGGGCGCGTCGCGGCTGCGGAAAGGACGAAAAAGGGGCACGGTCGGAATCGAATGCCGGGGTGCCAGCAGGGAGAATCGCGGAAGGAAAGTGCGGCACGGGCACGACGAGTGCGGCCCGCATGAGGCGGAAGAGGTCTATGTGCGTCGGCAGCGCGCCTACCGCCACCCGATCAGCACCCGCCCCATTGCATCGACCCCCATGTCGAACAGGTGCGACACGAACGGCACCAGGTTCGGAATCATCAGCTGCACGAGCAACAGCCCGACGATCAGCGTGACGGGAAAGCCGATCTGGTACATGCCGATCTGCGGCGCCGCGCGGTTCAGGATGCCGAGCGCGAGGTTCGCGATCAAGAGCGCCACGACCACCGGCAGCGACAGCAGGAGCCCCATCTCGAACACGGTCGCGCCGAACGCGGCGAGCGTGCGCCAGCCCGGCGCGTGCAGCAGGTCGCCCGATACCGGCAGCGACTGGAACGACGCGGCGAGCGCCGCGAACACTTGCAGGTGGCCGTCCACCGCGAGGAACGCGAGCATCGCGACCGCGTTCAGGAACCGGCCCATCGCGGGCGTCGCGCCGTTCGAATGCGGATCGAAGAAGGTCGCGAAGCCGAGCCCCATCGACAGCCCGATGAAGTCGCCGGCCGCCTCGACGGCCGCGAACACGAGCTGCATCGTGAAACCCATCGCGACGCCGATCAGGAACTGCGTGACGAGGATCCAGATGCCCGGCGCGGAGAACACGGTGACGTCCGGCATCGCGCCGAGCGTCGGCGCGACGACCAGCGCCATGAACGCGGCCACGCCGATCTTCACGCGCACCGGCACGGCCGCGTGACCGACCATGGGCGCCGTCGCGACGAGCGCGAGCATCCGCACGAACGGCCACAGGAAAGCGGTCAGCCAGCCGTTGAGCTGCGCGTAGGTAACCGAGAACATCGCGGGAAAGGAGAGCCGGACGCGCGGCTCAGCCGGCGCCGAGCGTCGCGACGTGCAGCAGCGTCTGCCGCAGGTAGTCGAGCATCGTCGTCAGCATCCACGGGCCGGCGATCACGAGCGTCGCGGCCACCGCGAGCAGCTTCGGGATGAACGACAGCGTCGCTTCGTTGATCTGCGTCGCGGCCTGGAACAGGCTCACGACGAGGCCGACCGCGAGCGCGACCAGCAGCAGCGGGGCCGCGAGCAGCAGGCCGACCATCATCGCCTGGTGCGCCAGCGTCATCACTTGTTCGGGCGTCATCGCGCGTGTTCCTCCGCTTAACTGAAGCTCTGCGCGAGCGAGCCGATCAGCAGTTGCCAGCCGTCGACCAGCACGAACAGCATCAGCTTGAACGGCAGCGACACGGTGGACGGCGACACCATCATCATCCCCATCGACATCAGCACGCTCGCGACGACCATGTCGATGATCAGGAACGGGATGAATACCGTGAAGCCGATCTGGAAGCCGGTCTTCAGCTCGCTCGTGACGAACGCGGGCACCAGCAGCGACAGCGGCACGTCCTCGGGGCCCTGCATCGGCGCGGCCTTCGAGATCTTCGCGAACAGCGCGAGATCGGTCTCGCGGGTCTGCTTCAGCATGAAGGTCTTGAACGGCGCGACGCCGCGCTGCACGGCCTGCTCCATCGGCATCGAGCCGTCGGAGAACGGCTTGTAGCCGTCGTTGTACGCCCGGTCGAGCACCGGCGACATCACGAAGAAGGTGAGGAACATCGCGAGGCCGACGAGCACCTGGTTCGGCGGCGTCGTCGCGGTGCCGAGCGCCTGGCGCAGCAGCGACAGCACGATGATGATGCGCGTGAAGCTCGTCATCATCAGCAGCATCGCCGGCAGGAACGACAGCATCGTGAGCAGCAGCATCGTCTGCACGCTCAGCGAATAGGTGGTGCCGCCGTGCGGGCCCGGGCTCGCGTTGAACGCGGGCAGGCCGTTCGCCTGCGCGCAGGCGAGCGCGGGGGCGAGACAGAGGATCAGCACGGGCGCGACGCGCGCCGCGTGACGCAGGAATGCGTGTTTCATCGGAATGCGGGGACGAAAAGAGGGCGCGGCGCCATGTCAGCGGTCCTTGCCGCGACCGAGGCGTTTCGCGGCTTCGCCCGCGAGCGCGTCGCGAAACCGCGCGCCGAACGTGCCGGGCAGGGCGCCGTCGGACGGATGACCGCCGGCGGGCGCGTCGGCCGAGGTCGAACCCGCGGTCGCGGTAGCCGCCACCGAACCGGCCGGCAGCGTATGCAGCAGGCGCACGTTGCCCGGCGCGACGCCGAGCACGAGCCAGGTGTCGCCGATCTCGACGATCGTCGCGCTTTCCTTCGCGCCGAGCCCGACGCTCGACACGACCTTCAGCGGGCCGCCGCGTCGCGCGGGCTGGAAGCCGAAGCGGCGCGCGAGCCATGCGCACGCGAATACGAGGCCGATCACGACCGCGAGCCCGACGAGCGTCTGCAGCACCGCGCCGATGCCGAGCGACGGCACGGCCGAGCCGACCGTCACGCTCGACGCGATCGAACCGGCGTGGTTCACCGCGTTCATGTCGGCGGCGCCGGCCGGCGTGCATGCGAGCGACGCGGCAGCGGCGAATGCCGCCGCTGCAATCGCGTTGCACACGCGCCGGCCGGACTTCACGACATTCATCGATTCAGCTTCCGGATACGTTCGGCGGGCGTGATGATGTCGGTCAGGCGAATACCGAACTTGTCGTTGACGACCACGACTTCGCCCTGTGCGATCAGGCAGCCGTTCACGAGCACGTCCATCGGCTCGCCGGCCATGCCGTCGAGCTCGACGACCGACCCTTGCGCGAGCTGCAGCAGGTTGCGGATCGCGATCTTCGTGCGGCCGAGCTCCACGGTCATCTTGACCGGGATGTCGAGGATCATCTCGATGTCGTTGTGCGTCGAGCCCGCCGCGGCCTTCGACAGCGGCTGGAACACGCCGGCGCCCGTCGCACCCGCCTGCACCGGCTGCTCGTTCTGCTCGGCGAGCGCGGCCGCCCAGTCGTCGAGGCCCTGCTCTTCGTCGGCCGCGGCCGGCGCCTTCGCGTCGGCGGCCGACGCCGCGACGGCCGCATCGGCCATCGCCTGCATGTCGTCGTCGGGCGTCTGGTTCAGCTCACTCATATCCACCTTCCTTCATCGAATCGCTCGCGCTGATCATCTTCTGCACGCGCAACGCATATTGACCATTGAAAATTCCGTAGCCGCATTCCATCACCGGCACGCCGTCGACCTTCGCGGTGATCGTGTCCTCGATCTCCAGCGGCAGCACGTCGCCCGCGCGCAGGTTCAGGATTTTCTCGAACGTCGACGAGATCTCGGCGAGATTCGCGGTCAGCTCGACCTCGGCGGCCTGCACCTGCTGCGACAGCACGCGCACCCAGCGGCGGTCGACTTCGAGCGCCTCGCCCTGGATCGGCGAGCTGAGCACGTCGCGGATCGGCTCGACCATCGAGTACGGCATGCAGATGTGCAGCGTGCCGCCCGTCGGCCCGAACTCGATCGAGAACTGCGTGACGATCACGATCTCGTTCGGCGTCGCGACGTTCGCGAACTGCGTGTGCATCTCCGAGCGCACGAATTCGAACTGCAGCGGCCGCACGCTCTTCCACGCGACCGTGTAGTGCTCGAACACGAGGTTCAGCAGCTTGCCGATGATCCGCTGCTCGGTGGCCGTGAAATCGCGGCCCTCGACGCGCGTGTGGAAGCGCCCGTCGCCGCCGAACAGGTTGTCGACGACGAAGAACACGAGGTTCGGGTCGAACACGAACAGCGACGTGCCGCGCAGCGGCTTCACGTGCACCAGGTTCAGGTTCGTCGGGATCGGCAGGTTGCGGGTGAACTCGCTGTACTTCTGCACCTTCACCTGGCTGACGGAGATTTCCGCCGTGCGCCGCATGAAGTTGAAGATGCCGATCCGCAGCAGGCGCGCGAAGCGATCGTTGATGATCTCGAGGCCGGGCATCCGGCCGCGGACGATCCGCTCCTGCGTCGCGATGTTGTAGGGGCGGACGCCCGATGTGTCGCGCTGCTCGTCGACCGAATCGGTTTCGCCCGTGACGCCCTTGAGGAGGGCATCGACCTCCTCCTGGGACATGAACTCCTGGTGACCCATACGCGCTCCTTTTGCGGCCGCGTTACTGGACGACGAACTCGGTGAACAGCACTTCGTCGACCTTCGCGCGCTGGTTGCCCGGCTGGGTCGGCTGCTCGATCAGCTCCCGCAGCTCCGTCGCGAGCGACCGTTTGCCGTCCGGCGTCGCGAGGTCCTCGGGATGCTTGTTCGACAGCGCGAGCAGGATCCGGCTGCGGATTTCCGGCATCCGCGCGGTCAGTTGCTCCTGCGCTTTCGGGTCGGTGAGCTTCAGCGACAGGCCGACGCGCAGGTAGTGCTGCACGCCGTCGTCGGACTGCAGGTTCACGGTCAGCGGGTCGAGCGGGAAGAACACCGGCGCGGCAAGCGGCGCCGGCTCGGCGGGCGCGCTCGCGTGGCCGACGCCTGCCTTGCTCAGGAACACGTACATGCCGCCGGCGGCGGCGGCAGCCGCGCCCACCGCGATGACGGCGATGAGCGCGATGCGCTTGAACTTGCCGGAGGAAGCCGGCTTGTCGGCGGTCGGGGTTGCAGTCGTGGCCATGTGAATGCGTGCGTGATGTCTCGTAGCATGCATTGTTCGGCATCCGGGCCGAGGCCGATGGGCGGAAAAGAGGGGGGAATTGCGGCTATCTCAGCCGATTGTCGGCCGGGTGTCGGCCAGATGTCGGCGCGATGCGGGGCAGGAACGGCGGGGAAACGATCGGGCGGGGGCGCGGCGGAGTGCGGCCTGCGGGGACCGGGGCCGGGGGCCGTCAGGCGAGCGGCGTGGCACGGCGGCCAGCGGCGCCCGCCTGTGCATCCCTCGTCAGATCGGCAGCAGCGACAGCAGCGGCGCGATGAGCACCATCGCGACGCCCGCGATCATCATCGTCAGGCTCGACACGACGCCTTCCTCGCTGCCGATCTCGCGCGCCTTCGCGGTGCCCACGCCGTGGGCGGCCGCGCCGAACAGCGCGCCGCGCGCGAGCCGCGTGCGCATCGGCACGAGCGCGAGCACCAGTTCGCCGAGCAGCATCCCGCAGATGCCGGTCGCGATCACGAAGAGCGCCGTGAGATCCTTCGGCGCGTGGATCTTGTCGGATACGGCGAGCGCGAACGGCGTCGACACCGAGCGCGTCATCAGCGAGCGCTGCAGCTCGGGCGACAGGTGCAGCAGCTTCGCGAGCAGCAGCGATCCGCACACGCCCGCGCCGATCCCGACCGCGACGCCGACCGACAGCGACAGCCAGTGGCGGCGGATCAGGTCGCGATAGTCGTAGATCGGCACCGCGAACGCGATCGTCGCCGGGCCGAGCAGCCACATCAGCCAGCGCGTGTCGCGGAAATAGACCGAATACGGGATGCCGGTCAGCAGCACGAGCAGCACCAGCACGCCGGGCACGAACACGAGCGGCGAGAACAGCAGCGTCTTCTTGTACGCATAGAGCCGCTTCGACGCGAAATACAGCACGATCGTCAGCACGAAGCAGCCGACGGAGATCGCGGTATTCACGCGGTCGGCGGGCAGGTTCGCTAGCGCGGCGAGCATGGGCGGCTCCGGCTCAGTGCGCGACGGCGCTCAGGCGCGCGCGGCGGCGTTCGGCGAACACGCGCTGCACGGCGAGCCGGCGTTCGAGCTTCGCGGCGAGATCGACCGCGACGGCCACCGCGACCATCACGAACGCGGTGCCGGCGAGCATCACCAGCGCGATGCGCCAGCCGTCCTCGCGGAACAGCCCGCCGTACTGCACGGCCGCGACGGCGGCCGGCACGAAGAACAGCAGCATGTCGGACAGCAGCCAGTTCGCGCCGTCCTTCACCCATGCCGGCGCGACGCGGCCCGAGAACAGCAGCACGAGCAGCACGGCAAGGCCGATCACGCCGGACGGAATTGGCAGCCCGACCTTGCGCACGGCCCAATCCACCGCCATCCACAGCACGCCGAGTGCGGCGGCCTGCAGCACGATCCGGCCCGTGTGCGCGAGGCTGCCCGAAGCGGCAGGGCGGGCGGCGGCAGTGGCGGTCGGCTTGTTCATGGCGGGGCTCCCTACGGATGTTTCTGTCAATGGAGCAAGTATAGGGTTTCCCCTAACCATAAATAAAATGACTTGTCTCTATCCTTGTCATTCCAATTCGGAATTCGCTTGCATTCAGCTGCACCAACCTGGGGAGTGATCAATGGAATTGCGCGCGCTGCGGTACTTCGTCGAGGTGGTTCGTCAGCAGAGCTTCACGGCGGCGGCCGACAAGCTGTTCGTCACGCAGCCGACCATCAGCAAGATGGTGAAGGCGCTGGAAGACGAGATCGGGTCGCCGCTGCTGCTGCGCGACGGCCGGCAGATGGTGCTCACCGACGCCGGGCGGATCGTGTTCCAGCGCGGCCAGGACGTGCTCGCCGCGCAGGCGCAGCTGCAATCGGAGCTGAACGATCTCGGCACGCTCGGGCGCGGCGAGCTGACCATCGGCATTCCGCCGCTCGGCGGTTCGCTGTTCACGCCGATCATCGCCGCGTACAAGCAGCGCTACCCGAACATCGAGCTGAAGCTGTTCGAGCAGGGCGCGCGGATGATCGAGGCCGCGCTGACGTCGGGCGAGCTGGAGCTCGGCGGGCTGCTGGAGCCGGTCGATCCCGGCACGTTCGAGCGGCTGCCGATGGTGCGCGCGCCGCTGTGGCTCGTCGCGCCGCGCGAGTCGCGCTGGGAGGATCACGCGGCCGTGCCGCTCGCGGATCTCGCGCGCGAATCGTTCGTGTTCTATGCGGAAAGCCTCGCGCTGCACGACGCGGTGCTCGATGCGTGCCGGCAGGCCGGCTTCACGCCGTCGATCGTGAGCCGCAGCGGCCACTGGGATTTCATGGCCGCGCTCGTGCACGCAGGCGTCGGCATCGCGCTGCTGCCCGAGCCGTATTGCCGGCGGCTCGATGCGGGCCAGTTCACGTGCCGGCCGATCGTCGAGCCGGAAATCACGTGGGCGATCGCGCTCGGCTGGCTGAAGAAGGGCTACCTGTCGCACGCGGCGCGCGCGTGGCTCGACGTCGCGCGGGCGACGCTGCCGCTCGCGCCGAGCGACGATCTGGCGTTCGGGGGATTGCGGGCGAGGGAGTGAGGGCGGGGCCGCCGGGCGACGAAGCGAACGGCGAAACGAAAAGGGCGGCCGTCATGGCCACCCGCCGGATCGTCAATGCCCCATCGCCGGCCCCGCACCCTTCTTCGGCTTCGTGATCCACACGAGCGCCGCGAGCGCGATGAACATCACCGCCGACAGGTGGAAGAAGTCGTTGGTCGCCATCATGAAGCCTTGCTGCGTGACGAGCTGGTTGAGCTGCGCATTGGCCGTCTGCCCGACGATGCCGAGCTGCGCGAGCGCGCCCTGATAGTCGGTCGTGTTCTGCGCGTAGACGCTCACCGATTCCGACAGCCGCGCATGATGGTAGATCGCGTCGTTCTCCCAGAACGTCGAGCTGGCCGCGGTGCCGATCGCGCCGGACAACGTGCGCAGGAAGTTCGACAGCCCCGACGCGCTTGCGAGCCGCTCGTCGGAAATGCTCGACAGCGTGATCGTCGTCATCGGCACGAAGAAGCACGCGACGCCGATGCCCTGCACGAGCCGCGGCAGGATCACGTGGTTGAACGGCACGTCGAGCGTGAACGTCGCGTTCCACAGCGACACGCCCGCGAACACGATGAACGCGAAGCTCGCGACCATCCGCAGGTCGAGCCGGTGCATGTTGCGCCCGATCAGCGGCGACAGCACGAGCGCGAGCAGCCCGACCGGCGCGGTCGCGAGGCCGGCCTTGCCGGCCGTGTAGCCCATCACCGTCTGCAGCCACAGCGGGAAGATCACGACCGAGCCGAAGAACGCCATGAAGCCGAACGAGATGATCAGCGCGCCGAGCGCGAAATTGCGGTCCTTGAAGAGCGTGAGGTCGACCACCGGCTCCTTCTCGGTCGCCTCCCATACGAGCATGAACGCGAGCGACACGACCGCGATCAGCGCGAGCGCGACGATGAACGACGAGTTGAACCAGTCGCGGTCCTTGCCGAGGTCGAGCATCATCTGCAGGCACGACACGCCGATCACGAGCAGCGCGAGGCCGATCGCGTCGATCCGCTGCTTCGACGTCTTCGTCTCGCGGCCGCGCAGCAGGAAGTACGCGCAGGTCGCCGAGAACACGCCGATCGGCAAATTGATGTAGAAAATCCACGGCCACGTGTAGTTGTCGCTGATCCACCCGCCCAGCAACGGCCCGAAGATCGGCGCGACGATCACCGTCATCGCCCATAGGCCGAGCGCGAGCCCGCGTTTCGCGGGCGGGTAGCTGCGCATCAGGATCGTCTGCGACAGCGGCACCATCGGCCCCGACACGAGGCCCTGCAGCAGCCGGAATGCGATCAGCGTCTCGAAGTTGGTCGCCAGGCCGCACAGCGCCGACGCGATCGTGAACGCGAGCACCGACAGCGTGAACAGCCGCACCTCGCCGACCCGGCGCGCAAGCCAGCCGGTGAGCGGCACCGCGATCGCGGACGCGACCGAGTACGACGAAATCACCCACGTGCCTTCGCTCGTCGCGACGCCGAGGCTGCCCGAGATGGTCGGCACCGCGACGTTCGCGATCGACGTGTCGAGCACTTCCATGAAGGTGCCGAGCGCGAGCCCGACCGTCAGCAGGGCGAGCGCGCCGCCGGTCAGCGGCGCCGGTTCGGCGGCGGGGGAGGGGGCGGATGCCGTAGTGGCGGACATCGGAATCTCCTAGATGCGGCGCGCGGGGCGCGCCGGCACAACGCGCGGGCGCGCGACGCAGCGCGGCCCGGCCGGGTGGAATGAAAAAGGGGAAAAGCGGAGCGCGTGCCGCGTCATCTTCTGCCCAGACAGAGAAATAAGCGAATGCTTAACCTAGACATGAAGGCTCCGCGCACATCAGCAGTCGGGTTCGTCGGGCTTCGGGCAGCCGGTCGAAGCGGGCCCGTTGGCGATGAAGCGCTGCAGCAGGGCGGTGAGCGTCGCCAGTTCGTCGGCCGAAAAGCCTTCGAGCTGCGCGTTCAGCACGGTCGCGACTAGCGACGGCAGTGCGCGGGCGGCTTCGATGCCGCGCTCGGTCAGCGACAGCTCGATCATTCGGCGGTCCTGCTCGCTGCGCGCGCGCGCGATCAACCCCTTGCGTTCGAGGCGGTCGAGCATGCGCGTCATCGAGCCGCTGTCGTACGACATCTTGCGCGACAGTTCGAACGGCGTGCGCGCGTAGCCGCGCGACAGCAGCAGGATCACGCCGATCTGCTGCGCGGTGAGGTCGAGCGGCTCGAGCGCGCGATCCATCCGCTCGACGAGCGCCTGCTTCGCCTTCGACAGGTAATAGCCGAGGCTCGTTTCCAGCGCGATGTTCTCGGGATCGTAGAGGCCGCTGGTCATACGATTGCGCGCGCAGCAATAGTGCGTTTCGGGTTTGAACGCGCCCAGTATCTTGAAAAATGATTGCTTAGTCAATATTATTTGAGTCAACCAGTTACGACGTGCATGTTGCACTGCCGGAGACTATGTTCTGACCGATTGGCCCGCACTGCCGGGCACCGAGGATGTTCGCGATGCTGTTCCTGAAAAATGCCGCCGGCGCGCTGCGCCGCAACCTGACCGATACCGCTCATCATGTGTTCTCCGGGCCGCACCGCGGCTGGAAGATCGCGCTGTACGTGACGATGCTGGTCGTGCCTGGCGGCTCGCTCGCGGCGCTCGGGTTCGCATGGTTCGATCATCGCCGGCAGCGCAACGCGAAGGGCGGCGCCCGCCGCACGAGCCAGCCGGCCGCAACCGAGCCGTCGACATGGCGGGCCGCCGCCGAGCCCGCCCCGCTGCCCGCGCGCTGCCACTGACGTCGCACCGCTTCCGCTTTCCGAACGTCCCGCCTGTCCCGCCCGATCGTCGGCCGCGCCACACGCGGCCGGTGTCGTAGCCCGTTCGCACGCCCGTTTTCCCGCAAGCCAGCCGTAATGGCCGGTAAACCGGCCGGCCGCGTCGGTAACACATTCTGTTCGCCGTGCACCGTACCCTTAGGGCTGCGCAGCTTTCCCGCCGTCAGTTACCATTTGTCCGCCAGCGGCATGCCGACCGCATCGCGCGGCGCCGCTCGCCGGCCGTCACGCCCAGACAGGAAAACCACCATGCCGTACGCCCCCCTCCCGCGCGCCGTTCGCCCGCTGAGCGCCGCCGTCGCCCTTGCGACGGCCGTGCTGCTCGCCGGCTGCGCCGTCGGGCCCGACTACCACCGGCCCGACACGTCGATCCCCGCCGCCTTCAAGGAAGCGCCGGCCGGCTGGAAAGTCGCGCAGCCCGCCGATCGCGCCGACCGCGGCGCGTGGTGGGCGGTCTACAACGATCCGCAGCTCGATACGCTGATCGGCAAGCTCAACGCATCGAACCAGACCATCGCGCAATCGGCGGCCGCCTACCGGCAGGCGCGCGCGCTCGTCACCGAGGCGCGCGCCGCGTATTTCCCGACCGTCGGGCTGACCGCATCGGGCTCGCGCGCACGCACGCCACGCACGTCGCTGTCGTCGGGCGCGTCGTCGAATTTCGGCAGCGGGTCGACCGGGTCGATCAACAACAGCTACAGCGTCGGCCTCGACGCCAGCTGGGAACCCGACCTGTGGGGCAAGGTGAGCCGCACCGTCAGCGCGCAGCGCGCCGGCGAAGCGGCGGCCGCGGCCGATCTCGCGAACGCGCGGCTGTCGCAGCAGGCGCTGCTCGCGCAGACCTATTTCCAGCTGCGCACGTCCGATGCGCTGCAAAAGCTGCTCGACGACACCGTGAAGTCGTACGAACAGTCGCTGAAGCTCACGCAGAACCAGTATGCGCAGGGCGTCGCGGCCCGCGCGGACGTGATCCAGGCGCAGACGCAGCTGCAGAGCGCGCAGGCCGCGCAGATCGACAACGGCGTCGCCCGCGCGCAATACGAGCATGCGATCGCGACGCTGATCGGCGAGCCCGCGTCGACCTTCTCGCTGCCGCCGAACCCGCTCGCGGCCGAGCCGCCGATCACGCCGGTCGACGTGCCGTCCGCGATCCTCGAGCGCCGGCCCGACGTCGCGGCGGCCGAGCGCCGCGCGGCGGCCGCGAACGAGCAGATCGGCGTCGCGATCGCCGCGTTCTTCCCCACGCTGACGCTGTCGGCCAGCGGCGGCTTCCAGAGCTCGGTGTGGTCGCAGTTGTTCACGCTGCCGGCACGCTTCTGGACGGTCGGCCCGCAACTCGCGGCCACGCTGTTCGACGCGGGGCTGCGCGCCGCGCAGACCGACGCCGCGCGCGCGACCTACGACCAGGACGTCGCCGCCTATCGCCTCGCGGTGCTCACCGCGTTCCAGGACGTCGAGGACAACCTCGCGTCGCAGCGCATCCTCGCGCAGGAAATCGACGTGCAGCGGCAGGCCGTCGACAGCGCCGAACACGCGCTCGCGATCGTCACGAACCAGTACAAGGCCGGCACGGTCGCGTACCTGAACGTGCTGACCGCGCAAACCACCGCGTTCACCGCGCAGCAGAAGCTCGCGACGATCGCCGGGCAGCGGATGGTGTCGTCGGTCGGGCTCGTGAAGGCGCTCGGCGGCGGCTGGGACGTGTCGGAGATGGCGCGCGAGAACGGCGACATGGCGGCGCCGGCGCCTTTGCCGGCGTCCGGCGCGCCCGCGGCCACCGCACCGTCGGTCGCCGCGCCGCTCGCGCAGAAGTAGGAAGGGAGGCGGGCGACGCGCGCACTCAGCGCTGCGCGTCGCCGAAGATCAGCGAAACCTGGTTGTTGCCGATCGGGTGACCGAGCAGGTTCAGCAGCCCCGCGAGGTTCGCCTGCTGCTCGGGCGCCGCATGCGCGGTCCCGCGGAACGATCCCTGGCCGGGGCCGAAGCTGCCGTGCCCGTCGAGGAACAGCGGCCCCTGCGTCGTCGACAGGTCGAGATCGGCGCCCGCGCCCTTCGCCTGCAATACCGCGCGGTACGAACCGAGCGGCTTCACGCGCGACACGCGCGAACTCATCGAATCGATCGTCACCGTCAACTGGCCGAACGCGTTGTTGCCGATCAGCCGCCAGTCGGTCCAGCCGAGCCGCACGTCGCCCTGCAGGTCGAGCGTGTTGAACGGCGTGCCGAGCCCCGTGAGCAGCGACGCAGGCACGGCCATCGTGCCCGCCGACAGCACCGCGCCGCGCCACGTCGCATCGAGCGTGACCGCATCGGGCATCGCTTCGGTCTGCCGCATGCGCATCTGCACGCGCCCGGTCAGCAGCGGCCAGAAGCGCGTGGTCCATTCGACCCGTCCCGGCAGCAGCGTCGCCGCGCTCTGGTCGGCGCCCGGCGCGAGCATCAGCGTGCCGGAGCCGTGCCACAGCGACCCGTCCGGATCGACCAGATTCACATGGCCGTCGGTCGCCCGGGCGAACTGCGGCGCGATCCACGCGGCCGGCGCGAGCGCGACGAGCGTCACCGCCGTCGCCACACCGCCCGCCAGCGCCCACGGCAACACGGCGACGAGCCGCCTCACCCACGGCCGCATCGGCCGGCCTTCGTTTGCGTCATCCACTGCCGTCATCTATTTCTGGACGGAAGGTTGCATCACGGCCGTCAGGTCCACCTGGCCGTCTTCCTTCAACGCCGTCGCGTGCGCTTCGCCGACCTGCACCTTGAACTGCCGGCGCGCATCGTCGAGCCACTGGGTCCAGGCCGGGAACGACACGTTCTTCATCTGGATCTGCACGCCGTTGCCGACGATCTGCACCTGCGCGCCCTGCAACCCGTGATCGGACAGCGACGCGCTCAGCGCATCCTTCAGCGCGAGACCGGTCGGCGCGACGCCCTGCGCGGCGGCCGTCAGCGATTTCGCCTCGTTCGCCTGCGCGGTCATCTGCGCGAGCTCGTGACGCATCGTCGGCAACGCGCGCTGGATCCGCGCACGGCCCTCCTGCGCGGGCGACCACAGCACCGAATACGCGATCGCGACCGCCAGCACGGCGCCGCCCCAGCCGAGCAGCGTCTTCTCGCGCGGCGAGCGCTCGCCCCAGAACTGGGCCAGCGTCTGGTTCAGTTGTTCGGTTTTCATGAGCGGCTCCGGATCGTCCATTTGCCCGTGTTGCTGTCGACTTCGCCGGACAGTCCGTTACGCGCGAGGCGCTGCGTGAAATCGGGATCGACCTTGACCTCCGGCTTGAAGCCGACGTCGAGCCGCCGGTCGTGATAGTCGAGCGACGCGATGCCGTTCAGCGGCAGCGCGCCCATCGAGCGCGACAAGCCGCTCGACAGCGCGAGGAAATCGTTGGGCGACAGCTCGCCGGCAGCCAGCCGAAGCTGGTCGAGCTGACGCTGCATCTGCGCGGGCGGGTCGAGCACGGTGGTCGTCTTCGGGAAGGCAGACAGCAGCGTCTCGGTGATCTGCGCGGACAGCGCATCGCGCTCGCGCGACAGTTTCCACCAGTGCAGGTTCATCCCGATCACCGCGACGCCGAGCGTCGCCGCGGCCAGCGCGATCGGCACGCGCAGGCGCTTCACCGTCGCGCGGTCGAAGCGCCACGGCTGCGATTCGAACTCGAACTGGCACAGATCGAATTTCTCGGCGAGCGCCCGGCGCGCGAACGTGTCGAACGACAGCGGCGCGGCGCCCGGCAGCAGCGGGCCGTCGGTGCGGCCGACCGACGCGAGCCGCGGCTCCGCGCCCGGTTCGCCGAGCTCGTACAGTTCGACGTCGCCGCCGCCCGCGAGCGCGGCCAGCGTGCCGGCCGCGCGCGACGCGGGCGCCGCGAAACCTTCGCCGAGCGCGCCGCGCGCGACCGCCAGCTCGAGGCGCGGCGCCCCGGCCGCGGCCGGCAGCGCGCCGGCTTCGACGAGCACCGGCTCGACCGCCGTCGCGAGCCCAAGCACCGCGGCGACCGTCGCCGGGCGGGCAGGCGGCTCGATCGCATCCGCGACGAGCGCGGCGGCAGGCTCGCCGTCGGCCGGCGCGGCCGATGCGGCCTCGGCCGATCCACGCGGCGCCGGCAGGCAGCGGGTCGCGGGCACCGCGCTCAGGTGCCGATGGCCGGCCGCGGTGAACGCGTCGCAGATCGCGCGAAACCACGCGCGATCGACGACAGCCAGCACGCGGCGCCCGTCGGGCAGCGGGGCCGGATCGAGCGCGATATGGCAGCCGAGCGGATCCTGGATCAGCTGATCCTCGACGATGTTGGGCAGCGCCTGGCGCAGCTTCGGCCCCTTCAGCGGCGGCACGGTCGCGGCCAGCAGCAGCACGTCGCGCGCGGCGACGATCAGCACCGTGGCGTTCGCGCGCGGCAGCAGCGCGAGCGCGGCGCGGCCCGCGCGCTGCACCTGGCCGGCCTTGTCGACGAGCGCGAACGGCAGCTCGGGCCACTGCCATTCCTGCAACGGCACGGCAGGCTCGCGCGGCGGCAAAGAAACAATCAACGTGCTCACAAGAGCTCCTCTCCCGATTGGCGTCGTTATAGCTGGTCGCGGATGCGCACGACCCGTGTCGAGTGCGTGGTCGGATCACGATACACGAGCGAGGTGCGATCGACCTCCGCGCGTTCGTGCTGGATCCGGCCGTGCACGATGAAATAGCTCGAATTGACGTCGACGAGGCTCGAGTCGATCGTCACGTTCGGCGGCGCGCCGGCGCCGCGCAGCGCGAGCTGCACGTCGCCGACGTTGCGGAAAAACACCGTCTCGCGGCGCGCCACGAGCGCCTGCGCGGACGACACGCTCATTCCCGGTATCAGCGCGGCGATCACTTCGGCCGGCGCGGTGTTCATGTTCACGGGCGTCGTGGTCGGCAGCACGGTGACGAACGGGCGCAGCCGCGCGACCATCTCGGGCGTCACGCCGTCGACGTCGAGCAGGCTGTCGACGCGCGTCATCATCAGCGGCGCGGGCCCGCGGTCGCCGCCGGCCATCCCCGGATCGTCGGTGAAGCCGCTGCCCTGCAGGTCGCCGCTCGTCACCGGCGCGGTCGCGGCATTCGCGGCGGTCCCGCCGCCGCCGGGCAGGTTCGGCATCTGGAACCGCGTGGCCGAATGCAGCAGCCCCGCGCGCACCTGCAGCGCGATACGCTTCGCGAACGCGCTGTCGTAGCCGAGCGTCGTCAGCAGGCGCTGGAACACCTGCATCTGCGTGACGTTCAGCTGCAGCACGCCGGGCGCCGGCGACGACACGAGGTTGCGCAGGTTGAACTTCGCCTGCGCATCCTCGATCGAGCCGGACAGATAGGTGTCTTCGGCGTCGGTGTCGTTCGGCGCGCCAATCCGGCCGAGGAAATCCGACAGCTTCGTCTTCGCGATCGGCACGCCCCAGATCCCGCCGAGATACGTGATGCCGGGCGCCGTGTCGCCTTCCGAGCGCAGGATCATCCGCGTCCAGTCGAGCGCGCCGCGCGCGACCCACTGCGCCTGCGCGATCACGCGCTGGTTCTCGATGCGGCGGATCTGCACTTGCTGGCGCCACAACATCCCCGAGACCAGGATCGCCGACAGCGCGACCACGAGCAACGCGGTGATGATCGCGGCGCCGCGCTGGCGGCGGGCACGCATTCGACGGACAGGGCGCGCACGCATCGTCATTCCCCGACGAGGAAGATGCGCGTGACCGGCACGCGCAGCGACGTGGCGCCGATGCTGACCTGCAGCCCGGTCACCGCGCGCGCCGGCGGCGCGTTGCCGATCTGCGGCACCTTGAGCGCGTCGTTGTTCTGCGCGAGCGCTTCGTCGGCCGTCTGCAGGTTGGTGGTCCAGCCCACGCGCGGCACGTACAGCTTCGCGTCGATCGCGCCGACGCCGCCCATCAGCGCGACCCAGCTCCAGCCTTCGACGCTGCTGTCCTTCAGCAGCGTGCGCAGCCGGTTCGTGTCGTCGATCGGCGGCGACGCATAGCGCACGACGCGCCCGCCGGCGATCCGGTAGCGGACCACCTGCAGCCGCGGCGCGACGCCCGGCACGTCGAGCTCGCGCACGATCTGCAGCGTGTTGCCGGCGACGCCGATCGCCGGCTGGCCGGCCTCGTCGTCGGTCGCGGCGAGCCGCGCGTCGATGCGCATCTGGTCGAACATCTGCGCGAACACCCGCTCGTCTTCCATCGCGGCCGCGACCTTGTCGCGACCGCGCATGATCTGGTCGAGCCCGCGCCACGCGAGGATCGCGACCACCGCGAGAATCGCGATCGCGATCATCAGCTCGATCAGCGTGAAGCCGCGGGCGGGGCGGGCCACGGGGGCGGACGGGCGGCGCATCGGCGCGTCAGAGCGGACGGTTGGTTTCATTCGCGACCACCGTCACCATCTGCGCGAGCACGCCGGCACGGCCGGGCATGCTCACCGAAACCCGCACGCGCCGGAACACCGGGTTCGGCGTGGTGCTCACGCGCTGCGTGCAGACGAGCTGCACGTTGCCTTGCGAGCAGTCGAAACTCTGTTCGCCGACTTCCGGCCACGCATGCGTGAGCCGCAACTGCGCGAGCGCGTTGTCGGCGCTCCAGCCGGCCAGCAGGCGGCGATGCAGGTCGGACGCATTGGTCGCCATCGTGCCGACCGCGCGAATCGACGCGGCGAGCGCGACCGCGATGATCGCGAGCGCGACCAGCACCTCGATCATCGTGAAGCCGCGGGAGGAGGAAACGGGGAAGGGCAGGCGACGACGCATCGTCATTGCACCTCGTAGCGGCCGTTGCCGGTGCCGACGATCGTCGCGCTGCCGGCGGCCGAATGCAGCGTCACGCGCACCGGCGTGTCGATGCTCTCGGTGCCGAACACGACGCGATTCGCGCGCGTGTCCGAGCCCGGGTAATCGATGTCCGCGCCGGTGACGCCGCCGTCCCAGTCGCGCGGGCGCAGCAGGTCGTCGCGCAGCGTGCGCCAGCCGTCGGGCGAGCTCACGTCGAACTGGAAACCGTGCGCGGTCGGCTGCCACGCGATCGGCCGCGCGCGCACCTGCGCTTCGTCGCCGGCCGTCTCGAACAGCAGCGCGAGGCGCTGCGCTTCCTCGCGCAGGTCGGTGCGCGGATTGCGCGTCAACGACAGCGATGCGAGCGACACGAGCAGCCCCGCGATCACGAGCACGACCAGCATTTCGAGCAGCGTGAAGCCGCGCGCGCGACGCCGCGCCGCGCGGGGCTTCACCAAGCCGCCATCGGCACGTGCCGGTACGGACGGCACCGCACCGCGACGCACACGGCAATCGCGGCCGCAGCGGGAGGTCGTGCGAATGGCGAGCATGAAGAACGGAAATGAAACGTCGGGTCGATCAGCGCCGGCCTATTGCCACGAGCCGATGTCGGAGTCGTTGCTTTCGCCGCCTTCCTTGCCGTCGGCGCCGTAACTGAACACGTCGATCTCGCCGTGCACGCCCGGGTTCAGGTACTTGTACCCGTTGCCCCACGGATCGTTCGGCAGGCGCTCGAGATAGCCGCCGTCCTTCCAGTTGTTCGGGATCGGATCGTTGGTCGGCTTCTGGATCAGCGCGTTCAGGCCCTGCTCCTGGGTCGGATAGCGGCCGTTGTCCAGGCGGTACAGCTTGAGCGCCTGCATGATCGTGCCGATGTCCTGCTTCGCGGCGATGCGGCGCGCCTCGTCGGGGCGGCTCATGATCTTCGGCACGATCAGCGCCGCCAGGATCCCGAGGATCGCGACCACCACCATGATCTCGATCAGCGTGAAACCGCGCTGACGACGCACGGCCGCGTTGCGGCGAGTGATCCACGTTTGCATGACTGACTACCTCTTTCCAAAAAATGTCGTCGATTGAGTGACGCACCCGGCGCACCGGACGATTGCCTGACAGCAACCTTCCGGACCGGCGGGCGCGGAGCACGCATTGTAAGGCGCGCATCGCCGAGGGCTTTCACCCAACGCAAATTTCATATACATCCGTACAATAGCGCGCATGAACGCGCTCTCGATCCGGATCCTTTCCCTCGCCCTCTTCGCGGGTTTGTGCGCGACGGCCACCTACTGGGTCGTCACGCTGTCGGCCCGCGAAGCGCCGCTGCCCGCCGCCGCCGCGCGGCCGCCGATCCGCACCGAGGACGCCGCCGCGCTCTTCGGCGGCCAGCTCGACAAGAATCCCGTGCAGGACATCCACCTGTTCGGCATTCTCGCGCTCGACCACGGCGGCGCCGCGATCGTCAGCGTCGGCGGCGAACCGCCGCGCGCCGTGTCGCTCGGCGCGGACGTCACGTCCGGCGCGAAGCTCGCCGAAGTCCGCCCGCGCTCGATCATCATCGACCGCAACGGCGCCCGCGCCGAAATCCAGCTCCCGGCGAACACGCCGTCCCCCGCGATCTACATGCGCTGAACGGTAGCGGCCCGGCAGTCGGAACCGGGCCGCATCGTCACTGCACCATGTTGTTCAGCTCGATGATCGGCAGCATCACGGCCAGCACGATCACGAGCACGATGCCGCCCATCGCGAGAATCAGCAGCGGCTCCAGCAGGCTCGTCAGGAACATCGTGCGGCGCTCGAGTTCGCGCGCTTCGCCTTCTGCCGCGCGATCCAGCATCGTCGTCACGTCGCCCGTCGCCTCGCCCGAGCGAATCAGGTGCACGAGCACCGGCGGAAACGTCTTCACGTTGTTCAGCGCGCGCGACAGCGCGGAGCCTTCGCGCACGCGCACGATCGCGTCGTCGATGTTCGCGCGCATCGCGCGGTTCGACAGCGTCTCGCCGGCCGCCTGCAACGCGCGCAGGATCGGCACGCCGGCCGCGGTGAGAATGCCGAGCGTGCTCGCGAAGCGCACCGTGTTGTAGCCACGCACGAGCTTGCCCGCGAGCGGCGCGGTCAGCACCCAGCGATCGAACGCGAGCCTCGGCCCGGCACGCGACAGCGTCGCCTTCACGAACCACACGACGAGCGCGACCGCGATCAGGATCGCCCACCACCAGTGCCGCACGAATTCCGACAGCGCCATCATCACGACCGTGAGGATCGGCAGCTGCTGCTTCGTGCTCGCGAACACGTTGACGACCTGCGGCACGACGTAGCTCAGCAGGAACGTGACGATGCCAAACGCGATCAGCGTGACGATGCCCGGATACGTGAACGCGAGCAGGATCTTCTGCTTGAGCGCATTGCTCTGCTCGATGTAGTCGGCCAGGCGCGACAGCACGATGCCGAGCTTGCCGGTGTGCTCGCCCGCGGCAACGAGCGCGCGGTAGATCTCCGGAAAATCGCGCGGATGCTGGCCGAGCGCATTCGCGAGCGAATGACCGCCGAGCACTTCCGCGCGGATCGCGGCCATCAGTTCGCGGATGTAGTCGCGCTCGGCTTGCTCGGTCAGCACGCCGAGCGCCTCGTCGAGCGGCAGCCCCGCGATCAGCAGGCTCGCGAGCTGGCGCGTGAGAATCGCCTGTTCGCGCTGCGACAGCTTGCGGCCGAACGCGAGCCGCTGCGAACGCGCGCCGCGCGTCGCGCTGGCGGCCGGCTCGACGACGAGCGGCGTGAGCCCCTGCGTGCGCAGCTGGCCGCGCGCGGCGCGCGCGCTGTCGGCATCGATCACGCCTTTCTGCGCGCGCCCCGCCGAATCGATTGCTTCGAAACGGAATGCCGGCATCGCGCTATGCGCCTCCCGTCACGCGCAGCACTTCCTCGAGCGACGTCGCGCCGGACGCGAGCCAGCGCTCGGCGTCGTCGCGCAGCGTGCGCATGCCTTCCGCGCGGCCGGCGGCGAGAATTTCAGCATCGGCCGCGTTGCGGTGAATCAGCGAGCGGATCGAATCGTCGATCACCAGCAGCTCGTACACACCGCGCCGGCCCGCATAACCGGAATGTCCGCACTTCGCGCAACCGACCGGATGCCATACGGTGCGGCCGTCCTCGTGCCGCTCTTCCTTGCAGACGGGGCAGAGCTGGCGCACGAGGCGCTGCGCGAGCACGCCGAGCAGCGACGACGCGAGCAGGTACGGCTCGACGCCCATGTCGGTCAGGCGCGTGACGGCGGACGCGGCATCGTTCGTGTGCAGCGTCGCGAGCACCAGGTGGCCCGTCAGCGACGCCTGCACCGCGATCTGCGCGGTTTCGAGATCGCGGATTTCGCCGATCATGATCACGTCCGGGTCCTGGCGCAGGATCGAGCGCAGCGCGCGGGCGAAGGTCATCCCGATCCGCTCGTTCACCTGCGTCTGGCCGATGCCGGACAGGTCGTACTCGATCGGGTCCTCGACGGTCATGATGTTGGTCGTCGCGGTTTCGAGTCGCGACATCGACGCGTACAGCGTGGTCGTCTTGCCCGAACCGGTCGGGCCGGTGACGAGCACGATGCCGTGCGGGCGGCCGATCAGCTTGTCGAACTGGACGAGCGTGTCGCGCCCCATGCCGAGCGCTTCGAGGTTCAGCCGCTGCGCGTCCTTTTCCAGCAGACGCAGCACCGCGCGCTCGCCATGCCCGGTCGGCAGCGTCGACACGCGCACGTCGACCGGCCGGCCGCCGACGCGCAGCGTGATGCGGCCGTCCTGCGGCAGGCGCTTCTCGGCAATGTCGAGCTGCGCCATGATCTTGATCCGCGAGATCAGCGCGCCGTGCAGCGCCTTCTTCGGGCGCACGACGTCGCGCAGCGTGCCGTCGACGCGAAAGCGCACCACCGACGCGTTCTCGAACGGCTCGATGTGGATGTCCGACGCCTGTTCGCGCGCCGCTTGCGTGAGCAGCGCGTTGATCATCCGGATGATCGGCGCGTCGTCTTCCGATTCGAGCAGATCCTCGACTTCGGGGATGTCCTGCATCAGCCGCGACAGGTCGACTTCGCCTTCGACCTCGCCGACCACCTGCGCGGCGCTGCCGTCCTGGCGCGCATAGGCCTGGTTGATCGCCTGCGCGAGCTCGTCGGCCGGCACGCGATGCACGGAAATCGAGCCGAAGTTGCGCGCGATCTCCGCGAGCGCGGCGTCGCTCGTGCGTTCGCTGATCCACACCTCGAGCGTGTCGTCGAGCTGGTGCGCGATCAGCACCTGGCCGCTCTTCGCGAAGCCGTACGGCAGCAGGCGCGCGGCGAGCGGCGACGGCGGCTGGCGCTCGCCCGGCGCGCCGTCGTGGGCGGAAGACGCGAGCACGTCGCTCACTGCGACGCTCCCGGTGCGGCGGTCAGCGGCTGTTGCGGCACCGCCTGCTGGGGCACGCCTTGCGGCTGCGCGGGCGTCGCCTCGGGCAGCGGCTGCGCCGGCACCGGCGCGACCTGGCGCTGCAACTGCTGGCGACGCATCTTGTCGAGATCGAACAGGTTGCCCGCGGCCGTGCCACCCTGGCTCGGACCGATCGGCATCGGCGGGACGACCGGATCGTCCTTGTCGCGCATCACGTTGTTGTCGGACTTGTACGCGCCCGTCACGCCCTGGATATAGTCGTAGCGGTTCGCCGTGACTTCCTGCGCGGTGCTGTGATCGGAAATGATCACCGGGCGCAGGAACACCATCAGGTTCGTCTTCTGCCGCTGCTTCGATTCCGAACGGAACAACTGCCCGATCCACGGGATGTCGCCCAGCAGCGGCACCTTGCTGTTCGAGACCTGGTAGTTGTCCTGCATCAGGCCGCCGAGCACGATGATCTCGCCGTTGTCGGCCAGGATCGTCGACTGGATCGAGCGTTTCGTGAAGGTCGGGCCGGTCTGCGCGTTGGTGGTGCCGCTGACGACCGCCGAGTCCTCGGTATAGAGCTGCAGCTTCAGAATCCCGCCGTCGGTGATCTGCGGCTTCACGTGCAGCGTCAGGCCGACGTCGCGACGGTCGTACGTGTTGAACGCATTGCTCGTCGTGCCGCTCGTCAGGTTCGAGTACGAACCGGTCGCGATCGGCACGTTCTGGCCGACGACGATCTTCGCTTCCTCGTTGTCGAGCGTGATCAGGTTCGGCGTCGACAGCACGTTCGCGTCGCTCACGCCCGAGAAATACTGCAGCAGTGCGCCGAGGCCCTGCACGCCGAACATGTTGTGCAGCCAGCCGATGTTGAGCCCCTGGTTCAACCCCGAAAGATTGGCGGCGAGGCCGGCGCCGGTACTGCCCGCGCTACCGGTCGTGAGGTTGATGATGCTGTTGCCCGCGACGTTGCCGGCCGCCGCGGCCAGGTTCGTGCCGCCGAGGAACTGGCCGCTCGCGACCTGCCACTGGATACCGAGTTGCCCCTGCGTCGTCGAGTTCAGTTCGACGATCAGCGCTTCGATATAGACCTGCGCGCGCCGTGCGTCGAGCTGGTCGATCACCGAGCGCAGGTTCCGGTAGACCGGATCGGACGCGGTGATGATCAGCGAGTTGGTGGCCGAGTCGGCCTGGATCATCCCGCCCGGCTGGTTGTCGTCGCCGCTCTTGTCCTTGTCGCCGCCGAGCAGGCCGCCGCTGCCGATTCCGCCGCTGGACGAAGAACCGCCGCCGTAGGACGAGGACGACGAACCGCCGAGGCCGCCCGACGGCAGCGGCGGGGTGCCCGACGTGCCGGTCGAGAAGTTGCCGCTCGCCGACGAGCCGCCGTTCTGGTTGAAGCTGTTCGCATCGTTGGACGACGCCGACGAGCCGCTGTCGTTGCCGCCCTTGCCGAGCATCCCGCGCAGCGTCTTCGCGAGCTTCACCGCATCGGCATTGCGCAGCGGCACGACGTGCATGTTGCCGGGCACCGCGCTCGGCGCATCGAGCTGCAGCGCGAGGCGTTTCGCGGCCGCGAGGCGCGAGCCGTTCGATGCGCGCAGCAGCAGCGAGTTGGTGCGCGGGTCGGCCGTGACCGATACCTTCAGCGTTGCGTCGCTGTTGCCGATCGCACCCGGGTCGAGCATCTTCTGCATCTGCGCGGCGAGGTCGATCGCGTTCGCATTGCGCAGCGGCACGACCTGCACCTGCGCACCCGCGGCGCTGTCGACGCCCGCGATGATCTGCGCGATGCGGCGCACGTTGTCCGCATAGTCGGTCACGACGATCGTGTTGTTCGCCGGGTAGGCCGTCACCGTGTTGTTCGGCGAGATCAGCGGCCGCAGCACGGGCAGCAGGTTGTTCGCCGATTCGTTGTGTAGCTCGAACACCTGCGTGATCACCTGGTCGCCGCGCGCCTGCGGCACATTGCCGACGTAGGTCGGCACGCCCTGCAGCTTCGCGTCGGCTTCCGGCACGACCTTCAGCACGCCGTGATCCTGCACGAGCGCGAAGCCCTGCATGCGCAGCGCCGACTGCAGCGTCTTCAACGCCTGGTCTTCCGGCACCGGCCGTTCGGCCACGAGATTGAGCTGCCCCTTCACGCGGGGGTCGACGATGATGGTCTTGCCGGTCGCGGCGCCGATCGCTTTCGCGACCTGGTCGATGTCCGCATTCACGAAATTGAGCGTGACCTGAGCGTAGGCAGCCTGCGAGACGATGATGCCGGCCACGAACAGGGTCGTGGCGATACGCCGCATAACGAAGCGATTTCTTGTCATGGATGAATGGGTCGATGCCGGCTCAGGCCACTTCCGGCGGTAGTGCTGGGATCCAGGTCCGAAAGAGGCGACATTAGCAGTTTTTCATGTCCGAAATATCACATTGATCCGAAGACTGTCTCACATACGACATGTATCCGGCGAATCGTATGCAATATGTAAGGATCGGCCCGCCTCTCCGCATGCCGGCCGTCGCCCCGATTTCGAGATGAATCGACACGGAAATGCGGTATAACCGGGCGGCCGTATTCCTGCTGTCGCAATCGGACGGTCTGCCGGTATGATACGGGCGGCGCGTTTCTCGTCGCATGAATCACAGGCACGGGTTTTCCCGAGCTTCGCGCAATTAATTCCTTTCCGTTTCCGCCCGATGAACAGACGATTCGCTTCGTTCGCGTTGATCGCCGCCGGCGCGTGGTTCGCCAGCGGCAACGCACGCGCGGATTGTTTCGACGAAGCGGCCAAATATCAGCAGGTCAATCCGCTGATCCTGCGCGCGATCGCGTGGCAGGAGTCGCGCAACCGGCCCGGTGCGCTGAACAAGAACACGAACGGCTCGGTCGACTACGGCCTGATGCAGATCAATTCGATCCACCTGCCGACGCTGTCGCGCTACGGGATCGGCCGCGACACGCTGATGGAGCCGTGCAAGAACGTGTACATCGCCGCGTGGCATCTCAAACAGAAGATGAACCGCTACGGCAACACGTGGCAGGCGGTCGGCGCCTATCATTCGGAAACGCCGTCGCTGCGCGACAAGTACGCGCGGCAGATCGCCGGCATCCTGACGCAATGGAAGCTGCTGCCGCCCGCGCAGCCTGGTCAGGCAACTCAGGCTGATCAGGCCACGCAAGCCGCCGCTCGGTGATTCGGCGCCGCGTCGCAGGCCGACGCCGGGCCGGCCTGCGCGCGTTTGATGCACAATGCGGGCTGACGCCGCCGTTTCACCCGCGCGCGGGCCGATCGCGCCCGGGCAGGGCGCCGCGGCCGCTTTTTCATCTTTTCCGTTGGTACATATCATCATGAATCCGGCAATGAAACAGCCGTTGCCCGTCACCGTGCTGTCCGGTTTCCTCGGCGCCGGCAAGACCACGCTGCTCAATCACGTGCTCGCGAATCGCGCGGGGCTGAAAGTCGCGGTGATCGTCAACGATCTCGCCGCGGTCAACATCGACGCGTCGCTCGTGCGCGATGCGCAGGCGCTGTCGCACGTCGAGGAGCGTCTCGTCGAGATGTCGAACGGCTGCATCTGCTGCACGCTGCGCGACGATCTGCTCGTCGAGATCCGCAACCTCGCCGCCGAAGGCCGCTTCGACGCGATCATGATCGAATCGACCGGCATCGCGGAGCCGATGCCGATCGCCGAAACGTTCACGTTCGTCGATGACGACGGCGCGTCGCTGTCGTCGATCGCGCGGCTCGACACGCTCGTCACCGTGGTCGATGCGTACAACTTCCTGCGCGACTACGGCTCCGACGACGCGCTCGCGACGCGCGGCATCGCCGCGTCGGAAGACGACGATCGCACGCTCGTCGAGCTGCTGATCGAGCAGATCGAATTCTGCGACGTGCTGGTGATCAACAAGGCCGACCTCGTCGGCGCGGACGATCTCGCGCGCCTGCAGCACATCCTCGGACGCCTCAATCCGCGCGCGCATCAGGTCGTATCGACGTTCGGCAACGTGCCGCTCGACGAAGTGCTGAACACCGGTCGCTTCGATTTCGACGAAGCCGCGAATGCGCCGGGCTGGCTCGCGTCGCTCGATCACGATCACACGCATTGCGACGACCCCGACTGTCATGACGCGCATCATGCGCACGTGCACGGCGAAGCCGACGAATTCGGGATCGGCAATTTTGTTTACCGCGCGCGCCGGCCGTTTCACCCGGCACGTCTCTGGGCGCTGCTGCATCAGGAGTGGCCGGGCGTGCTGCGCAGCAAGGGTTTCTTCTGGCTCGCGACGCGTAACGACATTGCGGGTTCGCTGTCCCAGGCGGGCGGCGTATGCCGGCATGGCCCGGCGGGTTTGTGGTGGGCGGCGCAGGATCGCGCGGAATGGCCGGACGACGACGAGCTGCTCGCTGAAATCCGCACCGAATGGCTCGGCGATCTCGACGATCGCACGGTCGGCGATCGCCGACAGGAACTCGTGCTGATCGGCATCGCGCTCGACGCCGATGCGTGGCGCGCGAAACTCGATGCATGCCTGTTGACCGATGCGGAGTTCGCGCTCGGCGCAGCGGGATGGGCCGCGTTCGACGATCCGTTCCCCGCGTGGGACGTCGATTCGCACGACGACGATCACGGCGACACGCAGATCGTGCACGCGTGATCGTGCACACATGCGCGCGTGGTAACGGCTTGTAAAAACAACCGTTAACTTTTGCAAGCGCCGCGCGAACTGTGGCGAAAATGCCGCGCGCGCCCAACAAAAAACCCGCCGAGAGGCGGGTTTTTCCTGGAACAGGCGCGGGTTTAACGCTTGTTGACGGCGTCCTTGAACGCCTTGCCAGCCGTGAACTTGACCGTCTTGGCTGCCGGGATCTTGATGGTTTCGCCCGTCTTCGGGTTGCGGCCCGTACGTGCTGCGCGCTTGCCCGAACCGAAGCTGCCGAAGCCGATCAGCTGAACCGCATCACCCTTCGACACGGCCTTCTTGATGACTTCGAGCAGCGTGTCCAGCGTTTCGCCGGTTTGAGCCTTGCTGGCGCCCGTTTGGGCGGCGACGGCGTCGATCAGTTCCTGTTTGTTCATTAAGGTTCCTTTATCAGGTTAGGTTGACACGAACAGCGCGAACGCGCCGATTATACGTGCGCGAACCGTGCCGTCGAGAGTCAGACTCCGACGACACAGCGCCGAATCCTGGCCCGCGCGACGCGCCCTCCGGTTTGCCGGCGGCCACCCCGCGGTACGGCGTTGCTATGATAGCGCAGCGCAAACCCAATAACGACAAGGGTTTCAAAGATTTTCATCGGTATTTCGCCGAATGAATCGTCGATTGCCGGTTTTTTGACCTGCGCCAACCGGACAGGATACGCAGCGTGGTCCGCCCGCCCGTCGCCCCGTTGCCCTTTTCCAACGGCCGATCGGACGGCCTGCCGCAATCCCTTGCCAGGCTTGGCTGCCACGTTTTTTGTTTCGCATGCCCGACCGACTTGTTTACGCCACGCTCGCGCTTCGCGACGACGGCACGCTCGTCTCGCCCGAGTTCGGCGAGCTTCATCGCGGTGCATCCGGCACGCTCGCGCACGCGCGTCGCGCGTTCGTCGCGGGCAACGGGCTGCCCGCACGCTGGCAGCGCCGCCGGACGTTCACGATCGTCGCGACCGAATTCGGCGCGGGCGCCGGCTTCCTCGCGGCGTGGGCCGCGTGGCGCGACGATCCCGCGCGCTGCGAACGGTTGCATGTCGTTGCAGTCGAGTCGCACCCGTTCTCGCGCGACGACCTGCGCCGCGCGGTTTCGCACATGGTTGCGAACACAACCATATCGGCAGACGTCGATGCGTTGGTCGATGCATGGCCGATGCAGGTGCCGGGCGTGCATCGGCTCGAATTCGACAAAGGGCGCGTGGTGCTCACGCTCGCGTTCGGCGATCCGATCGGCCTGTTGAAGAAGCTCGTCGCGCGTGCCGATGCGTTTTTTCTCGACGGCGCCGCGGCATCGAGCGACGGGATCCGCGCACTCGCGAAACTCGCCGGCGAACACGCGACGTTTGCGACACATGCAAAGTCCGACGACGTGAAGCACGCGCTCGGCGAAACAGGTTTCACGTTCCGCGAGGTCGACGATCGTCTCGTCGGCGACTATGCGCCGCGCTGGCGCGCGCGCCGGCACGAGCCGCCGCGTGCGCTGCCCGTTACCGCGCGCCGTGCGATCGTGGTCGGCGCGGGCCTCGCCGGCTGCGCGGTCGTCGAACGTCTGGCCGCGCGCGGCTGGGACGTCACGCTGATCGAGCGGCACGAACGGATCGCGAGCGAAGCGTCAGGCAATCCGGCCGGGGTGTTCCATCCGCTGATGACGCGCGACGACAACGTCGCGAGCCGGCTCACGCGCGGCGGCTTCCTGCACGCGATCGCACGCTGGCGCGCGCTCGAGCACGCAGGGCATGCATTCGCGCGCAGCACGCACGGGATGATCCATCTTGCCGAATCGGCCGACGATTTCGCGCGGATGCGCGATGCCTTCGATGCATTCGGCGCGCCGTCCGACTACGTGACGTTGCTCGATGCCGATGCCGCGCGCGCGCATCTGAATCTGCCGGTCGCGCACGGCGGCCTGCTGTTTCCGCACGGCGGCGCAGTGTGGCCTGCCGGGCTGTGCGCCGCGCAATACACGGCGGCCGGCGAGCGCGTGCGCCTGCTCGCGTCCACCCGCGTCGCGCGGCTCGAACGGCGGGGCGACATCTGGCATGCGCTCGACGATGCGGGCGCCACGCTCGCCGACGCACCCGTCGTCGTGCTCGCGAACGCGGGCGACGCCGCGCGTCTGGCCGGGCTGCGGCACGTCGCGCTGCAACCGGTACGCGGCCAGCTCACGCTGCTGCCGCCGGGCACGACGGCGCCGCTGCCATGCCCGGCGATCGGCGACGGTTACGCGGTCCCGCTCGACGACGGCACGCTGCTGATCGGCGCCACGTTCGAACCCGACGATACCGATCCCGCGATGCGCGCGGCCGGCCACATCGAAAACCTCGACCGCGTACGGCACCTGCTGCCGGGCCTGATCGGCGACCTGCCGGACCCCGCCGCGCTGCGCGGCCGCGTGGCGTTCCGCTGGGTCGTCGGCGACCGCCTCCCGCTCGTCGGCCCGCTCGCCGACGAAGCGCAGGCCACCGCGAACGCACGCGCGCTGGGCGGTGCGCAGGCGCGCGACCTGCCGCGCCTGCCGGGCCTCTACGGCGCATTCGGCTTCGGTTCGCGCGGCCTCGTATGGGCTGCGCTCGGCGCCGAGCTGATCGCGTCGCAACTCGAAGGCGAGCCGTGGCCGCTCGAGCGCGAACTCGCCGACGCGATCGATCCCGCCCGCTTCCTGATCCGCGCACTGCGTGCCCGCCGCGTCGGCTCGGACGGCTGAGCGGCCGCGCGCATCGATCACAGGTTCCCGATTTTTCCGCGCAAGGTTATCCACGCGACGCTGTGGATAACCGCGCGAAATCCCTGCGCACTCCGTGTGCAATCACAGTGGACGTAAACTGGGTAACCCGGCACAGCTGTGAAGCGGCCCGAAAGTTGCTCGACTCGAATCTCTGTGCACGAACAGCCTGTGCAACCGGTTATGGTTTCGCCAACACCTTGATCTGCCAGCGTAAACCGGAGTTATCCACAGAACTGTGCGTCCTTTGTTAACTTCTACTATGTATATATACAAGTAAACCTTTGAAACCAAAGACCTGCAGCGACGCACAGCCCCGCGGGTCGATTCAATCGGTTCCGGAGCGAAAAAGCTGTGGCACAATCGGTTTCCTTCGCGTTCGTTCGGCCCAGCGCCGGACATGCTTCAATGGAACGGTCGGCACGATTTCGAATCTGAATCTTCGAGACTGCGCAGTCCGTTCACACACCAGGCCGACAATCCAGATCGGCAACCTGAACGACGTTCCGCCTGGTGGCGGAACAGGCGGACCCCATGTATCGCCATCGTCGAGCACAACAATCACATTCGGGGCAATACCCAGCCGGCGCATCCATTCCTGTCGCTTGATCCCGCGTCGCTGGCGGTTGCTTCCAAAGGAGAAGTCACCACGATGAAGTCGGCGTTCTCATTCCTGCCCAACTGGCCGCTCACACCGGATGCCGTGTTCTGGGCCGGGCTCGCGTTGTTCGCAGCCGGCCTGTGCGGCGAGCTGTGCTATCGCGCGTGGCGCCTGCCGCGCATCACCGGCTATGCCGTGATCGGCCTGATCGCCGGTTCGTTCGGATTCGGCGTGATCGACACCAGCACCGACGAAACCTCGCGGCTGCTGATGGACGTCGCGCTCGGCCTGCTGCTGTTCGAACTCGGCAGCCGCCTCGACCTGCGCTGGATCCGGCGCAATCCGTGGCTCGTCGCGTCGAGCCTCGCGGAAGCCACGCTCACGTTCGTGCTCGTGCTGTTCGTGATGCTCGCGCTCGGCGTATCGGGGATGGTCGCGCTGGTGCTGTCGGCGATCGCGATCGCGACGTCGCCGTCGATGGTGATTCAGCTCAAGACCGAACTGCGCGCGGAAGGGCAGGTGTCGCAGCGCCTGATCACGCTCACCGCGCTCAACAGCGTGTACGCGATCGTGCTGACCAAGCTCGTGACGAGCTGGCTGCACCAGGAAGCGTACGGCAACGTTTTCGCGACGATCCTGCAACCGCTCTACCTGCTCGCCGGTTCGTTCATCGTTGCGTATCTCGTCGCGCGTTCGTGCAACTACCTGTTCCGTCACATGACCGCGACGATGCGCGACGAGCATTCGTTCGTCGCGCTGTTCGGGCTCGTGATGCTGGCGATCGCCGTCGCGCAGGCGCTGAAGCTGTCGACGCTGCTCACGCTGCTGCTTGCCGGCATCATCGTGAAGAACCTCGAGGCGCGGCCGCAGTTGTGGCCCGAGCACTTCGGCACGGCCGGCTGGCTGCTGACGGTGGTGCTGTTCGTGCTGACGCTCACGTCGTTCACGTGGGGCGACATCGCGCTCGGCGGGCTGCTCGCGATCGTGCTGATCATCACGCGGCTCGCCGCGAAGCTGGCCGGCGTCGTCGCGTTCGCGAAGCCGAGCGGCCTCGGGATGAAGCAGGGCATCGCGCTCGGCATCGCGCTCACGCCGATGTCCGCGCTGTCGTACCTGCTCGTCGACGATACCTACCAGCTCTATCCCAATTTCGACCCGCACCTGCGCGCGATCGTGATGTGCTCGATCGTGATCCTGCAGCTCGTCAGCCCGTTCGTCGTCTATCGCTGCCTGTCGGCGGTCGGCGAACGCAGCGACGGCAACTGATTCCGGAACCTGCCATGGCACTCGAAACCTTCGTCAATTCCGAACCGTTCACGTTCGGCGTCGAACTGGAGATCCAGGTCGTCAACACGCACAACTACGACCTGACCAAAGCGGCGTCCGACCTGATGCGCCTGATCCAGGGCGAGACTTTTCCCGGCAACATCACGCCGGAAATCACCGAAAGCATGATCGAGCTGTCGACCGGCATCTGCCATTCGCACGAGCAGGCCGTCAGCGAACTGCATGCGATCCGCGACGTGCTCGTGAAGGCGGCCGACCAGCTCAACGTCGGGCTGGCCGGCGGCGGCACGCATGCGTTCCAGCAATGGAGCGACCGGCAGATCTACGATGCGCCGCGCTTCCAGTACATCTCCGAGCTGTATGGCTATCTCGCCAAGCAGTTCACCGTGTTCGGCCAGCACGTGCACATCGGCTGCCCCGATCCCGACAGCGCGCTGTTCCTGCTGCACTCGATGTCGCGTTTCATTCCGCACTTCATCGCGCTGTCCGCGTCGTCGCCGTTCGTGCAGAACGTCGACACGGGCTTCCATTCGGCACGCCTGAATTCGGTGTTCGCGTTCCCGCTGTCGGGCCGCGCGCCGTTCGTGCTGACCTGGGACGCCTTCGAGGAGTACTTCACGAAGATGGTGAACACGGGCGTCGTGAACTCGATGAAGGACTTTTACTGGGATATCCGGCCGAAGCCCGGCTACGGCACGATCGAGGTGCGCGTGATGGACACGCCGCTGTCGGTCGACCGCGCGGCCGCGATCGCCTGCTACATCCAGACGCTCGCACGCTACCTGCTGACCGACCGGCCGCTGAAGCTGTCCGAGGACGATTACCTGGTCTACACGTTCAACCGTTTCGAAGCGTGCCGCTTCGGGCTCGAGGGCACCTGCGTGAATCCTCAGACGGGCGAGCGCCGCACGATCGCGGAAGACATCCTCGACACGCTCGACCGGATCGCGCCGCATGCGGCCGCGCTCGGTTCGCGCGCGGCGCTCGACGAGATCGGCGCGCTCGCGAAGGCGCGCGTAAACGACGCATCGTGGTTGAGAACCGTTTTCAAACAGGAAAAATCGCTGAACGAGACGGTCCGGCAGCAGTGCTTACGTTGGCGCGAGTGAAAATATGTTTTGCAGATTGCAGAATCGACCGCGCCGCGATTCGCTGAACGGTTATCGGCGCCCGGTCGCGACGAAATCGTTGCCGGGCGCCGTCGAAATCTGTGGATAACCGGATATTCCGCTGCAAAGTCAACGCTCTGCAGGCGGGATAACCCGGTGGATCGTCACCGCGCGGCCGATGGCCGATTTGAACAGGAAAATACCGGCGCGCCCCTTTCGCCGGCGCGCGACATTGCGCGCACAACGAAAAAATCCGGTTATTCAGCGATTTTCCACAGCATGCAGGGGATAACTTAGCTGTGCGATTTTCCGCTCTCGCTTAGAATGTCGGCTTTGCGGACACCGGAACGGTGCGTGTCTCTCCGGTCGCCGCGAACGCGACCGCCGCGTGTGCCTCGCGACGGCCGTGCTGACGCACTCGAGAGAGGCGTCTGTTTTGAGATAGATTCGATCTCCACACTACGGCCGCTCGGCCATCCGGGCGGCGGCAAAGCGAAAAGACTATGAGCGAAGGCGTTTACGGGAACCAGGCTGCGGGACGTGTGACCCACAGCCTGCTGCGGTTGAGCACGGCCATGCGGAGCGAGGCATGGGATTGGGCGGAAGGCGCTGGCCTCACGCCGACGCAAGGCGAAATCCTCGTGCTGCTGCTGCAGCGCAAGGGCCCGATGCGGCTCGGCGAGATCGCGCGCGAGACGCAGCTCACCGCGGCCACCACGAGCGATGCGGTCAGCACGCTCGAGACGAAGGGGCTCGTCGAGAAGCGCCGTGCGCTGGACGACGGCCGCGCCCTGGCCGTGCGCCTGTCGGCACGTGGCCGCACGGCCGCGAAGAAGGCGCTGCAATGGCCTGAATTCCTGACGAAAGCGGTCGGCAAGCTCGGCGCGGACGAGCAGGGCACGCTGTATCGCGCGCTGCTGAAGACGCTGCGCGAGCTGCAGGTGGCCGGCGCGACGCCGCCGCAGCGCATGTGCCTGACGTGCACCCACTTCCAGCCGGGCAAGCCGTCGAAGAAGACCGTGCATCACTGCGCGGTGCTCGACATCTCGATGTCCGACAGCGATCTGCGTCTCGACTGCTCGGTGCAGGAAGAAGCCGACGCGGCGACGCAGAAGAAGACCTGGAAGATTTTCGCCGGCTGACGTCCGTCGATCGACCGGGAGGCCGATGATGAACGCTGAAGTCGTGGCGATCCGCCACGTGCATTTCGAGGATCTCGGGAGCTTCGAGCAGGTGCTCGGCGAACGCGGTCGACGGGTGCGCTATGTCGATGTCGGATCGTCGCGGGTCGAGGTGCTCGACGTGCACGAGCCGTCGCTGCTCGTCGTGCTCGGCGGGCCGCTCAGCGTGTACGACGACGCGCAGTATCCGACGATCGCGCCGCTCCTGGCGCTCGTGCGCCAGCGCATCGACGCGGGGCTGCCGATCCTCGGCATCTGCCTCGGCGCGCAGTTCATCGCGCGGGCGCTCGGGGCGCGCGTCTATCCGGCCGCGCGGCACGAGCTCGGCTGGGCGCCGCTGACGCTCACCGACGCCGGCCGCGCGTCGCCGCTGCGCCATCTCGACGGCGCGACGACGTCGATGCTGCACTGGCATGGCGATACGTTCGACCTGCCGGGCGGTGCGATCCATCTCGCGTCGACGCCGGCTTGCCGCCACCAGGCATTCGCATGGGGGCAGCACGTGCTGGCGCTGCAATGCCATCCCGAGATCCGTACCGATCGCTTCGAACCGTGGTTGATCGCGAACGCCGGCGAAATCGCCGCGACGCCCGGCATCGACGCGCGCCAGTTGCGCGCCGAAACCATGCAGCACGGCCCCGCGCTCGAGACGGCCGCCCGGCACATGTTCGCGGAGTGGCTCGGCAGCGTCGGGCTCTGACGTCGCGGGCGGCGCATCGCCGTCCGTCGCGCACGCCGTTTGTTCCACGTCCCGCCGGCATCCGGCCGGCCGTACCTGACCATCCGCTTACTGCCGAGCGCGCCATCTGCACGCTTCAGGCGTGCGTGCTACGCTCGTCCGCTCTTTCCCTTTTCTGGCGAGCGGCTTCCATGACTGCGCTGTTTTCTCCGTTCACGCTGCGCGGCGTGACCCTTCCGAACCGGATCGTGATTTCCCCGATGTGCCAGTACTCGGCCGAACGCGGCGAAGCGACCGACTGGCACATGATTCACCTCGGCCATCTCGCGCTGTCGGGCGCCGGCCTGCTGTGCATCGAGGCGACCGCGGTGGAACCCGACGGACGCATCACGCATGGCGACCTCGGCCTGTGGGACGACGTGACCGAAGCCGCGCTGAAGCCGGTGCTGGCCGCGATCCGCAAGCATTCGCCGATCCGCATCGCGATGCAGTTGTCGCACGCGGGGCGCAAGGCGTCGAGCGCGGCGCCGTGGGAGGGCGGCCAGCTCGTGCCGGTCGCCGACGGCGGCTGGCTGCCGCACGGCCCGTCGGCCGTGCCGCACAAGGACGGCGAGACGCCGCCGCTCGCGCTCGATGCCGCGGGCCTGAATCGTATCCGCGAAGCCTTCGCGGCGTCGGCCAAACGTGCCGCACGACTCGGCATCGATGCGATCGAAGTGCACGCGGCGCACGGCTACCTGCTGCATCAGTTCCTGTCGCCGCTCGCGAACCGGCGCACCGACGAATACGGCGGATCGCGCGAAAACCGGATGCGGTTTCCGCTCGAGATCTTCGAGATCGTGCGCGCCGCGTTTCCGGAGGATCGGCCGGTCGGCGTGCGCGTGTCCGCGACCGACTGGGTCGAAGGCGGCTGGGAGCTCGACGATACGATCGCGTTCGCGCACGAACTGAAGCGCCGTGGCTGCGACTGGATCGACGTGTCGTCCGGCGGCGTGTCGCCACTGCAGAAGATTCCGCTGTCGCCCGGCTACCAGGTGCCGTTCGCGCAGGCCGTGAAGCGGGCGGTCGGCATGCCGACGATCGCGGTCGGCCTGATCAACGAACCCGAGCATGCGAACCGGCTGATCGAGGCCGGCGATGCCGATCTCGTCGCGATGGCGCGCGCGATGCTGTACGACCCGCGCTGGCCGTGGCACGCGGCGGCCGAGCTCGGCGCACAGGTGACGGCGCCGCCGCAGTACTGGCGCTCGCAGCCGCGCGAGCACAAGGCGCTGTTCGGCGACGTGTCGTTCGGCCAGCGCTGAGCGCATCGCGCAATATTGCGCGCGATGTTGAACGAAGCAATCGTGAACGTGTAGGATGCGGATGATTCGCCGCATGCCCCGACGCGGCACCGACCGGTGCCGCGTTTTCGTTTGGCGCGGCGCCCGGCCGCGATCGCGGTCGCTTCCGTTCAAGTCGTCTTCACAAGGATTGGTTCGATGAGTTCACGCAGGATCGCGGTGCGCCGCTCGGGAGTACACGGCAAGGGCGTGTTCGCCGTGGCGCCGATCAAGGCCGGCGAACGCGTAGTGGAATACAAGGGCGAGCGAATCTCGTGGAAGGAAGCGCTGCGCCGCCATCCGCACGACCCGAGCGAGCCGAATCATACGTTCTACTTCGCACTCGACGAAGGCGGCGTGATCGACGGCAAGGTCGACGGCAACAGCGCGCGCTGGATCAACCATTCGTGCGCGCCGAACTGCGAAGCCGAGGAAGTCAAAGGCCGCGTGTACATCCACGCGCTGCGCGACATCGGCCCGGAAGAGGAGCTGTTCTACGACTACGGCCTCGTGATCGACGCGAAGCTGACGAAGAAGCTCAAGCGCGAATACGCGTGCCACTGCGGTGCGGCGTCGTGCCGCGGCACGTTGCTCGCGACGTCCGACGAAGGCGGGAAGAAGAAAAAGAAGAAGGACAAGAAGGACGGCAAGCCCGCGTCCGGTTCGAAGGACAAGAAGAACAAGAAGTGAGGCAGGCGGCAGCGCATCGCGCGCTGCCGCTGTCGTTTCAGCCGGCGGCTGCCGCGTGGTGGCGGCCCGGCATTCGCTTTTGCGCCGGCGGGCGGCCCGGCCGACGGCGCCGGCGGTTGCCCGCCGCGGCTCGCTCGGCGATCGCTCAGTGCGTCGGCGCCGCAGCCGGCGTTTCGCTGGCCGGCTTTTCCGTTCGCGTCGTGAGCGGCACCCGCACCACGAACCGCGAGCCGCCTTCCGATGCATCCTCGTACGACACGGTGCCGCCGTGCATCGCGATGATGTCGTGCACGATCGCGAGCCCCAGCCCGGCGCCGGTTTCGACACCGTTGCCGCTTTGCGCGTCGCCGCGGAAGAAGCGCTTGAACAGGTCGGCCTGCTGGTTCGCGGGCACGCCGGGGCCGTTGTCCTCGACGACGATCTCGGCGGCCGGCTGGCCGTCCTCGAGCGCGGCGCGCGCGACGTTCACCGTGATCCGCGCGCCGTTCGGCCGCGCGAGCGGCACGTACTTCAGCGCATTGTCGAGCAGGTTCGCGATCACCTCGCGCAGCAGCACCGGGTTGCCGCGCACGATCAGCTTCTCGTCGTCGCCCGGCTCGTCGCTGCGCTGGAAGCCGAGGTCGACGTGCGACGCGAGCGCGCGCGGCACCCATTCGGCGCCCGTCTCGAACGCCATCGCCGCGAGATCGACGTCGACGAAGCGGGCGGCCTGTTCGCCCGGCTCGGCCCGCGCGAGCGACAGCAACTGGTTGGACAGCCGCACCGCGCGGTCGGCCGCTGCGCGCAACTCGCGCACCGCAGCGTAGGTCTGGTGCGGGTCGCGCGCGACGGCCGCCTGCTCGGCATGCAGCTTCACCGCGGTGAGCGGCGTGCGCAACTGGTGGGCGGCATCGGCGATGAACTTGCGCTGCGCGTCGAGCGCGGTCTTCAGACGGCCGAGCAGCGCGTTCATCGCGCTCGTCAGCGGCCGGATCTCCAGCGGCACGTCGGTTTCGTCGACCGGTTCCAGCGACGTGTGGGTCTGCCGGTTCAGCGAATCGGCGAGATGCGTGAGCGGGCCCAGCTGCTGGTTCACGACCCGCCATACGATGCCCCAGCCCGCGAGCAGCAGCAGCAGCAGCGGCATCATGATCGCGACGAGGAATTCGGCCGCGATCCGGTAGCGGTGCCGCACCGGCTGCGCGACTTCGACGACCATCGGCCGGCCGCCCTCGACGTTGTCGACGCGCACCTGCGCGACCCGCACCGCGCGGTTGTCGTATTCGGCCTCGAACACGTACGCATGATGCATGCGGCGCACGTTGATGCCCTGCAGCGGCAGCTTCGGATCGCCGGCGAGTTCCTCCTCGCCGTCGCTGATCCGGTAGATCAGCGCTTCGGCCGGATCGGAGAACATCGCCTGCGCGAGCGGCGGCACCGTGAACGGCGCGTCGGGGCCGGCGATCTGGATCTGCTTGGAGATGGCGGTCGCGAGATCGGCGAGCGAGCGGTCGATCACGTGCTGCGTGTATTGCCACGCGAGCCAGTAGGCGATCAGGCCGCTCATCAGCGCGAGCATCGACAGCGGGGCGGCGAGGCGCCGAAGCAGCGAGCGGCGCAGGCTGGTGGTCACAGCCGGATCAGGAGACATTTCGACGGGCAAAGGGATAAGCGCCGCTCACGGGGAGCGGCGCGGTCGTGCGCCGGGAGCGGCGACGTGGAGCGACACGCATGCACCGGCGGCACGCGGCCGGCCGGCGCGCGGCGTCGCTCAGACGCTCGCCGTCTGGCGGATTTCCTGCAGCAGGTAGCCGAAGCCGCGCACCGTGACGATTTCGACCCGGCACTGCTCGAGTTTCTTGCGGACGCGGTGCACGTAGACTTCGATCGCGGTGTCGCCGAGATCGCCGCCGAAGTGCGTGAGGTGATCCTGCAACTGCGCCTTGCTGACGACGCGGCCGTGACGCAGCAGCAGCATTTCCAGCACCGCGAATTCGCGCGGCGACAGTTCGAGCGGCTTGTCGTCGTTGAAGATGCGGCGGTCGACGCCCGACAGGCGCACGCCGCCGAGCGACACTTCCGGACGCGGCATATCGCTGTGCGGGCCGCTGCGGCGCATCACCGCGCGGATGCGCGCTTCGAGCTCGGCCGGCTCGAACGGCTTGAGCATGTAGTCGTCGGCGCCGGAGTTCAGGCCCTGAATCCGGTCGTTCAGCTCGTCGCGGGCGGTCAGCACGATCACGGGCGTGTGGCGGTTGGTCTGGCGAAAGCGCGTGAGCAGCGTCATGCCGTCGATGCCCGGCAGGCCGAGGTCGAGGATCACGAGTTCGTGGCGGTTCTGTGCCAGCGCCTGTTCGGCAAAGATGCCGTCATGCACCATGTCGACGGTGAAGCCAGCCTGCTCGAGGCTGCTCTGGATACCGCGTGCGATGGGGCGGTCGTCTTCGATCAGAAGGAGTCGCATGAAGTTCGCTCAAGTACAATGGGTTGGCGGTTCAGGCACGCGGACAGCACGACGCCGTTTCCACAGGAACGCCGCATCGCCTGACATCAAGCATGGCGGCCAGCGAACGATTAAATCCAAACATGTCCGATATTTCGATCCACGACCTAGAAGCCGCGATCAATTTCTGGCGCGCCCGCTCGCCGTCGAGCGGCGACGAACTCAAACTCTGCGAAGAGGCCAGCGCGCTCTCCAAGCCGTATGCGCTGCTGATTGTACAGCGCGAAAGCGCGCTGCAACTGGAAGGATTGGACCCCAAGGCGCGGAAAGCGTACGAGACTTACGTGCGCCTTAAGGATGGCTTGGAAAGCTGAAGGCTTTCGCTGAGTACATCCTAGAAAACGTTCAGCGAAATGAAAAGTTGACGCGCCGCGCACGGAAAGATGCGCGGCGGTGGAGGCGGGACTCGGAATTCAGGCGCCCGGTTGCGCATGCGTGGCGGCGCCGTCGATGAACCGCGCGAGTTCGATGTCGCGTTCGGTCAGGCCGTCGGCGTCGTGGGTCGACAGCGTGACGTCGACGCGGTTGTACACGTTGAACCATTCCGGATGATGGTTCATCTCCTGCGCCTTGATCGCGACACGCGTCATGAAGCCGAATGCCTCGTTGAAATCGGCGAAGCGCAGGCGGCGCTGGATCGCGTCGCGGCCCGGCACGGCCGTCCAGTGCGGCAGGTTTTCGAGCCGGGTCTTGCGTTCTTCGGATGTGAGCTTGTGGATCATCTTGCACCTCTCGTTCGGTAACGGCGCCCGCGCGCGGCCGTGCCGCGCGGCGAAGCCGGCGTCGTTCATTGTTTCATAGTTGCGGAAAGGGCGACGGGCGACGGGCGACGGGCAGCCGGCAGCCGGCAGCCGGCAGCCGGCGGGGGGCGCCGGACGTGTCACGCGTCGGCGTCGTCGGGCCAGCCTTCGCCCGTGCCGCGATGCAGCACGCGGTCGGTGTCGAGCACCGCGCCGGCCGCGAATTCGGGCAACGCCGCGAGCCGGTCGGCCAGCGCGCGGCCATCGACGTCGGCGAGCGCGAACAGTTGCGCGAAATCGTCGATCACGAAGTAGGTCTTCTGGAACGTGTCGATCCGGTACTTCGTGCGCATCACGCGCTCGAGGTCGAACCCGAGCCGGTTCGGCGCCGCGCTTTCGAGGCTGTACAGGCTTTCGCCCTTGCTCGACACGATCCCGGCGCCGTAGATCGACAGCCCGTTCGTGCCGCGCGGGTCGCGGATCAGCCCGAATTCCACCGTATACCAATAGAGGCGCGCGAGCCGCGCCAGCGCCGCTTCGTCGTCGGCGACCGCGAGCGCGGTGCGGCCGTACGCCTGCATGTAGTCGGCGAACACCGGGTCGATCAGCAGCGGCACGTGGCCGAACAGGTCGTGGAAGCAGTCGGGTTCCTGCAGGTAGTCGAGCTGGTCGGGGCGGCGCATCCACCAGGTGACCGGGAAACGCCGGTTCGCGAGGTGCGCGAAGAACACGCGGTCGGGCACGAGGCCGGGCACCGCGACGATTTCCCAGCCGGTCGCGGGCTTCAACTGGCGGTTCACGTCGGCGAACGACGGCATGCGATCGGCCGGCAGCGCGATCTTGCCGAGGCCGGCGACGAACGCGTCGCACGCGCGGCCGCGCAGCAGCGCCGACTGGCGCGCATAGAGTTGCTTCCACACCGCGTGGTCGACCTGGCCGTAGCGCTGCAGCGGCTGGTCGATGGTGAAATCGGCGCGGGTTTCGAGGCCCGCGTCGAACTGTTCCTGCAGTTTCGCGGTGACGACGGTGGACATGATCAGGCTCTGCACGCTGTAGTGGGGACCATGCAAGTGTAGAGCTGGCTGTGCGCGGATTGGGCGCATAGTTGGCGTTGATTCGTCGGAAGATGCGATAATCGCGCATCAAATTGCGAATCAATGCGGAGGATGCTCATGCTGGAACTCGACCACTTCGATCTCGCGCTGCTGGACGTGCTGCAGCGCTTCGGTCGCGCGACGCATCAGCAGCTAGGCGAGGAAGTGCCGCTGTCGCCGTCGCAGATCGGCCGGCGGCTGCAGCGGCTGGAGGCGGCCGGCGTGATCGAAGGCTATCGCGTGATGCTGCGGCCCGAGAAACTCGGGCTCGGCGTGACCGCGTTCACGAGCCTGAAGCTCAAGCATCACGGCGATTCGATCATCGAGCAGTTCCAGCAGCAGATCGACGTGCTGCCCGAGGTGCTCGAATGCCATGCGGTGGTGGGCGATGCCGACTACCTGCTGCGAATCGTCGCGCCGGATCTCAACGCGCTGTCGCAGTTCGTGATGAAGAAGCTGATGCGGGTGCCGGGCGTCGACAGCGTGCGCTCGAACATCGTACTGACGACCTTCAAGCGAAACGGTGCGCTGCCGCTCGCGCATCTGGCGCCGGGTGCCGCGTGACGGGGCGGCAACCGCGGCATCGGCGCTGAAGGCGGCACGACGTACCGCCTTCGATGGGGCCCGATCAGACCGTTTCGGGCTGCGCGTCGGCGTTCAACAGATCGACGTACGCGACCGCGACGAGATCGTCCTGCGCCACGCCGAGTTTCCCGAACACCTCGTGCGCTTCGGCTTCGCCGCCCGCTTCGTCGTCGTCGGGGCCGAGCACGACTTCGAGCTCGATGAAATCGCCGAGACCGTCGACGCGGTCGAGGTGGATGCGCGTGCGGCCGGCGAGGTACACGTGCCGCTCCTTCGTCACGATTCCGCGCGTGGTCAGCGCGGTCGCGAGCAGCGAATGCATCGCGTCGGGGTTCGTCACCGGGCTGCGCGTGTAGTACGACGCCTTCGGGCCGTCGCGATCGTCGCGCTGGTAGAAGATCAGCTCGGCCGGCGTGCCGTCCTCGAAGCGGCGCAGCTTGAGCCGGCCGCGCGGCACGTCATAGAAGAAATCCTGCTGGCGGTAGAAGAGCGGCGCTTCGGTCGCGAGCTGCGCCGCCCGTTCGCGCAGCCGGTCGAATTCGCGGGCGCGGGCTTTGATCTCGATGTTGCGGGCCATGCGGGTCTCCTTCAATCGGGGTCTCGCGGTGTGCGAACGCACAATCTAGCAAAAAGCCTGCGATGGCGGCGTGACGAGCGGACGGGGCGCGGCGACACGACGCGGGGCGCGCGATTCGGCTCGCGACGGCGATCCGCGGCATGCGTCGGGCGCCGAAACCCGCTGCGTCACCGGCCGCATCGTCATCAGCAACCCTCATATCGCCCACTGCGCCTCGATCAGCCGGAGCGCGGCCGCGATCGCCGGCTCGTCGCGTCGCTCGGCGAGCGTCACGAACGTCAGCTCGGTCGGCACCGTCACGCGTTCGACGATCGTCAGCGCATGCGCGTGCGCCTCGGCCAGCGCGGTCGAATCGCGCGCGAGCGTCAACCCGATCCCCGATTTGACGAGATCGAGCATCGACTGCTCCTGGTCGACCTCGGCGACCTTCGCCGGCTGCGCGCCGGCCGCGGCGAACAGGCGCGACAGCAGCCGGTGGTGGGCGGACGCCGGCGGCGTCCAGATCCACGGCAGCGCGGCGAGCGCGCGCCAGTCGTGCGCGCGCTGCACGCGCTCCTTCCAGCCGGCCGGCGCGAGCACGCGGTATTCGAAACGCGTGAGCGTGACGGTGTGGAACAGCGCGCCGTCGCGCGGCGAATCGTCCTCGGGCCGGCCGATGTAGTAGCCGACGTCGAGCGCCTGCGCGCGCACCTGTTCGAGCACCCAGCCCGACATCCCGTGGCGCAGCGCCGTTTCGATCTGCGGATGGGTCTCGACCAGCGCGCGCAGGAAGCCGCCGAGCCGCAGGAAACCGGGATCGAGGATCGTGCCGATCCGCAGCCGGCCGCGCACCTCGTGACGCAGCGCGGCAGCGGCGCGCTGTACGTCGGCGGCCGCGGCGAGCGCGCGCTCCGCGTGCGGCAGCAGCGTCTGCCCGTCGCGCGTGAGCGCGAGCCCGCGCGACGTGCGCGTGAACAGCACGACGCCGAGCGTTTCCTGCAGATGCTTGATCTGCAGGCTGACGGCCGGCTGCGTCAGATGCAGCTGCACGGCGGCGCGCGTGAGGTTGCCTTCGCGGGCGACCGTCGCGAACGCGCGAAGCAGGGTGAGATCCATCGTCGTGATATGAGCGCGGCTTATAACGCAGTTCAGCATAACTCATTGGATCGGCGGCCGCGCGCGGGAGTACGCTTCATCGGGTCGGGCGCGCGGGGCCGCAGGCGCGACGCGACGCACTATGCTGGAAATGACGCGCGGCATCGCGCCGCGCGGTACACAACAACGAGCTTCGCACGGGGGGCCGGAGTCAGCGCTGAGGCGCTCATTCGGGCCGACTGCGAAGCATGCGGCTCAGGTAAGCGCGAAGCGTTGACCCGAGCCGACAGGAGACACGCCGTGAGTACTCAACGCACGCTCGAGGGTGAATTCGACTATGTGATCGTCGGCGCGGGCACCGCGGGCTGCGTGCTCGCGAACCGCCTGACCGAGGATCCCGACATCAGCGTGCTGCTGCTCGAAGCGGGCGGCAAGGACGACTATCACTGGATTCATATTCCGGTCGGCTATCTGTATTGCATCGGCAACCCGCGCACCGACTGGCTGTACAAGACGCAGCCGGAGGCGGCGCTCAACGGCCGCGCGCTGTCGTATCCGCGCGGCCGCGTGCTCGGCGGCTGCTCGTCGATCAACGGGATGATCTACATGCGCGGCCAGCGCGAGGACTACGACAACTGGGCGCAGGAAACCGGCGACGCCGGCTGGTCGTGGGACAGCGTGCTGCCGATCTTCAAGCGCAGCGAGGATCACCATGCGGGCGCGAGCGACGCGCACGGCGCGGGCGGCTACTGGCGCGTCGAGAAGCAGCGGCTGCGCTGGGAGATCCTCGAATCGTTCGCGCAGGCCGCGCAGCAGACCGGCATTCCCGCCACCGACGATTTCAACCGCGGCGACAATGCCGGGGTCGGCTACTTCGAAGTGAACCAGAAGCGCGGCGTGCGCTGGAATACGTCGAAGGCGTTCCTGCGGCCCGCGATGGCGCGCCCGAACCTGACCGTGATCACCGGCGCGCATGCGCAGCGCGTGATCTTCGACGGACGGCGTGCGGTCGGCGTCGAGTACCACGGCGGCGGCACCGACTACGTCGCGCGGGCGCGCTCGGAAGTGCTGCTGACGTCCGGCGCGGTGAATTCGCCGCAACTGCTCGAACTGTCGGGTGTCGGCGATGGCCGGCGGCTGCAGGCGCTCGGCATCGACGTCGTGCAGGATCTGCCGGGCGTCGGCGAAAACCTGCAGGATCACCTGCAATTGCGGATGGCGTTTCGCGTCGATGGCGTGCGCACGCTCAACACGCTGTCCGCACGCTGGTGGGGCAAGCTGATGATCGGCGCCGAATATGCGCTGCTGCAGCGTGGGCCGATGTCGATGGCGCCGTCGCAACTGGGCGCGTTCGCGAAATCGGATCCGGACGATCCCGCGCTCACGCGCCCCGATCTCCAGTATCACGTGCAGCCGCTGTCGCTCGAACGCTTCGGCGAGCCGCTGCACGGCTTCAACGCGTTTACGGCGTCGGTCTGCCATTTGCGTCCGACCTCGCGCGGCAGCGTGCACGTCACGAGCGCCGATCCGGGCAGCGCACCGGCGATCGCGCCGAACTATCTGTCGACCGATCACGATCGTCACGTCGCCGCGAACGCGCTGCGCCTCACGCGCCGGATCGCATCCGCGCCGGCGCTCGCGCGCTATCGCCCCGAGGAAATCCTGCCGGGCACACGGTACCGGACCGAGGCCGAACTGATCGACGCGGCCGGCGTCGTCGGCACGACGATCTTCCATCCGGTGGGCACCTGCCGGATGGGGCGCGCCGACGACGCGCGCGCGGTGGTCGACAGCCGGCTGCGCGTGCGCGGCATCGCGGGGTTGCGGATCGTCGACGCATCGGTGATGCCGTTCATCACGTCGGGCAACACCAATTCGCCGACGCTGATGATTGCCGAGCGCGCGAGCGACATGATTCGTGCCGACCGCCGTGCGGCGCGCGAAACGACGTCGGTGCGAACCGAGGCCGCGGCGACGGCGGCATGACGGCTCGCTGACCCGCGCGCCAGCGGGCCGTCATGCGCGCCCGCTGATTCGCTATGCGAAACAAGCCGCCGGCGCCTGCGCGCGAACGGCAAGTTCCGTGCAAGCCGCGCCGTCGCGCGGTTTTTTTCGTCGCGTGCGTGCCGGGTCCTGCCGCAGTTCAACGCGTGATGATGCACGTATCAAAAAAGCACGGTGAATAACCGCGCGCCGTCGCGCCCGATATGGCGGCGACCCCTATAAGTGCAAATCCCGATGATTGCACTGCACCAACGGCGCGACAATGTCCCGCAATGTGCATACGCGTCGGCGCGGGAGACCACCCTCGAGGCGTACCACGGCGCCCGGGGCAGCCGGCTGATCCGCTGACCTGTTCGCGGCCGCTTGCGCCAGGCTTCCCGGTGCTTCGCCTGACTTCGTACGGAAGGGAACATGATTCTCGGCGACACGATTCTGGAAACACGCGGACTGACGAAGGAATTCAGGGGCTTCACCGCCGTGAACGGCGTCAACCTGCGTGTGCGGCGCGGTGCGATCCATGCATTGATCGGGCCGAACGGCGCGGGCAAGACCACCTGTTTCAATCTCCTCACCAAATTTCTGACGCCGACGGCCGGCCAGATCGTCTTCAACGGCATCGACATCACCGACGAGCGCCCCGCGCAGGTCGCGCGGCGCGGCATCATCCGCTCGTTCCAGATCTCGGCCGTGTTTCCGCACCTGACCGCGCTGCAGAACGTGCGCATCGGCCTGCAACGCGCGCTCGGCACCGAATTCCATTTCTGGCGCAGCGAACGCACGCTGAAGCGGCTCGACGATCGCGCGATGGACCTGCTCACGCAGGTCGGCCTCACCGATTTCGCGCACGTGCCGACCGTCGAGCTGGCCTACGGCCGCAAGCGCGCGCTCGAGATCGCGACGACGCTCGCGATGGAGCCCGAACTGATGCTGCTCGACGAGCCCACGCAGGGGATGGGCCACGAGGACGTCGACCGCGTGACCGCGCTGATCAAGAAGGTCGCGAACGGCCGCACGATCCTGATGGTCGAGCACAACATGAACGTGATCGCGGGAATCTCCGACACGATCACCGTCCTGCAACGCGGCGAGGTGCTGGCCGAAGGCTCGTATGCGGAAGTGTCGAAGAATCCGCTCGTCATCGAAGCCTACATGGGCAGCGCCGACGCGGCGCTCGCGGGGGCGCACGCATGAAGCACAGCGAACGGGAGGAACGCGAATTGAGCGGCGTCGAGAGCGGTACGCCTGCGCTGGAAATCACGGGCCTGGAGGCCTGGTACGGGGAATCCCACATATTGCACGGCGTCGACCTGACCGTGCATCGCGGCGAGGTCGTCACGCTGCTCGGCCGCAACGGCGCGGGCCGCACGACGACGCTGCGCGCGATCATGGGCCTCACGGGCCGCCGCAGCGGGTCGATCAAGGTTGCCGGCCACGAGACGATCGGCCTCGCGACGCATCGCATCCCGCATTACGGCATCGGCTATTGCCCGGAGGAGCGCGGGATCTTCTCGAGCCTGTCGTGCGAGGAGAACCTGATGCTGCCGCCGCTGATCGGGCCGCGCGAGCACGCGATGTCGCTCGACGAGATCTACGCGATGTTTCCGAACCTCGCGTCGCGCCGGCAGAGCCAGGGCACGCGGCTGTCCGGCGGCGAGCAGCAGATGCTCGCGGTCGCGCGGATTTTGCGCACCGGCGCGAACCTGCTGCTGCTCGACGAGATCTCCGAGGGCCTCGCGCCGGTGATCGTGCAGGCGCTCGCACGGATGATCGTCGCGCTGAAGGCGCGCGGCTACACGATCGTGATGGTCGAACAGAATTTCCGCTTCGCCGCGCCGCTCGCCGACCGCTTCTACGTGATGGAGCACGGCAGCATCGTCGAGCATTTCCGCGCATCCGAACTGGAAGGCAAGATGCCGACCCTGCACGACCTGCTCGGCGTGTGATGCCGCCTCGTTCCCCTTGCCGCTAGCCGTGGCGGCCCTCGAACAACCACAACGCATCAGAACAACAGGAGACGTCAATGAAAATGAAGACCCTCGCACAGGCCTGTCTCGCGCTCGCGGCCGCCGCGTTCACAGCCGGCGCCGCCCACGCGGCGGATACCGTGAAGATCGGCTTCATCACCGACATGTCGGGGCTTTACGCGGATATCGACGGGCAGGGCGGTCTCGAGGCGATCCGCATGGCGGTCGCGGACTTCGGCGGCAAGGTGCTCGGCAAGCCGATCGAGGTCGTCTATGCCGATCACCAGAACAAGGCCGACATCGCCGCATCGAAGGCGCGCGAATGGATGGACCGCGGCGGCCTCGACCTGCTGGTCGGCGGCACGAACTCGGCCACCGCGCTGTCGATGAACCAGGTCGCGGCCGAGAAGAAGAAGGTCTACATCAACATCGGCGCGGGCGCCGACACGCTGACCAACGAGCAGTGCACGCCGTACACGGTCCACTACGCATACGACACGATGGCGCTCGCGAAGGGCACCGGTTCGGCGGTGGTGAAGCAGGGCGGCAAGACGTGGTTCTTCCTGACGGCCGACTACGCGTTCGGCAAGGCGCTCGAGAAGAACACGTCGGACGTCGTGAAGGCGAACGGCGGGCAGGTGCTCGGCACGGTGCGCCACCCGCTGTCCGCGTCGGATTTCTCGTCGTTCCTGCTGCAGGCGCAAGCGTCGAAGGCGCAGATCCTCGGCCTCGCGAACGCGGGCGGCGACACGATCAACTCGATCAAGGCCGCGAAGGAATTCGGCATCACGAAGACGATGAAGCTCGCCGCGCTGCTGATGTTCATCGACGACGTGCACAGCCTCGGCCTCGAAACGACGCAGGGCCTCGTGCTGACCGACAGCTGGTACTGGAATCGCGATGCGGCGTCGCGCCAGTGGGCGCAGCGCTACTTCGGCAAGATGAAGAAGATGCCGTCGAGCCTGCAGGCGGCCGACTACTCGTCGGTGACGACGTACCTGAAGGCCGTGCAGGCCGCCGGCACGACCGACTCCGACAAGGTGATGGCCGAGCTGAAGAAGATGAAGATCAACGACTTCTACGCGAAGGGCTACATCCGTCAGGACGGCAGCATGATCCACGACATGTACCTGATGGAAGTGAAGAAGCCGTCCGAATCGAAGGAGCCGTGGGACTACTACAAGGTGCTCGCGACGATTCCGGGCGAACAGGCGTTCGGCACCAAGCAGGAGACGCGCTGCGCGTTGTGGAAGTAGGCATCGCATGGCGGCGCGCACGGGCGCGCCGCACGGTGGCGGCCGCAGCGACGTGCCCGCTGCGCCGTCCGCATGCGCGTCGCAAGGAAGTTGCGCGCGCAACGAAACTCATTCTGACGGCTAAGTCGATGGAAATCTTTGGCATTCCGTTGCCGGCGATGCTGAGCCAGTTGCTGCTCGGGCTCGTCAACGGCTCGTTCTACGCGATCCTGAGCCTTGGGCTCGCGGTGATCTTCGGGCTGCTCAACGTGATCAACTTCGCGCACGGCGCGCTGTTCATGCTGGGCGCGATGCTCGCGTGGATGGGGCTGTCGTATTTCGGGCTGCCGTACTGGGCGATGCTCGTGCTGGCGCCGCTGGTGGTCGGCGCATTCGGGATCGCGATCGAGCGCTCGATGCTGCGCTGGCTGTACAAGCTCGATCACTTGTACGGGCTGCTGCTCACGTTCGGCCTCACGCTGGTCGTCGAAGGCGTGTTCCGCTCGATCTACGGATCGTCGGGGCAGCCGTACGACGTGCCGTCGCAGCTGTCCGGCGCGACCAACCTCGGCTTCATGTTCCTGCCGAACTATCGCGCGTGGGTGGTCGTCGCGTCGCTCGCGGTGTGCCTCGCGACGTGGTTCGTGATCGAGAAGACGCGCCTCGGCGCGTACCTGCGCGCGGGCACCGAAAACCCGAAGCTCGTCGAGGCGTTCGGCGTGAACGTGCCGATGATGATCACGCTCACCTACGGCTTCGGCGTCGCGCTCGCCGCGTTCGCGGGCGTGCTGGCCGCGCCGGTGATCCAGGTGTCGCCGCTGATGGGCCAGCCGATGATCATCACCGTGTTCGCGGTGGTCGTGATCGGCGGGATGGGCTCGATCCTCGGCTCGATCGTCACGGGCCTGCTGCTCGGCGTGATCGAAGGCTTCACGCGCGTGTTCTATCCCGAAGCGTCGGCCACCGTCGTGTTCGTGATCATGGCGATCGTGCTGCTGTTCCGCCCGGCGGGCCTCTTCGGCAAGGAAAAATGATGCAGAGAAAAGTGCTCTACGGCGTCCTGCTCGCCGCACTGCTCGCCGCGCCGTTCATCGGCGCGTATCCGGTGTTCGTGATGAAGGTGCTCGCGTTCGCGCTGTTCGCGGCCGCGTTCAACCTGCTGATCGGCTATACGGGGCTGCTGTCGTTCGGCCATGCGATGTTCCTCGCGACGGCAGGCTATGCGACCGGCTACTCGATGCAGACGCTCGGCTTCACGCCGGAGCTCGGCGTGCTGGCCGGCACCGTCGCCGCGACGCTGCTCGGGCTCGTCGTCGGGCTGTTCGCGATCCGCCGGCAGGGCATCTACTTCGCGATGATCACGCTCGCGTTCGCGCAGATGGTCTACTTCATCTATCTGCAGGCGCCGTTCACGCACGGCGAGGACGGCCTGCAGGGCGTGCCGCGCGGCCGGCTGTTCGGGCTGCTCGACCTGTCGAACGACGTCACGCTGTACTACGTCGTGCTGGCGGTGGTCGTGGCCGCGTGCGCGTTCATCGTGCGGGTCGTCCATTCGCCGTTCGGCCAGGTGCTCGTCGCGATCAAGGAGAACGAAGCGCGCGCGATCTCGCTCGGCTACGACACCGACCGCTTCAAGCTGCTCGCGTTCATCCTGTCGGCCGCGCTCGCGGGCCTGGCCGGCTCGCTGAAGGTGCTCGTGCTCGGCTTCGAGACGCTGTCGGACGCGTACTGGACGATGTCGGGCCTCGTCGTGCTGATGACGCTCGTCGGCGGAATGGGCACGCTGTTCGGGCCGCTGCTCGGCGCCGCGCTGATCGTCGCGCTGGAAGACCGGCTCGGCGACATCGGCGAATGGCTCGCGTCGACGACGGGCATCGGCTGGTTCCATTCGCTCGGTGAATCGGCGACGATCGTCACCGGACTGATCTTCATCGCATGCGTGCTGGCGTTCCGGCGCGGGATCGTCGGCGAGATGGTCGCGCGGATCAAGCCGCTCAGGGCATCGTCGTGAGCATGCCGTGCGCGTCGCCCGCGTTGATGCGAAGCACCATCCCGCTCGTTCGGGGAAGGGCGCCGCCGCGGGCGCGGGCCGTCGCCGCGCGGCAGATTGGTGCCCCATTTTCGTGCGGCGATGCACCATAGGGGTAAATGCTAAGTTGTCGTGGTGCTTAAGCCTCTTTAAGATTCACCTCAGTTCTGATGCACCGCGAAACGAATTTGCAGGTGGAGAACGAGGAGACAATCGAGGCACAAAGTGCCCGGACCCCAAAGCGCTGTTGGACGGAATCCAACAGCGCTTTTTCATTTGCGTGCACGGATTTCATCGGTGGTGCATCGGACCGCCTTCCGCGTTTGCGTTCGCACCGCGTCTTTTTCCCGTTTCCCTTTCTTGCGATCCGTTCGCCGACGATGTGCAATCCTGCACAGGCGCTTCGGGCTTACCCGGTTGGCGTGCGCGAAAGGCGTCCGTTACACTCGGCTTTCGCCGACCGTGCGGTCGGGAAAATCGGTCGGCAGTTCTCCTACAAGCACAATGCAGAAGAGGGAGTACGGTTGGATGAGCAGCGCAGCACGGTGGATCGGGGCAGGAGACGCGGCGGGCGCCGTTCGTTCGTCATGGGGTGCGCGGTGAGTCGTCGCGGTATTTCCGAGCCGTTCCAGGGCCGGTATGCGCGTCCCGGCGCCAGCGCGGGTCGTTGCGCTCGCATCCGTCTTCTTATCCGTTTGCGCAATCGCATGAGCGGCCGGCTTTCCGATGTGTCGTCGCTTGCCGTGCGTGCCGACCCTCGATGCGCGCGCAACGCGCTTCCCCGCGCTTCCTCATTTCTTCGCTTGCTTCATCCTGACGACACCGCTGCTGCGCATCGTGACGGTCGAACGGCCGTTTCAATCGGTGCGCGGCGCGTTGCGGCGTGTCGCGGGAAAACGAGCGTAGGCGCGGTCAGGCGAGATAGTTAAATTATTAACTTGTTTGGGGAACCGGGAGCCGCCCGAGCGACCCGTGGCTTTTTCGAGCAGCGTTTGGAGACAACGTAAATGAAGATGAATCGATGGATGGAGGCCGTGCTTGCCGCGGGCCTCGTGTGTGCGGCGGCCACGGCGTCGGCGCAGGTGAAGATCGGCGTGACGCTGTCGGCCACCGGGCCGGCCGCGTCGCTCGGCATTCCGGAAAAGAACACGATCGCGCTGCTGCCGAAGGAAATCGCGGGCAAGAGCGTGCAGTACATCGTGCTGGACGACGCGTCCGACACGAGCCGTGCGGTGCAGAACGTGCGCAAGCTGATCGACGAGGACCACGTCGACGCGATCATCGGTTCGTCCGTCACGCCGAACTCGCTCGCGATGCTCGATCCCGTGTCGCAGGGCAAGACGCCGACGATCTCGCTCGCGGCGAGCGCGCAGATCATCGCGCCGATGGACGCGAAGCGCGCATGGATGTTCAAGGTGCCGCAGAACGACCAGCTGATGGCGGACGCGATCGCCGGCTACATGGCGAAGCACGGCGTGAAGACGGTCGGTTTCATCGGCTTCGCCGATGCGTACGGCGACAGCTGGTACAAGACGTTCGACGCGGCGGCCGCGAAGAACGGGCTGAAGCTCGTGTCGAACGAGCGCTACAACCGGACCGACGCGTCGGTGATGGGGCAGGTGCTGAAGCTGCTGGGCTCGAACCCGGATGCGGTGCTGATCGCCGGCTCCGGCACGCCGGCGGCACTGCCGGCCAAGACGCTGAAGGAGCGCGGCTACAAGGGCAAGGTCTACCAGACGCACGGCGTCGCGAACAACGATTTCCTGCGCGTGTGCGGCAAGGATTGCGAAGGCGAGATCCTGCCGGCCGGCCCCGTCCTCGTGACCGACCAGCTGCCCGATTCGAATCCGGTGAAGAAGGCGGCGCTCGGCTACAAGGCCGCGTACGAGAAGGCCTACGGCGCCGGTTCGCTGTCGACGTTCGGCGGCCATGCGTGGGATGCGGGCCTGCTGCTGCAGCGGGCGATCCCGGATGCGCTGAAGAAGGGCCAGCCGGGCACCGAGGCATTCCGCGAAGCGCTGCGCGCGTCGCTCGAAAGCGTGAAGGACCTGCCCGTCTCGCACGGCGTGATCAACATGACGGCGACCGATCACAACGGCTTCGACACGCGTGCGCGCGTGATGGTGCAGATCGTCGACGGCAAGTGGAAGTTGCAGGCCGAGTAAGCGTCACGTGAAACCGGCGTGCGCGGCGCGAACGGCGCCGCGCACGCCGTCGGCGGGGTGGCGCGCGTCACGGCCCGTCCTTGCCGCCTGGAACGGCCGGAGCCCGCCGCGCGCCCCGGCCGTTTCCGCCTTTCGTTTCTCCGCAGCATTCTCTCGATACACGAAACGTATGGATCTCTCGATTGCGGCGATCCTCGCGCAAGACGGCATCACGACCGGCGCCATTTATGCATTGTTGTCGCTGGCGCTCGTGCTGGTATTTTCCGTCACGCGGGTGATCTTCATTCCCCAGGGCGAATTCGTCGCCTATGGTGCGCTGACGCTGGCCGCGTTGCAGGCGCAGAAATTTCCCGCCACCTGCTGGCTGCTGTTCGTGATGGGCATCGCGTGCTTCCTGCTCGAAGCCGGTGGCCTGATCCGGCATCGCGAACGCCGCCATCAGCTCGGCCGCACACTCGCGACGCTCGGCAGCCGCTACATCCTGCTGCCGCTCGCGGTGTTCGCGATCACGCGCAGCTTTGCCGCGCAGCCGATGCCGATGCTCGCGCAGATCGCGCTGACGCTCGCGATCGTCGTGCCGATGGGGCCGTTCGTCTACCGGCTCGTGTATCAGCCGATCGCCGAAGGCACGACGCTGCTGCTGCTCATCGTGTCGGTCGCCGTCCATTTCGCGATGGTCGGCCTCGGCCTCGTGATGTTCGGTGCCGAAGGCTCGCGCACCAACGGGTTCTCGGACGCGTCGCTCGCGATCGGCAGCATGACGGTATCGGTGCAGAGCATCCTCGTCGTCGTCACGGCGCTCGTGCTGATCGGTGCGCTCTACGTGTACTTCGGCCGCACGATCGCCGGCAAGGCGCTGCGCGCGACGTCGGTGAACCGGCTCGGTGCGCGGCTCGTCGGCATCGGCACGACCGAAGCCGGGCGGCTCGCGTTCACGTTCGCGGCGGGGCTCGGCGTGCTGTCCGGGATCCTCGTCGGTCCGCTGACGACGATCTACTACGACTCGGGCTTCCTGATCGGGCTGAAGGGTTTCGTCGGCGCGATCATCGGCGGGCTCGTCAGCTATCCGCTCGCGGCCGCCGGCTCGTTGCTCGTCGGCGTGCTCGAATCGTATTCGTCGTTCTGGGCGAGCGCCTACAAGGAGGTGATCGTGTTCACGCTGATCATTCCGGTGCTGCTGTGGCGGAGCTTCGCGACGCCGCATGCGGAAGAGGAAGAGGAGTGACGCGATGAAGACGATGGTACGCAACAAGACCTTCTGGCTGTTTCTCGTGGTGCTGTTCGCGTTGCCGGTGCTGCCCGGCGCGCTGCAGGTGCCCGAGTACTGGATCACGCTGCTCAACTACATCGGCCTGTATGCGATCGTCGCGATCGGGCTCGTGCTGCTGACGGGCGTCGGCGGGATGACGAGCTTCGGGCAGGCCGCGTTCGTCGGCATCGGCGCGTATGCGACCGCGTTCCTGACGACGCGCTACGGCGTGTCGCCGTGGCTCGCGCTGATCGTCGGCGTCGTGCTGACGGCGCTCGTCGCGTTCGTGCTCGGCGCGGTGACGATGCGGCTGTCCGGGCACTTCCTGCCGCTCGGCACGATCGCGTGGGGTCTCGCGCTGTTCTACCTGTTCGGCAACCTCGAACTGCTCGGCAAGTACGACGGAATCAACGGGATTCCGGCGCTGAACCTGTTCGGCATCGTGCTTGAAAGCGGCCGCAGCCTGTACTTCCTGATCTGGGCCGTGGTGCTGGCCGCGATCGTGTCGGTGCAGAACCTGCTCAACAGCCGGCCCGGCCGCGCGATCCGCGCGCTGCGCGGCGGCGGCGTGATGGCCGAGGCGATGGGCGTGAACACCGCGTGGATGCGCGTCGTGATCTTCGTCTACGCGGCCGTGCTCGCGGCGGTATCGGGCTTCCTGTACGCGCATCTGCAGCGCGCGGTGAACCCGACGCCGTTCGGCCTCAACCACGGGATCGAATTCCTGTTCATGGCCGTGGTGGGCGGCGTGTCGCACGTATGGGGCGCGGTGCTCGGCGCGGCGATCCTGACCGTGCTGCAGGATTACCTGCAGACGCTGCTGCCGAAGCTGCTCGGCTCGGAAGGCAACTTCGAGATCATCGTGTTCGGCGTGCTGATGGTGCTGCTGCTGCAGTACGCGCGCCAGGGCGTATGGCCGTTCGTCGCGAGGCTGTTCCCGCGCGGGCCGCGCGCGCATGTGCCCGAGCAGGCCGACCCGCTGCCGCAGCGCGCGAAGCCGGTGGCCGGCGAGCCGCTGCTCGTCGTCGACCACGCACGCAAGCAGTTCGGCGGGCTCGTGGCCGTGAACGATGTCAGCTTCGACGTGAAAGCGGGGCAGATCATCGGGCTGATCGGCCCGAACGGCGCGGGCAAGTCGACCACGTTCAACCTCGTGACCGGCGTGCTGAAGCCGACCGGTGGCGCGATCACGTTCCGCGGCGAGCGCATCGACGGGCTGACGTCGCGCCAGATCGTCCGACGCGGCATCGGCCGTACGTTCCAGCACGTGAAGCTGTTGCCGACGATGACGGTGCTCGAGAACGTCGCGATCGGCGCCCATCTGCGCGGTCATACGGGTGTGTGGCGCAGCATTGCGCGGCTCAATGCGCACGAGGAAGCGCAGTTGCTGGCCGAGGCCGCGCGCCAGATCCGCCGCGTCGGGCTCGAGACGCATATGTACGACGAAGCGGGCAGTCTCGCGCTGGGTCAGCAGCGGATTCTCGAAATCGCGCGGGCGCTGTGCTGCGATCCGACGCTGCTGCTGCTCGACGAGCCGGCCGCGGGGCTGCGTTACCAGGAGAAGCAGCAACTCGCCGACCTGCTGCGGCGGTTGAAAGCCGAAGGGATGAGCGTATTGCTCGTGGAACATGATATGGATTTCGTGATGAATCTCACCGACCGGCTGGTGGTGATGGAGTTCGGCACGCGGATCGCGGAAGGGTTGCCGCAAGAGGTGCAGCAGGACCCGGCCGTACTCGAGGCGTATCTGGGCGGGGTGGAGTGATGACGGACACGACGATGCCGATTCTCGAAGTGCGCGGGTTGGCGGTGCGGTACGGGAAGGTGGAGGCGCTGCACGGTGCCGCAATCAAGGTCGGGGCGGGGCAGATCGTCAGCGTGATCGGCCCGAACGGCGCCGGTAAATCGACGCTGCTGAACGCGATCATGGGGGCGCTGCCGGTAACGGGGCATGCGTCGGGCGCCGTCGTGTATCGCGGCAACGACATCGGCGCGTTGCCGGTCGAGCAGCGCGTCGCGCGCGGGATGTGCCTCGTACCGGAAAAGCGCGAGCTGTTCAGCACGATGACGGTCGAGGACAACCTCGTGCTGGGCGCGTATCGACGCAAGCAGGCAGGAGAATCGAACTTCCTCGATCAGCTCGATCACGTGTTCGCGCTGTTTCCGCGGCTGAGGGAGCGCCGCAAACAGGCGGCCGGCACGCTGTCCGGCGGCGAGCGGCAGATGCTGGCGGTCGGCCGTGCGCTAATGGGGAAGCCCGACCTGCTGATGCTCGACGAGCCGAGCCTCGGCCTGGCGCCGCTGATCGTGAAGGAGATCTTTCATATCATCAGCGCGTTGCGCGGCACGGGCGTGGCGACGCTGCTGATCGAGCAGAATGCGCGAGCGGCGCTTCAGATATCCGACTACGGCTATGTGCTGGAGACGGGCGAGTTTGCGCTGGAAGGGCCGGCGGCCGAGCTTGCGCAGAATCCGCGTGTGATCGAGACGTATCTTGGGCTGGCGAAGAAGACGGCTTGATTGTGTGGGGTGGGTGGGAAACGGGCGGCGTGTTTCACGTGAAACACGCCGTTTTTGTTTGTGTGGTTGGGGCGGCGGACGATGCATCGCCGGTTCGGAACTGGGGATAAGCCGTGCCGGAATAGTTGGAAGTGCTGTGCGGTACTGCGCTCGGCTGGTTCCACAGGTCGGCGGACAAGCGGCCGGGACAACCGGCTGAAATGCTGTGTGGAGGGCACAGCGTGTCCGGGCCGGCGTGCGGGGGGCGACCCCCAGACGTCGGGCAGTTCGAGGTGCCGCCCATGCTTTGCACAGGCCCGAAGATGTGCGTGGAATCACGCATCGTCCATGCTGGAGCAGCCCCGGGCGCGGCAAATTTGCGCGTTTCCGACTAAAAATCGCCGGACTGCACAGACCCTACCATTCGGACGGCCTTCGGGCGAAAAGCGAACCCGCTATAATTCGGCCCATACATTTCTCAGATAGGTTCGTGCGCTGCTCTGCGTACGGAATCCACCATGCTTTTTCCCACAGAATTTGACGTCATCGTCGTCGGTGGCGGCCATGCCGGCACGGAAGCCGCGCTGGCATCCGCCCGTATGGGCGCAAAGACACTGCTGCTGACCCACAACATCGAAACGCTTGGGCAGATGAGCTGCAATCCGTCGATCGGCGGCATTGGCAAAGGCCATCTGGTCAAGGAAGTCGATGCGCTGGGCGGCGCAATGGCCGCCGCAACGGATGAAAGCGGTATTCAGTTCCGGATCCTCAATTCGTCGAAGGGCCCGGCCGTGCGCGCGACGCGTGCGCAGGCCGATCGCATCCTGTACAAGGCCGCGATCCGCCACCGGCTCGAAAATCAGCCGAACCTGTGGCTGTTCCAGCAGGCCGTCGACGATCTGATGGTCGAAGGCGACCGCGTGGTCGGCGCTGTCACGCAGATCGGCATCCGCTTCCGCGCTCGTGCAGTCGTGCTGACGGCCGGTACGTTCCTCGACGGCAAGATCCACGTCGGCCTGAACAACTACACGGGCGGCCGCGCGGGCGATCCGGCGGCCGTGTCGCTGTCGTCGCGCCTGAAGGAGCTGAAGCTGCCGCAGGGCCGGCTGAAGACCGGTACGCCGCCGCGTATCGACGGCCGGACGATCGACTTTTCGAAGCTCGACGAGCAGCCGGGCGACCTCGATCCGATTCCCGTGTTCTCGTTCCTGGGCCGCGCGGAGCAGCATCCACAGCAGCTGCCGTGCTGGGTCACGCATACGAACGAGCGCACGCACGACATCATTCGCGGCGGTCTCGACCGTTCGCCTATGTATACAGGGGTGATCGAAGGCGTCGGGCCGCGCTATTGTCCATCGATCGAGGACAAGATCCACCGGTTCGCATCGAAGGAATCGCACCAGATCTTCCTCGAGCCGGAAGGCCTGACGACCAACGAGTTCTACCCGAACGGGATCTCGACGAGTTTGCCGTTCGACGTGCAGCTCGAACTCGTGCATTCGATGCGCGGCCTCGAGAATGCGCACATCCTGCGCCCCGGTTACGCGATCGAGTACGATTACTTCGACCCGCGTGCGCTGAAGGCGTCGTTGGAGACGAAGGCGATCAACGGGTTGTTCTTTGCGGGCCAGATCAACGGCACGACTGGCTATGAGGAAGCGGCTGCGCAGGGTCTGCTGGCCGGCGTCAATGCGGGCCGCTACGTGCAGGAAAAGGATGCGTGGTGCCCGCGTCGCGACCAGGCGTATCTGGGCGTGCTGGTCGACGATCTCGTCACGCGCGGCGTGGCGGAGCCGTACCGGATGTTCACAAGCCGCGCCGAGTATCGCCTGAGCTTGCGCGAAGACAACGCCGACATGCGCCTGACCGAGGTCGGTCGCGAGCTTGGGCTGGTCGACGATGCGCGTTGGGACGCCTTCAGCCGGAAGCGCGACGCTGTTTCACGTGAAACCGAACGCCTGAAGTCGACGTGGGTTACGCCGAAGACGCTTGCTGCGGAAGAGGCGACCGCGTTGCTCGGCAAGGCGATCGACCACGAATACAGCCTCGCCGAGCTGCTGCGCCGCCCCGGTGTAAGCTACGACGGCGTGTGCGGGCTGAAGGGTGGCGAGTGCGGCCCGGCGGAGCCGCTGACCGACGATCCGGTGCTGCTCGAGCAGATCAAGGAGCAGGTCGAGATCGGCGTCAAGTACCAGGGCTATATCGAGCGCCAGGCATCCGAGATCGAGCGCAACGATGCGAACGAGAACACGCGCCTGCCGGACGGTATCGATTACCGCGAAGTCCGCGGCCTGTCGTTCGAGGTGAGCCAGAAGCTCAACGAGTTCCGGCCGGAAACGATCGGGCAGGCGTCGCGCATTTCGGGCGTCACGCCGGCGGCAATCTCGCTGCTGATGGTGCACCTGAAGCGTCGCGGCCTGGGCCGCCGCAACGGCACGGACGCAGCCGCCGCGGAGCAGGGGGACGGCACCGTCCCGACGCAACAATGACGGCGCGTCGCGCACCGGCGGTTAATCGGGACGTACTGGAGGGGATGCTCGTCGAAGGCACGGCGGCGCTCGACCTCACGCTGACGGATACACAACGCAACCAGTTGCTCGACTACGTCGCGCTGCTCGGCAAGTGGAACGCGGTCTACAACCTGACCGCGATCCGCGATCCGAAGCAGATGCTGATCCAGCACATCCTCGATTCACTTTCCATTGTCCCGCATCTGCGCGGCCGTGCGTCGGCGCGCGTACTCGACGTCGGCTCGGGCGGTGGGCTGCCCGGTATCGTGCTGGCGATCGTCGAGCCGAGCTGGCAGGTCACGCTGAACGACATCGTGCAGAAGAAGTCTGCGTTCCAGACGCAGATGCGCACGGAGCTGAAGCTCGCGAACCTGTGGGTCGTCACCGGGCGGGTCGAATCGCTGCAGCCGGGTGTCGAAGTCCCGGAAAAATTCGACATGATCGTATCCCGCGCTTTCGCGGACCTGTCCGACTTCGTTAAACTTGCTCGACATCTGGTCGCGCCGGGCGGATCGATCTGGGCGATGAAGGGCGTTCATCCGGACGACGAGATTGCGCGGTTGCCGGAAGGCAGCCGCGTGAAGCAGACGATCCGGCTGGCTGTGCCGATGCTCGATGCGGAGCGGCATCTGTTCGAAGTAGCCGTCGACGACGCGAATTGAAGGCGCGCGGTAGCGCGCCGTTTGTTTGAAGGTAAAGGGAACACACCAACGATGGCAAAGATCTTCTGCGTTGCGAACCAGAAGGGGGGCGTCGGCAAGACGACGACATCGGTCAATCTCGCCGCAAGCCTTGCAGCGCAGGAGCAACGAGTCCTGTTGATCGATCTCGACCCGCAGGGCAACGCGACGATGGGCAGCGGGATCGACAAGGCCGCCTGCGAAGCGACCGTGTACGAAGTGCTGGTCGACGGCGTGTCGGTCAGCGACGCGCGCGTGCGTCCGGAAGGCGTCACTTACGACGTGCTTCCCGCGAACCGCGAGCTGTCCGGCGCCGAGATCGAACTGATCAGCATCGACAACCGCGAGCGCCGCCTGAAGGCCGCGCTCGAGCGCGTGGCCGACGACTACGATTTCGTGCTGATCGATTGCCCGCCGACGCTGTCGCTGCTGACGCTGAATGGCCTGTGCGCGGCGCACGGCGTCGTGATCCCGATGCAGTGCGAGTACTTCGCACTGGAAGGGTTGTCGGACCTCGTCAACACGATCAAGCAGGTTCACGCGAACATGAACCGCGACCTGAAGATCATCGGCCTGCTGCGCGTGATGTTCGATCCGCGCATCACGCTGCAGCAGCAAGTCTCCGATCAGCTGAAAGCGCACTTCGGCGACAAGGTGTTCGACGCGGTGATTCCGCGCAACGTGCGCCTGGCGGAAGCGCCGAGTTACGGGTTGCCGGGCGTCGTGTTCGACCGCAGTTCGCGCGGCGCGCAAGCGTATATCCAGTTCGGCGCCGAGATGATCGAGCGCGTGCGCGCGTTCGAGGTGTCGTGATCCGGACATGAGCGAAGCGAGGAAGAAAGACATGAACGCGGTACCAAAGAAGAAGGGCTTGGGACGTGGCCTCGAAGCGCTGCTCGGCGGCAGTGCCGACATCACCGAAGCGGTGAAGATCGAAGGCGCACCGAACACGCTCGCGCTCGGCAAGCTGCAAGCCGGCAAGTACCAGCCGCGTACGCGGATGGACGAAGGCAGCCTGCAGGAACTCGCGGCAAGCATTCGCGCGCAGGGCGTGATGCAGCCGATCCTGGTGCGGCCCATTTCATCAGACAAATACGAGATCATCGCGGGCGAGCGGCGTTTCCGCGCGGCGCGTCTGGCCGGCCTCGATGAAGTACCGGTGCTCGTGAAAGACGTATCCGATCAGGCTGCCGCCGCGATGGCGCTGATCGAGAACATCCAGCGCGAGGACCTGAATCCGCTCGAAGAGGCGCACGGTATCCAGCGCCTGCTCGACGAGTTCGGTTTCACGCACGAACAGGCGGCCGAATCGGTCGGCCGTTCGCGCAGCGCGGTGTCGAACCTGCTGCGCCTGCTGAACCTCGCGTCGCCGGTGCAGACGATGCTGCTGGCCGGCGATCTCGACATGGGGCACGCACGCGCGCTGCTCGCGGTCGACGCGGCCACGCAGATCACGCTCGCGCATCAGGTGGTCAACAAGCGCATGTCGGTGCGCGAGACCGAGAAGCTCGTCTCGCACACGACGAAGGAAGCGCCGGCCGTGAAGGCGCGTGCGAAGGACGACGGCGGCCGTGATACGCGTCGCCTCGAAGAGGAGTTGTCCGATCTGCTCGCGTCGACGGTGAAGATCAAGCTCGGCCGCCGCGGGCGAGGGCAGGTGCTGATCGACTTCGGCAACCTCGATGCGCTCGAGGGCATTCTCGCGCGACTGCGCGGCAACGTCGCAACAGAAGAATAACGGGGCAGGTATGGAGGAAACGGGCGTACCGGCGCCGCGCCGGTGGCTCGGCTGGCTTGCGCAGGAACCGGTTCTGTCGGTCCTGGCGCTGGGCCTGATCGTGCTGCAATGGGTGCGTCCGCAACCATTTTCGGTACTCGCCGATCGCGTCGACTGGCAGACGGTCGCGACGCTCGCGGGCCTGTTGATGCTGACGAAGGCGCTCGAGTTGTCCGGCTGCCTGATGTGGCTCGCGCATCGCATCGTGCATCACGTGCATTCCGAACGCGGGCTTGCGATGCTGCTCGTCGGCTTCGCCGCGGTGTTGTCGATGTGGCTCACCAACGACGTCGCGCTGTTCGTCGTCGTGCCGTTGATGGTGTCGCTGCGCGCACTGACTCCGCTACCTTTCCGGCGGCTCGTGATCGTCGTCGCGCTGGCCGTCAATGCGGGCTCCGTCGCGACACCGCTCGGCAATCCGCAGAATCTTTTCCTGTGGCAATTGAGCGGCGTGTCGTTCGGCCGCTTCGTGGTCACGCTCGGGCCGCTCGCCGTCGCGCTGATGGCGCTGCTGCTCGTGCTGACCGCGGTGATGTTCCGCGCGAAGCCGCTCGACCTGTCCGGCGACGTCGCGGCCGTTCCCGTCCAACGCATGCACGCGCTGATCGCGGCGGGGCTGTTCGCCGCGTTCGTGCTGCTCGCCGATGCGCATCATCCGCTGCCGGGCCTCGTCGGGGTCGCGATCGTGCTGCTCGCCGTCAAACGCGACGCAGTCCTGAAGATCGACTGGCTGCTGCTGCTGATCTTCGTGCTGATGTTCGTCGTGTTGCGCAGCGCGGCCGCGCTGCCTGTCGTGCACGATGCGATCGCGCACGCACAACTCGATTCGCCGCTACGCGTCTATGCCGCCGGCGCCGTCCTGTCGCAGGTGATCAGCAACGTGCCGGCCGCGATCCTGCTGTCGGAGTTCACGCACGACTGGCGCGCGCTTGCATTCGGCGTATCGATCGGCGGCTTCGGTTTCGCGATCGGTTCGCTCGCGAACCTGATCGCGGTGCGTCTCGCGAAGGAGCCGCGCATGTGGCTACCGTTTCACCTCGTTTCGATTCCGTTCGCACTGTTGAGCACGGCGCTCGGCGCGTGGCTGCTCATGCACGGTTGAGCGAGGCCAGTGCGGGCGGCACAGGTGAGCCGTTCGAGTGGTGGCAGGGCGCACGGCGTTCGTAGTGATCGAGCATTGTGGATAAGCGTTGCATTCCACAGTCGAACGTCTGTGGCGCCGCGACAACTGATTGGATGAATCGATGCCTGAACATCCGGTCGAATTTCGCGCGTCGCGCGCGGTGGTTCGGTCATCGCGCGTTGCGGGTTCCACGGCGTCGCGCCGAGTCGTTTCCGATGGCTGCATGGCGGCGCATTCCCGGCGGCGATCGCACCGCTTCCGCGTGGCCCGCCTCGGGCATCGTTTCCCCGCCCTTTACCCCGTCACCGGACTTTTTCGCGCAAGAAGTACCGGTGCAAAAAATCGACCTTACAACTGTCATCGTACGTCGTCGAATCGGGCGTTTTTCCACATCATGAGGCGTCGTTTTACACAGGTTTTTGTCGCGTCTAAAGCCTTGAATCACTTGCAACTATCGCTTACAATCGCCCGGATTTGTTAGCTAGGCACCCCTGAAAGCTTTCGGAAAGCTTGGGGCCGGGTTCAAGGATTTCAGCGGAAGATTGCGATGGCGGGTCAGGCGCCGGACGACAGGCACGATGATCAGCGCACGCAACGCACCGCTTCGGCGGCCGGCGAGCGGCGTGAATCCGACGATGACTGGGATGTCGAGCAGCAAGATAACAACATCGTTCCGCTGACGCGGGCCGAGGCCGAAAGGCTGTTTGGCCCGAACGTGAGCAAGCCCTCGCGCGTGACCCCCTACAAGGTGGTGTTCGCGCAAGTGGTCCTGTCCCTGGTTGCAACGCTGGCGTGGTGGCTGTTTTCGAAGTCGCCGGGCGCCGCTGCGCAATCCGCGTTTCTGGGCGGAGCGATCGGCTGGGTGCCCAGTGCGGTATTCGTGGCGCGACTGAAGGCAGGTGGCTCGGCCACCGTGATGAGCTGGGTGATGGGCGAAGCCCTGAAGCTCGTTCTGACGATCGGGATGTTCACCGCGGTGGCGTTCGGCTGGGCCGGCGTGCACTGGGTGCCGTTCCTCGTCACGTACCTCGTCGTGCTGAAGACGTACTGGATCGCGCTGGCCTGGCGGTAAGGAACAAGCAGCGTGCGGTTTCGACAACGAACCGCACCGGCCCGTTCCCGCAATAGCGTGTTGCGGAACGGGGCAAAACGATTTTCGACAATTTGGGTGGCATTAACGATATGGCAGCTAGCGAAGGCACGCGCGGTCCGGATCCGTCCGAGTACATTGCGCACCACTTGCAGAATTTCTCCACCTCGCATCAGACGTCGATTTTCGACATTCACGTCTGGAATATCGACACGCTGTTCTGGTCGATCGTTTGCGGCATCGTGACGATCGTCCTGCTGCGTCTGGCCGCCCGCAAGGCGACGTCGGGCGTGCCGGGCCGTTTCCAGTGCGCGATCGAGATGCTCGTCGAAATGGTCGAAGACCAGTCGAAGGCCATCGTCCACGGCAATCGCACCTTCATCGCGCCGCTCGCCCTCACGGTATTCGTGTGGGTCGCGCTGATGAACTCCCTCGACTTTCTCCCGGTCGACCTGCCGGGCCGCGTGATCGGCCTGCTCGGTCTGTCGGACGTGATTTCCCACCATCGCATCGTCCCGACGGCCGACCTGAACGGCACGCTCGGCATCGCGCTCGGCGTGTTCGTCCTGATGATCTACTACAGCATCAAGATCAAGGGCGCGGGCGGCTTTGCGCATGAGCTGCTGTCGGCCCCGTTCGGCGGCCACCCGCTGCTGTGGATCCCGAACCTCGCGCTCAACATCGTCGAATACGTTGCAAAGACCGTTTCGCTCGGCATGCGGCTGTTCGGCAACATGTACGCGGGTGAGCTGTTGTTCCTGTTGATCGCCCTGCTCGGCAGCATGTGGAGCTTCGGTGGCGACGCAACGTTCCTCGGCTTCGTTGGTCATGTGATCGCGGGTAGCGTCTGGGCAATCTTCCACATCCTGATTGTTCTGTTGCAGGCATTCATTTTCATGATGCTGACGCTGGTGTATCTCGGCCAGGCGCACGACACGCACTAAGCGCGGCGTGCAACAAAGAGTCTTCGTTTTAGTTTTTTAAATCTCAGTTCCAAGTCTTTTCACAAAGGAGTGATCATGCAAGCTTACATCGCCAACATCCAGGGTCTGACCGCCATCGGTATCGGCATCATCATCGGCCTGGGTGCAATCGGCGCCTGTATCGGTATCGCGCTGATGGGTGGCAAGTACATCGAAGCCTGCGCACGTCAGCCGGAACTCATCAACCCGCTGCAAACGAAGATGTTCCTGCTGGCTGGTCTGATCGACGCTGCATTCCTGATCGGCGTTGGTGTCGCAATGCTGTTCGCGTTCGCGAACCCGCTCCTGTCGAAGCTCGCAGGCTAAGGTTCCTCGGAAATATGCGTCCGGCGTGAGCCGGCGCAGGGCGGAACGGAGACTTGGGGCGCTGATCGAATGCAACTCGATGAGCGCCTTACCGTTTCATTTTTCCGGAATAGCAGATAAGGAAACACCGTGAATCTCAACGCAACTCTGTTTGCGCAAATGGTCGTGTTCCTGGTCCTCGCGTGGTTCACGATGAAATTCGTGTGGCCGCCGTTGATCAACGCCCTCGACGAACGTTCGAAGAAGATCGCCGACGGCCTCGCCGCCGCGGAGAAGGGCAAGGCGGAACTCGACGCAGCGCACAAGCGCGTGGACCAGGAACTCGCGCAGGCCCGCAACGACGGCCAGCAGCGCATCGCCGACGCTGAAAAGCGTGCGCAGGCGGTCGCCGAGGAAATCAAGGCCAACGCCCAGGCTGAAGCCGCCCGCATCGTCGCCCAGGCGAAGGCGGAAGCAGAACAGCAAATCGTGAAGGCGCGCGAAGCGCTGCGTGGCGAAGTCGCCGCGCTGGCCGTGAAGGGCGCCGAGCAGATCCTGAAGCGCGAAGTCGATCAAACGGCCCACGCCCAACTGCTGAATCAACTGAAAGCCGAGCTCTGATCATGGCCGAACTTGCAACCATCGCCCGCCCTTACGCAGAAGCGCTGTTCCGCGTGGCCGAGGGCGGTGACATCGCCGCCTGGTCCACGCTCGTGCAAGAGCTGGCCCAGGTTGCGCGTCTGCCGGAAGTACTGTCGGTCGCGTCGAGCCCGAAGGTGACGCGCACGCAAGTAGCCGAGTTGCTGCTTGCTGCGGTGAAGTCGCCCGTCGCGGCCGGCGCCGAAGCGAAGAACTTCGTGCAGATGCTGGTCGACAATCATCGCATCGCGCTGCTGCCGGAAATTGCCGAGCAGTTCGAGGCGCTCAAGAACGAACGTGAAGGCGCAGCCGACGCCGAGATCGTGAGCGCGTTCCCGCTGAACGGCGCGGATCTCGACAGTCTCGTCTCGGGCCTCGAACGCAAGTTCAAGCGCAAGCTGAAACCGACGGTCGAAGTCGATTCGTCGCTGATCGGCGGCGTGCGCGTGACGGTCGGCGACGAAGTGCTCGACACCTCGGTTCGCGCGCGCCTCGCATCGATGCAGGCTGCCTTGACCGCCTGAGCGCCACGCCGGCACGCAACAGAATTGACTATCAGGAGCGAATAATGCAACTCAATCCCTCTGAGATCAGCGAGCTGATCAAGAGCCGGATCCAGGGCCTTGAAGCGAGCGCAGACGTTCGCAACCAGGGCACCGTGATCTCCGTGACCGACGGTATCGTGCGCATCCACGGCCTGTCGGACGTGATGCAGGGCGAAATGCTCGAGTTTCCGGGCAATACGTTCGGTCTCGCGCTGAACCTCGAGCGCGACTCGGTCGGCGCGGTGATTCTCGGCGAATACGAACACATCTCGGAAGGCGACATCGTCAAGACGACGGGCCGCATTCTCGAAGTCCCGGTTGGCCCGGAACTCGTCGGCCGCGTCGTCGACGCGCTCGGCAACCCGATCGACGGCAAGGGCCCGGTCAACGCGAAGCTGACCGACGCGATCGAAAAGATCGCCCCGGGCGTGATCTGGCGCAAGTCGGTGTCGCAGCCGGTGCAGACGGGCATCAAGTCGATCGACGCGATGGTGCCGATCGGCCGCGGCCAGCGTGAGCTGATCATCGGCGACCGTCAGTGCGGCAAGACTGCGGTGGCGCTCGACGCGATCATCAACCAGAAGGGCAAGGACCTGATCTGTATCTACGTCGCGATCGGCCAGAAGGCTTCGTCGATCATGAACGTGGTGCGCAAGCTCGAAGAAACGGGCGCGATGGAATACACGATCGTCGTCGCCGCTTCGGCATCGGATTCGGCTGCCATGCAGTACCTGGCGCCGTACGCCGGCTGCACGATGGGCGAATACTTCCGCGACCGCGGCCAAGATGCGCTGATCATCTATGACGACTTGACCAAGCAGGCTTGGGCATACCGTCAGATCTCGCTGCTGCTGCGCCGCCCGCCGGGCCGTGAAGCGTACCCGGGCGACGTGTTCTATCTGCACTCGCGTCTGCTCGAGCGTGCGGCGCGCGTGTCGGAAGAGTACGTCGAGAAGTTCACGAACGGCGAAGTGAAGGGCAAGAGCGGCTCGCTGACGGCACTGCCGGTCATCGAAACGCAGGCTGGCGACGTGACCGCGTTCGTTCCGACGAACGTGATCTCGATTACCGACGGCCAGATCTTCCTCGAAACCGACCTGTTCAACGCAGGCATCCGCCCGGCAATCAACGCCGGCGTGTCGGTGTCGCGCGTCGGTGGCGCCGCGCAGACGAAGGTCGTGAAGAAGCTGTCGGGCGGTATCCGTACCGACCTCGCGCAGTACCGTGAACTGGCCGCATTCGCGCAGTTCGCATCGGACCTCGACGAAGCGACCCGCAAGCAGCTCGAGCGCGGCCGCCGCGTGACGGAACTGCTGAAGCAGCCGCAGTACCAGCCGCTGCAGGTCTGGGAACTGGCCGTGTCGCTGTACGCCGCGAACAACGGCTACCTCGACGATCTCGACGTCAAGCAAGTGCTGTCGTTCGAGAAGGGCCTGCGCGACAACCTGAAGACCAGCCACGCTGACCTCATCAAGCGCATCGAAGACACCAAGGATCTCTCGAAGGACGACGAAGGCGCGCTGCGCTCGGCGATCGAATCCTTCAAGAAGTCCGGTGCCTATTGATCCGCGAGTGACACACCGAGGCCGCGCGGGGGCTGACGCACCCGCGCCGCTTCGGTGAGCGATGCATGAGTCCCGAGTAAAGCGCCAAAGCGCTAACTCGGGGCGCAAAGGAGCAAGCTATGGCTGGAATGAAGGAAATTCGCGGCAAGATCAAGAGCGTGCAAAACACGCGCAAGATCACGAAGGCGATGGAGATGGTGGCTGCATCGAAGATGCGTCGCGCGCAGGAACGCATGCGCGCCGCTCGTCCGTATGCAGACAAGGTCCGTGCCATCGCCGCGCACATGAGCCGTGCGAACCCCGAGTACCGCCACCCGTTCATGGTGGCGAACGACGGCGCGCAGACGGCCGGCATCATCCTCGTCACGACGGACAAGGGTCTGTGCGGTGGTCTGAACACCAACGTGCTGCGTGCGACGGTGCAGAAGTTCAAGGAGCTGGAAGAGAAGGGCCAGAAGGTCGAAGCCACCGCGATCGGCGGCAAGGGCCTCGGGTTCCTGAACCGCTTCGGCGCGAAGGTGATGTCGCAGGTCGTGCACCTGGGCGACACCCCGCACCTGGACAAGCTGATCGGCGCCGTGAAGACGCAGCTCGATCTGTACTCGGAAGGCAAGCTGTCGGCGGTTTATATCGCTTACACGCGCTTCGTCAACACGATGAAGCAGGAAGCCGTGATCGAGCAGCTGCTGCCGCTGTCGTCGGAACACTTCGAAGCCGATGACGGTACGCCGGCGACGTCGTGGGACTACATCTACGAGCCGGACGCGCAGGCCGTCGTCGACGAACTGCTCGTGCGTTACGTCGAGGCGCTGGTGTACCAGGCCGTCGCGGAAAACATGGCGTCCGAGCAATCGGCGCGCATGGTCGCGATGAAGGCCGCGTCCGACAACGCGAAGACGGTGATCAGCGAACTGCAGCTCGTATACAACAAGAGCCGTCAGGCCGCGATCACGAAAGAACTGTCGGAGATCGTCGGCGGCGCAGCCGCTGTTTAAGCGCGCGCCCGGGACGACAACTGCGCCTTTGCGCGAGTAAAGAATCAGGTATTTAAAGGAAAAGCGATGAGTACTGCTGCTTTGGTAGAAGGCAAGATCGTACAGTGCATCGGCGCCGTTATCGACGTGGAATTCCCGCGCGACAGCATGCCGAAGATCTACGACGCGCTCATTCTCGATGGCTCGGAACTGACGCTCGAAGTCCAGCAACAGCTGGGCGACGGCGTGGTCCGTACCATTTGTCTGGGTGCATCCGACGGCCTGCGCCGCGGCCTGACCGTGAAGAACACGGCAAAGCCGATCTCGGTGCCGGTCGGCAAGCCGACCCTCGGCCGTATCATGGACGTGCTCGGCCGTCCGATCGACGAAGCCGGCCCGATCGAAAGCGAAACGACGCGTTCGATCCACCAGAAGGCTCCGGCGTTCGACGAACTGTCGCCGTCGACCGAACTGCTCGAAACGGGTATCAAGGTCATCGACCTGATCTGCCCGTTCGCGAAGGGCGGCAAGGTCGGCCTGTTCGGCGGTGCCGGCGTGGGCAAGACCGTCAACATGATGGAGCTCATCAACAACATCGCGAAGGAACACGGCGGTTACTCCGTGTTCGCGGGCGTGGGCGAGCGTACCCGTGAAGGGAACGACTTCTACCACGAAATGAAGGACTCGAACGTTCTCGACAAGGTCGCGCTGGTGTACGGCCAGATGAACGAGCCGCCGGGCAACCGTCTGCGCGTCGCGCTGACCGGCTTGACGATGGCCGAGCACTTCCGTGACGAAGGCCTCGACGTGCTGTTCTTCGTCGACAACATCTACCGTTTCACGCTGGCCGGTACCGAAGTGTCGGCACTGCTCGGCCGTATGCCGTCGGCAGTGGGCTATCAGCCGACGCTGGCTGAAGAAATGGGCAAGCTGCAAGAGCGCATCACGTCGACCAAGAAGGGCTCGATTACGTCGGTCCAGGCCGTGTACGTCCCTGCGGACGACTTGACCGACCCGTCGCCGGCGACCACCTTCGGCCACCTGGACGCAACCGTCGTTCTGTCGCGTGACATCGCTTCGCTGGGTATCTACCCGGCGGTCGACCCGCTCGACTCGACGTCGCGCCAGATCGACCCGAACGTGATCGGTGAAGAGCACTACTCGATCACCCGTCGCGTTCAGCAGACGCTGCAGCGCTACAAGGAACTGCGCGACATCATCGCGATTCTGGGCATGGACGAACTGTCGCCGGAAGACAAGCTGTCGGTCGCACGTGCGCGTAAGATCCAGCGTTTCCTGTCGCAGCCGTTCCACGTCGCTGAAGTGTTCACGGGCTCGCCGGGCAAGTACGTGCCGCTGAAGGAAACGATCCGTGGCTTCAAGATGATCGTCGACGGCGAGTGCGACCACCTGCCGGAACAGGCGTTCTACATGGTCGGCACGATCGACGAAGCCTTCGAAAAGGCCAAGAAGATCCAGTAAGGGCTGAGTGAGTCGCAAGCCGGCGAGCGCCGGCCGGAGCAACGAGTCAGCAATGACTTGTATGCCGGCCGCCTGCGCCGGCCGCAATACGCTCAACCCGTGGATGAGATTGGAGTCGATATGGCAACCATCAAAGTAGACGTCGTCAGCGCGGAAGAGCAGATCTTCTCGGGCGAGGCGAAATTCGTCGCGCTGCCGGGCGAAACGGGTGAGCTGGGCATTCTGCCGGGTCACACGCCGCTCATTACCCGGATTCGTCCGGGTGCGGTGCGCATCGAAGTCGAGGGCGGCAACGACGAATTCGTGTTCGTCGCGGGCGGCATTCTCGAAGTGCAGCCGGGCGCCGTGACGGTGCTCGCCGATACCGCGATCCGCGGCAAGGACCTCGACGCGGCGAAAGCCGAGGAAGCGCGCAAGCGTGCCGAGGAAACGCTGCAGAACGCGAAGTCGGACCTCGACCTCGCAAAGGCGCAATCCGAGCTCGCGACCGCGATGGCGCAGCTCGAAGCGATCCAGCGTCTGGCGAAGATCCGCAGCCGGCACTGAGCCGCGCCGCGTATCCCGCGAAAGAAAGCAGCCTTCGGGCTGCTTTTTTTTCGGCCGTCGTTTTCGTCTGTTTTTTGCGGGCCGGATCGTGTCGCCCGATCGTGCTATTTCAGCCGCCCGTCGCGATTTGATGTCAGAGTGTCGTCAGCAGAGCGCGGCATCATGCGCTCGGAGGTTCGCCGCCGCGAGCACGGCGGCGCAGGCACGCACGTCAGCCGCGTGTCGCAGCCGATCAGACAAAAACGGACGGAGACATCGATGGCAGCAGACCTTGGCAAGGGGGCGCTGATCGCGCCCGAAAACGGACTGTCCTACGTGCGCGGCGCCACCGATGTGCCGCTATCCGAAGCGACGATCAGCCGGTTCCTGCTCGACACGGCCGGCCGCTTTCCCGACCGTCCGGCCGTCGTGTTCCGCGAGCAGCAGGTGCGCTGGACGTGGCGCGCGTTCGCGAACGAGGTCGACGTGCTGGCCGCGGGGCTCGCCGCGCTCGGGATCGTGAAGGGCGATTGCGTCGGCATCTGGTCGCCGAACCGCAGCGAATGGCTGCTCACGCAGTTCGCGACCGCGCGGATCGGCGCGGTGCTCGTCAACATCAATCCGGCCTACCGGCTGTCGGAACTCGAATACGCGCTGAACAAGGTCGGCTGCAAGGCCGTGATCGCGGCCGAGCGCTTCAAAAGCTCCGCGTACGTCGAGATGCTGCAGACCATCGCGCCGGAGCTCGCGACCGCGACGCCGGGCGAGCTGCACGCGGCGCGCGTGCCGAACCTGCGCACGATCGTGTCGATGGGCGAGACGGCGCCCGCCGGCATGTTCCGCTTCGCGGACGTGATGGCGCGCGGCCGCCGGGCCGTCGATCCGGCGCTGCTCGATGCGATCGGCGCGACGCTCGACGCCAACGATCCGATCAACATCCAGTTCACGAGCGGCACGACCGGCAGCCCGAAGGGCGCGACGCTCACGCACCGCAACGTCGTCAACAACGCGCGCTCGATCGCGATGGCGATGCGTTTCACCGAACAGGATTCGCTCTGTATCCCGGTGCCGCTCTATCACTGCTTCGGGATGGTGCTGGCCGTGCTCGCCTGCGTGTCGACGGGCGCCGCGATGGTGTTTCCCGGCGAAGCGTTCGACCCGGTCGCGACGCTCGCGGCGGTGGCCGAAGAACGCTGCACCGCGCTGCACGGCGTGCCGACGATGTTCATCGCGGAGCTCGATCATCCGGCATTCGCGACATTCGACCTGTCGACGCTGCGCACCGGGATCATGGCCGGCTCGCCGTGTCCGATCGAGACGATGAAGCGCGTGGTGGCGCAGATGCATCTGTCTGAAATCACGATCGCGTACGGGATGACGGAGACGAGCCCCGTGTCGTTCCAGAGCTCGACCGACGATCCGCTGGAAAAGCGCACGACGACGGTCGGCCGCATCCAGCCGCATCTCGAAGTGAAGATCGTCGATCCGAGCGGGAACATCGTGCCGGTCGGCGCGACGGGCGAGCTGTGCACGAAGGGCTATTCGGTGATGCTCGGCTACTGGGGCGACGACGCGAAGACGCGCGAAGTGCTGGTCGACGGCTGGATGCATACGGGCGACCTCGCGACGCTCGATGCGGACGGCTACTGCAACATCGTCGGCCGCCTGAAGGACATGGTGATTCGCGGCGGCGAAAACGTCTATCCGCGCGAGATCGAGGAATTCCTGTTCCGCCATCCGAAGATCCAGAGCGCGCAGGTATTCGGCGTGCCCGATGCGAAGTACGGCGAGGAGCTGTGCGCGTGGATCGTGCTGCGCGCGAACGAGCAGATGACCGAGGACGACGTGCGCGCGTTTTGCAACGGGCAGATCGCGCACTACAAGATTCCGCGCTATATCCGCTTCGTCGACGAGCTGCCGATGACGGTGACGGGCAAGGTGCAGAAGTTCGTGATGCGCGAGCGGATGATCGAGGAGCTGAAGCTCGACGTGCAGAAGACCGCTTGAAGCGGGACGGCGCGGGAAAATGCGGGAAAAACGGGGCGGCTCGCGGGTCGCTACGTTTTCGATGGACGAAAAAAAGCGGGCTTATTAGCCCGCTAAAAACCACACGCTACGGGGTTAGCGCGAGGAGACCAAAGATGAAACCGGATCCGGCGGGGAGCCGGAAACGACTCCAACAGGGATGCCCCTCGGAAGGGCTTCGGTACGTGACCGACTGGCTCGCAGCGCTTCGCGTCCGCTCACACTTGGCACACGAGACCGCATCCGTGTTGAAACCGTTGAGGCCCATTGTGGGCGAATTAATGACCCATGGCGGTAACAAAGTGTTTCAGGTTGTAACGCCCGCCAGATAAGGCTTTCCGGGATTTTTTGCTGTTTTCGGGATCCTGAAAAAGGTCATATTTACCCATCTTTTCCGCTGTGTTTTCAAGGTATGCGCGCGATGCGTTTTTCACGCGTATCGGGCGCGATGAATTGCCGATTTTCACGCGCGAACGGGCACGGCCCGACCGATACCGCGCATGACGATTCAATCGTCAGAAAGATTTTGAAACGTGATCGGCACGCGTGGAAGTCGGCCATTCGGCCAATTCGGCGGGTTTCGGGCCGCTGGAAGGCCGCGGCTCGCGACGGCAAGGTGTAACGGCGGCATGCCGGCCGCCGCCCCGCGCGGGACGTCGGCGCCCGGCGGCCGCGGGATCGATGCCCGCGATCGGCCGCCGTGACGCGGGCTTGCTTATTTCAGCCACTTGTCGGCAATTGCCTGGTATTCACCGGTGGATAGGGCGAGATGCAGCCACTGGTCGACGTATTGCTGGAACACGACGTCGCCGCGCGGCACCATGTACGCCTTCTCGCCGAACTGGAACGGCTTGTCCGGATGCACCGAGCAGAGGCCCGGATTCAGCTTTTGCTGCAGCAGCGTCTCGGAGGCGTCCGTCACCATCACGTCGGCCTTGCCGGCGAGGATCTGCTTGAAGATCGTCACGTTGTCCGGATAGACGGTCAGGTTCGCATGCGTGAAGAACTGCTTCGCGAAGCGCTCGTTGGTGCCGCCCGGATTCACGATCACGCGCGTGTCGGGCCGGTCGATCTGCGCGACGGTCTGGTACTTGTCCACATCCGCGCAGCGCACGATCGGCGTCTTGCCGTCGACCACGTACGGCTGCGTGAAGAACACGCGCTTCTGGCGCTCGAGCGTCGTCGACACGCCGCCCACCGCGATGTCGCACTTCGCGACGAAATCGTGGGTGAGGTTCGGCCAGCTCGTCTTCACGTAGTCGGTCTTCACGCCGAGCGATTTCGCGAGCGATTCGGCCATGTCGATGTCGATGCCCTCGAAGCGGCCATCCGTGCGGTAGTACGAATACGGCTTGTAGTCGCCCGTCGTGCACACGCGCAGCGTGCCGCGCGCGAGCACGTCGTCGAGCCGCGAGCCGGCCGCCGCGGCGCTTGCCGGCGCCGCCGGGGCCGCGCCCTGCGCGTGCGCGGCAGTGCAGCAAAACGTGGCGGCCGCGGCGAGTGCGGCGAGTGCGGCGAATGTCTTCATCGGTCTCCTCCTTCGTTTCGTTCGATATGAGCGTCCGATCATAACGGAGCCATCGCGCGCGTCATATGGCCGCCATCGCATCGGCATGCGCAGCCCGATCGCGGCTGTCCGGTAAAATGCCGCTTTGCCTTCGCTTCGTCGCTCCTACCGTGGCCCATAACCTGCTCAACGACACCTTCCTGCGTGCGCTTCTGCGCGAGCCGACCGACTACACGCCGATCTGGCTGATGCGCCAGGCCGGCCGCTACCTGCCCGAATACAACGCGACGCGCGCGCGCGCCGGCAGCTTCCTCGGTCTCGCGAAGAACCCCGACTACGCGACCGAAGTGACGTTGCAGCCGCTCGAGCGCTTCCCGCTCGACGCCGCGATCCTGTTCTCGGACATCCTGACGATTCCCGACGCGATGGGGCTCGGCCTCGACTTCCAGGTCGGCGAAGGGCCGAAGTTCGCGCATCCGGTGCGCACCGAGGCCGACGTCGCGAAGCTCGCGGTGCCGGACATCGAGGAGACGCTCGGCTACGTGACGGGCGCCGTGCGCGAGATCCGCCGCGCGCTCACCGACGGCCAGGGCCGTCAGCGCGTGCCGCTGATCGGCTTCTCGGGCAGCCCGTGGACGCTCGCGTGCTACATGGTCGAAGGCGGCGGCTCGGACGATTTCCGCACGGTGAAGTCGATGGCGTATTCGCGCCCGGACCTGATGCACCGGATCCTCGACGTGAACGCGCAGGCGGTGGCCGCGTACCTGAACGCGCAGATCGAAGCGGGCGCGCAGGCCGTGATGATCTTCGATACGTGGGGCGGCGCGTTGGCCGACGGCGCGTACCAGCGCTTCTCGCTGGACTACATTCGCCGCGTGGTGTCGCAGCTCAAGCGCGAGCACGACGGCGAGCGCGTGCCGGTGATCACGTTCACGAAGGGCGGCGGGCTGTGGCTCGAGGAAATCGCGGCGACGGGCGTCGACGCGGTCGGGCTCGACTGGACGGTCAACCTCGGCGCCGCGCGCGAGCGCGTCGCGGGGCGCGTCGCGCTGCAGGGCAACCTCGACCCGACGATCCTGTTCGCGCCGCCGGCCGCGGTGCGCGAACAGGCGCGCGCGGTGCTCGACAGCTACGGCAACCATCCGGGCCACGTGTTCAACCTCGGGCACGGCATCTCGCAATTCACGTCGCCCGATCACGTCGCCGAACTCGTCGACGAAGTCCATACCCACAGCCTTGCAATCCGTAGCGGAGAGGCGGGCTGAACGCAAGCGCCGGCATGCTGCGCTGCGGGATGAAAATGTTTCGTTTTTGAAACTAAACAGGACGCAATCCCGCTCCCGATGCCGATTCGGTGCTTGTCAAGACTTGACTTATACACATTTTCCACGTTGCAGCGCGGTAGAGCCCCGTATCGGTCAATTTGTCTCGCTATGGTGAGGTAATTTGAATAGCAGCCTTATGGAATAAGGCTTCGCGGGGCACCGCCGGAAGCGGCGAAAAACAGCGGAAAGCACGGCCCGGCGCGCGTTGCGGCCGTTGAGCGGCGAGTTCTCAACAAAGTTATCCACAGGCTGGGCAGGGTATACGGCGATTCCTAATGCGAATCCAAAACTTAGCGCCGAATCTGACGTTTTACTTTAAGTTCGCTGTCGCGATGCGAGCGTGGATGCAGGCCGTCCGTATGCCGCGTACCGCCGTTGCCGGAGCGCGCGGATGAGCGGCACCTACCTGCGCGTGGCGCTCGACCATCCGCTCGCGACCCTGTTCGACTATCGCTGCGACGCGCAGCCGACGCCCGTGCCCGGCACGCTCGTGCAGGTGCCGTTCGGCAAACGGCAGGCCGTCGGGCTCGTCTGCGAAGTCACCACTCACACCGATGTCCCGCCGTCGCGGCTGCGCGCGGTCGATGCGATCTGCACGGAGCTGCCGCCGCTGTCGGCCGACTGGCTCGCGCTCGTGTCGTTCGCCGCCGACTACTATCAGCGCGGGCGCGGCGAAGTCGCGTTGCCGGCGCTGCCGCAGGCGCTGCGCGACGCCGGACGCTGGGGGCGGCTGCTCGCACCCGAAGTGCGCTACCGGCCGACCGAAGCCGGCCGCGCGGCGCTGCCCGACGCGTTGCCCGCGCGCGGCGCCGCGCTGCGCCGGCTCGCGCAGGCGCTGGTCGATACCGGTTCGCTGACGCTGCCTGACGCGCGCGCGCTGCATCCGAAGGCGGCCGCGACGCTCGACGACTGGGCGGCGCGCGGCTGGGTCGACGTCGAGGAGATCGGCTGGACCGATATGCCTGTGGCCAACCCTGTGGACAACCTGTCGACAAGCAGTGGACGGGCTGTGCCGCCAGCGTTGACGGACCAGCAGGCCGAGGCGCTCGACGCGATCCGCGCGGCGCAGGGCTTCGCGCCGTTCCTGCTGCACGGCGTGACCGGCAGCGGCAAGACCGAGGTCTATCTGCATGCGCTCGCGTCGCTGCTCGACGCGCGGCCGGATGCACAGGCGCTCGTGCTCGTGCCCGAAATCAACCTGACGCCGCAGTTCGAGGCCGCGTTTCGCGCGCGCTTCGCCGGCGCGCTCGCCGACGATGCGATCGTCACGCTGCACAGCGGGCTCGCCGAAGGCGAGCGGGCGCGCAACTGGCTCGCCGCGCACACGGGCCGCGCGCGGATCGTGCTCGGCACGCGCCTCGCGGTGCTCGCGTCGATGCCGACGCTCGCGCTGATCGTCGTCGACGAGGAGCACGAGCCCGCGTACAAGCAGCAGGAAGGGTTGCGCTATTCGGCGCGCGACCTGGCCGTGTGGCGCGCGAAGCAGCTCGGCATCACGGTCGTGCTCGGCTCGGCCACGCCGTCGCTCGAGAGCTGGTGGCAGGCCGAGCAGGGGCGCTACACGCGACTCACGCTGTCGCGCCGCGCGGTGGCCGACGCGACGCTGCCGACCGTGCGGCTGATCGATCTCGAAGAGGAACGGCGGCGCGGGCGCGCGTCGATGGGCGGGCTGTCGGGGCCGCTCGTCGCGGCGCTGAAGGCGCGGCTCGAACGCGGCCAACAGAGCCTCGTGTTCCTGAACCGGCGCGGCTACGCGCCGCAGCTCGCGTGCGACGCATGCGGCTGGGTGGCCGGTTGCCCGCGTTGCAGCGCGTACGTCGTGCTGCACAAGCCCGAGCATGCGCTGCGCTGCCATCACTGCGGCTGGGAAGCGCGGATTCCGCGGTCGTGCCCCGAGTGCGGGAACGTCGACATCGCGCCGCTCGGGCGCGGCACGCAGCGCATCGAGGAGGCGCTCGCCGAAGCGGTGCCGGGCGCGCGGATCCTGCGGATCGACGCGGACAGCACGCGCCGCAAGGGCAGCGCGCAGGCGCTTTTTTCCGACGTGCACGCGGGCGAGATCGACATCCTGGTCGGCACGCAGATGATCGCGAAGGGGCACGACTTCCAGCGCGTGTCGCTCGTCGGGGTCCTCAATGCCGATACCGCGCTGTTCTCGCACGATTTCCGCGCGAGCGAGCGGCTGTTCGCGCAGCTGATGCAGGTGAGCGGCCGCGCGGGGCGCGCCGGCCTGCCGGGCGAGGTGATGGTGCAGACGCGCTATCCGCGTCACGCGCTGTACCACGCGCTCGGGCGGCAGGACTACGTGGGCTTCGCGAATTCGACGCTCGCCGAGCGTCGTGACGCGCACCTGCCGCCGTTCGTCTACCAGGCGCTGCTGCGCGCCGAAGGGCGCACGCTCGACGCCGCGCTCGCGTTCCTGCTGCAGGCCGCGGCCGCATTGCCGGGGCTGCCGGGCGCCGACCGCGTGACCGTGTACGACGCGGTGCCGATGACGATCGTGAAGGTCGCGAACGTCCACCGCGCGCAGTTGCTGCTCGAAAGCGCGTCGCGGGCGGCGCTGCAGCACGCGCTGCGCGCGTGGCAACCGGAACTGCGCGCGCTGAAGGGCGTGCTGCGGTGGAGCGTCGAGGTCGATCCGCTCGATATCTGAGCGGCGCCCGCGCGGCCGTCGCGCGGAGTCGCCCGATAGCGGACGCCCGGGCTGCCGGGTACCCGAACCGTCGTCGGTCGCATGCCGGGCCGCGTCCCTCCGTGGGCTGCTGGTGCCCAACCCCTCCGTCGCCTATCCGATGCCGGCACCGTGCCGCGTGTCACACTTCCCAGTGCAACCCGTATTCGGCTGCTTCCGCGCATGCCGGAGGTTGCACGCGCGCGTCGAATCGGCCCGATCAGGGAAAACACCGAGCCTCCGACCACGGGCAACCCCTAGGTTGCAACCACATAAGTGACTGATTATATTGGCTAACTTATGGGTGCAACCTTTGTCTCAATTTGGTTGCACCTTTTTATTGCGTGCCGTAGGATTTCGCGCATCCTCTTACACCACATTGCCGGGCTCGCACCGGCGCACGAACCCACCATGGCAAGCACCACTCTCGGCGTCAAAGTCGATGACCTTCTCCGCTCGCGCCTGAAAGACGCGGCAGCGCGTCTCGAGCGCACTCCCCACTGGTTGATCAAGCAGGCGATCTTCGCGTATCTCGAACGGATCGAGCACGGCCAGTTGCCGCCCGAGCTGTCGGGCCACAGCGGCGTGACGGAGCTTGCCGACGGTCACGCCGGGGACGGCGACGACGACAACTCGCCGCATCCGTTCCTCGAGTTCGCGCAGAACGTGCAGCCGCAATCGGTGCTGCGCGCGGCGATCACGGCCGCGTACCGCCGGCCGGAACCGGAGTGCGTGCCGTTCCTGCTCGGCCAGGCGCGTCTGCCCGCGAACCTGCAGGCGGACGTGCAGGCGCTCGCGACGAAGCTGGTCGAGGCGCTGCGCGAGAAGAGCTCGGGCGGCGGCGTCGAAGGGCTGATCCACGAGTTCTCGCTGTCGAGCCAGGAAGGCGTCGCGCTGATGTGCCTCGCCGAAGCGCTGCTGCGCATTCCCGATCGCGCGACGCGTGACGCGCTGATCCGCGACAAGATCAGCAAGGGCGACTGGCGCTCGCACGTCGGCCACGCGCCGTCGCTGTTCGTGAACGCGGCCACCTGGGGGCTGATGATCACCGGCAAGCTCGTGACGACCAACAGCGAAGCGGGCCTGTCGTCGGCGCTCACGCGCCTGATCGGCCGCGGCGGCGAGCCGCTGATCCGCAAGGGCGTCGACATGGCGATGCGCCTGATGGGCGAGCAGTTCGTCACCGGCGAGACGATTTCCGAAGCGCTCGCGAACAGCCGCAAGTACGAAGCGCGGGGCTTCCGCTACTCGTACGACATGCTCGGCGAAGCGGCGACGACCGAAGAGGACGCGCAGCGCTACTACGCGTCGTACGAACAGGCGATCCACGCGATCGGCAAGGCGGCCGGCGGCCGCGGCATCTACGAAGGCCCGGGCATCTCGATCAAGCTGTCGGCGCTGCATGCGCGCTACTCGCGCTCGCAGCAGGACCGCACGATGAGCGAGCTGCTGCCGCGCGTGCGCGCGCTCGCGCTGCTCGCGCGCCGCTACGACATCGGCCTGAACATCGACGCGGAGGAAGCCGACCGTCTCGAACTGTCGCTCGATCTGCTCGAGGCGCTGTGCTTCGATCCGGATCTCGCGGGCTGGAACGGCATCGGCTTCGTCGTGCAGGGTTACCAGAAGCGCTGCCCGTTCGTGATCGACTACCTGATCGATCTCGCGCGCCGCAGCCGTCACCGTCTGATGATCCGGCTGGTGAAGGGCGCGTACTGGGACAGCGAAATCAAGCGGGCGCAGGTCGACGGCCTTGAAGGCTATCCGGTCTATACGCGCAAGATCTACACCGACGTGTCGTACCTCGCCTGCGCGAAGAAGCTGCTCGCGGCGCCGGACGCCGTGTATCCGCAGTTCGCGACGCACAACGCGTACACGCTGGCCGCGATCTATCAGCTGGCCGGCCAGAACTACTACCCGGGCCAGTACGAATTCCAGTGCCTGCACGGGATGGGCGAGCCGCTGTACGAGGAAGTCACGGGCCGCGACAAGCTGAACCGTCCGTGCCGCGTGTACGCGCCGGTCGGCACGCACGAGACGCTGCTCGCGTACCTCGTGCGTCGTCTGCTGGAAAACGGCGCGAACACGTCGTTCGTGAACCGCATCGCCGATAAGACCGTGTCGGTGAAGGAACTGGTCGCCGATCCGGTCGACGAGGCGTCGAAGGTCGTCCCGCTCGGCGCGCCGCACGCGAAGATTCCGCTGCCGCGCAACCTGTACGGCGACGAGCGTCCCAACTCGATGGGCCTCGACCTGTCGAACGAACACCGTCTCGCGTCGCTGTCGTCCGCGCTGCTCGCGAGTGCGCACCACCCGTGGCGCGCGGCGCCGATGCTCGCCGACGACGCGCTCGCCGACGCCCCGGCGCGCGACGTGCGCAACCCGGCCGACCAGCGCGACGTGGTCGGCACGGTCAGCGAAGCGACGTCCGAACACGTGAGCGCGGCGCTCGCGCACGCGGTGGCCGCCGCGCCGATCTGGCAGGCGACGCCGGTCGATGCGCGCGCCGATTGCCTGGTGCGCGCCGCCGACCTGCTCGAAGCGCAGATGCACACGCTGATGGGCCTGATCGTGCGCGAAGCCGGCAAGTCGCTGCCGAACGCGATCGCCGAGATCCGCGAAGCGGTCGACTTCCTGCGTTACTACGCGGCGCAGATCCGCGGCGAATTCTCGAACGACACGCACCGTCCGCTCGGCCCCGTGGTCTGTATCAGCCCGTGGAACTTCCCGCTCGCGATCTTCATGGGCCAGGTGGCCGCGGCGCTCGCCGCCGGCAACACGGTGCTCGCGAAGCCGGCCGAACAGACGCCGCTGATCGCCGCGCAAGCCGTGCGCCTCTTGCGCGAGGCCGGCGTGCCGGCCGGCGCGGTGCAGCTGCTGCCGGGCACGGGCGAGACCGTCGGCGCGGCGCTGGTCGCCGATCCGCGCACGCGGGCGGTGATGTTCACCGGTTCGACCGAAGTCGCGCGCCTGATCAACAAGACGCTCGCCGCGCGCCTCGACCCGGACGGCAAGCCGATTCCGCTGATCGCCGAAACGGGCGGCCAGAACGCGATGATCGTCGACTCGTCGGCGCTCGCGGAGCAGGTGGTCGCGGACGTGATGCAGTCGTCGTTCGACTCGGCCGGTCAACGGTGTTCGGCGCTGCGCGTTCTGTGTCTGCAGGACGACGTCGCGGACCGCACGCTGACGATGCTCAAGGGCGCGATGCACGAGCTGGCGCTCGGCAACCCGGACCGGCTGTCGACCGACGTCGGCCCGGTGATCGACGCGGAAGCGAAGCAGACGATCGATACGCACGTCGCGGCGATGAAGGACAAGGGCCACGCGGTCACGCAACTGCCGATGCCCGACGCATGCGCGCACGGCACGTTCGTGCCGCCGACGCTGATCGAGATCGGCAGCATCGACGAGTTGAAGCGCGAAGTGTTCGGCCCCGTGCTGCACGTGGTGCGCTACCGCCGCAGCCAGCTCGACAAGCTGCTCGAGCAGATCCGCGCGACCGGCTACGGGCTGACGCTCGGCATCCACACGCGGATCGACGAGACGATCGCGCACGTGATCTCGAAAGCGCACGTGGGCAACATCTACGTGAACCGCAACGTGATCGGCGCGGTGGTCGGCGTGCAGCCGTTCGGCGGCGAAGGGCTGTCGGGCACGGGCCCGAAGGCCGGCGGCGCGCTGTACCTGCAGCGGCTGCTCGCGACGCGTCCGTCGGGCCTGCCGCGCGCGCTCGCGCAGTCGCTGGTCGCGGACGGCGCGACTGAAAGCGATGCGCGCGGCAACCCGGCCGCGGCGCTCACGACGCTGCGCGACTGGCTGATCGAGCAGCGCGAGCCGGCGCTGGCCGCACGTTGCGACGGCTATCTCGCGCAGGTGCCGGCCGGCGCGACCGCCGTGCTGAGCGGGCCGACGGGCGAGCGAAACACGTATACACTCGGCCCGCGCGGCACGGTGCTGTGTGTCGCGGCCACGCCGGGCGGTGCGCGCGCGCAGTTCGCGGCGGTGCTGGCGACGGGCAACCGCGCGTTGTTCGCCGGTGCGGCGGGCGAGGCGCTGGTGGCCGCGCTGCCGGCGTCGCTGAAGGCGCACGCGGCCGTGCGCAAGCAGGCCGACGCGCCGTTCGACGCGGTGCTGTTCGAAGGCGACAGCGACGAGCTGCAGACGCTCGTGAAGGACGTCGCGCAGCGCCCGGGCCCGATCGTGTCGGTGCAGGGCGTGTCGGCGGGCGCGTTCGAGAACGGCGACGCGGAAGACTACGCGCTCGAGCGGTTGCTGACGGAACGCTCGGTGAGCGTGAATACGGCCGCGGCGGGCGGCAATGCGAATTTGATGACGATCGGCTGATCATCCTTGCCGTTCGGATCAAACAAAGGAAGCGGCCAGGCGATCCCGAAGCCGCTCCCATTTACCCTGGTACCAAGGAGATGCTATGCAACACACGATGAAAAAAGTGGCAGGCGCGACGTTCGTCGCGGTCATGTCGCTGGCGGGGACGGCTCATGCGGATGACGTGAAGATTGGTTACGCAGGGCCGATGACGGGCGCGCAGGCGCACTACGGCAAGGATATGCAGAACGGGATCGTGCTCGCGCTGGAAGACTTCAACGCGACGAACCCGAAGATCGGCGGCAAGGCCGTGAAGTTCGTGCTCGACACGCAGGACGATCAGGCCGACCCGCGCACGGGTACGACGGTCGCCCAGAAGCTGGTCGACGACGGCATCAAGGGCATGCTCGGCCACTTCAACTCGGGCACGACGATTCCGGCTTCGCGCATCTACGCGAACGCGGGCATTCCGGAAATCGCGATGGCGACGGCGCCGGAATACACGCAGCAGGGCTACAAGACGACCTTCCGCATGATGACGTCCGACACGCAGCAGGGCTCGGTGGCCGGCACGTTCGCGTCGAAGGATCTCGGCATGAAGAAGATCGCGATCGTCGACGACCGCACGGCCTACGGCCAGGGTCTCGCCGACCAGTTCGAGAAGGCCGCGAAGGCCGGCGGCGCGACGATCGTCGACCGTGAATTCACGAACGACAAGGCTGTGGACTTCAAGGCGATCCTGACGAAGCTGAAGGCGGCGAAGCCGGACCTCGTCTACTACGGCGGCGCGGATTCGCAGGCAGCGCCGATGGTCAAGCAGATGAAGACGCTCGGCATTACCGCGCCGCTGATGAGCGGCGAAATGGTGAAGACGCCGACGTTCCTGAAGATCGCGGGCAACGCGGCCGAAGGCACGATCGCGTCGCTGGCCGGCCTCCCGCTGGAAGAAATGCCGGGCGGCAAGGCTTACGCCGACAAGTACAAGAAGCGCTTCGGCGAAGACGTGCAGACGTACTCGCCGTACGCGTACGACGGCGCGATGGCGATGCTGAACGCGATGAAGAAAGCCGATTCGACCGATCCGGCGAAGTACCTGCCGGTGCTCGCGAAGACCGACATGGCCGGCGTCACGTCGACGCACGTCGCGTACGACGCGAAGGGCGACCTGAAGAACGGCGGCATCACGATGTACAAGGTCGAGAAGGGCGACTGGAAGCCGCTGAAGAGCATCGGCGGGAAGTAAGCAGGTTGATGTGATGTGCGGCGCGGGCGGCGGCGAAAGTTGCTGCCCCGTCGATTATGCGAAAAAGCCACCGGGCCGTCGGGCCGGGTGGCTTTTTCTTTGGCGGTGCACGGCCAGGTAGTACATACGGCTCTTGCCGGCGATGATTCAACGGTTTGGGTATGTTCCGACGGGGGCGTCGCGTGTGTACGTCAATGCCTCATCGATGCGACTGGCGGCAGTGCGAGGTTACTTATCTGCACAGCACTTGTTGGGGCAATCGGGCAGGAAGGAAATTTCCACACGCCGCCCGTTATCCACGTCCCCATGCGAATAGACGCGGGCGCTCGTCTTAATGGTTCCGCGTAGAAAACCGACTTGCTTCAGCAGCGCATACGCGGTTTGCATTCGCGATTGTGCAAGGGGCAGTGCGCTCTGTTCGCTTTCCTCAGCATGGCCGCTAATCAGCGTTGTTTCCTTGGTTACGTGACGCGCGTAGGCGATTTTCTGGTCTGCTGCCCAGTTTGCAGTGCGGATGATTTCAGAATTCGATACATATGAACTCTCTTTCGGAAAATGGATGTCGAAATTTTCGCTTGCGACACACGCAGATGCGTGACTAGACGTGACGACGCATAGGCCAGCAATTAATTTCATAGTTTATTATTTGGTGAGTTTTGTTGTCGGAGAGACGCCGGAGCGTCGCATAAATTTCCACATCCATTTTTGCAGAAAGGCAGAAGACTCACGCCGATCTGCAAGTATCCTCCATGGCCGGTGCTATCGATTGGATATGTAATTCGATTGACGTGCGTATCAACATAGATATATTGAGGCTTGATGCCAAGCTGTATCAGGAAGTCTTTCAGCTGGTCACCTCTTGATTTTGCCAGATTCAAGGGGTTGCGTTCGCCGACATATGCGCTGGCGATGATTTGCGCCTGCACTTCAACATCGGGCCATTGACGTGCAGCCAAAACCATATCCATTATCTTTATTCGATATGCATTTGGAATGCCGGGATAATTCAGAGGCACGCTTTCGAGCATGTTTTCCGATATCGTACAAGCGCTTGCGTGTTGAATAAAAACGGCACCGGCAAGCGCAGCAACGGGAATCAAAAATTTTATCATTCAATCACCAAATATTCTTTCTTAAGAATTCACTTATGTCATCAAAGTGCGCGATGTAGCATGCAATGCTGTCTGCATTTCTATGTGCACCTTCTGGATTGGCTTGTGCCCAATACCCGATCCCTCGAGCAAACCCATAGTTGACGTCGTCCGCATCGAATGTGTCAATGTAATGGGAACATTCGTGAATGAGAATTTTCAATTTGCAGTTTCCAGCAACGTAAACATCCTCGACAGTGCAGAAATGCGGGTAGATCGCGATTATCCGACGTGCCGAATCGGGCTTGCATACAGCCGCGTCATTTGTGCCAGTATCAGGGACCACTGAGCATGTAAGTTGCCGCTGGCTTTGTTCGTCCCATCTGATGATCTTCTCGGGCTGTAGTTCGCACATAGCCGCAGCGAGCCTGGGGAGGCCGAAACTTAGTTTTTGACGTATCGCTTCGTCGCTTCGGCCAAACCAGAATTGCACTCTATCTCGGGCAATTTTATCCCATCGCGCCAGATCCGATATGCGCTCCTCAATTAATATCACCGCGGTGTCCCGTAGTCGCATTATTAGGGATCTGAATGCCTTGTTACTCATGTTGGGGCAAATTGGCATCGTGTTGATTGATATATAGACCATGGACCCCGGACTGGTATTGGTGACGGCCCCCGAATGGACGAGGACCCATTCTTCGTTTTCCTGAACTTCGAAGTCGTATTTATTTCCCGAAAAACCGCTCATCGCGTCAATACCCCTTCGTATAGATTTTCAGAGATGCTGCGGCGTCGGTGGCAATTCGATCTGTTTGCCCGGCCACGTCCGTGGTGCCTGCGAAGATCCGCCCGGTGTCGGTGACGATTCGATAGCGAACGTTGGCGAGCGGACGGTGTGCATCATCGAGCAAGGTAAATTGCTCGTCATGTACGGCATCCGATAAGGCAAACGGCAAATGGGCTGCACCAGGTTTGCGCCCATCCAGCGTCGAAATTTCGCCCGCAGTAAAAATCATCCGCATGCCACGCTCAGCGTGGAAGACCGGTGGTGGGTTGCATCCGCAGACATTGATATCGCCGCTCAATGCCCACTGTTTGCCGTTCGGACCGGTACCTGGCCAGCGCGGCCCTTGTGGTGCGATGTACCCTTCACGCTTGCAGGCCGAACAGTAGGTCTTCATATCCAGCGTGGCGATATGAACCCTCGGCGGCGGATTGGAACAGGTCACGGTGTCGAGGCCTTCGACAATCACCGCTTCCCCGGCGCGGTCGCCTTTGGCAAGAAAGTAGCGGATCATGGACGCTACCTCAGCGGGGCATGGGCGAGCGGGTGACGACGCTAAATACGACGGACGACGCTACGCCTTGTCGCTCGGGACTATCGGTGATCGTGTCGCCGTTATCGAGTTGGCTGCCCACGAATGCGAGCGGCGCGAAATCGGGTCTGTCGACCAAACCCAGGCCGCTCGTAACGCGCGCGGTTGAACCGTCCGGATAGTGGATTAGGTCGCCCACCGTGGCAGCCTTGCCCAAGTGCGGTGCCACTTCCCACGTGCCGGACGGCTCGCGCAATGCACCGCCGCGCGCTGTTGTCGCGCCACATACCGCCAATCTGTAGGCGGGCGGCGCGGGCGGCGGCACATAGGTCGGATCGAACAGGCCCGCAACGCTTTGCCCGTCTCGCACATGAATGCCGCATGAGGTGCGCAGCGTTTCGGTAATGCGATCACCGTTGCTCAACCGGCTGCCGACCAACGCGAACGGCTTGCCGCCGCTATGGTTGTTTCCCGCGCCGTCGATTATCGCTGCCTCGCTGCCGTCGTTATAAGTCACTACGTCGCCGACGCAGGCGACTTCCAATCCCGCCAAGGTTAGGCCGCTGGTTGCGGTGGTGACGCGTCCACCGCGTTCCGTGAGTGCGCCAACGGTGGCAAAAAGATGGGTCGGTGCTTCGAGTTGGTTTTTCATCCGGCTTCCCTGTCTCAGTAAATGGAATGGCTACCTTGAGACGCTATTCCAGATAAGAAACGTCGATCAATCGGACGAATATGATTCAGCGCTGGCAACTTCTATTACTTGTTTCGTTCTGCCTTTTGCACTGACCGCGCGTGTGCGAATGCGCCGGCTCAATCGCGGATGCTCAGCCCGCCCGCACGCGCAGCAGAAACTTCTGCAGCTTGCCGGTCGGCGTGCGCGGCAGCGCCTGCACGAACGCGAACTCACGCGGGACCTTGTACGCCGCGAGCCGCTCGCCGCAGAACGCGCGCAGCGCATTCGCATCGGGCGCCGCGTTCGCCCGCGTCACGACGTGCGCGACGACCGTCTCGCCCCAGTCCGGATGCGCGACGCCGACGACGGCCGCCTCGGCGATGTCCGGGTGCGCGCCGAGCACGTCCTCCACTTCCTTCGAATAGACGTTCTCGCCGCCGGTGACGATCATGTCCTTCAACCGGTCGACGATGAACAGATAGCCATCCCGATCGATCCGCGCGAGGTCGCCGGTGCGATACCAGCCGCCCGGCGCGAACGCGGCGCGCGTCGCCGCCGCGTCGTCGAGATAGCCGAGCATCATGCTGTCGGCCTTCAGCCAGATCTCGCCGGTCTCGCCCGGCCGTGCATCGACGCCGTCCATCCGCACGACCCGCAGGTCGACGCCCGGGCCGCCGTGGCGGCCGATCGAGCCGGCTTTCGCGATCTGCTCGTCCGGATACAGCGTCGTACCGGCCGGCCCGGTTTCCGTCATTCCGTACACCTGGAAGAACGCGCGGCTGCGATACGCGTGCGCAAGCCGTTCGGCCTGCGCGGCGCCGATCGGGCCGCCGCCGTACAGCCACGCGCGCACGCTCGACAGGTCGAACGCCGCGAAGCCGTCGACCATGTCGAGCGGCAGCGTGTACGACACCGGCGCGCCGAAATACAGCGTCACGCGCTCGCGTTCGACCGTCTGCAGGAAGCGCAGCGGATGGTATTCGCGCAGCAGCACGACGGTGCCGCCCGCGACCAGCGTGCCGCCGAACCAGTTGTTCAGCGGCGACGAATGCCAGATCGGCATCGCCATCAGCGTGCGCTCGTCGCGGCCGATACCGATCGCGAGCGCCGCCTGCATCGCGGCGAGCGTCACCGTGCGATGACTGTGCACGCAACCTTTCGGGCGGCCGGTCGTGCCGGACGTATAGAGGATCTGCGCGACGTCGTCGTCGGCCGGCTCGATGCCCGCGAGGCCGTCCATCGTCGCGCACATCGTGTCGAAGTTCGGCACGCCGTCGAGTTCGCCCTCAGTCACGAGCCGCCGCGCCGGATGGGCGATACGCTCGACCACCGGCGCGAGCGCCACGTCGAACAGTAGCGTGGTGCTGCCGCTGTGTTCGAGCACGTAGTCGACTTCCGGCGCCTGCAGCTTGTGGTTGATCGGCACGAACGCCGCGCCGAGGCGCCATGCGCCGAACATCAGGTCGACGAAGGCCGGCGTGTTGAAGCACATCGCGGCCACGCGGTCGCCGGCCGCGATGCCGAGCGCGCTCAGCACGGCCGCCGCGCGGTGCGAACGCTCTCGGGCGGCGGCATACGTGATCGTCGCGGATTCGCTGACGAGGAACGGTTTGTCGGGCGTCGCACGGGCGGCGCGGTCGAGGGCGGCGACGAGGTTCATCGGGGCTCCGGGGCGGGGGCGAACGAACGCGAATTCGGGGAGCGGGCCGGCGTCAGGCCGGGTACGCGCGCTGCAGCAGCGCGGCGACGTCGATCGCGTGCGGATCGAAGCCGCCCGCGACGCAGCCCCAGTCGGGCGCGGCAAGCCGTGTCGCGACGAACGCGTCGGCGACGGCCGTCGGCGCATCGCGGCGCAGCAGGCACGCCTGCGCGACGAGCGCGAGCCGCTGCGCGAACACGCGGCCCGACGCTTCGAGCGTGTCGGCCGGGGCGGCGAGCATCGCGCGCAATCCGTCGAGCGCGGCCCGGATGCGCGGTTCGCCCGCGCCGAGGTCGGCCAGTTCGTCGAACAGCGCGGCGGCCGCGTCGGGCTCGCGCGACACCGCGCGCAGCACGTCGAGGCACATCACGTTGCCCGAGCCTTCCCAGATCGAGTTGACGGGCGCCTCGCGGAACAGGCGCGCGATCGGGCCGTCGTCGACGTAGCCGTTGCCGCCGAATACTTCCATCACCTCGCCGGTCAGCTCGATCGCGCGCTTGCAGACCCAGAATTTCGCGGCGGGCGTGACGATCCGCTTCCATGCGCGTTCACGCGGCGAGTCGTCGCGCTCGAACGCGTCGGCGAGCCGCATCGCGAGCGACAGCGCCGCCTCGCTTTCGAGCGCGAGATCGGCGAGCACGGTGCGCATCAGCGGCTGTTCGGCGAGCGCGCGGCCGAATGCGTGGCGCTGGCGCGAGTAGGCGATCGCTTGCACGACGCCCTGGCGCAGCATCGCCGCGCTGCCGAGCACGCAGTTCAGCCGCGTGGTGGTGGCCATCTCGATGATGGTCGGAATGCCGCGGCCTTCGTCGCCGAGCATGATCCCCCACGCGTCGTTCAACTCGATCTCGCTGCTCGAGTTGCTGCGGTTGCCGACCTTGTTCTTCAGCCGCTGGATCTCGACCGCGTTCTTCGTGCCGTCGGGACGCCAGCGCGGCACGTAGAAGCACGACGGGCCGCCGTCTTCGGTGCGCGCGACGACGAGGTGCGCGTCGCACATCGGCGCGGAGAAAAACCACTTGTGGCCGCGCAGCCGGTATTCGCCGCCGCGGCCGCCCGCGCCGACCGGCGTGGCGAGCGTCGTGTTCGCGCGCACGTCGGAGCCGCCCTGTTTCTCGGTCATGCCCATGCCGAACCAGATCGCGCGCTTGTCGGCGACCGGCACGTCGCGCGCGTCGTAGTCGTCGCTGTAGAGCTTGTCGCGCAGCAGGTCCCATAGCGCGGGCTCCTTCTGCAGCACGGGGATCGCGGCCTGCGTCATCGTCGCCGGGCACAGCGTGCCGGCCTCGATTTGGCCGTGCAGGTAGAAGCCGGCGGCCGTGGCGGCCCAGCGGCCGCGACGCGTGTCGCGGAACGCGAGCGACACGAAGCCTTCGTGGCGGTACTGGCCGAGCAGCGCGTGCCAGGCGGGATGGAAGTCGACACGGTCGATGCGCCGGCCGCGCCGGTCGAACGCGTTCAGTTCCGGCGTGTGACGGTTCGCTTCGTCGGCGAGCCGCGCGGTGTCGGCGCTGCCGAGCCGCGCGCCATATGCGTCGAGCTGCGGCACGGCCCACTCGGCCCCGGCCCGGACGAGCGCGTCGCGCAGCGCGAGATCCGTCGCGAAGAGGTTATAGTCGACGAGTTCGTCGAACTGGTTCGTGACGGCGTGGGTCGAGTCGGTCATCGCGGTTGTCTCCGGTCTCATGCTTCGCGGGCAGCCGGCGCGATGCCGCCCGCAAGGGCGCTTCGGCGCGGGTTCCGGCTTCCGGTAAAACGTATTCCCTGCTGAATTCAGAGTAGCAAATATGCCGCCGCGACATGTTCAGGTTCCGGCGCCGCCCGGCTCGCCGGCGGCGCAACCCGCGCCCGCATTGCGCCGCCGGCCGCGCCAGTCGCGCGCGCAGGCGAGCTCCGACGCGTTGCAACAGGCGTTCGTTCAGCTTTTGCTCGAACGCGGCTACGCGAAGGCGACGATCCGCGAGATCGCGGCCGTCGCGGGCGTCAGCATCGGCACCTTCTACGAGTATTTCGGCGACAAGCAGAGCCTTGCGGCGCTCTGCATCCACCGCCGCGTGTTGGCGCTGGCCGACCGGCTGCGCGACACGGTACAGCAGTCGCGCGGTGCGCCGCGGGCCGAACTCGCCGTCGCGCTGGTCGATCTCCAGGTCGATACGATCGCCGCCGACGCGGCGCTGTGGGGCGCGCTGCTTGCGCTGGAGCGGCAGGTGTCGCCGCTGGCCGCCTATCGCCGGCATTACGACGCCTATGTCGCGCTGTGGCGCGACGCGCTGGCCCACGCGGCCGATCCGCCACCGGCCGCGCGGCTCGACGGGCTCGCGCGGATGGCCCACACGATCTGCTACGGCGGCCTGTCGCAGGCGCTGCTGACGCTCGGGCCCGCGCTCGATTTCGCCGCGCAACGCCGCGAACTGCGGGCCGTGCTGCTCGCATACCTCGCGGCGGCGCACGCCTAGCCTTCCGTAGGGAAATGCCCGATTTGCATGCCGGCCCGTCGAGCCGGTCTTGCCGTTGCGCACTTCTCCCGGATAGTCATGAGAAAAATGCATGGCCGCCATGACGAACTTTCGATTGTCCGCCGATATTGGCTCGGGCTAAATCATGCGGCAGATGCAGGGCCGCGCAGGGTGCGGCCCGCCCGAAGAACATCAGGAGGAGTCATGCGAAGCGCTACCGCGCCCCGTTCGAAACTGCCCGACGTCGGGACGACGATCTTCACGGTGATCGGCCAACTGGCGGCGCAACACGATGCGTTGAACCTGTCGCAGGGCGCACCCAATTTCGCGCCCGATCCGGCGCTCGTCGAAGGCGTCGCGCGCGCGATGCGCGACGGCCACAATCAGTACGCGCCGATGGCCGGCGTGATCGCGCTGCGCGAGCGGCTCGCCGAGAAGACCGAGGCGCTGTACGGCGCGCGCTACGACCCGGCGACCGAGATCACGGTGATCGCGAGCGCGAGCGAGGGGCTCTATGCGGCGATCAGCGCGCTCGTGCATCCGGGCGACGAGGTGATCTATTTCGAGCCGTCGTTCGACAGCTATGCGCCGATCGTGCGGCTGCAGGGCGCGACGCCGGTCGCGATCAAGCTGTCGCCCGAGCATTTCCGCGTGAACTGGGACGAGGTGGCCGCGGCCATCACGCCGCGCACGCGGATGATCATCGTCAACACGCCGCACAACCCGACCGCGACGGTATTCTCCGCCGACGATCTGGAGCGGCTCGCGCAGCTCACGCGCGATACGGGGATCGTGGTGCTGTCCGACGAAGTCTACGAGCACGTCGTGTTCGACGGCGCGCAGCACCAGAGCGTCGCGCGCCACCGCGAGCTGGCCGAGCGCAGCGTGATCGTGTCGTCGTTCGGCAAGTCGTTCCACGTGACCGGCTGGCGGGTCGGCCATTGCCTCGCGCCGGCCGAGCTGATGGACGAGATCCGCAAGGTGCACCAGTTCATGGTGTTCTCGGCCGATACGCCGATGCAGGTCGCGTTCGCGGAGATCCTCGCGCGGCCGGACAGCTATCTCGGCCTGTCGGCGTTCTACCAGGCCAAGCGCGACCTGCTCGCGCGCGAGCTGGCCGATTCGCGTTTCGAGCTGCTGCCGAGCGAAGGCTCGTTCTTCATGCTCGCGCGCTTTCGCCACTTCTCGGACGAAAGCGACAGCGATTTCGTGCTGCGCCTGATCCGCGACGCGCGTGTCGCGACGATTCCGCTGTCGGCGTTCTACACCGACGGCACCGACGCCGGCGTGATCCGGCTCAGTTTTTCGAAGGACGACGCGACGCTGATCGAAGGCGCGCGGCGGCTGCGTTCGCTGTAAGACAACCGGCGGCGGAGACGTCGCATCGACCCGACACAGGAGATCACGATGAAACACACGGCCACCCTGAAACTCGCGTTCGCACTCGCGTGCGCCATCGGCTCCGGCGCGGCGCTCGCCGATGCGCCGACGCTGCGCTTCGGCCTCGAAGCGCAATACCCGCCGTTCGAATCGAAAGCGCCGAACGGCGACCTGCAGGGCTTCGACATCGACGTCGGCAATGCCGTCTGCCAGACGGCGAAGCTGTCGTGCAAATGGGTCGAGACCTCGTTCGACGGGCTGATTCCGGCGCTGAAGGGCCGCAAGTTCGACGCGATCAATTCGGCGATGAACGCGACCGAGCAGCGTCGCCAGGCGATCGACTTCACGACGATCATCTATCGCGTGCCGACCCAGCTGATCGCGCGCACCGGCAGCGGGCTGCTGCCGACGCCGGAATCGCTGAAGGGCAAGCGCGTGGGCGTGCTGCAGGCGTCGATCCAGGAGACCTTCGCGAAGGCGCACTGGGAGCCGGCCGGCGTCACGGTGGTCGCGTACCAGGACCAGAACCAGGCGTATGCGGATCTGGTCGCGGGCCGCCTCGACGCGACGCTCGTGCTCGCGCCGTCGGGCCAGCGCGGCTTCCTGTCGCGCCCGGACGGCAAGGGCTTCTCGTTCGTCGGCCAGCCGGTGCACGACGACAAGATCCTCGGCAGCGGCATCGCGTTCGGCCTGCGCAAGGGCGACGACGCGCTGAAGGCGAAGCTCGACGCGGCGATCGACAAGCTGAAGGCGGACGGCACGGTGAAGTCGCTCGGCCTGAAGTATTTCGGCGATATCGACATCTCGACGAAGTAAGCGGAGCCTCGCACGATGCCGACCTCGAACCCGGACGCCGCGGGCAGCGAACCGGACGGCAGGCCGCTGCCGGGCGGGGCCGTCGATGCCGTGCTCGCCGCCGAACTGGGCGACGCGCTCGTCACGCGCGCGGCCGATATCGATCCGCGTTACTTCACCGCGTACAACGAGCCGGCCGGCGTGCGGCCGCGTGCGCTGGTGCGCCCGCGCAGTGTCGACGACGTGTCGCGCACGCTCGCGCTGTGCACGCGGCTCGGCCAGCCGGTCGTGCCGCAAGGCGGGTTGACGGGGCTCGCGCGCGGCGCGATCGCGCTGGGCGGCGAGGTCGTGCTGTCGATGGAGCGCTTCGCGGGCGTCGAGGCGCTCGACGCGGCGGCCGGCACGATCACCGTGCGCGCGGGCACGCCGCTGCAGACGGTGCAGGAGGCCGCGCAAGCGGCGGGCTTCACGTTCGGCGTCGATCTCGGCGCGCGCGGCTCGTGCCAGATCGGCGGCATGCTCGCGACCAATGCGGGCGGCACGCGCGCGATCCGCTACGGGATGATGCGCGAGCAGGTGCTCGGGCTCGAGGCGGTGCTCGCGGACGGCACGGTCGTGTCGTCGATGAACCGGATGCTGAAGAACAACGCGGGCTACGACCTGAAGCAGCTGTTCATCGGCAGCGAAGGGACGCTCGGCGTCGTCACGCGTGCGGTGCTGCGCCTGCATCCGGTGCTCGCGGCGCCGGCCACCGCGCTCTGCCGCGTGCGCGACTACGACGCGGTGGTGGCGCTGTGGAACCGCGTGCGCACGCTGCCGGAAGTGGTCAGCTTCGAGGCGATGTGGCCGGCGTTCTACGACTACGTCGCACGCCATACGCCGGGCGTCACGGCGCCGTTCATCGGCGACGACGGTTTCGCGGTGCTGATCGAATGCGCGACGAGCGCGCCGGGCGGCGATGCGCACCAGGCGCTCGAAGCGGGGCTGGCCGCGGGGCTTGAAGCGGGGCTCGTCGACGACGCGGTGCTCGCGACCTCCGAGCGGCAGGCGCGCGATTGGTGGACGCTGCGCGAAGGGCTCGCGATCGATGCGCTGCCGCATCTCGTCAATTTCGACGTGAGTCTGCCGACCGGCGAACTGGGCGCGTTCGCCGAACGCTGCGAGGCGGCGTTGCGGGCGCGCTGGCCGGCGCTCACGTGCCTGTTCTTCGGCCATGTCGGCGACGGCAACGTGCATATCGGCGTGTCGCTCGCCGACATGACCGACGCGGACGCCGATGCGCTCGATCACTGCGTGTATGCGGTGGTACGCGACATGGGCGGCTCGGTGTCGGCCGAGCACGGGATCGGCGTGCTCAAGCGTCCTTATCTGGCGCACACGCGCAGCGACGCGGAAATCGGGTTGATGCGGCGTCTGAAGGCCGCGCTGGACCCGCGCGGCATCCTGAATCCCGGCAAGGTGCTTTGACCGCGCCGACGCGCGTTCCTCGCGGAAAACGGCTGGCGCCGCGCGTCAGCCGTCCACCCAGCGCAGCGCGCCGATCTTCAGGTGTTCGACGACGCTGCGTGCCCAGTCGAGCTCCGCATTGAGCAGCACGAGCGCATATTCGTTCTGGAGCAGGAACAAGCGCGGCACCTGGTCGGCCTGCGCGGTGGCGCGCAGCGCTTCGAGCCGCTCGCGCTCGGCGTCGAGCCGTGCGATGCGCAGCTCGAGCTGGTGACGCGCATCTTCCGCGTCGAGCAGCGGCAGGAATGCGAGGCCGGCGCCGAACGCTGGAAATTCTCGCGCGGGCTCCGCGAGCAACGCATGCAGCCACGCCTGCCCTGCGGTGTGTCCGGCTTCCGTCAGCGCATACACCGTGCGCTCCGGAAACGCGCCGTCGCGCTCGGTGTCGTGCACGACGATCAGCCCGTCGCGCAGCAGCCGGTCGATCGTCTGGTACAGGCTCGTGCGCTGCCGCACGTTGACGACTTCGTCGTAGCCGCGGGCCTTCAGTTGCTGCAGCATCCCGTACGGATGCATCGGCGTTTCGGTGAGCGTCGCGAGGACGGCCAGCGCGAGCGGGGACGGGCGACTCATGGACATGAATAGTTAAATTATATCTAGTAATAATATAACTATTCTCTATTGGACTATCTTATTTGACAAGGCTTTCAGCCGAGATGCGAGCGCTTCGCGGCCGGTGCGACGGTTTCCATCGTCGCGAGACCGTGCACGATGCCGCACTCCTCGACCGAATGCTCGCCGACGCACTGGCGGCGCAATTCGGTCAGCTGGTCGCGCAGATGCGTGAGTTCCGCGAGGCGGGCGTCGACGTGTCCGATGTGATCGTCGAGCAGCGAATTGATCGAATCGCAGCGGTCGGCCGGCGTGTCGGTGAGCCGCAGCAGCGCGCGGATTTCGTCGTGCGCCATGTCGAGCGCGCGGCAGTTGCGGATGAAGCGCAGCCGCTCGACGTGCACGTCGGTGTAGTTGCGGTAGTTCGAATCGGTGCGCTCCGCATCGGGCATCAGGCCCTCTTTCTCGTAGAAGCGGATCGTCTCGGGCGTGCAGCGGGCCGCTTTGGCCAGTTCGCCAATCTTCATGCCTTTCTCCCGTGTAAGGGTTGACCTTGTAGTGGCTTCAGGGTGTTAACTCTACACCGTCAAGCCATCAAAGGAGGTTGTCATGACCGACGCCCAGCGTCCCCACGACCCACGACACCGTCATGCCGGCGGCGCCGATGCGTGCTGCGCGGATACGCGCGACACGCAGACGGCGACCGTGGCCGATGCGGTGCCGGCGGCCGGCGAGCGCGCGCACGGCCATGAACACGATCACGATCATGGCCGCGGGCACGATCACGCTGCACATGGCGACAGGGGGCATGACCACGATCACCACGAGGCGCGTGACGATACGCATCAGCATGGCGCCACGTGTTCGCACGACCACGCCGCGCACGACCATGCCGGTCACGACCACGACCACGACCACGACCACGCGGCCGGCGATTGCTGCGCACCCGCCGCGCTGACGCTCGCGCCGCTGCCGGTCGCGCAGGCGACCGCGTCGGGTCACGTGCGCTCCGCGTTCCGGATCATGCAGATGGACTGCCCGACCGAGGAAACGCTGATCCGCAAGAAGCTCGGCGGGATGGAGCAGGTATCGGCGCTCGAATTCAACCTGATGCAGCGGATGCTGAGCGTCGAGCACGTGCCCGGCGCGCAACCCGCGATCGAAAGCGCGATCCGCTCGCTCGGGATGACGCCGGAAGCGGCGTCGGCCGACGCAACGGCCGCGCCCATCGCGCCGCCGCCCGCGAAACCGTGGTGGCCGCTGGCGCTCGCCGGCGTCGCCGCGATCGCGTCCGAAGGTGCGACCTGGGCCGGGCTGCCGGTGTGGCTGTCCGCGGCGCTCGCGCTCGCCGCAGTGCTCGCGTGCGGGCTCACCACATACAAGAAGGGCTGGATCGCGATCCGCAACGGCAACCTGAACATCAACGCGCTGATGAGCATCGCGGTGACGGGCGCGATGGCGATCGGCCAGTGGCCGGAAGCCGCGATGGTGATGGTGCTGTTCACGATCGCCGAGCTGATCGAGGCGAAGTCGCTCGACCGCGCGCGCAATGCGATCCAGGGGCTGATGCAGCTCGCGCCGGACACCGCGACCGTGCAGCAGGCCGACGGCGCGTGGCGCACGATCGAGGCCGCGCAGGTCGCGCTCGGCGCGGTCGTGCGCGTGAAGCCGGGCGAGCGGATCGGGCTGGACGGCGAAGTCGTCGCCGGCCGCTCGACGGTCAACCAGGCGCCGATCACCGGCGAGAGCCTACCCGTCGACAAGACCGCCGGCGACGCCGTCTACGCGGGCACGATCAACGAGTCGGGTTCGTTCGACTACCGCGTGACGGCCGTCGCGGCCCACTCGACGCTCGCGCGGATCATCCACGCGGTCGAGGAAGCGCAGGGCGCGAAGGCGCCGACGCAGCGCTTCGTCGACCAGTTCGCGCGCATCTATACGCCGATCGTGTTCGCGGTCGCGCTGCTGGTCGCGGTGGCGCCGCCGCTCGTGATGGGCGGCGCGTGGCACGACTGGATCTACCGCGCGCTCGTGCTGCTCGTGATCGCGTGCCCGTGCGCGCTGGTGATCTCGACGCCGGTGACGATCGTGTCGGGCCTCGCGGCCGCGGCGCGGCGCGGGATTCTCGTGAAGGGCGGCGTCTATCTGGAAGAAGGGCGCAAGCTCGCGTGGCTCGCACTCGACAAGACCGGCACGATCACGCACGGCAAGCCGGTGCAGACCGACTTCGACGTGCATGCGGACGACGTCGACGCGGCGCGCGTGCGGCACCTCGGCGCGAGCCTCGCGGCGCGCTCCGATCACCCGGTGTCGCAGGCGATTGCCGCGGCGGCCCGCGACGCCGGCACGACCGCATTCGCCGACGTACAGGACTTCGAAGCGATCGTCGGGCGCGGCGTGCGCGGCACGATCGACGGCACGCGCTACTGGCTCGGCAATCACCGGCTCGTCGAGGAACTCGAGCGCTGCTCGACGGCGCTCGAGGCGAAGCTCGACGCGCTGGAGCGGCAGGGCAAGAGTGTCGTCGTGCTGGTCGACGCCACGCGCGTGCTCGGCATCTTCGCGGTGGCCGACACGATCAAGGACACGAGCCGCGCCGCGATTGCCGAGCTGCACGCGCTCGGCATCCGCACCGCGATGCTGACGGGCGACAACCCGCATACCGCGCTGGCGATCGCGCAGCAGGCCGGCATCGACGACGCGCGCGGCAACCAGTTGCCGGAAGACAAGCTCGCGGCGGTCGAGGAACTGTCGGCGGGCGGCGCGGGCGCGGTCGGGATGGTCGGCGACGGGATCAACGATGCGCCGGCGCTCGCGCGCGCCGACATCGGCTTCGCGATGGGCGCGATGGGCACCGACACCGCGATCGAGACGGCCGACGTCGCGCTGATGGACGACGACCTGCGCAAGATCCCCGCGTTCGTGCGGCTGTCGCGCGCGACGCACCGCGTGCTGGTGCAGAACATCGGCTTCGCGCTCGGCGTGAAGGTCGTCTTCCTCGGCCTCACGGTCGCGGGGCTCGGCACGATGTGGATGGCGGTCTTCGCCGACGCGGGCGCGAGCCTGATCGTCGTGGCGAACGGCTTGCGGCTGCTGTCGTCCTCCGGGGCGTTCGGCGATGCCCGGGCCACGCGTTGAGGCGCGGGCGATGAGTTTTCTGAAGCGGATTCTTGGCGGCCGCGGCGGTGATCATGGCAGCGGGCACGGCCACGGCAATAGCGGAAACGGGGGCCACGGCGGCGCGCATCACGGCGGCGCGCGCCAGGGCGGGCACGGCGGCCACGATGCGCGCGACCGCAACCGCCACGGCTGGGGCTGGGGCTGGCAGGCGGCCGATGCCGGCAACGGGCAACGCGGCCACGACGGCAACATGCCGCTGAGCCAGCTCGCCTGCGCGGGCTGCGGCGCACTCAATGCAGCCGATGCTCGCTTCTGCACGCAGTGCGGCGCGGCGCAACGCGGCAGCGCCTGCAGCCGCTGTCACGCGGCGCTGGCGGCCGACGCGCGCTTCTGTCCCGGCTGCGGGACGCAGGCTGCCTGAAGCTATCCGCACGTTCGCGCCGCACGTTCGCACCGCACGTTCGCGCCGGCCGAGCATACGCACAGGCCGGCGCGCTTCGTTCGACAGCCGGCGCACCGGCATGCCCGATGTCGTCCCGGGCATGCTCGCACCGCAATATCGTCGCGGTCCGTTCAGATACACGGCGCCACGACGCATCCGTCGCTCAGCGTAGCGGCAGGTGAATTTCGGTGCGCAGGTCGGCCGGCGCCGTATCCATCGGCGTATTGAGGTACAGCTCGAACGGCGGCGCGTCGGCGGCTTCGCGGCCCGAGTGACGCAGCCAGTCGCCGTAGAGCCACTGGTAAGCGGTCTGCAGGTCCGCATACGGCCCGGTATGCAACAGCACCGCGTATTCGCCGCCCGCGATTGTCACCCGCTCGACCGGCGGCACGGGCGCGACGTCCGGCGCGCCGTCGGCCGGCATGACGCACGCTTTCGCGCGCAATTGCGCTTCAGGCGTCGTGTCCGGATCGTCGTAGAAAATCCCGATCATCTTCGCACCCGGCTCGATCAGCCCGTGCTGCCCGACCCACGCGCCGATCTGCCCGAACGCATCGCCGACCTTCATGTACGCGCCAGTGTGCGCCACCGCGTAGCCGCGCAGTTCCGGCAGGCGCCGGATCTCGACCTCGTGCTTGAACATGTCTGCCTCTCCTCGCTGTAGTGGATAAATCGGCCGGTGGGCGCCCGTGCGCCGATGCTGCGCGGGCAGCACGCCGTACGCGTCGCGAAACGCCCGTGCGAACGCGTGCGTCGAACCGTAGCCCGCGCGCCGCGCGATCTCGTCGAGCGGCCGCGTGGTGCAGACCAGATCCTCGGATGCCCGCACGATCCGCATGCGTCGCACCGTCAGCACGATCGATTCGCCGTACAGCGCGCGGTAGACGCGCTGCCAGTGATACGGCGACAGGCACGCGATTTCGGCGAGCCGGTTCAGGTCGAGCGGGCCGTCGAGATGCGCGCTGATGTATGCATGGACGCGCGCCACGCTCGCCGCATAGCGCACCCACGCGGGCGGATCGGTTTTCGTGTCGGCTGGGGTCATCGGCGTGTCCGGGCTGGAACCGACGCCACGGTAGCACGGGCGGAATGGACAAATCTTGCGGAAATGTCGGACACCCGACGATTCGCCCCTTTTTGATTTCCGACGAAATAGGGTCTTGCCCCTCCGGGATCACCGACTAAAGTTAAAGACGGTGAAATTGGGTGAACGCGTCATTTTTCTCGGGTAAGTTGCTCGGACGGGGCAGCATGCTTTTCGAATTACGCAGGTCGTTCGTCGATGTTCAATCGCCACACCACGTTTTCGGGAGAAGAAGAAATGGATGCTTCCAGCTTCATCACGTCGCTGCAGGCCACGCTAGGCGGATACCTGCCCAAGATCGCCGGCGCGATCGGCATCCTGGTGATCGGCTGGCTGATCGCCGTCGCGGTGCGGGCCGGCGCGCTCCGGCTGCTCAACGCGCTGAAGGTCGATCAGCGGATCACCGACAGCACGGGCCAGGGCGCGTGCGTCGAACGCATCGTCGCCAGCGGCCTGTTCTGGCTCGTGCTGCTCGTCACCGCGGTGGGCATCTTCAACGTGCTCAACCTGTACGCGGTCTCCAATCCGTTCTCGCTGCTCGTCACGCACATCGTCAACTACCTGCCGAACCTGATCGGCGGCGCGGCGTTGACGCTGATCGCGTGGCTGATCGCGTCGCTGCTGCGCAGCCTCGCGAACCGCGCGCTGAAGGCGAGCAAGGTCGACGCCACGCTGTCCGAAAGCGCCGGCATGCAGCCGATGAGCGGCTATCTCGGCGACGTGCTGTTCTGGCTCGTGATCCTGATGTTCCTGCCGGCGATCCTCGCGTCGTTCGCGCTGTCGGGCCTGCTCTCGCCGGTGCAGGGGATGGTCGACAAGCTGCTCGCGATCGTGCCGAACATCTTTGCCGCCGCGGCGATCGGCTTCGTCGGCTGGATCGTCGCGCGCGTGCTGCGCGGCCTCGTGACGAACCTGCTGGTCGCCGCCGGCGCCGATCGCCTCACGCAAGGCATCGACAGCCCGACGCCGGTGCGCGTGTCGAGCCTGGTCGGCACGATCGTCTACGTATTCGTGTTCGTGCCGACGCTGATCTCCGCGCTCGACGCGCTGAAGATCGACGCGATCTCGATCCCCGCGACCAACATGCTGAACCAGTTCCTCGGCGCGGTGCCGGACATCGTCGCGGCGATCGTGATCGTGCTCGTCACGTTCTACTTCGCGCGCTTCGTCGCGTCGCTCGCGCAGAAGCTGCTGGAAGCCGCCGGCGTCGACGGGCTGCCGGCCGTGCTCGGTGTCGAGCGCGTGTTCTCGGGCATCCTGCAGCCGTCGGTGCTGGTCGCGCGGCTGATCGTGTTCTTCGCGATGCTGTTCGCGTCGGTCGAGGCCGCGAACCGGCTCGGCTTCACGCAGGTGCGCGACGTCGTCACGCTGTTCATCGAATTCGGCGGCCACGTGCTGATGGGCGGTGTGATCCTCGTGATCGGCGTGTGGCTCGCGGGCCTCGCGCGCCGCGTGATCGAGCAGGCCGACCGCGAGCACAGCGTGCTGTTCGCGCGTATCGCGCAATTCGCGATCCTCGGCCTCGTGTTCGCGATGGGGCTGCGCGCGATGGGCATCGCGAACGAAATCGTCCAGCTCGCGTTCGGCCTCGTGCTCGGCGCGATCGCGGTGGCGGTTGCGCTGTCGTTCGGCCTCGGCGGCCGGGAAGCGGCCGGCAAGCTGCTCGACCGCTGGTTCAATCAGCGCGGCGGCGGCCAGTAGCGCCGGCCGGCATGGCCGATCCGGCCCGCATCGCGCGGGCCGGATCGGCGTGGCAACGCGCGCGGCCGAGGTTGCCGCGAGCGGTACCGCCAGCGTGTCCGCAAGCATTTCTGCAAGCGAAATGTCAGCCGCGATCTTTGCCGAATTTCGATAACACGTCGTTTAATGACTCTCTAGCATCGATTCTCAGTCGCGCGGGCCCGCAGGCCGGCGCCTTTGAGGAGAGAGTCCGATGAAAGCAGAGTCGAATGGCCGGCCCGCCGCCGGCGCCAAGTCCGCCGGCCAGCCCGCGCTTCAGCAGACGCTCGGGACCTGGCAACTGTGGGGCATCGCGGTCGGCCTCGTGATTTCCGGCGAATACTTCGGCTGGAGCTACGGCTGGGCGAGCGCCGGCACGCTGGGTTTCGTGATCACCGCGCTGTTCGTCGCGGCGATGTACACCACCTTCATCTTCAGTTTCACCGAGCTGACGACGTCGATCCCGCACGCGGGCGGCCCGTTCGCGTATGCGCGCCGCGCGTTCGGCCCGACCGGCGGCTATCTGGCCGGCGCGGCGACGCTCGTCGAGTTCGTGTTCGCGCCGCCCGCGATCGCGCTCGCGATCGGCGCGTACCTGCACGTGCAGTTTCCGGGGCTCGAACCGAAACACGCGGCGATGGGCGCGTATCTCGTGTTCATGGCGCTGAACATCGTCGGCGTGCAGATCGCGGCGACCTTCGAGCTCGTCGTCACGCTGCTCGCGATCTTCGAGCTGCTGGTGTTCATGGGCGTCGTGTCGCCGGGCTTCTCGTGGAGCAACTTCACGAAGGGCGGCTGGTCGGGCGCCGATCACTTCAGCGTGGGCGCGTTCCACGGGATGTTCGCGGCGATTCCGTTCGCGATCTGGTTCTTCCTCGCGATCGAGGGCGTCGCGATGGCCGCCGAGGAAGCGAAGAATCCGAAGCGCTCGATTCCGATCGCCTACGTGGCAGGGATCCTGACCCTCGTCGCGCTCGCGATCGGCGTGATGGTGTTCGCCGGCGGCGCGGGCGACTGGACCAAGCTCGCGAACATCAACGATCCGCTGCCGCAGGCGATGAAGTACATCGTCGGCGCGAACAGCGGCTGGATGCACATGCTCGTGTGGCTGGGGCTGTTCGGGCTCGTCGCGTCGTTCCACGGGATCATCCTCGGCTATTCGCGCCAGATCTTCGCGCTGGCCCGCGAAGGCTATCTGCCCGAATGGCTCGGGAAGGTGCATCCGCGCTTCAAGACCCCGCATCGCGCGATCCTCGCGGGCGGCGTGGTCGGGATTGCCGCGATCTACAGCGACGAGCTGATCCAGTTCGGCGGGCAGACGCTCACCGCGAATATCGTGACGATGTCGGTATTCGGTGCGATCGTGATGTATATCGTGAGCATGGCGGCGCTGTTCAAGCTGCGCCGCTCGCAGCCGAACCTGGAGCGGCCGTTCCGCGCGCCGCTGTATCCGATCTTCCCGGCCTTCGCGATCCTGGCGGCGCTCGTCTGCCTCGGTACGATGGTGGTTTTCAACGGGCTGGTCGCGCTGGTGTTCGTCGGCTTCCTCGCGGTCGGCTACGCGTACTTCCTCGCGACCCGTTCGCAGCGCGCGAGCGCGCCCGGCGACGCGCTGCTGGAGGAGTGAGCGCGGTGACGACGGCGAACGTGAAAGGCCGTTCCTGACGGCATCCGGCGCGCCCCGTCGAACGGGCGCGCCGTCGGCTTTTGGCAAGGAGATTCGAACGATGTCCTATACGGAGACGATCGGTCCGCGCACGTACCGCTTCGCGGACCTGAAGACGCTGCTCGCGAAGGCGAGCCCCCTGCGTTCCGGCGATCAGCTCGCCGGCGTCGCGGCGGCGAGCGAGGAGGAGCGCGTCGCCGCGAAGATCGCGCTCGCGGGCGTGCCGCTGAAGGCGTTCCTGAACGACGCGGTGATCCCGTATGAAGACGACGAGGTCACGCGGCTCATCATCGACGATCACGACGCGCACGCGTTCGCCGAAATCTCGCACCTCACCGTCGGCGATTTCCGCAACTGGCTGCTGTCGCCCGCGGCCGACGGCGCGGCGCTCGAACGGATCGCGCCGGGGCTCACGCCCGAGATGGTCGCGGCCGTGTCGAAGCTGATGCGCAACCAGGACCTGATCGCGGCCGCGAGGAAGCGCCGCGTCGTCACCCGCTTTCGCAACACGGTCGGGCTGGCCGGCCGGATGTCGGTGCGGCTGCAGCCGAACCATCCGACCGACGACGTGAAGGGGATCGCCGCGTCGATGCTCGACGGGCTGATGTACGGCTGCGGCGACGCGATGATCGGCATCAACCCGGCCACCGACAGCCTCGCGGCGATCGTGAAGCTGCTCGCGATGATCGACGGGTTCCGCGAGCGCTACGGCGTGCCGACGCAGTCGTGCGTGCTCACCCACGTGACCAACACGATCGCGGCGATCGAGAAGGGCGCGCCGGTCGATCTCGTGTTCCAGTCGATCGCGGGCACCGAGAAGGCGAACGCGAGCTTCGGGATCTCGCTCGCGCTGCTCGCCGAGGCGCGCGAGGCCGCGTTGGCGCTCAAGCGCGGCACGGTGGGCGACAACCTGATGTATTTCGAGACGGGCCAGGGCAGCGCGCTGTCGGCGAACGCGCATTTCGGCGTCGACCAGCAGACCTGCGAAGTGCGCGCGTACGCGGTCGCGCGCAAGTTCGAGCCGTTCCTCGTGAACACGGTGGTCGGCTTCATCGGGCCCGAATACCTGTACGACGGCAAGCAGATCATCCGTGCGGGGCTCGAGGATCACTTCTGCGGCAAGCTGCTCGGCGTGCCGATGGGCTGCGACATCTGCTACACGAACCACGCGGAAGCCGACCAGGACGACATGGACACGCTGCTGACGCTGCTGGGGGCGGCCGGCATCAACTTCATCATGGGGATTCCGGGCGCGGACGACGTGATGCTGAACTACCAGAGCACGTCGTTCCACGATCAGCTGTACGTGCGCGAGGTGCTCGGCCTGCGCCGCGCGCCGGAATTCGAGGAATGGCTGGAGACGATGGAGATCGCCGACGCGCACGGCGCGCTGCGCGCGGCGTCGGCACGCGTGCCGCTGCTCGCGGGCGCGAACGACTGGATGGGGATTTCCGCATGAGCGACGCCGTCGAGAAGAATCCGTGGGCGCAACTGAAGTCGTTCACGAACGCGCGGATCGCGCTCGGCCGCGCGGGCAACAGCCTGCCGACCGCGCCGCTCTTGGCCTTCAACCTGTCGCATGCGCAGGCGCGCGACGCGGTGCATCAGCCGCTCGACGCGGACGCGCTGCGGCGCGAGATCGAGGCGGCCGGCATGCTGCCGACGCTGCGCGTGCAGAGCGCAGCGCCCGACCGCGACCACTACCTGCGCCGGCCCGATCTCGGCCGCAAGCTGTCGGACGACAGCCGCGGGCTGCTGGCCGGCTACGGGGCCGCGCTCGACGACGCGCCCGATGTCGTGTTCGTGGTGGGCGACGGGCTGTCGGCGTTCGCGGCCGCGAAGCAGGCGCTGCCGCTGTTGCAGGCCGTGCGGCCGAAGCTCGACGCGGACGGCTGGCGGATCGGCCCGGTGGTGGTCGCGACGCAGGCGCGCGTCGCGCTCGGCGACGAGATCGGCGAGCTGCTGCGCGCGAAGGTGGTCGCGATGCTGATCGGCGAACGGCCGGGGCTCAGCTCGCCGGACAGCCTCGGCGTGTACCTGACGTGGGCGCCGAAGGTCGGCTGTCACGACGCGCTGCGCAACTGCATCTCGAACGTGCGGCCCGAAGGGCTGCCGCATGCGGCAGCCGCGCACAAGCTGCATTACCTGATGACGCACGCGCGCCGCCTCGGGCTGACGGGCGTCGGGCTGAAGGACGACAGCGACGCGCTGCTGCCGCCGGCGCAAGCGGAGCGGATCGGCGCGACTACCTGAACAGCCGCTCGCACAGGAAATCGACGAACACGCGCAGCTTCGGCGACAACTGCCGGCTCGACGGCCACACGATCGAGAACTGCCCCGGCGCGATCCGGTAGTCGTCGAGCACGGTGACGAGCGCGCCGTGTTCGAGCGCGTCGCGCGCGAGGAAGTCGGGCATGTAGCCGATGCCGAGCCCCGCGAGCACGGCGCCGCGCAGCGCCTCCATGTTGTTGCAGGTCATCGCGGTGCGCAGCGTGAGCGGCGTGCCGTCGTTGGCCGCGAGCGCCCAGTCCTGCAGCTTGCCGGTGGTCGGGAAGCAGTAGCGCACGCAGTCGTGCGCTTCGAGCTCGCGCGGCGTGCGCGGCGTGCCGGCCCGCGCGAGATACGCGGGCGTCGCGCACAGCACGAACGCGAACGGGCCGAGCCGCCGCGACATCAGGCTCGAATCGGACAGCGGGCCGCTGCGGATCACCGCGTCGAAGCCGCCTTCGACGACATCGACCATCCGGTCGTTGAAATCGAGATCGAGCTCGACGTCCGGATAGCGCTGCCGGAACTCGGGCAGCACCGGCAGCAGGAAGCGGTAGCCGATCACCGGCAGGCTCACGCGCAGCTTGCCGCGCGGGCGCTGCGCGGACGCCGTGACGGTTGCCTCCGCGTCGCGGAAATCCTCGAGGATCCGCTGGCAGCGCGCGTAGAAATGCCGCCCCTCGTCGGTGAGCGTCACGCGTCGCGTCGTGCGGTTGAACAGGCGCACGCCGAGCGACTGCTCGAGTTTCGCGATCGTCTTGCCGACGGCGGACGCCGAAATGCCGAGCGCACGGCCGGCCGCGACGAAGCTCAGCGCTTCGGCGGCACGGACGAACGCGACGATGCCGGTGAGGTTTTCCATCGAATCGAACGGTGTGCGGGGCAACGCACGGTAGTTGGCGTGATTGCGGAATTCTAGTCCGTTATATGCGGAGCTTCGCGTGGTTTTTCGCGAATTGAATCCGATTTATCTTCTGTCGCGCTGAGGGCGCATCCGCGCCGGCTTTTTCGAGGAGCGATGATGGATCACCCTGTTTCAGCCGTTTCGGCCCACGCGGCGCGCCGGCGCGCCTGGGTGCTGGCCGCCGTCTGCATGGCCGCGGTCGCGCTGCCGCTGTCGTTTTCGGGCGGCGCGGTCGCGACGCCGGCGATCGGCCGCGACCTGCACGGCAGCCCGGTCGCGATGAACTGGATCACCAACGCATTCATGCTCGCGTTCGGCAGCTTCCTGATGGCGTCGGGCGCGCTGGCCGACCAGTTCGGCCGCAAGCGCCTGTTCGCGATCGGCGTCGGCGGCTTCACGCTGATGTCGGTCGCGCTCGCGTTCGCGCCGTCGATCCTCGCGGTCGACCTGCTGCGCGCCGCGCAAGGGCTCGCGGCGGCCGCGGCGCTCGCCGGCGGCACGGCCGCGCTCGCGCAGGAATTCGACGGCGCGGCGCGCACGCGTGCATTCAGCCTGCTCGGCACGACGTTCGGGATCGGGCTCGCATTCGGGCCCGTGCTCGCCGGCGGGCTGATCGGGCATTACGGCTGGCGCGCGATCTTCGTGACGAGCGCGGTGGCCGGCGTGCTGTCGCTCGCGTTCGGGCTGCCGCGCATGCACGAATCGCGCGATCCGCACGCGACGGGGCTCGACTGGCCCGGCACGATCGCGTTCACGGCCGCGCTGACGCTGTTCACGTTCGGCGTGATCGAGGCGCCCGCGCGTGGCTGGTCGAGCCCGCTCGTGATCGCGCTGCTGGCCGGCGCGGCGCTCGGCGCGTGCGCGTTCGTGACGATCGAGACGCGCGTCGCGCGGCCGATGCTCGACCTGTCGCTGTTCCGCATCGCGCGCTTCGTCGGCGTGCAGGTGCTGCCGGTGTCGACCTGCTGCTGCTACATCGTGCTGCTCGTCGTGCTGCCGCTGCGCTTCATCGGCATCGACGGCTTCAGCGAGATCGACGCCGGCTGGCTGATGCTCGCGATCTCCGCGCCGATGCTGGTCGTGCCGCTCGTCGCCGCGACGCTCACGCGCTGGCTGTCGGCCGGCGTGATTTCCGGGCTCGGGCTGCTGGTCGCGGCGGCGGGGCTCGTGTGGCTCGGCATCGCGCTGCGCGGCGGCGCGGGGCCGGCGGCGATCGCGCCGATGCTCGCGATCGGCGTCGGCGCCGGCATGCCGTGGGGGCTGATGGACGGGCTGTCGGTGAGCGTCGTGCCGAAGGAGCGCGCGGGGATGGCCACGGGCATTTTCAGCACGACGCGCGTGGCCGGCGAGGGGATCGCGCTGGCGATCGTCGGCGCGGTGCTGGCCGCGCTCGCGCAAACGGGGCTCGCGCACGCGGCGGGGGCTGCCGGCACGCCGGACGCGACGCTGCGGGCCGCCGCGCGGCTCGCGACCGGCGATCTCGCGGGCGCGGCTGCCGCGTTGCCGGGTGTCGGCCGTGCGGCGTTGATCGCGAGCTACGCGCACGCGTTCGACCGGCTGCTGACCGCGCTGGCCGTCGTCACGGTGCTGTGCGCGGTGGTGGTGTTCGGGTTTCTCGGCGGGCGGCCGGTTGTCGACGACACGGGCGACGAGGCGGACGGTCACGCGCGGGCCGAAGCGTCGACGCGCAGCAGGAGCGAACCGGCGTGTGCGGAGACGCACGGGCGTTGAGCGTTGCGCTGCCGAGCATCGGTGCTTCGGCATCCCGGCACATCGGCACATCGGGACATCGGCACATCGGCACATCGGCTTTCCGGACTACGCAGCCGCCGCGCCAGCGTCGTCCGTTCATTAAAGCCTCACCCGCCGCGCGTCACGCCAGCACGAGCGGCGGCAGCCCCGCATCCGCGCGCGCCTCGGCGCATTCCACCTCGATCACCAGATAGCGCAACGCATCCGGCCACAGGTGCGCGCGCGCTTGCGCATCCTCGTCGAGCGTCGCGCGGCCCTGCACGAGCCAGGTCGTCTGCCGCACGAAATCGACGAACAGCAGCGCGATGGCCGGATTCACGAGCAGGTTGCCGATCGTGTTGAGCAGGTTGTTGCCCGCGAAGTCGGGCAGCACCAGCGTGCGGCGGTCCGGGATATCGACGAGCGGCGTGAACGAGCCGTCGGCGCGCGGCTGGCGGCCGCGGTACGAACAGTCGGCGTTGCCGGCCGCATCGGCGGTCGCGACGATCAGGAAAACCTGCTCGCGGATGAAGGCGATGGCGTCGTCGGTCAGCGGGCCGCGATCGGTCATGGTGTCGGTCGGCGCGTGCGCCGTGGCGTGTGGATCCGCAACGGGCACGCAAGCGACATGCCACACGGCACGGCGCGCGTGCGCGGGCAGCGCATCGCCGCGCACTGTGGAAATTCCGAACACCGCCCCCCTCGCTGCGCAATCGCGGTGTTCAGAATCGGTACACCGGTCGTGTTGCGGGCATGAACACCGCACGGTGCGAACCCGTGCCGGCCGCGATCGACGTGCGCCCGTTGCCGCCCGTTCCGTTTGGCACGCATGTTGCATGAACGGGACCAGCGCATTCCAACCGGCGCTCTACTCACACAAGCACGATGAACAGGAGACATGTATGAACCCGTTTGACCTGAAACAACTGGGCCTCGACGTCGAATACCCGTACCGTCAGCAATACGACAACTACATCGGCGGCAAGTGGGTGGCGCCGGTGAAGGGCGAGTATTTCGAGAACGTGTCGCCGATCAACGGCCAGCCGTTCTGCCGCATCCCGCGCTCGGGCGCCGACGATATCGAGCTGGCGCTCGACGCCGCGCACGCCGCGCGCCGCAAGTGGGGCAAGACGTCGGTTGCCGAGCGCGCGAACCTGCTGCTCGCCGCCGCCGACCGGATGGAAAAGAACCTGAAGCTGCTGGCCGTGGCCGAGACGATCGACAACGGCAAGCCGCTGCGCGAGACGATGGCGGCCGACCTGCCGCTCGCGATCGACCACTTCCGCTACTTCGCGGGCTGCATCCGCGCGCAGGAAGGCGGCATCTCCGAGATCGACGACAACACCGTCGCGTACCACTTCCACGAGCCGCTCGGCGTGGTCGGCCAGATCATCCCGTGGAACTTCCCGCTGCTGATGGCCGCGTGGAAGCTCGCGCCGGCGCTCGCGGCCGGCTGCTGCGTGGTGATGAAGCCGGCCGAGCAGACGCCCGCGTCGGTGCTCGTGCTGATGGAGCTGATCGGCGACCTGTTCCCGGCCGGCACGATCAACATCGTGAACGGCTTCGGCAAGGAGGCGGGCGAAGCGCTCGCGACCAGCAAGCGGATCGCGAAGATCGCGTTCACGGGCTCGACGCCGGTCGGCAAGCACGTGCTGCGCGCCGCCGCCGAAAGCCTGATCCCGTCGACGGTCGAACTGGGCGGCAAGAGCCCGAACATCTTCTTCGCCGACGTGCTCGACCAGGACGACGCGTTCCTCGACAAGGCGCTCGAAGGCCTCGCGATGTTCGCGCTGAACCAGGGTGAAGTGTGCACGTGCCCGTCGCGGATCCTGATTCAGGAATCGATCTACGAACGCTTCATCGAGAAGGCCGTCGCGCGCGTCGAGCGCATCAAGTCCGGCCACCCGCTCGACCTGCAGACGATGATCGGCGCGCAGGCGTCGCAGCAGCAACTCGACAAGATCCTGTCGTACATCGACATCGGCCGCGGCGAAGGCGCGCAATGCCTGACGGGCGGCGAGCGTACGGCGCCGGCCGCCGATCTCGGCACGGGCTACTACGTGAAGCCGACGATGCTGCTCGGCAACAACAAGATGCGCGTGTTCCAGGAAGAGATCTTCGGGCCGGTCGCGTCGGTGATGACGTTCAAGGACGAGCAGGAAGCGATCGAACTCGCGAACGACACGTTCTACGGGCTCGGCGCGGGCGTGTGGACGCGCAACGGCACGCGCGCGTACCGGATGGGCCGCGAGGTCGAGGCCGGCCGCGTGTGGACCAACTGCTACCACCTGTACCCCGCGCATGCGGCGTTCGGCGGCTATAAGCAGTCGGGCATCGGCCGCGAGACGCACAAGATGGCGCTGTCGAACTATCAGCAGACGAAATGCCTGCTGGTCAGCTACCAGGCCGAGGCGCTCGGGTTCTTCTGATCGCCGAAGCCGTGGCGACGTGTCGGGGCCGGTCGGGCCCGGCACGTCGCGCGGTTCGATTTTCCTGTTCGACAGCCGGCGCCGGACGCGCTTTGTTGCGCAGCCGGCGCCGGCAACGCTGCCGGCCGCCGCGCACGCGTGGCGGCACGGCGCGCCAATGTGTGCGACGACCCCCGGCCCAGCATGGCAGACCTGCCCCGATCCTTTCCGCGTCACCCGGTCTTCCACCCGGGCGAACTCGACGCGCAACACCGCTTCGGCGTCGCCGACGAAGCCGAGCGGATGAGCGACGTCGTGACCACCCGATTGAGCGTCGGCGTGCGGCAGTTCGTCGAATCGCAACCGTTCATGTTCGTCGGCATGGCCTCCGGCGCCGGCGCATCGATGATCTGCGACATCGTGCGGAGCCGGCGCGACGCGAATGGCGATCTGCTGCCGGTGGTGCGCGTGATCGATACGAAGACGCTGCGGTTCGCGTTGCCGGCCGCGCATGACGGCGACGGCGGCCGGATCGACGCGGCCGCCTGCGACGGCCGGGGCGTCGGATTGCTGTTCGTCGATTTCGTGCGCGGCCTGCGCTACCGGATCAACGGTCGCGCCACGCTGCGCGCCGATCTGCCCGAAGCGGACGCGGCGCCGTGGGCGGCGGGCAGCGCGATCGTCGAACTGGCGATCGTGCAGGCCTACGGCAATTGCGGCACGCGGGTCGTGCGGCTGAAGCCGGGCCGGTAGCCGGCCTCCGGGCACGCGCGGCGGCGCGCATGCGCGGTCGCCGCGCGGATCGCACCGGCCGCGTGCGCGGCATGCCGCCTTCGGGTGCGCCCGCATGGCGTGCATCGGCCGGACGGCGTGCAATGGCGGGTTGCGCGCCCGGCCGTGCGGTTCGGCACGGGACTTGCGTGATACGCAGGGTTCCGCGCAGGTGAGGGGAGGACACGATGAATCAACACGTGGCGTATACGGAAGAACCGACCGCCGAGGACACGCGGCGCAGCGCGCTGGGCGACGACGCGTTCGCCGGGCAGGCCGTCGTCAGCGTCGCGCACGATGCGGACGAGCAGGCGCGCAACCTGATCGGCTGGCGGCAAACCTACGACCAGCTCGCGGCCGGCCGCTTCGTCGGCACGCTGACCGAGCTGCCGCTCGACACGATGAAGCTGTTTCGCGAATCGACCAGCCACCTGCTGCGCCAGGCGTGCGAAGTGCGCGGCGACGCGTACTGGTTCGGCATCCCGCTCGTGTGCGACGGCTCGGCGCGCGTCGATGCATGCCGGATCGGCCCCGGCGCGCTCGCGTTCCGGCCCGGCAACGTCGAATTCGAACTCGTGACGCCCGCGCAGTTCTCGATCTACGGCGTCGTCGTGCGCGGCGACGTGCTGCGCCGCTATGCGGAGGAAGTCGAACGGCGCGCGCTCGACGAGCGGCTGTTCACGCAGCGCGTGATGCAGGTCGGCGACGCCCGGCTCGCACGCCTGTGCGCGCTGCTTGGCCGCCGGCTCGACGGCGCGGTGGCGATGGCCGGCCCGCTGCCCGATGCGCAGCGTGACGACCTGCAGGCCGAAGTGCTGGCCGCGCTGTTCGATGCGTGCGCGCAACCGGCGGACGATGGCAGCGGCGCCGCGCCGTCGACGCGCCGCTGGATCGTCGACCAGGCGCGCGATTACGTGCTCGCGCACCGCACGCGGCCGGTCGGCGTGCCCGAGCTGTGCGAACAGTTGCACGTGAGCCGGCGCACGCTGCAGTACTGCTTCCAGGACGTGCTCGGGATGGCGCCCGCGACCTACCTGCGCACGCTGCGGCTGAACGGCGCGCGGCGCGACCTGTGCGGGCGCGCGGCCGGCTCGGTTCAGGACGTCGCGGAGGCGTGGGGCTTCTGGCATCTGAGCCAGTTCGCGACCGATTACCGGCGCCTGTTCGGCAAGCGGCCGTCGGAGACGCTGCGCGATCGCGCGTGAGGGGCGCGGCGAGCCAGGCGGCCGGCGCGGCGCTGGCGGTTCGACCGTTCCGCTTGCCGCCGTGCCGGCTTCGCCCGAGTGGCCGGTGCGAATCCGACGGGATAAGGCGGGCAGCCGAAGCGGCGCCGGTGCCGGTGCGCATGCTGCAGCCGGTTCGATCGTCGCGCTCGCCTCACGCCGCTTCGCTCAGTTGGCCGGCGCTGCCCCGTCGCGCGGTGCGGGCCACGCCAGTGCATCCCAGTCGACCACGCGGTACGCGGCTTCGACCGCCGCCAGATCCTCCGGCCGCTCGCTGCGATGCAGCCCGTGCAATTCGGCCGGCACGTCGAGCGTGACCGGCACGCAATGCGGATAGTCGCGCACGCGCAGCGCCGGCCCGATCGTCGTGAAGCACGCGAGCGTCGGCACGTCGAAACCGTCGGCGAGATGCACGGCGGCCGTGTCCGGCGCGAACAGCAGGCTCGCGCCCTTGACCCACGCGATGAAGCGCGCGGTGTCGGTCGCGTCGCCGCTCACATCCACGTAAGCGGGATGCGCGAGCGGGCCGAATCCCACCACCGGCAGCCCGTACCGCCGCGCGAGCTGTTCCACGAAGGCGACGCGCAGCGCGGGCGGCACGCTGCGCACCGCGGTGCTCGCAGTCGGGCAGAACAGCACGTACGGCCGCTGCCACTCGGCCGGCAGCGCGGGCAGCGATAGTCGCGCGAGCCAGCGGTTGCGCTTCGCGGCAGCCGGCACGGCGGCCGGATCGACGCCGAGCGCATCGAGGAAGAAATCGATCATCGGCAGCCGCGCGAACGCGGGCCAGTACAGGTGATTGCCGACGTCGATGCAGTGCGCGCCGGCAGGCAGCGCTTCGGCGGGGCACGGCAATGCGCGCGACGGCGCGACGACGTCGGCCGCGAGCGCATACAGCGCATCGACATAGCGCGGCGCGCGCGCCGGCCGGTACAGCGTGAAGCGCAGGTGCGCATGGGCCGCACGCAGCGCGGCGACGGCCGTCAGCCCGATCACCGAATCGCCGAGCGTGACGCCCATCCCGTTGATCACGTGCACGTGCCGCGCATCGTCGTAATCGAGCCGGAACGGCCGGTGCGCGGCGTGCAGCAGGCCAAGCGCCGGCGCGGCCGCCGCGTAGCCTTCGGCGCGCACGTCGCCGTATTCGAGGTCGTACGGCGCGACGAGCGTGCCGTCGGGCGCGAGCAGCGTGCCGGGGCAGGCCAGCGCGTCGTCGTGCGACAGTGCGGCGACGGGCAGCGCGGCGCGCATGTCCACCGTCGTCATGCGCCGCGCGCGCGGCGGCCCTGCTCGCGGATCTGTTCGAGCGTCGCGGCGGGCGTGCTGGCGTCCTGCGGGATGCGGATCTCGATCACCGCGGGCCGCCCGCAGGTCAGCGCGCGTTCGAGCGCGAGCGCGAAATCGGCGGTGCGCTCGACCGTCTCGCCATGCGCGCCGAACGCACGCGCATACGCGGCGAAATCCGGATTCGTGAGCCCGGTGCCGTGCACGCGGCCCGGATAGTTGCGCTCCTGATGCATGCGGATCGTGCCGAAATGGCCGTTGTTGACGACGATCGCGACGATGTTCAGCCCGTATTGCATCGCGGTCGCGAGCTCGTTGCCGGCCATCATGAAGCAGCCGTCGCCGGCGAGCGCGACGACGGCGCGCTTCGGGTACAGCGACTTCGCGGCGAGCGCGGCCGGCAGCCCGTAGCCCATCGCGCCGCTCGTCGGCGCGAGTTGCGAACGGAAGTGCCGGTACGCGAAGTGGCGATGCAGCCAGATCGCATAGTTGCCCGCGCCGTTGGTCAGGATCGCGTCGTGCGGCAGGCGCTCGCGCAACTGCACCATCACGTCGCCGAGCTGCACGTCGCCGGGCATCGGCAGCGGCGCATGCCATTCGCGGTACGCGCGGTGCGCGTCGGCGGCCGAGCCGGCCCATGCGGGCCGCTCGGGCGGGTCGAGTGTGGCCAGCGGCGCGGCGATCTCGGGCATGCCCGACACGATCGGCAGGTCGGCGGCATACACGCGGCCGAGCTCGTCCGCGCCCTGATGCACATGGATCAGCGTCTGGCGCGTTTTCGGGATGTCGAGCAGCGTGTAGCCGCCGGTCGTCGCTTCGCCGAGGCGCGGCCCGATCACGAGCAGCAGGTCGGCGTCGCGGATGCGTTTCGCGAGCGCCGGATTGATCCCGAGCCCGACGTCGCCCGCGTAGTTCGGGTGCGCGTTGTCGATCGTGTCCTGGAAGCGGAACGCGCACGCGACCGGCAATTGCCAGCGTTCGACGAAGGTGCGCAGGTTCGCGCAGGCATCCGGCGTCCAGCCGCTGCCGCCGACGATCGCGAACGGCCGCTCCGCGCGCGCGAGCCGCTCGCGCACTTCGTCGAGCTGCGCGGCCGACGGCGCGGCCGCGATGCGTTTCGCGGCCGGCACGACGGGCTGCGGCGCGCACGCGTCGGACAGCACGTCCTCCGGTAACGCGAGCACGACCGGGCCGGGCCGGCCGGACGTCGCGACGTGGAACGCATGGCTCAGGTATTCGGGGATGCGGCGCGGGTCGTCGATCTGCGCGACCCATTTGGCCATCTGGCCGAACATCCGGCGGTAGTCGATTTCCTGGAACGCTTCGCGGTCGAGGTGTTCGCGTGCGCACTGGCCGACGAACAGGATCATCGGCGTCGAATCCTGGAACGCGGTGTGCACGCCGATCGACGCATGGGTCGCGCCGGGCCCGCGCGTGACGAACGCGATGCCGGGGCGGCCGGTCAACTTGCCGACCGCTTCGGCCATGTTCGCGGCGGCCGCCTCGTGGCGGCAGACGACCGTCTGGATGCGGGCGGTGTCGTCCGCGAGCGCATCGAGCACGGCGAGGAAGCTCTCGCCCGGCACGCAGAACACGCGTTCGACGTGATTGGCGAGCAACGCATCGACGAGCAGTCGCGCACCGGTGGTGGCGCGCGGCTCGAGATCCTTGGAATGCGACATGGGCTGCCGTCTCCCTGGGTAGCGGGACGTACAGCTTACGCCGGTTGGCCGGGCGCCGGTACGCCGGCCGCTGAAAAGTGTCGGAACGCTGAGGGGGCGGCGAGGGCGCGTCGGCTTCGATTGGCTGAACGGCCAGCTTGTGCACGCTAGTGCGACAGGGGAAAGTGAGCGCTACGGATGTTCAGCCGGACGCTGAATCGCATGTCGGCGTTCAGCGGTAGCGTTGATGCTGACGCGTCGAGCGGAATGCCATGGAGGCTTATGTACACACATGGATTTACATCTCGGCCCGCATCGGATAATGTACATACAATGTACATCCGGTCGGAGATCGACATGCATACCACGAGGGTATTTCGGAACGGCAACTCGCAGGCTGTGCGTATTCCTGCGGACCTTGCCTATGAGCGCAGCGATATCGAACTGGAAATCGAACGCGTCGGTGACGAAATCCGCATTCGGCCGATGCGGCGGCCTTTGACCCAGGTACTGGAGAAGTTCGCGAAATTCGGGCCTGATTTCATGACAGAAGGGCGTGGCGACCACGAGCAGGCCGAACGCGAGGGTTTGTGATGCCGCGCTTCATGCTCGACACCAACATGTGCATCTATCTGATGAAAAATCAGCCGGAGCAGGTCGCGAGACGGTTTGCGCAGTGCTACACGGGCGACGTCGTCATATCGGCGATCACCTATGCTGAGCTCGAATACGGCGTGACCGCATGCGCGAGGCCTGCCCGGGAGCGCAGCCATCTCGCTGCGTTGATCGAGGATATCCCCGTCGCGCCTTTCGACGTCGCGGCAGCCCAAGCGTATGGTCCGGTCCGGGAGGCCACCCGCGAGCGGAAGAAGGATCACCTCGACAAACTGATCGCCGCGCATGCGGTGTCGCTCGATGTCGTCCTGGTGACCAACAACGAGCGGGATTTCGTCAGCTATCCGGGGGTGCGACTGGAGAACTGGCTGAACGACTAGCGTCGGGCGCCAGGTCCGGCGGCAAAGCAGGGTATCGGGCGGCCCCGCGCCACCGCCGGCTTCCGCATCAGCACTCGACGATATTCACCGCCAGCCCGCCGCGCGACGTTTCCTTGTACTTGGTCTTCATGTCGGCGCCCGTCTCGCGCATCGTCTTGATTACGGAGTCGAGCGACACGTAGTGCGAGCCGTCGCCGCGCAGCGCCATGCGCGCCGCGTTGACGGCCTTCACCGACGCCATCGCGTTGCGCTCGATGCACGGGATCTGCACCATCCCGCCCACCGGGTCGCAGGTCAGGCCGAGGTTATGTTCCATCCCGATCTCGGCCGCGTTCTCGACCTGCTGCGGCGTGCCGCCGAGCACGGCCGCGAGCGCGCCGGCCGCCATCGAGCAGGCCACCCCCACTTCGCCCTGGCAGCCCACTTCCGCGCCCGAGATCGACGCGTTGAGCTTGTACAGGATGCCGATCGCGGCGGCCGTCAGCAGGAAGTCGATCACGCCCTGTTCGTTCGCGCCCGGCGTGAAGCGCGTGTAGTAGTGCAGCACGGCCGGGATGATGCCGGCCGCGCCGTTGGTCGGCGCGGTGACGACGCGGCCGCCGGCCGCGTTTTCCTCGTTGACCGCGATCGCGTACAGGTTGATCCAGTCGATCATCGACAGCGGATCCTGCAGCGCGCGCTCAGGGCTGCCCGTCAGCGTGCGGTACAGCTGCGGCGCGCGGCGCTTGACCTGGAACGGGCCGGGCAGGTTGCCGTCGGCGTCGGGATTGCCGATCCCGCAGCCGCGCGACACGCACGACTGCATCACGGCCCAGATCTTCAGCAGCCCGTCGCGCGTTTCCTCGTCGGTATGCCACGCGCGCTCGTTTTCCCACATCAGCTGCGCGATCGACTTGCCGGTCGACGCGGTCAGCGCGAGCAGCTCCGCGCCGGTGCGAAACGGGTGCGTCATCTGCTCGGCCGCGCTCAGCACCTTGGTGTTCGGCGCGCCGGCCGTCACGACGAAGCCGCCGCCGACCGACAGATAGGTGCGCTCGACCAGCACCGCGCCGTTCGCGTCGCTCGCGCGCAGCTTCATCCCGTTCGGATGTTCGGGCAGCGCCTGGCGGTAGAACGCGATGTTCTCCTTCAGTACGAACGGCACCGGATGCGTGCCGAGCAGCGCGAGTTGCTTCGTCTTGCGGATGGCTTCCAGCCGCGCGTCGATCGTGTCGGGATCGACGGTGTCGGGCGCGTCGCCGAGCAGGCCGAGCATCACGCCGCGGTCGGTGCCGTGGCCCTTGCCGGTGGCGCCGAGCGACCCGTACAGCTCGACCTTCACGTGGGCCGTCGCATCGAGCAGCCCGTCGCGCTCGAGGCCCTGGACGAACATCAGCGCCGCGCGCATCGGTCCGACCGTGTGCGAACTGGACGGACCGATGCCGATCTTGAAGAGGTCAAACACGCTGACTGCCATTTCGATACCTGCCTTGTTATAAGAATGGTGCTAGCGCGCCTGCAATGGCAGGCACGCGGCGAGCCAGGCGGGCGGCGTTGGGGAAAGCTGCTGCGCGACGCGGGCATAGCGCCCGTCGAGCCGCGCGGCCAGATGAAAGAGTTCGGTGGCGTTTTTCGGGTCCCACTGCCCCGTGTAGCCCGGCAAGCCGGCCTCGCGGCGCTTCGCGTCGAACGGCACCGGCGAATTCACGAATTCCTCGTGGGTTTTCTCGCCGAGCGCATACGGCACGAGCCAGTCGAGCGCGGCCTCGAGCGTCGCGCCGTTCGCGCCACGCTCGCGCAGCCAGTTGCGGTTGAAGCGGCGCGCGGCGAGCGCGGCCGTCACGAGCGGCTGCAGATCGTAGACCGCGTAATGCAGCGCGTCGCGTTCCTCGAAATCCCAGGTCTTGCCGTCCGGCCCGATGTTGTCGGCGAGATGCTCGACGAACAGCCGTTGCGCGGCGTTCATCATCTTGCGGTCGCCGAGCGTGAACGCGGACAGCGCGATCAGCTTGATCCGGTGGCTCTGCCAGTTGTTGCGCCACGTGCCGGTGAGCGGGCGCTTCTGCGCGTCGACCCGTGCGACGTAGCCGGCGCCGAGCTTCGCGATGAACGCGGCCGTCGCGTTGCGCGTCTTCACCGGCAGCGCGCTCGCGGTCATGTCGTACGCGACGATCAGGCTCTCGAAGCGCGTCTCGTCGATCGGGTTGAAGCTCGGCTGGTAGATGGAGACCCACGCGGACAGGAAGCGGTCGACGAGCTGAAGGTAGCGCGGCGCGTTCGTCACGCGCCACGCGAGCGCCGCATCGCGCATCAGCTCCATGTCCTTGAGCGCGGCTTCGCTCTGGTCGTAGATGCCTTCATGCGGCAGCGTGCCCTCGGTGTGCACGCGCGCCATTGCCTTCGGCTGCTCGCCGATGCGCGCGTCGACGCTGCGGATCAGCGCCTGCACACCCGGCTCGGCGTGCGTCGTCTCGCTCGACTGCAGCGCCGGCGCCGCGCAGAAATTCATCGCCGCGCGCGCACTGCCGGACAGGCCGAGGCCGGCGGCGGCCAGCGACAGCGATGCGACGAGCATCGGCACGTAGCGGCCTGCGCGCGGGCGCGGCCGCCGCGCCGTTGCACCATGGCCCGGAAACATCGGACGCACCATGCGGAACTCCTTCATTGGCTGGATCGCGTGTGATGTTAGCCGGATTGGCGGGCGAGCGTGAAACGGTTGGCCGGGCGGCGAACGTAAAAACCGCACGCAACCGGTGGCTGCGTGCGGTGGATCACGGTCGGATGCTCCGGTGCGACGCGCGCGTTATGCGTAGTCCGACATCGGCACGCACGAGCAGAACAGGTTGCGGTCGCCGTACGCGTTGTCCGCGCGGCCGACCGGCGGCCAGTACTTGTTCGTGCCGAGCGACGCGACCGGGTACGCGGCCTGCTCGCGCGAATACGCGTGCGGCCATTCGTTCGCGGTGACGACGGCCGCCGTGTGCGGCGCGTGACGCAGCGGGTTGTCCTCGCGATCGGCGCGGCCTTCCTCGACCGCGCGGATTTCCTCGCGGATCGCGATCATCGCGGCGATGAAGCGGTCGAGTTCTTCCTGCGATTCCGACTCGGTCGGCTCGACCATCAGCGTGCCCGGCACCGGGAAGCTCATCGTCGGCGCGTGGAAGCCGTAGTCCATCAGGCGCTTCGCGACGTCGTCGACGCTGATGCCGCTCGTTTCCTTGATCGGACGCAGGTCGAGAATGCACTCGTGCGCGACCAGTCCGCCCGGGCCCGAATACAGCACCGGGTAGTGCGGCGCGAGGCGCTTCGCGATGTAGTTCGCGTTGAGGATCGCGGTTTCGGTCGCGGCGGTCAGGTTCTTCGCGCCCATCATCGCGATGTACATCCACGAGATCGGCAGGATCGACGCCGAGCCGTACGGCGCGGCCGACACCGCGCCGATGCCGTCTTCCGCACGGGCGTAGCCGGTCGAACGCTGGTTCGGCAGGAATTTCGCGAGGTGCGCGCCGACCGCGACCGGGCCGACGCCCGGGCCGCCGCCGCCGTGCGGGATGCAGAAGGTCTTGTGCAGGTTCAGGTGCGACACGTCGCCGCCGAACTGGCCCGGCGCGGTCAGGCCGACCATCGCGTTCATGTTCGCGCCGTCGACGTACACCTGGCCGCCGTGCGCGTGGACGATCTCGCAGATCTCGCGGACGTTCTGCTCGAACACGCCGTGCGTCGACGGATACGTGATCATGATCGCCGCGAGGTTCGCCGAATGCTGCTCGGCCTTCGCCTTCAGGTCGGCGATGTCGACGTTGCCCTGCGCGTCGCACGCGACGACCACGACCTTCATGCCGGCCATGTGCGCGGACGCCGGGTTCGTGCCGTGCGCGGATGCCGGGATCAGGCACACGTCGCGATGGCCTTCGCCGCGCGATGCGTGGTACGCGTGGATGATCAGCAGGCCCGCATACTCGCCCTGCGAGCCCGCGTTCGGCTGCAGCGACACGGCCGCGTAGCCGGTGGCCGCGACGAGCATCTGTTCGAGCTGGTCGATCATCTCGCGGTAGCCGACGGTCTGCTCGGCCGGCGCGAACGGGTGGATGCCGCCGAATTCAGGCCACGTGACCGGCAGCATTTCCGACGTCGCGTTCAGCTTCATCGTGCACGAGCCGAGCGGGATCATCGAGCGGTCGAGCGCGAGATCCTTGTCCGACAGGCTGCGCAGGTAGCGCAGCATTTCGGTTTCGGAATGGTGGCGGTTGAACACGTGGTGCGTCAGGTACGCGCTCGTGCGCTCGAGGCCGGCCGGCAGCGCGGCGACGCCGCCGAGGCCCGAGTCCAGCGCGTCGACGGCCGGCGCGGTGCCGCCCGCGGCCTGCGCGAACACGTCGAGGAGATCGGCGAGGTCGTCGCGCGTCGTCGTTTCGTCGACCGATACGCCGACTTGCGTGTCGCTCACGCGGCGCAGGTTGATGCGCTTCGCCTTCGCGAATTCGTGGACCTGCGCGGTGCGCGCGCCGGTGTCGATCGTCAGCGTGTCGAAGAACGTGTCGTTGACGGTCGCGAAGCCGAGCTGTTTCACGCCGGCCGCGAGCAGCGCCGCGATGCGGTTCACGCGCAGCGCGATCGTCTTCAGGCCGTGCGGGCCGTGGTAGACCGCGTACATGCTGGCCATGATCGCGAGCAGCGCCTGCGCGGTACACACGTTCGACGTCGCCTTCTCGCGGCGGATGTGCTGTTCGCGCGTCTGCAGCGCGAGGCGCAGCGCGGGCTTGCCCTGCGCGTCGACCGTCACGCCGACGAGGCGGCCCGGCATCTGGCGCTTGAATTCGTCGCGCACGGCCATGTAGGCGGCGTGCGGGCCGCCGAAGCCCATCGGCACGCCGAAGCGCTGCGTGTTACCGATCGCGACGTCCGCGCCCCATTCGCCGGGCGGCGTCAGCACGGTCAGCGCGAGCAGGTCGGCCGCGACGACCACGTGGCCGCCGGCCGCGTGGATCGCGTCGGTGAGCGCGCGGTAGTCGCGCACGTCGCCGTTCACGCCCGGGTACTGCAGCAGCACGCCGAACGCGTTCGCTTGAGCTGCTTCGGCGGCCGGGCCCGTCTTCACGTCGATGCCGATCGGCAGCGCGCGCGTGCGGATCACTTCGAGGGTTTGCGGCAGCACGTCGTCGGCGACGTAGAACACGTTCGACTTCGGCTTGCCGGTGCGCTGCAGCAGCGTCATCGCTTCGGCCGCGGCGGTGGCTTCGTCGAGCAGCGATGCGTTCGAGATCGCGAGGCCCGTGAGGTCGGCGACCATCTGCTGGAAGTTCAGGAGCGCCTCGAGGCGGCCCTGGGAAATTTCGGGCTGGTACGGCGTGTAGGCCGTGTACCACGCCGGGTTTTCGAGCACGTTGCGCAGGATCACGGCCGGCGTGTGCGTGTCGTGATAGCCCTGGCCGATATACGAGCGGAACACCTGGTTCTTGTCCGCGAGCGCACGCAGCGCGGCGAGCGCTTCGGCCTCGCTCTTTGGCTGCGCGAACGGGCCGAGCGGCAGCGTTTCGGCGCGGCGGATCGAGGCCGGGATCACGGCGTCGATCAGCGCGGCGCGCGACGCGAAGCCGAGCGTGTCGAGCATGGCCCGCTGGCTGGCGGCGTCGGGGCCGATGTGGCGTTCGGCGAACGCGTCGTGCGTTTCGAGCGCGGCGAGCGAGAGGGGCGTGCGGTTCATCAGGCGGTCCGGGTGTTCGAGCTTCATGGCGTGACTCTGGTCCCGCGCGGGCCGGCTGCCCGGCCGCGCGCGGTTCGGGTAGGGAAATTAGTCGATCAGCTTGCTGTAGGCGTCGGCGTCGATCAGCTTGTCGGTCGATGCGCCGGCCGCGAGCTTGATCTTGAAGAGCCACACGCCGTATGCGTCGCCGTTCACGTCTTCCGGCGAGTCGGTGGCGGCTTCGTTGATGGCGACGATCTCGCCGGACACCGGCGAGTAGATGTCGGATGCGGCCTTCACCGATTCGACGACGCCGACGGCGTCGCCCGCGTTCACCGACTTGCCGACTTCGGGCAGTTCGAGGAAGACGATGTCGCCGAGCGTGCTCTGCGCGTGATCGGTGATGCCGACCGTCAGCGTGCCGTCCGCCTCGGTGCGGATCCACTCGTGTTCGTCGGTGTATTTCAGATCGGCCGGGACGTTGCTCATCGGATGCTCCTGGATAAAAGGGTGTGTTCGTTTTGCTGGCGCGCCGCCATGGTGCGCCGGATGGGGTTGCGCCGGGCGCCATCTCCCGGCAGGCCGGGAAGCGGCGCCGGCCGCCTCCCGGTCGTTACGCAGCGAGGACCTTGCCGTTGCGCACGAACGGCAGTTTTACCACGCGCGCGGGAAGATTCTTGTCACGAATTTGCACCTGGACGGTGTCGCCGATCTGGACGGCCGTCGGCACGCGTGCGAATGCGATCGATTCCTGCATCGACGGCGAGAACGTGCCGCTCGTGATCTCGCCTTCGCCGTGCGGCGTGACGACCTTCTGGTGCGCGCGCAGCACGCCGCCCGCCTTGCCGTTTTCCTTTTGCAGGATCAGGCCGACGAACGCGGCGCGCGTGCCGTTGGCTTCCAGCGCGGCGCGGCCGACGAAGTCGCGCGGCGCGGTGAGGTCGACCGTCCACGCGAGGCCCGCGTCGAGCGGGGAGACGGTGTCGTCCATGTCCTGGCCGTACAGGTTCATGCCGGCCTCGAGGCGCAGCGTGTCGCGCGCGCCGAGCCCGCACGGCCGCACGCCGTTTTGCTGGAGGGCATGCCACAGCGCTTCGACGTGCACGGCCGGGACGATCACTTCGAAGCCGTCTTCGCCGGTGTAGCCGGTGCGTGCGACGGTGAGATCGCCGAACGGCGTGCCGGCGACCTGCGCGGCGTTGAACGGCTTGAGCTCGCTGGTGGCGGCGCGCGCGGCGGGCACCGTCGCCCAGACCTTTTCGCGGGCGTTCGGGCCCTGCACGGCGACGATCGCGAAATCGCGGCGCGGCGCGATCGTCAGGCCGTAACCGCCTTGCTCGTTCAGCTGATTGAACCACGCGATGTCTTTCTCGGCGGTGCCGGCGTTGACGACCACGCGGAAGAATTCCTCGGTGAAGTAGTAGACGATCAGATCGTCGATGACGCCGCCCTGCGGGTTGAGCAGGCACGAGTAGAGCGCCTTGCCGGGCGTCTTGAGCTTGCCGACGTGGTTCGCGATCGCATGTTCGAAGAACGCGCGCACGCGGCTGCCGGTGAAATCGACGACGCACATGTGCGACACGTCGAACATGCCGGCGTCGGTGCGCACGGCTGCGTGTTCTTCGATCTGCGAGCCGTAGTTGACGGGCATGTCCCAGCCGCCGAAGTCGACCATGCGGGCATTGAGCGCGCGGTGCGCGGCGTTGAGCGGGGTGTGATTCAGTGCAGTCATCGAGGCCTCAGGCAAGGCGCTTGCGCGCGGATCAGAACGGCCATGTGCCGACCGCCGCGGCCGATGGCCTCGAGCGATCCGGTACATGCCCCTCTGTCCTCGATACCTGAGAGATTGCGCTGCGGGCAAAGCCCGGCGAACGCGCGCCCCTTCGGTGGGCAGCTTGCCCGCGCAGCCAAGGCGCTGCGGGCTACTGCCGCTCTCCAGAGTGCGGGGAGCGTGGTGCTCCCCGACGCGGTCGGTCCTTTTGCCTGAGAGTTTGCGGGTGTGCCCCTTCGGCGGCGCAACCGGTGTCGCAACGACCCGGTCACACGCTCTCCCGACGCGTGCGGGCGACTGTACGCGAGCGGGTGGGCATTGTCAATTTGAGCAAAAGAATGTCGCTTCGCGACAAGCGGCGGCAGCCGGCGCCGCCGCTTCATCCGCGCCGGCAGGCGCCGGCGCGTTACTCGCCGATCGCGCGTGCGGCCGTGTCGAGCTCCTGGTTCAGCACCCGCTGCTCGTCGCCGGACAGGCCGCCGTTGTGCTGGGCCGACATGTCGTTCGCTTCCCGGCGGATCACGTCGAGGCGGTGGTGCAACTGGGCGCCATACGGCGGCGGGTAGTAGCCGCCGTTCACGCGCGCGTCGATCCGGCGATGCAGGTTGTCGATCCGGCCCTGGACCTCCTGCAGGCGGTCGTTCGCGACGACCTGGGGATTCGGTCGCGGCGGTGGAGGCGTCTGCCGGGCCGGCCGCTGCGGCTGCACGATACAGGCCGCGAGCGAGGAAACCAGGACGCAGCATGCCGCTGCGCGAATCAACCGTTGCATCACATTCTCCTGACGGATAAGTGTCGAATCGACTTTTTGAGAAACGCGTCAGACCGGGCGACCGCTGACTTTCGTTCCCGCACTATTTGTAACGGAATGTTGGGGGCCGGGCCGGCGGGCCGGCGGGGCGGCGGCCGCGGTGCCGCCGCCCGGCGCGTGGCGCGGGATGGCGGCCGGGTCTGCGCGGACCGGCCGGCTGCCGTCAGACGATACGGCGCACGAACGGCACCCGGCGGCCGTCGTGTTCGCTCTGCGCGGCGAGCTCGATGATCGTCATCACGTCGACCGCGTCCTGCGGGGTGACCGGGAACGGCGCGCCGTCGCGGATCGACGCGGCGAGCGCGCGGTAGAACTCCGCGTACTGGCCGTCGAGCGTCGGCACGGGACGCTCGACCTCGACGTCGCCGTCGAGCACGCGCAGCAGGCCGGGCGGATTGCCGCCGCCGAATTCGACGTCGTCCGCGGTGAGGCCGGCCTTGAGCTGGTCTTCCTGCGTGTCGAGCCCGAACTTCTGGTAGCTGCCGCGCGTGCCGTGCAGCGTGAAGCGCGCGGGCTCGATCGCCGATAGCGCGCTTGCATGCAGCGCGACGTCCTTGTCCGGATAGCCGAGCAGCAGGTGCACGAAGTCGGGCGCCGTGCCGTTGTCGCGGCGCGTCTTGACGGTGGCGCTCACCGTTTCCGGCGTGCCGAACAGCGCAAGCGCCTGGTCGATCAGGTGCGGGCCGAGGTCGAGCAGCAGGCCGCCGCCGCGGGCCGGTTCCTCGCGCCAGCGCGTGCGCGGCGTCGGCCGGAAGCGGTCGAAGTGCGACGCGAAGTAGGTGAGGCGGCCCAACTCGCCCGATTCGACGACGCGGCGCACGGTGAGGAAATCGCCGTCCCAGCGACGGTTGTGGAACGGCGCGAACAGCCGGCTGCGCGCGTTCGCGAGCCGCGCGAGCGCGAGCGCCTCGTCGGCGGTGAGCGTGACCGGCTTGTCGACGACCACGTGGCGGCCCGCTTCGAGCACCTGGCGCGCGAGCGTGAAGTGCGTGTCGTTCGGCGTGGCGATCACCACGCATTCGATATCGTCGAGGCCGAGCAGCGTGTCGAGATCGGGGACGATGCGCGCGCCCGGATACGCGGCGTGCGCGCGATCGGACTGACCCGTCGCGATCGCGGCGACTTCAGTGCGGCCGCTCGTGGCGATCACGGGCGCGTGGAACGTCGCGCCGGCGAAACCGAAACCCATCAAACCAATCCTGAGCAATGACGACATGGCAATTCCTGGCTGCGAAGGAAACTAAAGGATGGCGCGCCGGAGCGGCGCGAAGACGACCGGCTATTTTGGCATGGCGCCGCTGCCTGCACAGACGCGTCGGGCAAAATGCGCGAAGTGATGCGGCGGCTGCGCAAGGAGTGCCGGCATTTGCGCGGGATCGGACGCTGGGCGCCCGACCGGCTGGCTTTCGGCTCGGGGCTCGCGGCTCTGTTCGCGGCTTTCGGCGCTGCGCGTCGTGCGACGAGCCGTGGCGGCCAACCTGCCGCCGGAGAGCGTGCCGCATCATGCGCCCACCCGCTGCCGCACGGCCGCCGCCACCTGCGCGGCCCATGCCGCGCACGCGGCTGCGCCGGGATGGAAGCCGTCGGCGGCCATCAGATGACGCTCGAGCGGCAGGTCGACCCGCAGGAACGCGCAGTCCGGCTGCGTGCCGGCCCAGCCGGCGAGCGCCGCGTTGAGCCGCTTCGCGCGCAGGCCGAGATACCACGCGAGCGGCTGCGGCAGCGCCGGGAAGCGCTCCATCGGCGGCACCGCCGACAGGATCGCGTGCCCCACCTGGAAACGCGCGGCGAGCAGCCGCACCAGCTCGGCCTGCTGCGCGAGCCAGCGTGCGGGCGGCACGCCGCCCGTCACGTCGTTGACGCCGAGCGACGTGACCGCCACGTCGAACGGCTCGGCCGGCTCGGCGGCGAGCCAGTCGACCAGCTCCCGCGTGGTCAGGCCGGTGCGTGCGAGCAGTTTCCAGCGCACGCGGTGCGTGGCCGCCAGCGCGTTCGCCAGTTGCCCGCTGAGCGCGTCGTCTTGTGTCGCGACGCCGACGCCCGCGGCGGCCGAATCGCCGACCACCAGCACGCGCAGCGGCGGGCCGTCGCCGGCCACGCCTTCGCGTGGGCCGGCCGCCTCGGGTAGCCGCGGCGTGACGCGGCGCACGTAGCGTCCCTGCGCGAACAGCAGCGGGCCGAGGACGGCAGTGGCGAACGGGTATCCCATGAGGTCGATCCGGTGACGATTCAGGCGAGTTGAAGCGGGCCGGCGCGGGTGGTGCCGGGGGAGTGCGTATTGTGTCCGATCGCGGCGCCGACGGGGCCAGATTGGCCGAACGGACAGGCGCGACCACGCCGAACGAACAGGCGGCGCCCGCCCGGCAAGCCTGCCCGCGCCCGTCAGGCGGCGCGCCCGAAATACGCGCCGCCGACGTGTTAACATGCGCGTCCTGCCCGCGTGTCCGCCTGCTTCGCCAGCCTGTCGCGCACGGCATCCTCCCGGCGTTCCGCCGTCAACCAGCAACACCATCCGCCATCATGTCCGCAGGCCTGAATTCCGCTCAGAATGAAGCGGTGCGCTATCTCGACGGTCCCTGTCTCGTGCTCGCCGGCGCGGGCAGCGGCAAGACTCGCGTGATCACGCAGAAGATCGCGCACCTGATCGAAGCGAAAGGCTTCGAGCCGCGCCATATCGCCGCCGTCACGTTCACGAACAAGGCGGCCGCCGAAATGCGCGAGCGCGTGTCGAAGCTGCTGGAAGGCAAGACGCTCACCACGCCCGGCAAGGAAGGCCGCAAGGTGCCGGTCAACCAGCTCACCGTCTGCACGTTCCACTCGCTCGGTGTGCAGATCCTGCGCCAGGAGGCCGAGCACGTCGGGCTGAAGCCGCAGTTCTCGATCATGGATTCGGACGACTGCTTCGGGATGATCCAGGAGCAGCTCGGCACGACCGACAAGGGGCTGATCCGCAAGATCCAGAGCATCATCTCGCTGTGGAAGAACGGCCTGATCATGCCCGACGAGGCGATGGCGATCGCGGCCAACGAGGACGAGCACCAGGCCGCGCTGGTCTACCGCAACTACGTGGCGACGCTGCACGCGTACCAGGCGGTCGACTTCGATGACCTGATCCGCCTGCCGGCCGAGCTGTTCGCGAAGAACGAGCCGGTGCGCGACCGCTGGCAGAACAAGCTGCGCTACCTGCTGATCGACGAATACCAGGACACCAACGCGTGCCAGTACGAGTTGCTGAAGCAGCTCGCGGGCCCGCGCGCCGCATTCACGGCGGTCGGCGACGACGACCAGGCGATCTACGGCTGGCGCGGCGCGACGCTCGAGAACCTCGCGCAGCTCGGCAAGGATTTCCCGAAGCTGCACGTGATCAAGCTCGAGCAGAACTACCGGTCGACGGTGCGGATCCTGACCGCCGCGAACAACGTGATCGCGAACAACCCGAAGCTGTTCGAGAAGAAGCTGTGGTCCGAGCACGGGATGGGCGACTCGATCACCGTCACGGCGTGCAACGACGAGGAGCACGAGGCCGAATCGGTCGTGTTCCGGCTGTCCGCGCACAAGTTCGAGCGGCGCGCGCAGTTTCGCGACTACGCGATCCTGTATCGCGGCAACTTCCAGGCGCGCATCTTCGAGCAGGTGCTGCGGCGCGAGCGGATCCCGTACGTGCTGTCGGGCGGCCAGTCGTTCTTCGACAAGGCCGAGATCAAGGATCTGTGCGCGTACCTGCGGCTGATCGCGAACGCCGACGACGATCCCGCGTTCATCCGCGCGGTCACCACGCCGCGCCGCGGCATCGGCAACACGACGCTCGAGGCGCTCGGCTCGTTCGCGGGGCAGGCGAAGGTATCGCTGTTCGAGGCCGTGTACATGGGCGGCATCGAGGCGCGGCTGTCGGCGCGCCAGGTCGAGCCGCTGCGGATGTTCTGCGACTTCATCCAGCGCCTGACCGAGCGCGCGGACAAGGAGCCCGCGACCGTCGTGCTCGACGACATGATGGAGGCGATCCACTACGAGGCGTACCTGTACGACGCGTTCGACGAGCGGCAGGCGCAGTCGAAGTGGCAGAACGTGCTCGAATTCCTCGAATGGCTGAAGCGCAAGGGGACCAAGCCCGAGACGGAAGCTGTCGACGGCGAGGCCGAGGGTTTCCACAACGCGGACGGCCTCGCCGACACGGGCAAGAACCTGCTCGGCTTGATCCAGACCGTCGCGCTGATGTCGATGCTCGAGGGCAAGGACGAGGATCCGGACGCCGTGCGGCTGTCGACCGTCCATGCGTCGAAGGGGCTCGAGTATCCGCACGTGTTCCTGGTCGGCGTCGAGGAAGGCATCATGCCGCACCGCGGCGGCAGCGAGGACGACGGCCCGATCGACAACGAGCGAATCGAGGAGGAGCGCCGGCTGATGTACGTCGCGATCACCCGCGCGCAGCGCAGCCTGCACCTGAACTGGTGCAAGAAGCGCAAGCGGGCGCGCGAGACGGTCGTGTGCGAACCGTCGCGCTTCATCCCGGAGATGGGGCTCGACGAAGCGCCGCCGCCGACGCCGGAAGAAGCGCCGATGTCGCCGAAGGATCGGCTCGCGAGCCTGAAGGCGTTGTTGCAGAAGTGACGGGGCGCCGCCGCAAGCACGATCGCGCGACGAACCGGCGGCACCAAAACGAAACCCCCGCGATGCGCGTGCGTCGCGGTAATGCCGTTCAGTTAAGAACTGAACGGCATTTTTGTTTTGGGTGTTGTAAACGGTGATGGAGGCTGTTAACCTGCGTCGCCATGCTTGATGACACCCTGAATTTTCTCGCTGAAGAACAGGA
>NZ_JAUJPV010000018.1:0-158446 GCF_030481585.1 Burkholderia sp. AU45388 | reverse complement strand
CGACTACGTCTGGTCGCGCTACTCAAAGAAGAACGGCCCGCTCGAAAATTCGAGCGGGCCGTGAAGGCTGTGCCAAAACGCTATGCCGTCCGTGTCCTTAAAAAGAACCTTAACTGAACGGCATTAGCGCCGCGGCGCCCGTTTTTTCCGTCCGGCGGCGGCCGGCAACGTGCGTCACGCGTCGTCCGCGTCGGCGCCTTCGGCCCCGTCCGCGCCGAGCAGCCCCGCCGCCGTGTCGCCCGGCAGCGCCTCGACCTGCTTCAGCTTGCGGCTCATCACACGCGTGCGCTGCTCGGCGGACTCGATCGAGCGCGTGACCGTTTCGAGCTGCGCCTTCGTGCGCGCGAGCACGTCGCCGAACTTGCCGAACTCGGTCTTGACCGCGCCGAGCACCTGCCAGACCTCGCTCGAGCGCTGCTCGATCGCGAGCGTGCGGAACCCCATCTGCAGACTGTTCAGCAGCGCGGTGAGCGTGGTCGGCCCCGCAACCGTCACGCGGTAGTCGCGCTGCAGCAGGTCGGTCAGCCCCGGGCGGCGCAGGATTTCCGCATAGAGCCCCTCGGTCGGCAGGAACAGCAGCGCGAAATCGGTCGTGTGCGGCGGCGCGACGTACTTCTCGGCGATCGTGCGCGCCTCCATCCGCACCCGCGCCTCGAGCGCACGCGCCGCCTCCTCGACGGCCACCGCATCGGCGCGCTCCTGCGCGTCGATCAACCGCTCGTAGTCTTCGCGCGGAAATTTCGCGTCGATCGGCAGCCACACCGGCGGCGCGTCGCGCGTGCCGGCGTCGCGCCCCGGCAACCGGATCGCGAATTCGACGCGCTCGGTGCTCTTCGGCACCGTCGCGACGTTCTTCGCGTACTGGTCGGGCGTCAGCATCTGTTCGAGCAGCGCCTCGAGCTGCACTTCGCCCCAGGTGCCGCGCGTCTTCACGTTGGTCAGCACCTTCTTCAGGTCGCCGACGCCGGCCGCGAGCGTCTGCATCTCGCCGAGCCCGCGATGCACCTGTTCGAGCCGGTCCGACACGAGCTTGAACGATTCGCCGAGCCGCTGCTCGAGCGTCGCGTGCAGTTTCTCGTCGACGGTGCGGCGCATCTCCTCGAGCTTCGCCGCGTTGTTCGTCTCGATTTCCTTCAGCCGCTGTTCGAGCGTCGCACGCACTTCGCCGATCCGACGGTCGTTCGCCTCGGTCAATTGCGTGAGCTGCCGGTTCAGCGTGTCGCCGAACACGCGCAGCGCGCCCGCCTGTTCCTCGCGCGCCTGCTGGGCCTGGCGCTGCACGCTCTCGCGCATCGCGTCGAACTGCTGCGCATTGCCGGCGACGAGCTTGCCGAGCTGCTGCGCGAACCCCTCGATCTGGTTGTTCTGCACGGTCGCCACGCTCGTCAGTTGCGCGGCGAGCGTCTGCTGCAACTGGGCGAAGCTGCCGGCCAGCTCGGTGCGCGAGCCGCGTGCGTTCTCGACGATCTCGCCGCGCAATTCGCGTTCGAGCCGCTCGACGGCACGCGCCTGCGCATGCGCGGCGTCCTCGATCTGGTCGCCGAGCACGGCCGCATCGTCGTGGCGGCCGCCGCCGCGCACGAGCGCGACGATCGCCGCCGCGAGCGCGACGGCCAGCACGACGACCGCCGCCAACAACAACGTCATCGTCATGCGCGCGGCTTCCCGATCACGTCGGGGTTGATCGGATTCGGCGGCTGCCCCGCACGCGGCCCCTCGCCGAGCGCGGCGATCAGGTTGTCGGCAGCGAGGTTCGCCATCGCGCGGCGGGTCTTTTCGGTCGCGCTCGCGATATGCGGCGTCAGCACGACGTTCGGCACCTCGAGCAGCGCCGGATGCACGCTCGGCTCGCCCTCGTACACGTCGAGGCCGGCCGCGGCGATCGTCCCGTCGCGCAGCGCGGCGGCCAGCGCCGCGTCGTCGACGATCCCGCCGCGCGCGATGTTGGTCAGCGTCGCCGTGGGTTTCATCTTCGCGAGTTCGGCCGCGCCGATCGTGTGATGGTTCTCCTTCGTGTACGGCAGCACGAGCACGACATGATCGGCGCGCGCGAGCAGCACATCCTTCGACACGTATTCGGCATTCAGCTCGGCCTCGATCTCGGGCGCGACGCGCGACCGGTTGTGATAGATCACCTGCATCCCGAAGCCGCGCGCGCGGCGCGCGAGCGCCTGGCCGATACGCCCCATCCCGATCACGCCGAGCGTCGAGCCGTGGATGTCGGTGCCGAGGAAGCCGTCGTACGCCCACTTCCGCCAATGACCGGCGCGCAACCAGTGTTCGGATTCGGCGATCCGGCGCGCGGCGGCCATCATCAGCGCCCAGCCGAAATCGGCGGTCGACTCGTTCAGCACGTCGGGCGTGTTGGTGCCGAGCACGTTCGCCGCGTTGAATGCGGCCATGTCGAAGTTGTTGTAACCGACCGCCATGTTCGCCACGACGCGCAGGCGCGGCGCCGCCGCGAGCGTCGCCGCGCCGACCGGATCGCCGGCCGTCAGCGCGCCGTCCTTGTCGGCCAGGCGCGCGGCGAGCGCGTCGGGCGCGAGCGCGTCGCCGTCGTTCCAGTCGACGTCGAAATACTGCTTGAGCCGTTCGATCACGTCCGGAAAGATCGGACGCGCGACCAGGATCTTCTGCATCGCCATCTCCGCATGCCGCGAACGGATCGCGGCGCGCCATGCGCCGCCGGAGCCGCCCGCTCGGGGTTGAAAAACGTCAGCTTACGCCGTGAAGAAAAGCCACGACGTCAGCAGGAATACCGGTATCAGCACGACGAGCGCCCAGCCGAGGTACGCGAAGAAGCTCGGCATCTTCACGCCGCGCGATTCGGCGATCGCCTTCACCATGAAGTTCGGCGCGTTGCCGATATAGCTGTTCGCGCCCATGAACACCGCGCCGGCGGAAATCGCGGCGAGCGTCGACGCGCCGGCCGTCATCAGCGTCTGCGCATCGCCGCCGGCGAGGTTGAAGAACACGAGGTAGGTCGGCGCGTTGTCGAGGAACGACGACAGGATGCCCGTCGCCCAGAAGTACATCGCGTCGACCGGCTTGCCGTCGGGCCCGGTGACGAGATGGACGATCTGCGCGAACGCGCCGTCGGCGCCCGCGCGCAAGATCACGATCACCGGCGCGATCGTCACGAAGATCCCCGCGAACAGCTTCGCGACTTCCTCGATCGGCGCCCAGTTGAATGCGTTGCCCTCGCGCGCGGAACGCGGCGTCAGCGCGAGCGACGCGAGCGTCACGACCACGAGCGCGACATCGCGCACGAGATTCTGCAGCGCGACGTGCGTGCCCCACACGTCGAACGAGATGCCCGGCTTCCACACGCCGCTCATCAGCACGAGCGCGATCACGGCCGCGAGCAGCACGAAGTTGATCTTGCCGTCGATCGACAGCGCCGCGCCGTCGGGCGTCGGATCGAGCGCGGCCGGCCGCTCCTCGCCGCCCTTCCGGTAGAAGTACGTATCGAGCGCGAAGAACAGCGTCAGCAGCACCACGCAGATGAACAGCATCGGCAGCGCGAGATGGGTGGTCGTCCAGAAGAAGCTCACGCCGTTCAGGAAGCCGAGGAACAGCGGCGGATCGCCGAGCGGCGACAGCGAGCCGCCTGCGTTCGCGACGAGGAAGATAAAGAAGATCACGACGTGCACGACATGCTTGCGGTTGTCGTTGGCGCGCAGCAGCGGCCGGATCAGCAGCATCGCGGCGCCCGTCGTGCCCATCACGCTCGCGAGCAGCGTGCCGAGCGCGAGGATCGCGGTATTCAGCTTCGGCGAACCGTGCAGGTTGCCGTTCACGCAGATGCCGCCCGCGACCGTATAGAGCGCGGTGAGCAGCACGATGAACGGAATATATTCCTCGAGCAGCGCATGCACGAGCGTGCCGAACGCGGCGCCCGCGCCGAACGCGACCGCGAACGGCGCGAGGAACACGATCGCCCAGCCGGCCGCGATCTTGCCGAAGTGGTGATGCCAGAACACGGGGGCGACGAGCGGGAACAGCGCGATGGACAGCAGGATCCCGGCGAACGGGATGCCCCAGAGCGCGGATAACGTGGCACCGTCGAGCGTGGCGGCCGATGCGAGCGCGGGAGCGGCGCCAAGCGCGATTCCCGACGCCATGCCTGCCCAGGCGGCATGTCGTTTCATGCGGAACTTCCTTGTTCGAAACTGTGAATGGGGCGGGCGCGTCATGCGCCCCGTACGACGATCGCGTGCACGCGGTACGGGCCGTGCGCGCCCAGAATGATCGTTTGCTCGATGTCGCCCGTGCGCGACGGGCCCGACACGAAATTGACCGCGCGCGGCAACTCGCCGCACTCCGCGCGAATCAGCGCGAACGCGTCTTCATGACCGGCGACGATACGCGACGCCGGCACGATCGCGAGGTGGGTTTCCGGCAGCAGGCCGGCCGATGCGTAAGTGTCGGGGCCGGACAGCAGCACCAGCGACCCCGTTTCGGCGGTTGCGCAGAAGCAGCCGGTCAGGCCGACGAGATCGCCGTCGCGCGGCTTGCGGCACTCGACCGACAGGCCGGCGCCGGCCCAGTCGAGATCGGCCAGCGTGCGCCATGCGACGGCCTGCGTCGGCAGACCATGAGCGGCAAGATAGCGGGCGGCGGCGGCAGGCACGTCGGCCAGCGTCGCGACTTCGTCGACCGTGGTCGACAGGCGCCCCGCTTCGTCGACGAACGCGGCGACGAGATCGACCGGCGCCGGCGGGCGCGGACCCTGCGGATGACGGGCGAGATAGTCGGCGACGCCGTCGCGCTCCGCTGCATCGGGTTCGGCCGCGCGCCCCTGCGCCGCGCGAATGCGCGCGAGGATCTGGCGACGGGCAGCGGAAGTGTCCATGAACGGTCCTCGTGACGTTGGCGTGCAATACGTCGGATTATACCGGCCACCCCTGCCGCGACACACCTTCGGCCGAACGGCCAACGCCTACTTCGACGTGTCTTCCTCGACCGGCTGCGCGATGCCGAACACCTGGCGCAGGTACGCGAGATAGGCCTTGTCGTCGCACATGCTCTTGCCCGGCGAATCCGACAGCTTCGCGACCGGCTGGCCGTTGCAGCGAACCATCTTGATCACGATCTGCAGCGGCACGTAGCCGAGATCGTTGGTGAGGTTGGTGCCGACGCCGAACGCAAGCTTGCAGCGGCCGCGGAACCGTTCGTACAGCTGCATGACCTTCGGAATGTCGAGCGCGTCCGAGAACACGAGCACCTTGGTGCGCGGGTCGCAGCGGTTCGCCTCGTAGTGGCGCAGCATCCGCTCGCCCCAGTCGAACGGGTCGCCCGAATCGTGGCGCGCGCCGTCGAACAGCTTGCAGAAGTACATGTCGAAGTCGTTCAGGAACGCGTCCATGCCGTAGACGTCCGACAGCGCGATCCCGAGGTCGCCGCGATATTCCTTCGCCCACATCTCGAAGCCGTAGATCTGCGAATCGCGCAGCCGCGGGCCGAGCGCCTGGCACGCCTGCAGGTATTCGTGCGCCATCGTGCCGAGCGGCGTGATGTCGTGCTTCATCGCGTACAGCACGTTGCTCGTGCCCGCGAACTGCGGGCCGAGCCCGTCGCGCAGCGTGAGCGCGACTTCCTCGTGCCAGACCTTCGAGAAGCGCCGGCGCGTGCCGTAGTCGGCGATCTTGCAGTCGGCGAATTCCGGCTTCGCGCCGAGCAGCTTGATCTTCTCGCGCAGCCGCTCGCGCCCCTCGCGATAGTCCGGCTCGCGCTGCGTGTTGCGGAAATACACTTCGTTGACGATCGCGAGCACCGGGATCTCGAACAGGATCGTATGCAGCCACGGCCCCTCGATCACGACGTCGATCTCGCCGTTGCCCTTCGGCGACGGGGTGATCGAAATGTACTTCTCGTTCAGGTGGAACAGCGCGAGGAAGTCGACGAAGTCGCTCTTGATGAAGCGCATCCGCCGCAGGTAGTCGAGTTCGACGTCGGCAAAGCGCAGCGAGCACAGGCCGCGCACCTCGTCGCGAATCTCGTCGATGTACGGCACGAGATCGACGCCGGGCGTGCGGCAGCGGAACCGGTATTCGACGTTTGCAGCGGGAAAGTGATGCAGGACGACCTGCATCATCGTGAACTTGTAGAGATCCGTGTCCAGCAGCGAAGTGATGATCATGATGACGGCAGCGCCAATATCGTGACAGGGCACCGGCGCACCGCGCGCCGCCCGGTCTGCCGGCCATGTTACCCGAATGCGGGCCGGACCATCGTGAAACCGCGCCGCCGCGTCGCCCCATCGCGCCCGTGCGTGGCGTGCGGGTACGCGTGTCGCGCATCCCATAAACTAATCACGAAACGATATAAGCCGGATAGCCGAGCTCGTCATGCGGTTTTGGCGCTTCAGTTACAATGCCGCTTTTGGCGCAAACGCCACCCCATATATACCGCCAAGCAGGAGCGTTTTGATGACTCACGTTGTGACCGAAGGCTGCATCAAGTGCAAATACACGGATTGCGTGGATGTGTGCCCGGTGGATTGCTTCCGTGAAGGTCCCAACTTTCTCGCCATCGATCCGGACGAGTGCATCGACTGCGCCGTGTGCGTCGCCGAATGCCCGACCAATGCGATCTATGCCGAAGAAGACGTTCCGGGCGACCAGCAGCAGTTCACCGAGCTGAACGCGGAGCTGGCGAAGAACTGGCCGTCGATCACGAAGACCAAGCCGGCGCCGGCCGACGCGGACGAGTGGAAGGACGTGCAGGACAAACTGCACCTGCTCGAGCGCTGATCGCACGGCGGCGACTGCAAAAAATTTCATGCGGCGCGGCTTTGAAGTGTTGACAGGTTAGCGAACACTCCATACAATCTCGTTTCTCTGCTGTTGTTGTTTGTTCCCCGATAGCTCAGTCGGTAGAGCGCCGGACTGTTAATCCGTAGGTCCCTGGTTCGAGCCCAGGTCGGGGAGCCAAAAACACAAAGGCCCGTTGAAAGTGGACGGGTTTTTTGTTGGACGACACAACACGCAGATGTACCGATTTATTCCCCGATAGCTCAGTCGGTAGAGCGCCGGACTGTTAATCCGTAGGTCCCTGGTTCGAGCCCAGGTCGGGGAGCCAAACAGCGAAAGGCCCGTCATTCGACGGGCCTTTTTGTTTTTCCGGCCACCGCGATCCATTTTCCTGCTTGTCGTGGCCCGGTCATGCGCATGCTAGAGTCTCTGTCCCGCATCCGCACTCGGTTCCGTCGATGAAGCATCGCCTCCTGCGTTTCGCCCCCGCCGCCCTCCTGCTCTCCGCCGTCGCCGCCGCACCGCTCGCGCACGCGGAGGAAGTCGGCAGCGTCAACACCCATTTCCGCGTCACGGGTTCCGATCGCGTGGTCGTCGAGGCCTATGACGATCCGGTCGTGAACGGCGTGACCTGCTACGTGTCGCGCGCGCGCACCGGCGGGATCAAGGGCACGCTCGGCGTCGCCGAGGATCCGAGCGAAGCGTCGATCGCCTGCCGGCAGGTCGGCCCGATCAGCTTCAAGGAACCGCTCAAGCAGCAGGCCGACGTATTCAGCGAACGCATGTCGTTCATCTTCAAGACGCTGCACGTCGTGCGCGTGGTCGACAAGAAACGCAATACGATCGTCTACCTGACCTACAGCGACCGTATCGTCAGCGGCAGCCCGAAGAACGCCGTCACCGCGGTGCCGATGCCGGCCGGCACGACGATTCCGGTCAAGTAAGCCCGCATCCGACGGGCGCGCGAGCGATACACTGTCGGTTCGACCGCTCCCGCGCCCGATCATGTCCGCCACCCGCCTTCCCGATTCCGCACGCTACTGGCGCACGCCGCTCGTGCCGGACGCGGATCTGCTCACGGCCACCTATCGCGATCACGCGTTCGCGCCCCACTGGCACGATGCGTACACGATCCCCGTGATTCTCGAAGGCGCGGAACGCTTCACCTATCGCGGCACCGGCCATGTCGCCGAAACGGGCACCGTGCCCGTGATCAATCCGGGCGAAGTGCATACGGGGTCGCGTGCCGCCGACGAGGGCTGGTGCTATCGCGTCAGCTACATGCCGATCGAATTCATCCGCGAACTTGCGAGGGCCATCGCGGGCCGTCCGCAGGCTGCGCCTTGGTTTGCCCCCGACGTGATCCGCGACGCCGATCTCGCGGCCCGGCTCACGCGCGCGCACCGGATGCTGGAAGCCGGCAGCGAGCGCGCGCTATCGTCGCATGCGGCCGACGCTCCGGCGGCCGGCGATCCGGCGGCCGGCGATCCGGCGGCCGGCGCTCCAGCTCCCGACGCGCCGCGCCTCTACGATCCGCTCGCCGCCGAAACCGCGATGCTCGATGCGCTGTCGACGCTGATCGCGCGCCATGCCGACGTGCGGCCGCAGCCGGCGCGGCTCGCGGCCGACGAACCGCGCGTCGACGCGATGCGCGAGCGGCTCGCCGCCGATCTGACGTCCACGGTGACGCTCGACGACGTCGCGCAGGCGGTCGGCCTGTCGCCGTTTCATGCCGCGCGCCTGTTCACGCGCACGACCGGCATGCCGCCGCATGCGTGGCGCAACCAGTTGCGGCTGCAGCGCGCGCTGGCGCCGTTGCGCGCGGGCGTGCCGGTCGCCGATGTCGCGGCGGCCAGCGGTTTCGTCGACCAGAGCCACTTCACGCGGCATTTCAAACGGATGTTCGGCGTGCCGCCCGGGCGCTGGCAGGCAAGCTGACGCACGGCTTCCCGCCGTCGTCGGCCGCGCCGCACGGCGATCCGCGCCGGCCGGCACTCAGGCACCGGCAGCGGCCTCGCGCCGGCGAGCGCAAGAACATACAAGCCGGCCGGCCACCGGCCCGCTATCCTCCAGCGCATGGAGGAGCGTTTCTTGAACAAGACACCCGCATCGTCCCCGCGCCGCCCGCTCAACGAATGGCTCGACGGCGCGCGCGACACGATTCCGATGATGATCGGCGCGGCGCCGTTCGGCGTGATTTTCGGTACGCTCGTCGGCAGCGGCCCGCTCGCCGCCTGGCACGGCGCGCTGATGTCGCTCGCCGTATTCGCAGGCTCCGCGCAGTTCATCGCGCTCGGCCTGATCGCCGGCAGCGCGGGTTTCGCCGTCGTGCTCGCCACGACGCTGATCGTGAACCTGCGCCATCTGCTGTACAGCGCGACGCTCGCGCCCTATGTCGCGCATCTGCCGCTGCGCTGGCGCGCGACGCTCGGCGCGTTGACGACCGACGAGGTGTTCGCGGTCGCCTACGGGCACTACCGGCACCATCCGCCCGGCACGATCGGCCCCCACTACTTTTTCGGCTCCGGGCTCGCGATGTACCTGAACTGGCAGGTCTGGACGCTCGCGGGCATCGGCTTCGGCACGGCGTTCCCCGGCCTGCAGTCGCTCGGCCTCGATTTCGCGATGGCGGCGACCTTCATCGCGATCGTCGTCCCGCAACTCGGCACGCTGCGCTACTTCGCGGCGGCCGCCACGGCCGGCACGCTCGCGTACTTCTGGCAGGGCTGGCCGTACAAGCTCGGGCTGCTCGGCGCGGTCGCCGCCGGCGTCGCGATCGGCGTCGTGCTCACGCTGCGGCACGATCGCACGCGCGCCCGCTCCCGCCCGGAGGCCGCCTCGTGAGCTACGCGCTGTTGATCCTCGGCATGGCCGTCATCACGTACGCGATCCGCTCGACACTGTTCCTGTTCGGCGAGCGGCTGACGTTCCCGCCGCTCGTGCGGACCGCGCTCGGCTTCGTACCGGTCACCGTGCTGACCGCGATCATCGTGCCGATGACCGTCTCGCCGCACGGCGGCACGGCCGAGCTGACCTGGCGCAATCCGCAGCTCGTCGGCGCGCTCGCGGCCGTGCTCGTGTCGGCCGCGACCCGCCGCCCGCTCATGACGATCGCCGCCGGCCTCGCGGTGTTCTTCCTGTGGCAAGGGGTCGTCCTGCCGCATTGGCCGCCCGCCTGAGCGCCCGCTCCATTACACGCGCTCAAGTTTCCGTCCGGTGCGCCGATATAGAAGAGGAAGACCGCCACCGGCCCCGGCGCGCATCGGTCAGTCGACGCTGCGCCCGTTCCGGTGCGCCGTGCCGGCGCCGGCTTGCGCGGGGCGCCATCGAGACGATTCATGGGCCAGATCACCCTTTCCCTCAAGGACGACACGCTCGAGTCCCTGCGCAAGGACTACGACGCGTTCGTGCGCGTGTCGCTGAAACTCGACCCGCAATTCGCGACGCCGTCGTTCGAGGATTTCCTGCGCGCCAAGCTGCTCGACAACATGGTGCCGCTCACCGAGCACGCCGTGCAGCGCATGCTGCAGGGCGGCCAGTATGCGTGGGCCAAGCGCACGCTCGACAAGGAATTTCCGGACGTCGTCGCGATCCTGATGCGGCAGGCCGGCGAATTCGGCTTCGGCTTCGCGTCGCGCTCCGAATGGACGCCCGACGAACTCGCGAAGGCATGCCGCGACTGGGCGAAGGCGATCGTCGCCGAAGCGCAGGGCGACGCGTCGCTGATCGACCCGCTCGCGGCGCAGATCAAGGGCGCGGCGCAGGACATCCAGACGCTCGAGGAACTGATGCAGACGCCTGCGTGGCGGCTCGCGGAATCGCTGCGGCAGCGGATCTACGAGGCCAAGCTCGCGTGCGAGATGAGCGTCGGCAGCACCGCGCGCGACAAGCTCGGCGAACTGCGCGGGCTGCTGCGCCTCGGGCTCGCGCACGGCTCGTTCCAGAAGCAGGAAGCGCAGCAGATCATGGAATACCTGCGGCTGTTGAAGCCGGAAATCTTCGTCGAGGAACCGTACGACGTCTTCGCGCGCCTCGCCGCGTGGCTGCGCAGCGTATTCACCCCGGCTGCGGTGCGGCCGGCCCAGGGGCAGGGGCAAGGCCAGCGCCGGCCGTAAGCGCGCGTCCGGCCGCACGTATCGCCTCATGAAAACGGCCCGATTCGCGCGAAGCGAACCGGGCCGCCAGAGGATCGCCCGTCGCGACACGCCGTCCGAACACGCGCGTCGCGACGAGCGCCGGGCACCGCTTACTGCGTGGCGCCCTGCGCCGATGCACCGCCCTGCGCGCCGACCGAGGCGCCGCCTTCGGTCGCGTCGTCGGCCTTCTTCTTGGCCGAGCCCGCATGGCTCTTGGCCGACTTCGCCGCATGCTTCGTGTGCTTCTTGGTCGAATGGACGGCCGACGATGTCGTATCCTTCGCGCCATCGGCTGCCGCGCCGACCGCATCGGTCGCCCCGCCCGCCGCATTGCCCGACGCGTTCGCGCCGGCACCGCCCTGCACGCCTGCACCGACGCCTGCCGCCGGCGTCTGCGCCTGCATGCCGGCACCGGCCGCGCCTTGCGCCGTCGTGCCCGTCTGGGCGAATGCGGCCGACGTGGCGAACGCCGTCAGCGCGGCACCGATCAGCATCGTACGAATCTTGGACATGGCAATTCTCCTCGAGAAGTTGTGAGCGCCGACCGCGGCGATGCGGTCCGTCGCTTCCCCGCCGCAACACGCGACAGGTACGACAGAAGACCCGCGGCCCGCGCGGCCGGTTCGCGAATCTCTCAGACTGTTACCCACCGTTTCATTTGCTGACGAATCGCTCACAGTCCTTTACAACGTGCGGCGGCGGCCCGCGCTCGCGTGCCGGCCCGCGGTGCCGTATGATGCGGAGCGTTTCCTCCCGCGCGTCGCGCCCCTTCCTCGTCATGCCCAATCTGGATTTCACGCTGACCGGCGAATACGTCGAGCTGCACAACCTTCTCAAGATCACCGGCCTCGCGGACAGCGGCGGCACCGCGAAGCTGATCGTCGCGTCCGGCGCCGTGAAAGTCGACGGCGCGGTCGAGCTGCGCAAGACCTGCAAGATCCGCGCGGGCCAGGTCGTGCTGCTCGGCGACACGCGCATCGCGGTACGCGAGGCGTAAGGCCCGTTCATGCCGATAACGGGCTTGCGCCGGCCCCCTGGGCCGTTCCCCTGCCCGCGACATGGCCATCGGCGCACGCGTTCGACACGGTACGAATAAAGCCGTAAGCTAGCCGTCTCTCAAAATAACGACAAAAGCGCGGGCCCGCACCCGCGCGAGCGCCCATTCCATGTCGCATTCCGGTCTCACGCGGACGGCCGCCGCGCCGCCGTCCCTGTCCAGTCACGCCGCCGATACCGCGCGCCTTGCCGCCCCGCTCGCGATCGCGCAACTGTCCCAGATGGCGATGAGCGTCACCGACACGGTGCTGCTCGGTTCGCTCGGCCCCGACTCGCTCGCGGCGGGCGGGCTCGGCGCGAACTTCTTCTTCGTGATCGTGACGATCCTGCAAGGCGTGCTGTCGTCGGTCAGCGTGAGCGTCGCGCACGCGCGCGGCGCACAGGCCGAGGATCGCGTGCCGCACATCTACTGGACGGGCTTCGCGCTGTCCGTGCTGCTCGCGATTCCGGCGATCGTCGCGCTGTCGCTGGCCGAACCGATCCTGCTGATGTTCCACGAGCCGCCGCTGCTTGCGCATCACGTCGGCGAATACACGGGCATCCTGCGCTTCGCGGCGCTCGGCAGCCTGATCGGCGTCGGGCTGATGCGCGCGTTCCTGCCGGCGATCGGCGCCGCGCGGCGGCTGTTGTGGGTGTCGATCGGCGGCGTGGGCGTCAACGGCGTGCTGAACTACGGGCTGATCCATGGCGCATTCGGGCTGCCGCGGCTCGGCTTTCTCGGTTCGGCCGTCGCGACGACGATCACGATCTGGCTCACCGCGCTCGCGCTGATCTGGCTGCTGCACGGCCGGCAGCGCTTCCGCCATTTCGTGACCGCCGCGCGCCCGAGGCTGCCCGTGATGGGCGAACTGATCGGCATCGGCTGGCCGGTCGCGATCACGTACGGAGTCGAATCGACGCTGTTTCTCGCCACCGGCCTCACGGTCGGCGTGCTGGGCGCGACGTCGCTCGCCGCGCACCAGATCGCGCTGAACGTCGCGTCGGTGTCGTTCATGGTGCCGCTCGCGATCGGCCAGGCGGCCAACGTGCGCGTCGGCTACTGGATCGGCGCGGGCTCGCCCGTCGCCGCGCGGCACGCGGGCTTCGTCGCGCTCGCGCTCGGCGTCGGCTTCATGTCGCTGTCGGGCCTCGTGATGATCGTCGCGCCGCATACGATCGTCGGCCTGTACCTGCACCTCGACGACCCGGCCAACGCGGGCACGGTGTCGCTCGCCGCGTCGCTGCTCGGCATCGCCGCGGTGTTCCAGATCGTCGACGGGATGCAGACCGTCGGGTCCGGTGCGCTGCGCGGCCTGAAGGACACGCGCATCCCGATGCTCGCCGCGACCCTCGGCTACTGGGGCATCGGCTTCCCGACCGGCTACTGGTTCGCGTTCCACGCGGGCATGGGCGCACGCGGCCTGTGGTGGGGGCTCGCGGCGGGCCTCGCGAGCGTCGCCGTGCTGATGGCATGGCGCTTTCACCGCAAGACCGCGTCGCTCATCGCGGCGGCGCGCTAGCGTCGGCTTGCGCGCGTCACGCGCCGTCGGCGCGACACGACACGAAATCGCGGCCGGCGCTATGCTTGTCGGCTGAACCCGTCGAGACGCCGCACCAGCGGCGCGGTTGCCTCACGATACGTCCGATTACGTCTGACGCCGCGCGACGACGCGCGGCCTTTCCCCTTTCCAGGAGGAGTGCATCATGAATGAAGCAGTTCGGATGGAACGCGACACGTTCGGCGAGATCGCCGTGCCGGCCGACCGGCTCTGGGGCGCGCAGACCGAGCGCTCGCTGCAGAATTTCCGGATCTCGACGGAGAAGCAGTCGCCCGAGCTGATCCATGCGCTCGCGATCGTCAAGCGCGCCGCGGCGGCCGTGAACCAGTCGCTCGGCGTGCTCGCCGACGACAAGGCCCACGCGATCATCGAAGCCGCCGACGAGATCATCGCCGGCAAGCATTCGCGCGAATTCCCGCTCGCGGTGTGGCAGACGGGCTCCGGCACGCAGACCAACATGAACCTCAACGAGGTGATCGCGAACCGCGCAAGCGAGTTGCTGGGCGGCGAGCGCGGCGAGGCGCGCAAGGTTCATCCGAACGACGACGTGAATCGCGGCCAGTCGTCGAACGACGTGTTCCCGACCGCGATGCACGTCGCGGCCGCGTATGCGATCGTCAATCACCTGCTGCCGGCGCTGTGCACGCTGCGCGCGACGCTCGACGCGAAGTCGAAGGCGTTCGCCGACATCGTGAAGATCGGCCGCACGCACTTGCAGGACGCCACACCGCTCACGCTCGGCCAGGAGTTCTCCGGCTATGTCGCGCAGCTCGACCAGGGCATCCGTCACGTCGAATCGGCGCTGCCGCACCTGTACGAGCTCGCGCTCGGCGGCACCGCGGTCGGCACGGGGCTGAATGCGCATCCGGAATTCGCGGTGCGCGTGGCCGACGAGATCGGCCGGCTCGCGAAGCTGCCGTTCGTGACGGCGCCGAGCAAGTTCGAGGTGATGGCGGCGGCCGACGCGCTGGTCTTCGCGCACGGCGCGCTGAAGACGGTCGCGGCGAGCCTGATGAAGATCGCGAACGACGTGCGCTGGCTCGCGAGCGGGCCGCGCTGCGGGCTCGGCGAGCTGTCGATCCCGGAAAACGAGCCGGGCAGCTCGATCATGCCGGGCAAGGTGAACCCGACGCAGTCGGAAGCCGTGACGATGCTGTGCTGCCAAGTGTTCGGCAACGACGTCGCGGTCAACGTCGGCGGCGCGAGCGGCAATTTCGAGCTGAACGTGTTCCGGCCGATGATCGCGCACAACGTGCTGCAGTCGGTGCGGCTGCTTGCCGACGGCGCACAGAGCTTCAACGATCACTGCGCGGTGGGCATCGAGCCGAACCGCTCGCGCATCGACCTGTTGCTGAACGAATCACTGATGCTCGTGACGGCGCTCAATCCGCACATCGGCTACGACAAGTCCGCGCAGATCGCGAAGAAGGCGCACAAGGAAGGCACGACGCTGAAGGCGGCCGCGCTCGCGCTTGGCTACCTGACCGAGGCGGAATTCGATGCATGGGTGCGTCCCGAGCAGATGATCGGGACGCGATAAAGGCAGGACGGGGGCGCGACGAGCGCGGCGCCCGCGGCACTCAGACGGTGCCCTTCGCGACCTCTTCCGGCTTCATCTCGACGATCTTGTCGAGCGCGGCCCGCACGTCGGCCGCATATTTCGCGAGCACCTTCTGCTCGTCGGTCTCCGGCACGAACGGCGGCACCGGCACCGGGTTGCCGTTCTCGTCGACCGCGACGAACACGACGAGGCAATCGGTCGTCTGGCGCAGCACGCCGCCTTTCGGATCGCCGGCGTGCACCGACACGTGGATGTGCATGCTGGTGCGGCCCGTCGCGACGACGCGCGCCTTCAGCTCGACCAGATTGCCGACCAGGATCGGACGCTGGAAACGGATGTTGCCGACGCTGACCGTCACGCAATAGCGGCTCGACCAGACGGCCGCGCACGCATACGCGACCTCGTCGATCCACTTCATCAGCGCGCCGCCATGCACCTTGCCGCCGAAGTTCACGGACGAAGGCTCGGCAAGGAAGCGGAATACGGTTTCGGTGCGGTCGAGAGCGGCCGGCACGGGGGACGGTTGGGGCATCGTTATGGCTCCAGGCGGCAGGGGCGCTGTAATCGGGCCATTATACGTTGCAATGCGGCAATGCGTCGCGGCAAGCCCCGCGTGGCGGGGCGCCGGCGCCCATGCCGGCTCGCGCGCGGAACGGCGGTCAGCGGCGCACCGTGACGCCCTGGTCGATCGTCCCGTACATCTCGATACTGCCGCTGCGCTCGCCGGTCGTGCCCGTACCCGCGCCGCCCGACGCACAGGCCGCACACACGAGCGCGGCCGCCAACACACAGAAAATCGTCTTCATCGTTGCATCGCGTCACGTGCGGCGGCCCGCTGCCGCCGCGTCCGGCCATTCTACGCGTGCCCTGCAACGGGCCGCAGTCCGGTCCGCGCAGGCGCCCCGCCGCCGTATCCGACATTTCATCCGGAAGCGAAACATCGAATGCGCGCCCGGACTACACTGCCTGTCATCCCGCTCGACGAGACACGACGATGACCGATCAAGACGACCACCATTTTCCGGGCCTGAGCCGCATCGGCGCACTGATCGCCGATCCCGGCCGCGCCGCGATGCTGTGGGTGCTGATGGACGGCAGCGCGCGACCGGCCGGCGAACTGACGATGATCGCGGGGCTGTCGCCGTCGGCGGCGAGCGCGCACCTCGCTCGCCTGACCGAGGGCGGGCTGCTGGCCCTCGAGGTGCGCGGCCGGCATCGCTACTACCGCATTGCGTCGGCCGACATCGGCGCCTCGCTCGAAGCGCTCGCGAACGTCGCCCGCGCGGCCGCGCCGCATCGGCCGGTTCCGCCTCCGTCGCGCACGGTCCCGGCCGAACTGCGCTATGCACGCACCTGCTACGACCACATGGCCGGCGAGCTCGCGGTGCGCATCTTCGACGGCCTCACCGCGCGCGGCTGGCTGCTCGCCCACGGCGACGCGATCGAGACCACCGAACTCGGCACGCAGGCGCTCGCGCAATGGGGCATCGACGTCGCGCAGCAGCGCGCGCGCCGGCGCCGCTTCGCGTGCGGCTGCCTCGACTGGAGCGAGCGGCGCGCGCATCTCGGCGGCGCACTCGGCGCCGCGCTGCTGGACAGCTTCTGTGCACACGGCTGGATCGAGCGCGCCGCCCGACCGCGCGTGCTGCGCGTCACGGTGCCGGGACAACAGGTTTTCGACGCATGGCTTACGTCCGCTTGACGCCGGGATTGCAGCTGCACGACAACGGCGCGCGATGGACAGGTTTTGTTACATCGCGTGCCACTCGACTTACAAAACACCGTGCCTTGAAACAGGCCAAGCGGATATCGTGAACTGCACGGCACGAATCGACGCGCCGCGATCACAACGATGACGCTCACCATGGCCTCCCTGTTCGCGCTCAAGCGCACCGCCCGCTCCACACTGCTCGCATTCGCCGCGCTGGCGGCGCTGCCGCCCGCCTTCGCGCAATCGGCGGATGCGCCGCCGGCTGCGGCCGCGGCACGGCAACCGGGCGGCGATCCGCCTGGCCGCGTCGCGCGGCTCAATTACCTGTCGGGCGCCGTGACGACCGAACCGGCCGGCACCGATACCTGGTCGTATGCGGCGGTGAACCGGCCGCTGACGACCGGCGACCAGCTGTGGAACGATGCCGGCGCACGCTCGGAACTGCACATCGGCTCGACGGCGGTGCGGCTCGGCGAATCGACGAGCCTGTCGGTGCTGAACCTCGACGACACGACGACGCAGTTGAAGGTGGGCCTCGGCACCGTGTCGACGCACGTGCGCGGTCTGCCGCCCGGCGGCTCGTACGAAATCGACACGCCGAACCTCGCGCTCGGCATCACGGGCCCCGGCGACTATCGCGTCGACGTCGCGCCGAACGGCGCGAGCACGACGGTGACGATGCGCAGCGGCAGCGCGACCGTCTATGGCAGCAACGGGCAGTATCCGCTGTCGCCCGGGCAGCAGGTCGTGTTTACCGGCACCGACCTCCAGGTCGCGCAACAATCGGCCGCACCGGGCCCCGACGCGCTCGACCAGTGGGCCGCCAGCCGCGACGCGGCCGAAGCGCGCTCGGTGTCGGCCCGCTACGTGTCCCGCGACGTTCCCGGCTACCAGGATCTCGACGCGAACGGCACGTGGCGCGAAACTCCGAATTACGGCGCGTTATGGGTGCCGAACGACACGCCGGCCGACTGGGCGCCGTATCACGACGGCCACTGGATCTGGCAGGCGCCGTGGGGCTGGACCTGGGTCGACGACGCGCCGTGGGGCTTTGCGCCGTATCACTACGGCCGCTGGGCGTACGTGGACGACAGCTGGGCATGGGTGCCGGGCCCGATGGCCGTGAGCCAGCCGCCCGTCTACGCGCCGGCGCTCGTCGCGTTCGTGGGCGGCGGGGGCGGCGGCGGTTCCGACTGGAGCGTCGCGCTCACGGTCGGCGGCGTCGCCGCGGCCGGCTGCGCCTGGTTCGCGCTCGGTCCGGGCGAACCGTGGCATCCGGGCTGGGGCGGCTGGAGCCCGCACTACTACGACCGCGTCAACCGCAACATCGTGGTGAACAACGTCAACGTGAACAAGACCGTGAACGTGACGAACATCGCCAATATCACCAACATCAACAAGACGTACGTGAACTTCCGCGCGCCGCACGCGATCACGGCCGTGCCGGCCGCCGCATTCGTGCACGGGCAGCCGGTCGCGCACTTCTCGCAGCACGTCGATCCGCGGCAATGGCGCAACGCGCACGTCACGCCGGGCACGCCCGGCATCGCGCCGGTGCGCCAGAGCTTCACCGGCGGGCTGCGAACCGCCAGCTATCGTCCGCCGGCGGCGATCGCGCAACACCCGTACGTCGCGACGCGCAATCCGGCCGTGCCGCCTGCGTATCGCGACCAGGCCGCCGCCCATCTCGCGCAGCAAGGCGGGCGCGTCCCGGGCGCCGGCGCGCCCGTCGTGAAGACGAACGTGCCGGCCGACTATACGGCGCGCCCGGTCCGTGTTCCGGGCACGCCGGGCGGCGGCGCCTGGGCGATGCACAACGTGCGGCTCGTGAATCCGCACGGCCCCGTCGTGCAGCCGGGCCGCGCGCCGCGCGAAGGCAGGCCGGCCGGCGAGCAGGCGGGCCGGCCGGGCGTACCGACGCCGGGCATGCCGAACGTCGGCCGGCCGGCGAACGGCGAAAGCCCCACCGCGCCCCGCTTCGCCAACGGCGGCGCGCCGCAGGCGCCCGGCAGCCCGATCCCGCATCAGGCGTTCGCGCCCGGCAACGGCGTTCCGCATCCGCCGGGCGCGAACAACGCTCCGACGGGCATCGGCAATGCACATGCAGCAGCCGCGCCGTCGTCACCCGCGTGGATGCAGCCGCACACGCCGATGGAGCGTCAGCGCGCCGCGCCACCCACCGCGCTGCATGCGGCAGGACAGAATGCGCTGCCGCCCGTACGCAGCGCCGCGCTGCCGCACCCGGACGGCGCGCCGACCCCGCAGGGCATCCAGCCCGGCGGCCGGAACGAAACGCCGCGCGCGCAGCCGCAGTCGGGCCCTATCGCGCAGATTCCGCAACCGCGGCCGCGCCCCGATCTCCCGACGCCGGCCCGCCAAGCGCAGCCGCAGCCCGAACGGGCCGCCCCCGCGCCGCACCCGCGCCAGGACTTCGCGCAACCGGCGCCCCATCGCGAAATCGCGCCGCCGCGCGTGAACGAGTACCGCCCGCCGGCACCCGCCGTGCATGACATGCCGCGCCCGCAACCGCAGGCGCCGCGCGTGGAGCCGCGACCGCAACCCCAGCCGGCGCCGCGGATGGAGCCACGCCCGTCGATGCCCGCCCCCCGGATGGAGCCACGGCCACAGCCGGCGCCGCACGTCGAGGCACCGCGTCCGGGCAATCCGCCGCCGCAGGGCGGCCACGAGGAGCGGCATCGCCAGTAAGTGCGGCAAACCTGAAACAAAAAGGCTCGACCGGTATCAGCCGGTCGAGCCTTTTTTGCAGAGAACGGAGCAATGAAACCGCGCGGCCCCGGCCGGGCGATCAGACCGCCATCGGCGCGGTCAGCGGCTCATGGTGCCGGTAGCCGACGAGCGAGAAATCGGACGGCTCGACCTTCTCCAGCCATTCGGGCGCATAGACCCCCGTCTTCGCGTACTCGGGCACGCGCTCGGCGATCTCGAGCCGCGGGCTTTCGTACGGCTCGCGCGTGAGCTGCTGCTGCAGCATGTCGAGCTGGTTCTCGTAGATGTGCGCGTCGCCGATGAAATACGTGAACCAGCGCGGCGTATAGCCCGTCAGCCGGCCGACGAGCGACAGCAGCGCGGCCCCTTCCGTCAGGTTGAACGGCGTGCCGAGGCCGACGTCGTTGCTGCGGATGTACAGGCACAGCGAGATCTCGCGCTTCGTCGCGTTCGGCAGGAACTGATACAGCAGATGGCACGCGGGCAGCGCGATCTGGTCGAGCACGGCTGGATTCCACGCGTGAAACAGGATGCGGCGATCGGACGGGTTCTCCATGATCGTGTCCAGGCACTGGCGCAACTGGTCGATCGCCTTGTACAGCAGCACCTTCGGCGCGCCGTCTTCGTCGAAACGCGTGACGATCCGGAAGCCACGGCGCGTCGCGTCGGCGATCTGCGCGTCGGCGCTCGCATCGAGCACCTTGTAGCCCGGCCACTGGCGCCATTGCACGCCGTATACGTCGCCGAGATCGTCGGCGCCCTGACGATACGGGTTCGCGAGCCACTGCGCGTTCTCGTTCGCGTTCGCATCCCACACCTTGCAGCCGAGCGCGCGGAAATCGGCCGCGCTGCGCGACGCACGCAGGAAGCCGACCAGTTCGCCGATCGCGGACTTGAACGCGAGCTTCTTGGTCGTCACGGCCGGAAAGCCTTGCTGCAGGTCGAAGCGCAGCATCGCGCCCGGCATGCTGATGGTGCGAATTCCCGTGCGGTTCTCCTGCCAGGTGCCGGTATCGAGAATGGTACGAACGAGATCGAGATACTGTTTCATGCGGGTTCCTTCGGCCGCGAGGGGCGACCGTACCCGTCGATTTTAGCAAGCGTGGCGCGGAAGCTCCGGCAACGGCGCCGAAAACCCTGCCAGCGTGTCGCCGCGATCGCGCATGCCGTGCGCGCACATCAGCCGGTAGAGCGTGACGCGCGACACGCCGAGCTCACGCGCGGCATCGGCAAAACGGCCGCGATGGCGCAGCAGCGCCTGCTCGATCGCCTGCCGTTCGGCCGCCTCGCGCGCCTCCAGCAGCGACACCGGCGCGAGCGTCGCATAGTCGTTCAGCTCGAGATCGGCCGCGGTGATCATCCGGCCTTCCGACATCACGATCGCGCGCCGCACGCGGTTGATCAACTCGCGCACGTTGCCCGGCCACGAATAGCCGTACAGCGACGCGACCGCGTCCGGGGAAAAGCCGCGCAGGCGGCGATGCGCATCGCCCTTGAAGCGCTCGAGCATGTGGCGCGCGAGCACCTCGATGTCCTTGCCGCGCGCGCGCAGCGGCGGCTCCTCGATCTTCAGCACGCACAGCCGGTGAAACAGATCCTCGCGGAAGCGCCCTTCGCGCAGCGCCGCTTCCATGTTCACGTGCGTCGCGCAGATCACGCGGACATCGACCGGCATCGACACGTGGGCGCCGAGCCGCTCGATCTTGCCTTCCTGCAGGAAACGCAGCAGGCTCGCCTGGCTTTCGAGCGGCAGGTCGCCGATCTCGTCGAGAAACAGCGTGCCGCCGTTGGCGGCCTCGACGCGACCGATCTTGCGCTGGTTCGCACCGGTGAACGCGCCGCGTTCGTAGCCGAACAGTTCGGCCTGCAGCAGCGTCGACGGTATCGCACCGCAATTGATCGCGATGAACGGCGCCTGCGCGCGCGACGAACGCTCGTGAATCGCGACAGCCGTCAGTTCCTTGCCCGTGCCCGACTCGCCCGAGATGAACACCGGTGCGTCGGTCGCCGCGACCCGGCGAATCGTCCTGAAGAGCCCGAGCATCGCATCGCAGGTGCCGACCATCTCGCCTTCGCTGCGCCCGGCGCCGACCGGCGGCGCGACAGGATCGGTCAAGGCGACCATGCCGTGCGCATGGCCCACGGTCTCGACGATCCGCGCCGTTTCGTACGGCATCGTCACGTAGTCGAAGCAATAGTCGCGGATGAGATGCCGCAGCATCGCGTCCTGCAACTGGCCGCGCCGCGTCGCCGCGATCCAGCCGATGTGCTGGATGCTCAGGCAGGCTTCGAGTTCGCGCAAATCCGACGGCTTGAAGCCCGGCGAGAAATCGAGCAGGCCGGCGGTGGCCACGCCGTGCTGAACGACGCGCCGTACGTCGCGCACGGTCTCGGCGAGATCGACGCGCCAGCCGCGTTCGTCGAAATGGCCGCGCAACGCGTCGTTCGGTTCGCGCGAATAGTAGATCACGTGCCGCTGATCGGCTCCCATATGCTCACCCCGTTCATCAACCGTCTAACGATTGCCGCACACGTCAAATCGCGTGCAAAAGGATCGAATCGGGTCAGCCAGAGGTGGCTCGATTCGCCATGCCGATGCGCGGCAACGACAAAGCCTCGCATGATGGCGCTTATCTCGCGTCCAATAATTTTTGACAAGACAACTTGGTTATAGGCGCTGAATACGACAAACCCGTTTCAGCACCGATGGCGATGCGGCCAAATCGCTCAGGAGGTCGATGCAGATCAATCCTCTGCACATAATGGATGCGCACGAAGGGCTTCGTCACCAACACACGCGCCGATTTTCATCCTTCGAGCGTATCGGTTGAATCAGCAATATTCCCGAGCCGCCTCGTTTCAGGCCTGAAACATTTCCAGGCGTTTTCGGCCGCCATTCGAAATGCTCGGGCACGAATCGCAATGGCGGCAACGGTCCCGATACGGTGGCATGTATTTCGCTGAATACGGAGACGACCGGAGACAGTCGCCATGCGAAAACTTTTTTTACTTTCCTTCGTGCCGATGACGCTCGTGCTATCGGCCGCCGGCCCGCCTGCACCGGCCTGCGCGGACGAAGGCAGGCAGCCGCATCGCGCCACGCTGCTTGCCGAAAACACGCCGGGCAAACCCGACAATGGGTTCGGCATCGTGACCGTGTCGGCGCCGCAACCGCTGCCGGCACGCCAGGCCTCCGTGACGCTGTGGGACGAGATTTCACCGCCGCCCCAGTTGCCGCTGCCGGCGCCGCTGCCAGTGCCGCAGCCGGGCGATATCCGACATGCGATGGAAGGCGACGCGCGAGTCAATACGCATCCCTGATCATTCGACACCTCGATTCGATCGGGATTGCGTATCGACCTGACGATCCTGTCGGACGGGAGACCATCGAGCGGAACCGGTATCGCCGATCTCGCGATACCGAAAGTTTTTGTGCTCCGTCCCCCGGCGGGCACTCTTTTTATTCGGACGGCCGCCGCGGCGCGCGAGCATCCCACGTCGCGGCGCACGCCGCAAGCAACGCGGGCGCCCGTGCAGGCACGCGGAACCCGGCGCGCGCCGCCGTTCCGGTAAAATCGGCCCGTTCCGTCTTCCCTCTTCCCCGACCTTCATGACGACGTTGACCCTGATCGTCGCGCGTGCCCGCAACGGCATCATCGGCCGCGACAACCAGTTGCCCTGGAAACTTCCCGAGGATCTCGCGTTCTTCAAGCGCACGACGATGGGCGCGCCGATCGTGATGGGCCGCAAGACCCACGAATCGATCGGCCGGCCGCTGCCCGGCCGCCGCAATATCGTCGTCACGCGCGACGCCTCGCGCCGTTTCGACGGCTGCGACACCGTCACGTCGCTCGCCGACGCACTGGCGCTGGCCGCGCACGACGGCGTACCCGAGGCATTCCTGATCGGCGGCGCGCAACTCTACGCGGAAGGTCTCACGCTCGCCGACAAGCTGATCGTCACCGAGATCGATGCCGATTTCGACGGCGACGCGTCGTTCCCGGCGCCCAACGCCGCGCACTGGCAGGAAATCTCGCGCGACGCGCATCAGGCCGCCGCGCCGAACACGTTCGGCTATGCGTTCGTCGTATACATGCGCAAGCACGTCTGACGCCTTCTGCCGCACGATGAAAAAAGCCCGACCGGCGCGCTCGCGCCGGTCGGGCTTTTCGTTTCCTGGCGGCCGGCGCCGCGCGCGGCTTACTGCCCCGCGATCGTCATCTGCTCGATCAGCACCGAGCCGGTTTCCTTCGTACCGCGCACGATCGAATCCGCACCAATCGCGACGATATGGCGGAACATCTCCTGCAGCGTGCTGGCGACGGTGATTTCCTCGACCGGATACTGGATCACGCCGTTCTCCACCCAGAAGCCCGCCGCGCCGCGAGAATAGTCGCCCGTCACGTAGTTCACGCCCTGCCCCATCAGCTCGGTCAGCAGCAGGCCCGTGCCGAGCTTCTTCAGCATCGCGTCGAAGTCGTCGCCCGCCTGCGTGTTCGAGCTGCGCAGCGCGAGGTTGTGCGAGCCGCCCGCGTTGCCCGTGGTTTGCGTGCCGAGCTTGCGTGCCGAATAGGTCGACAGGAAATAGCCTTCGACGACGCCGTCCTTCACGACACTGCGCGCACGCGTGCGCACGCCCTCCTCGTCGAACGGCGCGCTGCCCATCGCGCGCGGCACGTGCGGATCCTCGACCACCTGGATGTGCGGCGCGAACACCGGCTTGCCGAGGCTGTCGACGAGGAACGACGTCTTGCGATACAGCGCGCCGCCGCTCACCGCCTGCACGAACGCGCCGAGCAGGCCGGCCGCGAGCGGCGCTTCGAACAGCACCGGCACCTTGCGCGTGTCGAGACGGCGCGCACCCATCCGCGCGAGCGCGCGTTCGGCCGCGTAGCGGCCCACCGCTTCGGGCGCGGCGAGATCGATCGCGCTGCGCTTCGACGAATACCAGTCGTCGCGCTGCATGTGGCGGCCGCTGCCCGCGATCGGCGCGCAGGCGATGTAGTGGCGCGAGTACGGATAGCCGGCCAGGAAACCGCGCGACGTCGCGAGCACGAACTGCGAGTGCTGCGCCGACACGCTCGCGCCTTCCGAATTGCGGATCTGCGGGCTGACCGCGAACGCGGCGTCTTCCGCGCGGCGGGCGAGCTCGACGGCCTCGTCGGCACTCAGCGCCCACGGGTGGTACAGATCGAGGTCGCGCGGGTCGGTTTCGAGCAGCTCGGCTTCGGCGAGGCCGGCCGCTTCGTCCTCGGCCGTGAAGCGCGCGATGTTGTAGGCGGCGGCGACGGTATCCTTGATCGCGGCCGGCGAGAAGTCCGACGTGCTCGCGTTGCCGCGCTTCTTGCCGATGAACACGGTGACGCCGACCATCTTGTCGCGGTTGTGCTCGATCGTTTCGACTTCGCCGCGGCGCACCGACACCGACAGGCCGTCGCCCTCGGAGATTTCGGTCGCGGCGTCGGTCGCGCCGAGCGCCTTCGCATGGCGAAGGATGTCCGATGCGATTTCCTTGAGCTGGTCCTGCGTGTGCGGGAAATAGCGCGCTTGTACGTCGAGATTGGCTGCCATCGTCTTGGTATCCGGTGGCGGGCGGGCGCCCGCATGGTCAAAATGTTGCGTATCCCGCGATCATAGCAAGGTCCGGGGCCGCGCACAGACAAGCTTGGGGTGTCCGCGCCGCGATACAATGCGGCCCATGACACGCAAAACCCGAATCCAGCCGATCGAGCCTGTCGCCGAAGAAGACGACAACGGCTACGATCGCCCCAGCAAATCCCAGTTGAAGCGCGAAATGCACGAGTTGCAGGTGCTCGGCCAGGCGCTCGTCGATCTGCCGAAAGACGCACTGAAGCGCATGCCGATGCCTGAAAGCCTCGCGGACGCCGTGCGCGAGGCGCGCCGGATCACCGATCACGAAGGCAAGCGCCGCCAGCTCCAGTACGTCGGCCGCGTGATGCGCTCGCTGACCGACGACGAAACGGCCGCGCTGCGCACCGCCCTCGACGCGCAACGCGGCGTGAACAAGGCCGCCACCGCCCGCCTGCACTGGATCGAGCGCACGCGCGAGCAGCTGCTCGCGAGCGACGACGCGCTGACCGAATTCCTGCGCCAGCACCCCGACGCCGACATCCAGGAAGGCCGCACGCTGATCCGCAATGCCCGCAAGGAAGCGCAGCAAGGCAAGCCGCCGCGCTATTTCCGCGAGCTGTTCCAGTGGATCAAGGCGGCCGGCGGCGCGTCCGACAGCGACGACGAAGCGGCCGACGAGGCCGGAGACGACCATGACGACGACGAAGCGTAACCACCCGGACGAGCTCGTGGTCGGTCTCGTGTCGATCAGCGACCGCGCGAGTACGGGGGTCTACGAAGACAAGGGCATTCCGGCGCTGCAGGAATGGCTCGCCGGCACGCTGGTTTCGCCGTGGCGTGCCGAAACGCGCCTGATCCAGGACGACGCACCGACGATCTCGGCCACGCTGACCGAACTCGTCGACGTCGCCGGCTGCGACCTCGTGCTGACGACGGGCGGCACGGGCCCCGCGCGTCGCGACGTGACGCCGGAAGCGACGCTGGCCGTGGCGACGAAGGAAATGCCGGGATTCGGCGAACAGATGCGGCAGATCAGCCTGAATTTCGTGCCGACCGCGATCCTGTCGCGGCAGATCGCGGTGATCCGCGAAACGGCCGACCATGCGGCGCTGATCATCAACCTGCCCGGCCAGCCGAAGTCGATCCGGGAAACGCTGGAAGGGCTGCGCGACACCGACGGCAAGTCGACCGTGCCCGGCATCTTCGCCGCAGTGCCCTACTGCATCGACCTGATCGGCGGCCCGTATATCGAGACCGACGCCGCGGTGGTCGCGGCGTTCCGGCCGAAAAGCGCGCGGCGCTGAGCGTTTGCCGAGCGCCCCGCGCGTGCCGGCCCGCTCAGGCCGCCGGCACGGAATCGCCCGCCGGCGCCGACGCGGCCGGAATCAGGAAATGCTCGCGGTAGTACTTCAGCTCGTCGATCGACTCGTGGATGTCGGCCAGGGCCGTATGCATCGCCCGCTTCTGGAAACCCTTGTAGATGGCCGGCTGCCAGCGGCGGCACAGCTCCTTGAGCGTGCTGACGTCGAGGTTGCGGTAGTGGAAGAACCGCTCGAATTCCGGCATCCAGCGCGCCATGAAGCGGCGATCCTGGCAAATCGAGTTGCCGCACATCGGCGACTTGCCCGGCGACACGTACTGCGCGAGGAACGCCTGCAGTTGCGCGGCGGCTTGCGCCTCGGTCACGGTCGATGCGCGCACGCGGTCGATCAGCCCCGAGCGGCCGTGCGTCGACTTGTTCCAGTCGTCCATCTTCGCGAGCGTCTCGTCGCTCTGGTGAATCGCGAACACCGGGCCCTCGACGGCGACGTCGAGCGTGGAATTGGTCACGACGACCGCGATCTCGATGATGCGGTCGTTATCCGGGTCGAGGCCCGTCATCTCCATGTCGAGCCAGACGAGGTTCAACTCGTTGCGCACGAGCGCGGGCTGGCTGGCGGAAGCGGCGGTATCGGTCATGATTCATCCTGGAAAATAGCGAACCGGGCGCGCCGATGCGGCGCCACCCGTGCGGCCGGCATCGCATCAGCGGGGCCGGTCCGCAAGAACATATAATTCTCGCATAGAACCCTTTGGCGCCTTCGATGTCACCCTTTTCGTTCACCCTGCTGTTCGCGATCGCCGTACTCGCGATGGTCGTCACCAAGCTGTGGCTCGCGTCGCGGCAGATCCGCTTCGTCGCCGCGCACCGCAACGGCGTGCCCGCGCAGTTCAGCGCCACCATCCCGCTGACCGCCCACCAGCGCGCGGCCGATTACACGGTCGAGCGCACCCGGCTGACGATGCTCGAGATCGTCGTCAGCGCGGCCGTGCTGGTCGGCCTCACGCTGCTCGGCGGCGTCGGCGCGCTCGACACGCTGCTGACCGGCTGGCTCGGCCGCGGCTACGGGCAGCAGGTCGCGCTCGTTGCTGCCGTGCTCGCGATCACGGGCGTGATCGACGTCCCGTTCGAGTATTACCGCCAGTTCGGGATCGAGCAGCGCTTCGGCTTCAACCGGATGACGAAGCGGCTGTTCTTCACCGACATGCTGAAAAACACGTTGCTCGGCGCCGTCCTCGGCCTGCCGCTGCTGTTCGTCGTGCTGTGGCTGATGAACCAGGCCGGCAACCTGTGGTGGCTGTGGACCTGGATCGTGTGGGTCGCGTTCCAGATGCTCGTGCTGCTGATCTATCCGACCTTCATCGCGCCGCTGTTCAACAAGTTCGAGCCGCTGAAGGACGACGCGCTGCGCTCGCGCATCGAGTCCCTGATGAAGCGCTGCGGCTTCGCAGCCAAGGGGCTGTTCGTGATGGACGGCAGCCGCCGCTCCGCGCACGGCAACGCGTACTTCACGGGCTTCGGCGCATCGAAGCGGATCGTGTTCTTCGACACGCTGCTCGCGCGTCTGTCCGGCCAGGAGATCGAAGCCGTGCTCGCGCACGAACTCGGTCACTTCAAGCGCCGCCACGTGATGAAGCGGATGCTCGTGTCGTTCGTGCTGAGCCTCGTGCTGCTCGGGCTGCTCGGCTGGCTCGCGCAACGCACGTGGTTCTATACGGGGCTCGGCGTCACGCCGTCGCTCGACACCAGCAACGCGGGCACCGCACTCGTGCTGTTCTTCCTCGCGATTCCGGTGTTCCTGTTCTTCGCGACACCGTTCAGCAGCCTCACGTCGCGCAAGCACGAATTCGAGGCCGACGCGTTCGCGGCCAGCCAGACCGACGCGCAGGATCTCGTCAGCGCGCTCGTGAAACTCTATGAGGACAACGCGTCGACGCTGACGCCCGACCCCGTCTACACGGCCTTCTACTACTCGCATCCGCCTGCGTCGCAGCGGATCGACCGCCTGCTGCAGCACGCATGAGCCGGCCGACCTCCCGCCAGCCGGCCCCGCGCGCCTCGGGCGCGCAGCGGGCCGAAGGCCGCGTGATCGCGGCGCACGGCCGCCACTACATCGTCGCGCCCGACGACGGCGGGCCGATGCTGCAATGCTTCCCGCGCGGCAAGAAGAGCGACATCGCGGTCGGCGACCGCGTCGTGTACGAACTCGCATCGGCCGACCAGGGCGTGATCGTGGAAATCGGCGAACGGCGCAACCTGCTGTACCGCTCCGACCAGTTCAAGTCGAAGCTGTTCGCGGCGAACCTCGACCAGTTGCTGATCGTGCTCGCGACCGAGCCCTATTTCAGCGAGGATCTGCTCGGCCGCGCGCTGATCGCGGCCGAGGCGAACGAGCTGAAGCCGCTCGTCGTGCTCAACAAGATCGACGTCGAGGCCGCGCTGCCGGTTGCGCGCGAGCGTCTCGCGCCGTACCGCGCGCTCGGCTACGACGTGCTCGAGCTCTCCGTGAAAGGTGCGCCGGACGACGCGCGCGCGCAGTTGATGCCGCACCTCGCCGGGCATTCGACGATCCTGCTCGGCCAGTCCGGGATGGGCAAATCGACGCTCGTGAACCTGCTCGTGCCCGACGCCGAAGCCGCGACCCGCGAGATTTCGGCCGCGCTCAACAGCGGCCGTCACACGACCACGTTCACGCGCCTGTACCCGCTGGAAGGCGGCGGTGCGCTGATCGATTCGCCGGGCTTCCAGGAATTCGGCCTCTACCACCTGACCGAAGGCTGCCTCGAACGCGCGTTTCCGGAGTTCCGGCCGCTGCTCGCGGACTGCCGTTTCTATAATTGCCATCATCTGCACGAGCCCGGCTGCGCGATCCTCGAAGCCGTCGCCGACGGCCGCATCGCGCCGTCCCGGCACGCGCTGTACGCGCAGCTCGTGCACGAGGCAAACCAGATCGTGCGCTGATCGCGCGACGTATGCGACGGCCGGCCGCCGCCAGCCGGGCCGGCCTTCATCGACAGGAGCCGCGATGCGTTTCAAGGCACCCGACCTCGCGACCGCACAGCATTGGGCCAACGTGCTCCAGGTGGCCGGCATCGGCTGCGAGCTGCACAACTGCTACGCGACCGGCGCGCTCGGCGGCCTGCCCGCCGACGCGTGCACGCCCGAACTGTGGCTGAACGACGAACGCGACGACGCGCTCGCCCGTCGGCTCCTCGACGCCGCGTCGCACGGCCCGTCGGCCGGCGCGGCACCCTGGTGCTGCCGGCAGTGCGGCGAAGCGCTGGAAGCGCAATTCACCGCGTGCTGGCAATGCGGCGCCGTGCGCGATCCACTCGACGACTGAACGCACAGCGCCGACGCACAGCGAAAAGGCCGGCATCGAGCCGGCCTTTTCATTTCATCGGGCGCTGGGCTAGCGCGTCATTCACGATACCCAGACGGCCAGCGTCAGCATCAACAGCAGGATCATCCACAGGATCACCGCACGCCACACGAGGCCGACCGCCGACTGCAGCGTGCGCGGCGTGCAATCGTCACCGACCGTCAACGGACCGCTGTCGCCGACCGCCAGCGCATCGAGGCTCGACGGTTCCGCGAGCGGCCCCGCGAGACGCGCGCCGAGCGCACCGCTGCCCGCAGCCAGCAATACGCCGTCGTTCGGGTCGGGCCACTGGCGCGTATGGTTGCGCCACGCATAGATCGCATCCTCGAAATTGCCGACGATCGCGAAGCCGAGCGCCGTCAGTCGGGACGGAATCCAGTCGATCACGAAGAACGCGCGCTGCGCGAACGTCGAGAATGCGGCCGTGCGGTCGTCGCCCGGCGTCGACCAGCTACGCGCGAGGTATTCGGAAATCCGGTACAGCACGGCGCCGGCCGGGCCGATCGGCAGCACGTACCAGAAGAACACGCCGAACACGTGCCGATGCGATGCGACGACCGCGTGAATCAGCGTATGGCGGACGATTTCGCCGACCGGCATGTCGACCGTGTCGAGGCCCGTCCACTCGTGCAGGATCTCGCGCGCGCGCGGCACGTCGTCGTTGTTGAGCGCGAGATGGATATCGGTGAAGTAGTGGCTGAACTGGCGGAAGCCGAGCGTGAAATACACGACGGCGACGTTCCACATGAACGCGAGCACGAAGCTCACCTTGTACAGCAGGAAATAGATCAGCGCGACGATCAGCACCCATGGTAGCACGACCGCGAGCCATGCGAGGATCCCGTGCTTCTGCTTGCCGGCGTCGAGGCCATGCGCGACGGTTTCCGCATGAAACTGGAACAGTGCGAACACCGGATTGCTCGGCGACAACGCGCGGACCTGTTCGATGATGAGAGCGAGGAGAACCGAAAAGAAAGTCATGCGTGGCGCCGTCTTCGGAGTTATGTCATTTTTTGCATAACGATAGCACAGCGTCAGCCGCGCATGGCTGCCGGCGCGGTCGCCGCGCGGGCGCTCGCGCGCACCGGCCGGCGCGCCCGCCTACCCGGCGGCCAAGAAGCGATACAGATTGCGAAACATGGCGGCAGTTGCGCCCCAGATGAAGTAATGCCCGTCCGATTCGTCGTTCGGATAGGGCATGGCAAAAAAACGACGCTCGCCGCCTTCCCACCGGAACACGCGAACCTGATGGTTCGCGGGATTCATCACGAACGCGAGTGGCACTTCGAAAATCTCGGCGACTTCGAACGTGTCGGCCTGCACGGTGAACGGCGGATGCACGAGGCCGACGATCGGCGTCACGCAGAAACCCGTGCCGGTCAGGTAGTCGGGCAACGCACCGAGAATCTCGACGCGTTCGGCGGCCAGCCCGATCTCCTCCTTCGCCTCGCGCAAAGCGGTGGCGGTCGCATCGCGGTCGAACGGCTCGCGACGGCCGCCGGGAAAACTGATTTGCCCGGCGTGGTCGTTCAGGTGATCGGCGCGCTGCGTCAGCAGGACGGTGAGGCCCGACTCGCGGACGACGAGCGGCATGAGGACGGCGGCGCTGCGTGGATCGACGCCTTCCTGCAACTTCGCTTCGCCGGGCTCGACGCTCCATTCGAGCGTGCGCGCGAAACGTTCGCGCAGGCCGGACGGCGTCATCAGCCCGGAATCGATGACAGGCAGGCCGGCGCCGGTGCCTTCGACCGGCAATACTTCGGGATCGATGATGGGGCGGCGATTCAATGGGGCTCTCGGGTTCGTGTCGTATCGAGCATATTGTCGCGCCAGAATGAAAAAAGCACCCGGTTGGGTGCTTTTTCCTTACAGCTCTTACTCTTGGGAAGCTGCTGCGGCGCGATCCTTCGACACCAGCTTTTCCTTGATACGAGCCGACTTGCCCGAACGCTCGCGCAGGTAGTACAGCTTCGCACGACGCACATCACCGCGACGCTTCACGACGATGCTTGCCAGCAGCGGCGAGTACGTCTGGAACGTACGCTCGACGCCTTCGCCCGACGAGATCTTGCGGACGATGAAGTTCGAGTTCAGACCACGATTGCGAATCGCGATCACGACGCCTTCGTAAGCCTGAACGCGCTTGCGGTTACCTTCAACCACGTTCACGTTCACGATCACCGTGTCGCCCGGGGCGAAATCGGGGATGGTCTTGCCGGCGAGCGCGCGCTCGATTTCTTCCTGCTCAAGTTTTGCGATCAGATTCATTACTGACTCCTTATGCCATCGTGTCGGCGTTCACACCCGCCTGCTTCCAGGCCTGGCCCCGATAGAGGATGGATTCACATCAGGCGCCGCACACGCATGTACGGCACCGCCAATTCCCGCTCGCGCAGCCGCCTCAGGAGGCGTCCTTCGCTTCGCGTGCGAGGTTCGCGAGCCACGCCTCGTCGGCGCGGCTCAGCAACTTCTCGCGGCGCGCCCGGACGATCAGGTCCGGCCGCTTCCGCAACGTATTCCTCAATGCTTCCTGCCGCCGCCACTTCTCGATCTCGGCATGATGCCCGCCGAGCAGCACGTCCGGCACGCGCACACCGTCGTATTCCTCGGGACGCGTGTAGTGCGGACAATCGAGCAGGCCGTCCGCGAAGCTGTCCTGCACGGCCGACAGCGAATCGTTCAGCACGCCGGGCAGCAACCGCACGACGGCATCCATCATCGCCATCGCCGGCAATTCACCGCCCGACAGCACGAAATCGCCGAGGCTGATTTCCTCGTCGACGCAACGATCGAGCAGGCGCTGGTCGATCGCTTCGTAGCGACCGCACAGCACGACGACGCCGGGTTCCTGCGCCATCCGCACCGCCCGATCGTGCGTGAGCGGCGCGCCTTGCGGCGACATCATCACGACACGCGTGCTCGCGATGCCCTGCTCCGCCTGCGCCGCTTTCGCGGCGTCGATCGCGGCTTCGAGCGGCCTGGCCAGCATCACCATGCCCGGACCGCCGCCGTACGGACGATCGTCGACCGTGCGATAGTTGTCCGTCGTGAAATCACGCGGGTTCCAGGTGCGCAGCCCGAAGCGCCCCTGCTTCACGGCCCGGCTGGTGATCCCCCAGTCGGTCAGTGCACGGAACATCTCGGGAAAGAGCGTGACGACGTCGAACTGCACCGCGCTCTCGGTAACCTGGTTCATTTCAGTAATCGGCTTCCCAGTCGACGACGATGCGACGCGCCGCCTGATCCACCGTTTTGACGTAGACGCCGACGAACGGAATCAACCGCTCGTCGGTGGTCGGCTGACCGTCTTTGCCGGTTGCCGGATACTCGACACGCATGATCGAATGCACGCCGTTGTCGATCATCCCGCTCACCTTCCCGAGCGCCACCGATTGCTCGTTGACGACCTCGAGACCGATCAGGTCGACCCAATAGAATTCGTCCGCGGCCAGTGCCGGGAAATCTTCCCGGCGCACGAACACGCGAAAGCCGCGCATGGACAGCGCAGCATCGCGGTCGCTGACGCCCGCGGGTTGCGCAACGACAGTGTCGCTGTGCGTCTTCGACTGCATGATGCGGACGGAAAGCCGCTCCGCACCGCGTTCCAGCCACCAGCGACGCGCGTTGAGCAGCGCGTCGCCACCGCGACCGGCATCGGCATGCGTCGCCACCTTGACCCAGCCCTTCAGGCCGTAGGCGTCGACCACCGCTCCGACCTCGACGGCATCGTCGGGCCAGGCTTGCGTCGCTTCGGGACTGCCTCGTTCGGCAGCCTGACCGGCGTTCGCGACCGCGTCGCGCTCGACCGGCTTGCGGACGAATGCGCCGAATGACGCACGCCCGCGCCTTGCATTACCGGAATCGTGACCCGCCATCAATGCACCTCACAGCCGGCACGACCGGCACACCGTGCCATGTCAGGCAGCCGGTTGCGCCTTTTGCGCTTCCTTCACGAGACGCTGGACGGTCGGCGACAGTTGCGCGCCAACGCCTTGCCAGTACGTCAGGCGATCCTGAGCGATACGCAGCGATTCGCCCTTCGTGGCGACCGGGTTGTAGAAGCCGACGCGCTCGATGAAGCGGCCGTCACGACGGTTGCGCGAATCGGTAGCAACGATGTTGTAGAACGGGCGCTTCTTCGAGCCGCCACGAGCCAGACGGATGATAACCATATGATGTCCTTCGGGAAAACCGGGTTCGAAACTACTGAAACACGCGATTATAGCCGGAAACCAGAGGTACAACAAACACTTACGCGTAAAAATCCGCGGACGGCCCGTGCGCCGGGCATACAATCGTCGTATCCAGGATGCTCCCGACCGTCATGCCATCCCTTCGCGCCGCCCCGATGCGCCGCGTGCAGCACCCGTTCGCGGCGCTGCTTGCCGGCCTTGCCTGCCTCGCGTGCGCCCCGGCGTTTGCCGCGCCGTTGCCGGTGAACGAACTCGTCCTTCCGCCCGGCTTCCATGTGGACGTGCTGACCGACGCCGTACCGGCCGCACGGGAAATGGCGTGGTCGCCGCGCGGCATCCTGTATGTCGGCACGCGGGAGGGCCGCGTCCATGCGCTGGTGATGCACGAGGGCCGGATCAGCGCACGCTACGTCATCGCGTCGAGACTCGACATGCCCGTCGGCGTGGCCTACCGCGGCGGCTCCCTTTATATATCCGCCGTGTCACGCATCCTGCGCCTCGACCATATCGACGACCGGCTCGCGAAACCGCCCGCGCCCGTCGTCGTGACCGACGCCCTGCCGACCGATCACCATCACGGCTGGAAATTCATCGCGTTCGGCCCCGACGGCAAGCTGTACGTGCCGATCGGCGCGCCGTGCAACGTCTGCCTCGCGGATCGCGGCCGCTACGCGATCATCGCGCGGATGAACGCCGACGGCAGCGGGCGCGAAGTGTTCGCTCGCGGCATACGCAATACGGTCGGCTTTGCATGGCACCCCGATTCGGGCGAGCTGTGGTTCACCGACAACGGGCGCGACATGATGGGCGACGACGTACCGGACGACAAGCTGAACCGCGCGCCGCGCGCCGGCCTCGATTTCGGCTTTCCATACTGCCACGGCGGCGATACGCCCGACCCCGAATTCGGCAGCGCCGACGTCTGCCGACGTTATGTGCCGCCCGTCCTGAAACTCGGCGCGCATGTCGCGGCGCTCGGGATGCGCTTCTACACCGGGCCGATGTTTCCCGCGTCGTATCGAAATAATGTCTTCATTGCCGAACACGGCTCGTGGAACCGCAGCACGAAGGTCGGTTACCGCGTGACGCGCGTGGTCGCCTCCGCGGACGGCGGCCACGCTCATCAAACGCCGTTCGTCACGGGCTGGCTGCGGCCCGACGGCACGGCATGGGGACGCCCGGCTGATGTATTGCCGCTGCCAGACGGCTCGCTGCTCATCAGCGACGATTACGCAGGCGCGATCTACCGGGTGACTTATGCGGCACCTTGACGCAGGCGAGGGGTGACCGGCCCCGACCGGGCATCGTAGAATGCGTGCCGGGCCGCGCGCCCGCGCCGGCCTGCCGGCCCCGCCCATGCCAACGACGATACGCCGCCATCCATGTCCAGCAGCACCGCATCGCCCCGCCGCTTCCGCTCCAAGACGCTCACCGCCGCCCTCGCATTCCTGCTCGGATCGCTCGGCGCACACCGCTTCTATCTGTACGGCTTTCGCGACGTGTACGGCTGGGCGCACCTGCTCGCGACGATCGTCGGCATCCCGGGCTTCCTCCTGCTCGCCGAAACCCAACGCAGCGCCGGCCTCGGCTGGTGGCTCGCGGCACCCGGTGCCATCTCGCTGCTGGCGGCGTTCCTCGCCGCACTTGTCTACGGGCTGCGCCCCGACGAAAAATGGGATGCGCAATTCAACGCGGACACCGGCAAGCACAGCCGGTCGGGCTGGACCGTGATCTTCGTCGTGATCTTCTCGCTGTTGATCGGCGCGTTCCTGTTGATGACCGCCCTCGCACTGTCGTTCCAGACGTACTTCGAATCGCAGGTCGAAGCAGCCAAGCAGATTTCGCAGTAAGCACGACCAATACGGTCGATACGGCCCACCGACGGCTGCGTTGGTCGCCGGTCAGAACAGGTTCAACTGCATGTCGTCGCGCGACTTCGCGCCGGCTGCACGAACCGCGACGCGCGGCGCCGGCACCCCGGCGCCAGACGCAGCGCGGAACCGCGACAGATCGAGGATGCCGTTCGTACGCTCGTTCAACCCGAGCCGCTTGACGGCCTGGCGGAAGCGCTGCCGCAACAGGTCGGCCCAGATCCCCTCGCCCTTCATCCGTTTCGAGAAATCCGAGTCGTAATCCTTGCCGCCGCGCATGTCGCGCACACGGTTCATCACGCGCTCCGCACGATCGGGAAAATGCGCGGCAAGCCACTGCTTGAACAACGGCGCGACCTCCCACGGCAACCTCAGGATGATGTAGCTCGCGTGCGTCGCACCGGCTTCCGCGCAGGCTTCGAGCACGCGCTCCATGTCGGGCTCGGTCACGAACGGAATCACCGGCGCAATGCTCACGCCGACCGGCACGCCCGCATCGCGCAGCGCACGGATCGTGCGCAACCGCCGCGCCGGCGTGGCCGCGCGCGGCTCGAGCGTGCGCGCGAGTTCGGCATCGAGCGTCGTGATCGTGACCGCCGCCATCACCTGCCCGCGTTCGGCCATTGGCGCGAGCAGGTCGAGATCGCGCTCGATCAGCGATGACTTCGTGATCGCCGCGAACGGCAGCCCGCGGTCGTGCATCACCTGGATCACGCTGCGCGTGATGCGCAGGTCGCGCTCGACCGGCTGGTACGCGTCGGTGTTGACGCCGAGCGCGATCGGCTCCGGCACGTAGCGCTTGCGCGAAATCTCGCGCTCGAGCAGTTCGGCTGCGTTGACCTTCGCGTAGATGCGGCTTTCGAAATCGAGACCCGGCGACAGCCCGAGGTAGCTGTGCGTCGGCCGCGCGAAGCAGTAGATGCAGCCGTGCTCGCAGCCGCGATACGGATTGAGCGACACGCTGAACGGAATATCGGGCGACTGGTTGTGCGTCAGGATGCTCTTCGCCCGTTCCTCGAAGACCTGCGTGCGCAGCGGCGCGGGGAAATCGGCATCGTCGGACTCGTGCGTCCAGCCGTCGTCCACCGCTTCGCGCTGCGCGATTTCATACCGCCCCTGCAGGTTGTCGACCGCACCGCGCCCCTTGCGGGGCACGGGCGGCGCTATCGGAAATTCGTTGTCGGACCGATCGTCCATGTGCCCACCCATTCGACTGCGCCCAATACTGTACATTTATACAGTATTGGGCGCAGCATGCCAAGCACGGGATAAAGGGCCGGACGACGGGCCGCGGGCGCGTCACTCGCCGACGGCGATCGTCAGCGTTTCCTTGATTTCTTCCATCACGACATAGCTCTTCGACTGCACGGCGCCCGGCAACTGCAGCAGGATGTCGCCGAGCAGCTTCCGGTAGTCGGCCATCTCGCCGATCCGCGCCTTGATCAGGTAGTCGAAATCGCCGGAGACGAGGTGGCATTCGAGCACCTCGTCGATCTTCATCACTTCCCGGCGGAATTGCTCGAACATGTTGCCGCCCTTGTGGCCGAGCGTGATCTCGACGAAAACCAGCAGCGCGGCCCCCAATTGGCCCGGGTCGACTCGCGCGTGATAGCCGGTGATCACGCCGTCGCGCTCCATGCGCCGCACGCGCTCGATGCACGGCGTGACGGTCAATCCGACCTGTTCCGCGAGGTCTTTCATCGCCATCCGGCCGTCGTCCTGGAGCAGTTTCAGGATGCGCCGGTCGAGCTTGTCGAGCGAGCGTACGGGCTGACGTTGCGTTCTCATTTGTTTATGCTGAAAACCAGAAAAATACAATAACAAAAACTGCACATTCGACAATACCATAGCGCAAAAAACTAGATCAGCTAGAGGTTACACGGAGCCGCGGGTGCGCCCGGCCTCGACCTGGTTCCTTCCATCTGGAGCAGCTATGCGAGTCGTCATTCTGGGCAGCGGTGTCGTGGGCGTGGCAAGCGCGTATTACCTTGCGCGCGCCGGTCATGAAGTCACGGTGATCGACCGGGAAGCCGGCCCGGCGCTGGAGACGAGCTTCGCGAACGCAGGCCAGATCTCGCCCGGCTATGCGGCACCGTGGGCCGCGCCCGGCGTGCCGCTGAAGGCCGTCAAATGGATGTTCGAAAAGCATGCGCCGCTCGCGATCCGCCTCGACGGCACGCGCTTCCAGCTCCAGTGGATGGTTCAGATGCTGCGCAACTGCACGGCCGAGCGCTATGCGGTCAACAAGGGCCGGATGGTCCGTCTCGCCGAATACAGCCGCGACTGCCTGCAGGCGCTGCGCGCCGATACCGGCATCGAATACGAAGGCCGCACGGGTGGCACGCTGCAATTGTTCCGCACGCAGCAGCAGCTCGACGGCGCGGCGAAGGACATCGCCGTGCTGCAGGAAGCGAACGTGCCGTTCGAACTGCTGTCGCCGGCCGATCTGAAAAAAGCCGAACCGGCGCTCGCCGCCGTCTCGCACAAGCTGACGGGCGGCCTGCGCCTGCCGGGCGACGAAACCGGCGATTGCCAGCTGTTCACGACGCGCCTCGCCGCGCTCGCCGAATCGCTCGGCGTCAAGTTCCGCTACAACACGCCGATCGACGCGCTCGCGATCGCGGGCGGCAAGATCGCCGGCGTGCAGTGCGGCAGCGAGACGGTGCGTGCCGACGCGTACGTCGTCGCGCTCGGCTCGTACTCGACGAATTTCATCTCGAACCTGATGAAGATTCCGGTCTATCCGCTCAAGGGTTATTCGATCACCGCGCCGATCGTCAACGAAGCCGCCGCGCCCGTATCGACCGTGCTCGACGAGACCTACAAGATCGCGATCACGCGCTTCGACCAGCGCATCCGCGTCGGCGGCATGGCGGAAATCGTCGGCTTCGACAAGACGCTGCGCGCGGCGCGCCGCGAAACGCTCGAGATGTGCGTGAACGACCTGTTCCCGGGCGGCGGCGACACGTCGACGGCCACGTTCTGGACGGGCCTGCGCCCGATGACGCCGGACGGCACGCCGATCGTCGGCCGCACGCCGGTGTCGAACCTGTTCCTGAACACCGGCCACGGCACGCTCGGATGGACGATGTCGTGCGGCTCGGGTCAACTGCTCGCGGACCTGATCTCGGGCAAGATGCCCGCGATCCAGGCCGACGACCTGTCGGTGCATCGTTACCTGAAGGACGTGCCCGGTCGGACCCGCCCGGCCTACGCGTAAACCGGCACGGCCCGCGGCGATGCGGGCCCGTTGCATCAACGAGAAAGGCGTCCGAGGGCGCTTTCCTCGTTTCGGCGGCTGCGGCTGCGAGTGGCGACCCGGCACGAGGCCTCGGGCGACGGGCGCATGCCATCATCGCCCGTCGAACGAATCGACGTTGCCGGTCGCGTACGCGACGACATGTTCCGCCCGCCACGATACGAGCGCGGATCGTCTGGACGAACGACACCCGCTCCTCATTCGGCGACGACACAACGAAAAAGGGGCGCTCGTCGCGCCCCTCTTCTTGTGTGCTTACCGCTGAAGCGTCACGCCGCGTCAGCCGAGTTCGGTCACGAGCTCCGGCACGAGCGAGAACAGATCGCCGACGAGGCCGTAATCGGCCACGCTGAAGATCGGCGCTTCCGGATCCTTGTTGATCGCGACGATCACCTTCGAATCCTTCATGCCGGCCAGATGCTGGATCGCACCCGAGATGCCGACCGCGATGTACAGCTGCGGCGCGACGATCTTGCCGGTCTGGCCGACCTGGTAGTCGTTCGGCACGTAGCCGGCATCGACCGCCGCGCGCGATGCGCCGAGCGCTGCGTTCAGCTTGTCGGCGAGCGGCTCCAGCACCTTCGTGTAATTCTCGCCGCTGCCCAGCCCGCGGCCGCCCGACACGATGATGCTCGCCGACGTCAGTTCCGGACGGTCCAGCTTCGTCACTTCACGGCTCACGAACTGCGACTTGCCGGCGTCCGCCGCTGCTTCGAGCTTGTCGACCGATGCGCTGCCGCCTTCCGCCGCGACCGGATCGAAACCCGTTGCACGCACCGTGATGACCTTGATCGGGTCGCTCGACTGCACCGTCGCGATCGCGTTGCCCGCGTAGATCGGGCGCTCGAACGTATCGGCCGAATCGACTGCCGTGATGTCCGAGATCTGCGCGACGTCCAGCTTCGCGGCGATGCGCGGCGCGATGTTCTTGCCGTAGGCCGTCGCCGGCGCGAGGATGTGTGAGTAGTCCTTCGCGATGTTCAGCGCGGTCGCTTCGACGTTTTCCGCGAGGCCTTCGGCCAGTTGCGGCGCGTCGGCCAGCAGCACCTTCGAAACACCTGCGATTTTTGCCGCCGCATCGGCTGCCGCTTGCGCGTTGTGGCCCGCGACCAGCACGTGGATGTCGCCGCCGATCTTCGCGGCCGCCGCCACCGTGTTCAGCGTCGCGGCCTTGATCGACGCGTTGTCGTGTTCTGCAATCACCAGAATCGTCATTTCTTTGCGCTCCCTCTTACAGCACCTTGGCTTCGGTCTTCAGCTTCTCGACCAGCGTCTTCACGTCCGGCACCTTCACGCCGGCCGCGCGCTTCGGCGGCTCGACCACCTTCAGCGTCTTCAGGCGCGGCGCGACGTCCACACCGAGGTCCTCCGGCTTCACGGTTTCCAGCGGCTTCTTCTTCGCCTTCATGATGTTCGGCAGCGTCACGTAGCGCGGCTCGTTCAGGCGCAGGTCGGTCGTGACCACCGCCGGCAGCGTCAGCGACAGCGTTTCCGCGCCGCCGTCGACTTCGCGTGCGACCGTTGCCTTGCCGTCGGCCACCGTCACCTTCGACGCGAACGTCGCTTGCGGGAGACCTGCCAGCGCGGCCAGCATCTGGCCCGTCTGGTTCGAATCGTCGTCGATCGCCTGCTTGCCGAGGATCACCAGTTGCGGCTGTTCCTTGTCGACCAGTGCTTTCAGGATTTTCGCGACGGCCAGCGGCTCCACGCTGTCGTTCGACTCGACGAGGATCGCGCGATCCGCGCCGATCGCCAGCGCCGTGCGCAGCGTTTCCTGCGCTTGCGTCACGCCCACCGACACCGCGATCACTTCGGTCGCCACGCCCGCTTCCTTGAGGCGCACCGCTTCTTCCACCGCGATTTCGTCGAACGGGTTCATCGACATCTTCACGTTCGCGATGTCGACGCCCGTGTTGTCCGACTTCACGCGGACCTTCACGTTGTAATCGACGACTCTTTTCACTGGCACCAGGATTTTCATGCACACGCTCCAAAGTTACGAATACGACCAGAGGCCATTTTATAGCGAGGCCTCGTGACTGCGCGGCCAGGCGGACCCAACCATGATGGTTGTCGAGGATACCGCTTCTTGGCGACGCGCCAATGATAGCGAACGGTCGTTCTATTTTAAAAGAGAAAAAACCCGGACGCAAAGCCCGGGTTTTCGATCATCGACTCTAATCCCGCCGGGCGTGCGTGCTCTGCCCGTTACCAGGCGGCAATGACCGCGCCGCCGAACTTGCCTTCGATGAACTGCTTCACGTCGGCCGAGTGGTACGCCGCGATCAGCTTCGCGACCCACGGCTTGTTCCGGTCCACCTCGCGGATCGCGAGGACGTTCGCGTACGGGCCGTTCGGGCCCTCGATCGCGATCGCGTCCTGTTTCGGTTTCAACCCCGCTTCCATCGCGTAATTGGTGTTGATCGCGGCCGCGTCGACGTCGCCGAGCGAACGCGGAATTTGCGCGGCGTCGAGTTCGACGATCTTCAGCTTGCGCGGATTGTCGACGATATCGAGCGGCGTCGCCTTCAGCCCGGCATCCGCGCGCAGCTTCAGCAGCCCCTGCTTCTGCAGCAACAGCAGCGCGCGGCCGCCGTTGGTCGGATCGTTCGGCACCGCGACGCGCGCGCCCGGCTTCAGTTCGGCCAGCGACTTCACGCGCTTCGAATAGATGCCCATCGGGAACGTGACGGTGTCCGCGACCTTGATCAGCTTGTAGCCGCGATCCTTCACCTGCGCCTGCAGATACGGATCGTGCTGGTAGCTGTTCGCGTCGAGATCGCCCGACGCGAGCGCGGCGTTCGGCTGCACGTAATCGGAGAATTCGACGATGCGAATCTCCAGGCCGTCCTTCGCCGCGACCTTCTTCACCACTTCCATGATCTGCGCGTGCGGGCCGCCCGTCACGCCGACCTTGATGGTTTCGGCCTGCGCATGCGCACCCGCGAACAGCGCGGCCGCGCCCAGCGCCGCCGCGAATTTCAGCATGAAGCGTCGTTGCATCGTTTCTCCCCTGTCGAATCGGTTGGGTCTTATTTGTGGCTCAGCCGGCGCACCAGCCAGTCGCCGAACGATTGCACGATCTGCACGAACACGATCAGGATCGCGACGACCGTCCACATCACTTCCGGCAGATAGCGCTGGTAACCGTAGCGGATCCCGAGATCGCCGAGCCCGCCGCCGCCGATCGCGCCCGCCATCGCCGAATAGCCGACCAGCGACACGAACGTGATCGTCAGGCCCGCGACGATGCCGGGCAGCGATTCGGGCAACAGCACCTTGAAGACGATCTGCGACGTGGTCGCGCCCATCGATTGCGCGGCCTCGATCAGCCCGCGGTCGACTTCGCGCAGCGCCGTCTCGACGAGACGCGCGATGAACGGCGCGGACGCGAGCGTCAGCGGCACGACCGCCGCGGCCGTGCCGATCGACGAGCCCGTGACGAGCCGCGTGAACGGAATCACCGCGACCAGCAGGATGATGAACGGCGTCGAGCGGACTGCGTTCACGATGCCGCCCAGCACGCGGTTCACCGCGAGATTCTGCAGCACGCCCTGGCGGTCGGTCAGGTAGAGCAGCACGCCGAGCGGCAGGCCGACGAGCGCGCCGACCGCCCCGGAGATGCCGACCATGATCAGCGTCTCCCAGAACGACTGCACGAACATATCGAACATCTCACTCAACATACGAAAGCTCCTCTACCACCACACCTTGCTCGCGCAGGAACGCGAGCGCCTGCCCGACCTTGCCCGGCTCGCCGCCCGCGAGCACCGCGAGCGAACCGAATGCCTGCCCCTGGATCTCGTCGATCTGGCCGTGCAGGATATTGAAATCGAGTTCGTACCGGCGGATCGTCTCCGACAGGATCGGCTGGTCGACCCCCGAGCCCGTGAACGCGAGCCGCAGCAGATGCCCGCTGCCCGTCTTCAGCCGCTCGGCCACGCGCGCCTTCAGCGCGGGCGGCAGTTCCTGCGCGATCACGTCGCCGATCAGCGCGCGCGTCACTTCATGATGCGGCTGCAGGAACACGTCGATCACGCGGCCTTCCTCGACCACGCGACCCGCATCGAGCACCGCGACGCGATCGCAGACCTGCTTGATCACTTCCATCTGGTGCGTGATCAGCACGATCGTCAGGCCGAGCTCGCGGTTGATGCGCTTCAACAGATCGAGGATCGAACGCGTGGTTTCGGGGTCGAGCGCGGACGTCGCTTCGTCCGACAGCAGCACCTTCGGCTGGCTCGCCAGCGCACGGGCGATGCCGACGCGCTGCTTCTGCCCGCCGCTGATCTGCGACGGATAGCGGTCCTTCTGCGCGGACAGCCCGACCAGGTCGAGCAGCGGCAGCACCGCGGCCTCGATGTCGGCACGGCTCGCGCCGGCCAGCTCGAGCGGCAGCGCGACGTTGTCGAACACCGTGCGCGACGACAGCAGGTTGAAGTGCTGGAAGATCATGCCGATCTCGCGGCGCGCTTCGCGCAGCGCGCCGGCCGACAGCAGCGTGAGATCGCGCCCGCCGACGACGACATTGCCTTCGCTCGGCCGCGTCAGCAGGTTGATGGTGCGCACGAGCGTGCTCTTGCCGGCGCCGCTTCGGCCGATGATGCCGAACACCTCGCCTTGCGGGATCGTCAGGTTGACGTTGTGCAACGCTTCGACCCAGCCGCCCGGGCCAGCGAAACGCTGCGAGAGATTGCGTAATTCGATCATGTAAAAAACAAAACGGCGGCCGGCCGGCGAGTGGGCCCGCCAGTCGGCCGCCGATGCATCTGGAATAGCCGGCGATTTTACCGCAAACCCCTCATTCCCCTTAATAATCGATTTCGATCTTTTCATAACCAGACGAAATTAGAGGAGCGCGGCTGGGCTCGCGCCGGAAGGCCGCGACTATGATCGCGAAACGCACATGCCAACGAACAGGAGACACGCCCGATGAGCACCCCCACCACGCCGGCCACCGCATCCGCCGCCACCGGGTCGGCGCCTTCGGCGCCCGCGCCGCGCATGGGCCGGCTGCGTACCGCGGACGGGCTCGAACTGGCGTCGTACCGCTGGCCGGCGGGCGACGGCACCGCGCCGCCGCGCGCGACGATCGCGCTGGTGCACGGCCTCGCCGAGCACGCGGGCCGCTATGCCGCGCTCGCTGGCCGCCTGAACGCAGTGGGCATCGACGTGCTGGCGATCGATCTGCGCGGGCATGGCCAGTCGCCCGGCAAGCGCGTGTGGGTCGAGCGTTTCGACGGCTACCTGAACGATGCGGACGCGCTGGTCGCCGAAGCCGCGCGCGGCGATGCGCCGCTGTTCCTGATGGGGCACAGCATGGGCGGCGCGGTCGCGGCGCTCTACGCGATCGAACGCGCCACGGCCCGCGGCCACGCGCTGGCGGGCCTCGTGCTGTCGAGCCCGGCGCTTGCGCCCGGGCGCGACGTGCCGCGCTGGATGCTCGCGCTCAGCCGCGTCATCAGCCGTGTGTGGCCCACTTTCCCCGCGATCAGGATCGATGCGGCCCTGCTGTCGCGCGATCCGGCCATCGTCGCGGCCAATCGCGCCGATCCGCTCGTGCATCACGGCACGGTGCCCGCACGCACCGGCGCGGAGATTCTCGACGCGATGGCGCGCATCGAAACCGGCCGCGGCGCGCTGCGCGTGCCGGTGCTCGTCTATCACGGCACCGAGGACAAGCTGACCGAACCCGACGGCAGCCGCGCGTTCGGCGCGCACGTCGGCTCGCCCGATCGTACGCTGACGCTGTACGAAGGCGGCTTCCACGAAACGATGAACGATCTCGAACGCGACCGCGTGATCGACGCGCTGATCGCGTGGATTCACGCGCGCGCGCCGACGCGCTGAGCGCACCCGGCCCGGCCGGCCGAGCGGGAATCAGATCCCGGCGAGCACGCGCAGGTGCGCGACGACGCTGCGGCCGAGCGCGGACAGGTTGTAACCGCCCTCGAGGCAGCTGACGATACGGCCCTGCGCATGTCGGCGCGCGACGTCGACGACCCGCGCGGTCAGCCATTCGAAGTCGGCTTCGACGAGGCCGAGATTGCCGATGTCGTCCTCGCGATGCGCGTCGAAGCCGGCCGACACGAACAGCATCTGCGGCTTGAACGCGTCGAGGCGCGGCAGCCACAGCATGTCGACGGCTTCGCGGATCGCCATCCCGTTGCTGCGTGCGGGCATCGGCAGGTTGACCATGTTCGGCGCCTGATGATCGACGCCCGAGAACGGATACAGCGGATGCTGGAAGAAGCTGCACATCAGCACGCGTTCGTCGTTCGCGAACGCCGCCTCGGTGCCGTTGCCGTGGTGCACGTCGAAATCGATGATCGCGACACGCTCGATGCCGTGTACGTCGAGTGCGTGCCGCGCGGCGATCGCGACGTTGTTGAAGAAGCAGAAGCCCATCGCACGCGCCGGCTCCGCATGATGACCTGGCGGGCGGACGCCGCAGAACGCATTCGCGTAGCGGCCTTCGATCACCGCGTCGGTCGCCGCGATCGCGGCGCCGGCCGCGCGCAGTGCCGCGCGCCACGTGTCGCGATTCATCAGCGTATCGGGATCGATCTCGACGTAGCCGTCGACCGGCGTCATGCTGCGGATGTAGTCGATGTGCGCCTGCGTATGCACGCGGCCCAGCGCGACCTCGCTCGCGAACGGCGCGGTTTCGTGCACGATCAGGTCGTCGATACGGCTCGCGATCAGTTGATCCTGGATCGCCGACAGGCGGGCCGGACATTCCGGATGCCATTCCCCCATTTCGTGCAGCATGCAGTCGGGGTGCGTATAGAAAGCGGTTGCCATAAGCTGTCATCCGCGGCGCGCGGTGCGTCGCAGGTCTCCCTCAATGATGTCCATCGTCTGCCGCGAATTCGCCGCTAACTTACCACAACGGGGGCCGGCTTCGGCCCGGCGCGCCGGATGCGTCGGGTATACTGCGCCGAACACCATCGCCCTGTCCGCCCGCTTCGACATGAATTCCAGCAAGCCTGCCGCCCTTCTCTCCGCGCTGTTCCGTGTCCGCGCTCCGCTCGTCGCCGCTGCCGTCGCCGCTGCCCTCGGCACCGCGCCTGCCGTCGCGCAGACGCAGCCGGCGAAGCCCGCCGGCATGCTCGTCGCCCAGTCGCAGCCGCAGCAGCCGACCCCGCAAGGCCAGACCTTCGAAGAGGAAATCGTTCCGCAGCGTTACGCGAACAACGCGAAGGTCGACGCGTTTATCGACGAGATGGTGAGCCGCAACGGCTTCGATTCGGCGAGCCTGCATGCGCTGTTTTCGCGCATCAGCTATTCGGCGACGGCCGTCAAGCTCGTGAAGCCGGCTCCGACGCCCTCGGTCAAGAACTGGCGCGTCTATCGCTCGCGCTTCATCGAGCCGATCCGTATCAACGCGGGCGTGAAGTTCTGGAAGGCGAACCAGGCGGCGCTGCAGCGCGCGTCCGAGCAGTTCGGCGTGCCGCCCGAGGTGATCGTCGGCATCATCGGCGTCGAAACCATCTATGGCCGCTACATGGGCAATTTCCGTGTGCTGGACGCGCTGACGACGCTCACGTTCGACTACCCGGACACGCCGAATCGCGACAGCCGCCAGGCCACGTTCCGCAAGAACCTCGAAGACTTCCTCGTCTGGACCCGCGACAACCAGCTCGACCCGACCACCGTGCTCGGTTCGTACACCGGCGCGATCGGGATTCCGCAGTTCCTGCCGAGCAGCATCCGGGAATATGCGGTCGACTTCGACGGCTCGGGCCACGTCGATCTGCGCAGCAGTCCTGTCGATGCGATCGGCAGCGTCGCGAACTACCTGAAACAGCACGGCTGGGAAACCGACCGCCCGGTGGTCTGGCAGATCACGCCCGACACGGGCAGCCTGGGCATCGCACAGGCCGCCGCCGACGGCCAGCCCGAACCGCACTGGGCGCTGTCGCAACTGCTGCGCGCGGGCATGACGCTGAACGAGCCGACGGTCAACATCACGACCGAAGCCGGCACGCCGGTGACCGTGGTCGACCTGCCGACGCCGGGGCGCGCGACCGAATACATGCTCGGCCTGAAGAACTTCTACGTGCTGACGCGCTACAACCGCAGTTTCTTCTACGCACTCACCGTGTACCAGCTCGGCGAAGCCGTGAAAGCGCAGATGGAAGCGAGCGGCGCGCTGCAACCCACCGCTGACGACGCGCAGCCGCAGTAATCACCGGCCACGCCCAAAGCAAAAGCGCCGCAGTTCATAGAACGCGGCGCTTTTTTCATCGATGCGCGAATCGCGCACCCCTGTCGCTCACGCGGGAAACACGCCCGTGGACAGGTAGCGGTCGCCGCGATCGCAGACGATGAACACGATCGTCGCATTCTCGACCTGGCGCGCGATGCGCATCGCGACTTCGCATGCGCCGCCCGACGAAATGCCCGCGAAGATGCCTTCGACCGCCGCGAGCCGGCGCGTCATCGTTTCCGACGCTGCCTGGCTCACGCTCTCGACGCGGTCGACGCGGCTGCGATCGAAGATGGTCGGCATGTACGCTTCCGGCCACTTGCGGATGCCCGGGATACGCGAGCCGTCTTCCGGCTGCGCACCGACGATCTCGATCGCCGGACTCCGTTCCTTCAGGTAACGCGACGTGCCCATGATCGTACCCGTCGTGCCCATCGCGGACACGAAGTGCGTGATACGCCCTTCGGTATCGCGCCAGATCTCCGGCCCCGTTGCTTCGTAGTGCGCGACGGGATTGTCGGGGTTGCCGAACTGGTCGAGGATCACGCCCTTGCCTTCGCGCTGCATCTGCTCCGCGAGGTCGCGCGCCAGTTCCATCCCGCCCTTCACCGGCGTCAGGATGATTTCGGCGCCGTACGCCGCCATGCTCTGGCGGCGCTCGACCGACAGATCCTCCGGCATGATCAGCACCATCTTGTAGCCGCGGATCGCCGCGGCCATCGCGAGCGCGATGCCCGTGTTGCCGCTCGTCGCCTCGATCAGCGTATCGCCCGGCTTGATGCGGCCACGCGCCTCGGCCTTGCTGATCATCGACAGCGCCGGGCGATCCTTCACGGAACCGGCCGGATTGTTGCCCTCGAGCTTCGCGAGCAGCACGTTGTTGCGCGCGCGAATCTCGTCGTCCGGCAGGCGGACCAGTTGCACGAGCGGCGTATTGCCGATCGTGTCTTCGATAGTTTTGTAAGCCATGGATATACCGTGAGTGCGAGGCCGATCAATCGATCGATTGTAAACCAGCACCGGCACCCGCGCCGGCAACCCCATTGCGACGATGGAATACGCGTGCCGCGCGGTTCGCGGTTCGCGTTTCGCCGCGCACGTGGTCCCACGCAAAAAACCCGCGGCATGCCGCGGGAAGCCGTCGCAACGACGGCGACTGAAGGAGCCCTGTGTCGGGTACGCGCGACCCGTTATTTCTGCGCGGTGCGGGCCGGTGCGGCGGCAGGCTTCGCTGCCGCCGGTTTGGTTGCGGCCGACGGCGTGGCACCCGGACTGGCCACCGCACCGATCGTCAACCCTTCCTGCTGAAGCCGCTCGACGGTATGCCCGCCCATGCCCTTCACGCGCGCGGCGAGATCGTCCGCATTCCTGAACGGACCGCGCGCGCCGCGCTCGTCGAGAATCGCCTTCGCCCGCGCCGGCCCGATGCCCTTGATGCCGACGAGCGCGTCCTCGTTCGCGGTGTTGACGTCGACGGCCGCCCACGCCGACGCCACTGCGCCGAGCATGACCGCTGCGGCAAACCATTTCCTGATCATGTGCTGGATCTCCGAAGAAAAACGGCCGGCGGCTGCCGACCGTGAGACCCAGTCTATCGATGCAACGCGCCGGTTTAAACCTGGCCGGATAGCCAACGCACGTAGCGGTCGACGCCTTCCTGCACGGTCAGGAACGGTGCGTCGTAGCCGGCCGCGCGCAGTTTCGTCTGGTCCGCCTGCGTGAAGCACTGGTACTTGCCGCGCAGCGCATCGGGAAACGGCACGTACTCGATCAAGCCCTGCTCGACCTGTTGCGCGAGCGTCAGCGGCGGCTGGTTGTCGAGCGCGCGCAGCGTGTTCACGACCGTCGACGCGATATCGTTGAACGGCTGCGCCCGGCCCGTGCCGAGGTTGAAGATGCCCGACTTCTCCGGATGATCGAAGAAGAACAGGTTCACCTTGGTCACGTCCTCGACCGACACGAAATCGCGCGTCTGTTCGCCCGGCGCATATCCGTTGTACTCGCCGAACAGCTTCACCTTGCCTTCCGCGCGGAACTGGTTGAAGTTGTGGAACGCGACCGACGCCATGCGGCCCTTGTGCGTCTCGCGCGGGCCGTACACGTTGAAATAGCGGAAGCCCGCGATCTGGCTCGTCGCGCTCGGCAGCACGCGTCGGATCACCTGGTCGAACAGGAACTTCGAGTAGCCGTACACGTTCAGCGGCGCCTCGACGTCGCGCTCCTCGACGAAGCGTGTCGAGCCGCCGTAGATCGCGGCCGACGATGCATACAGGAACTGCGTGCCCTGCGCGAGGCAGGTATCGAGCACCGCGCGGCTGTAGCGGAAGTTGTTGTCCATCATGTAGCGGCCGTCGGTTTCCATCGTGTCCGAACAGGCGCCTTCATGAAATACCGCGCGTACCTTGCCGAAATCGCCGCGCGCGAAGCGTTCGACGAATTCGGTCTTGTCGAGATAGTCGTCGATCTCGCAGTCGACGAGATTGCGGAACTTGTCCGCGCGCGTCAGATTGTCGACCGCGATGATGCGCGTCTCGCCGCGCGCGTTGAGCGCCTTGACGATGTTCGCGCCGATAAAACCGGCTGCGCCGGTGACGATGAGGGTCATGATCGTCCTGCCTGAAAAGTGCGAGCCATTCGCGCGGCGCGCTCGTCGCGCCGCCGAATGCGCTCAGTGAAACAGTTCGTCGTAGTCCACCGTGGCCGTGCCGAGCTTGCCGACCACGATGCCTGCCGCGCGATTCGCGAGCACCACGGCGTCGACGAGCGGCACACCGGCGCCGAGCATCGTCGCGACCGTCGCGATCACGGTGTCGCCCGCGCCCGACACGTCGAACACTTCGCGTGCGAGCGCCGGCGCATGCAGTTCGCCGCCCGCGGAAAAAAGCGTCATGCCCTCTTCCGAACGCGTGAGCAGCAGCGCGTCGATGCCGAGATCCGCACGCAGAGTCGCGACGCGTGCGCGCAGGTCGTCTTCCGATTTCCACTGCCCGACCACCTCGCGCAATTCCGCGCGATTCGGCGTGATCAGCGAGGCGCCGCGATAGCGTGCCCAGTCGTCGCCCTTCGGATCGACCAGCACCGCCTTGCCGGCCGCACGCGCCTTCTCGATCATCGTCGTGACGTGCGTGAGGCCGCCTTTGGCGTAATCCGACATCAGCACGACGTCGTGCTGCGGCAGCAGCGCATCGAAGCGCGCGAGCCCCGCGAGCAGCACCTCGTGCGTCGGCATCGCCTCGAAGTCGACGCGCAGCAGTTGCTGCTGGCGCGCGAGCACGCGCAGCTTGATCGTGGTCGGCAACGCCGGATCGCGCTCGAGATGCGGCGTCACGCCGCTACTGCCGAGCAGCTCGACGATCCGCTCGCCGGGTTCGTCGCAACCGACGACGCAAAGCAGCCCGGCCTGGCCGCCGAGCGTCACGGCATTGCGCGCGACGTTGGCCGCGCCGCCGAGCCGTTCTTCCTGACGCTGCACGTGCACGACCGGCACCGGCGCTTCAGGCGAAATGCGATCGACGTTGCCGAACCAGTAGCGGTCGAGCATCACGTCGCCGACGACGAGCACACGCGAACGCGCGAGTTGCTCGCGCGGCACCGGAACGACTTCGCGAAGAGTATTCATCGTACGTTCAGCCACGGGAAAACGACTGGGGATCGACGTACGGCCGGCCGATCGCGTAGTAGTCGATGCCGAGTTCGGCCATCGCGTCCGGCTCGTACAGGTTGCGCCCGTCGAAGATCACCGGCGCCTTCAGCTCGGCCTTCAGGCGCGTGAAATCGGGGCTGCGGAATTCCTTCCACTCGGTCACGATCACGAGGGCGTCCGCACCCGTAACCGCGGCGTCCTGCGTGTCGACGAGATGCAGTCGCGCCAGCGCGGTCGCATCGTCGCCGAAATCCAGCGCGAACACGCGCCGCGCTTCGTCGACGGCCACCGGATCGTAGGCGCGCACGGTCGCGCCGCGCTCGAGCAGCGCGGCGATCAGGCGACGGCTCGGCGCCTCGCGCATGTCGTCGGTGTTCGGCTTGAATGCCAGGCCCCAGACCGCGAACTCGCGGCCCGTGAGGTCGACGCCGAAGCGCTGCTCGATCTTGCCGATCAGCACGTCCTTCTGCGCATGGTTGGCGGCCTCGACGGCCTCCAGGATGCGCAACGGCTGGCCGTTCTCGCCCGCGGTGCGGATCAGCGCCTGCACGTCCTTCGGGAAGCACGAGCCGCCGTAGCCGACGCCGGCGTACAGGAAGTGGTAGCCGATGCGCGGATCGGAGCCGATCCCGCGGCGCACGGCCTCGATGTCGGCGCCGACCTTGTCGGCGAGATTCGACATCTCGTTCATGAACGAGATACGCGTCGCGAGCATCGCGTTCGCCGCGTACTTCGCGAACTCCGCCGACCGCACGTCCATGTAGATCGTGCGCTCGTGATTGCGGTTGAACGGCGCGTAGAGCTTCTTCATCTTCTCGCGCGCGATCGTGCCGGTTTCGTCGTCGTCGACGCCGATGATGATCCGGTCCGGGCGCATGAAATCCTCGACCGCTGCGCCTTCCTTCAGGAATTCCGGGTTCGAGACGACCGAGAAGCGATGCGCGACGCTCCCCGCGAGCCCACGGGCGGCCAGCGCCTCGTCAACCACGCCGCGCACGCGACGTGCGGTGCCGACCGGCACCGTCGACTTGTCGACGATCACCTTGAAGCCCGTCATGTGGCGGCCGATGTTGCGCGCGGCCTCGAGCACGTATTGCAGGTCGGCCGAGCCGTCCTCGTCGGGCGGCGTGCCGACCGCGATGAACTGGATCTCGCCATGCGCGACGCTCGCCTCGATGTCGGTCGAGAAACGCAGGCGCCCCGCCGTGCGGTTGCGCGCAATGATGTCCAGCAGCCCCGGTTCGTGAATCGGCATCCCGCCGTTGTTCAGGATGTCGATCTTGCGCGGATCGACGTCGAGACAGAAGACGTCGTGACCGATCTCCGCGAGGCAGGCGCCCGTGACGAGACCGACATAGCCGGTGCCGATGATGGTGATTTTCATAGATGTTCCGGTACTTCCCGGTAATTGACTAACTTGGCCGCCGGGCCGGACCCGGCGGCAACCGCAGCGCGTTGGCTCCGCGTGCCCGGATCAGCCCGGCATCGCGGGTTCGACGCGGCGCGGCGCATAGGTTTCCCAGCCGCTGCATCCGGGGCACTGCCAGTAGAAGAGCCGTGCCCGGAAACCGCAATTCTGGCACGTATACCGTGGCAGATTTTTCGTGCGCTGCTTGATCAGCGCACGCATCATTTCAAGTTCCTTACGGCGCGGTTCGTCGGCCGCCGCGATCTGCGCATCGAGCAGGTGCAGCATTCCCGACAGGTTCGGCGACTTTTCCATCTGCGTGCGTGCGAGCGTGTGCGCCGCATCCTGGCCGCGCAACCCGGCAATATGCTGATAGGCGATGTCGAGCAGGTCGTTCGACGGATAACGATCGACGTACCCCATCAGCAGTTCGGCGCCTTCGACGTTCTTGCCGAGCGCGACATACGCCTTCATCAGCTTGTCCGCAACGAGCGGCAGATACGCCGGGTTCTGCGCTTCGACGCGCTTCCAGTGCTCGATCGCGGCCGCGTGGTCATCCGCCGCTTGCGCCGCGTCGCCCGACAGGATCGTCGCACGGACATTCTGCGGATTCACGGTCAGCGCAAGGCGCAACTGCTCGGCCGCCGCCGCGGCATGCTTGCGCTGCAGCGCGTCCTGCGCGAGTTCGCAGTGAAACTGCGCAATTTCGATGCCAAGCGGCTTGTCGCTCATCGATTCGATGCGTTTCGCCGTATCGATCGACTTGTTCCAGTCCTTCTCGATCTCGTAGATCGTCAGCAGCGCCCGCTGTGCGCCGAGCGCGTAGTCGCCGTCCGCGAGCTTGTGGAACGCCTCTTCGGCGCGATCCAGCAGCCCGGCTTTCAGGAAATCCTGGCCCAGTTCGTACAGCGCGTGGTCGCGCTCGTTGACCGGCAGATCGGTACGGCTCAGCAGGTTCTGGTGCACGCGAATCGCGCGGTCGGTCTCGCCGCGGCGGCGAAACAGGTTGCCGAGCGCGAAGTGCAGCTCGACCGTTTCGGGGTCGAGCTTGGCCACCTCGATGAACGCATCGATCGCCTTGTCGGGTTGTTCGTTCAACAGAAAATTCAGGCCGCGAAAATACGAGCGCGGCAGGTTGGCGCTCTCCGACAGGAGATTCTTCAGGTCATAGCGTGACGCCGCCCAACCGAGCGCGAACGCGACCGGAATCGCGAGCAACCACCAGAAATCCAGATCCATGCGAAATATCGAAGCAGAGACGAAAACCGCGCGATTGATCGCGCGGCGTCCGGGTTAAATGACGGGCGGCATCGGCGGCTGATCGATGACGGCAGGCGTTTCGCGCGCCGCACGCAGATCGCGCTTCAAACGCCCGTTCTCGAGACGCAGACGGAAGATCGAAGGCAGCGCGGACAGCAGGCCGGCCAGCAGCCCCACGGCGAAGAATGCCAGGCCGATCAGGATCAGCGGCGCTTGCCATGCGTAGCCGGCAACGAAATTCAGCGTCGCGGTTTGTGTATTGGCCAGCGCAAGCACCAGCAGCAGGACGAACACCAATACCCGGATCAGCCAGACGATAAACTTCATGAAGCCCTCTCTTTGTTGAGGTTTGCCGCGGCGCGCGACTCCCCTTCGTCGCACCGAATCGAGCCGTATTGTAAAGGAAGCGTTTCCGCGGCTGCGCACATCCTGTGCGCAGCATTGCGGGTCGGTTGCCGGACATGCCGCCGGAAATGAAAAAAGCGCCCGCAAGGGGCGCTTTTCTTTTCAGCCTTCGCCGGACAGGTTCCGGGCACACCGAACGACGCTCAATGCTCGTCGTCCGGATCGTCAGCCTTCAGCGGTTCACCGGCGCGGCCATCGACGCGTTCACGCAATTCCTTGCCGGGTTTGAAGTGCGGCACGAACTTCTCGGGCACCTGCACTTTCTCCCCCGACTTCGGGTTGCGTCCGACGCGCGCCGGGCGACGATTGAGGCCGAAGCTGCCGAAACCCCGAATTTCAATGCGATGCCCTTTCGCCAGGGCGTCGGACATCGCATCGAGCATCGTTTTCACCGCGAAATCCGCATCCTTGAGGACAAGTTGCGGAAATCGCGATGCCAGCTGCGCGACCAACTCGGATTTGGTCATACTTCAGCAGACCTCGTAAGGCTTACTGGTTCTGGCCGTCGAGCTTCGCCTTCAGCAGCGCGCCGAGGTTGGTCGTACCGGTCGCAGCAGCGCTGGAGTCCGACTGCAGGCCGCGGATCGCTTCCTGTTGTTCAGCCGAATCCTTCGCCTTGATCGACAGGTTGATGCCGCGCGACTTGCGATCGATGTTGATCACCATCGCGTTGACCTTGTCGCCTTCCTTCAGCACGTTGCGTGCATCTTCGACGCGATCCTGCGAAATTTCCGATGCACGCAGGTAGCCTTCGATGTCGCCCGTCAGCGTGACGACCGCACCCTTCGCATCGACCGTCTTCACGACGCCGTCGACGATCGAGCCCTTGTCGTTCATTGCAACGTAGTTGCTGAACGGGTCGCCTTCGAGCTGCTTGATGCCGAGCGAAATGCGCTCCTTCTCGACGTCGATACCGAGCACGATCGCTTCGACTTCGTCGCCCTTCTTGTACTTGCGAACGGCTTCTTCGCCGGCTTCGCTCCACGACAGGTCCGACAGGTGGACCAGGCCGTCGATGCCGCCCGGCAGACCGATGAACACGCCGAAGTCGGTGATCGACTTGATTGCACCCGTGATCTTGTCGCCCTTCTTGAAGTTGCGGCTGAAGTCATCCCACGGATTCGGCTTGCACTGCTTCATGCCGAGGCTGATACGACGACGATCTTCGTCGATCTCGAGGACCATGACTTCGACTTCGTCGCCCAGCTGGACAACCTTCGACGGCGCAACGTTCTTGTTGGTCCAGTCCATTTCCGACACGTGGACGAGGCCTTCGATGCCCGATTCCACTTCGACGAATGCGCCGTAGTCGGTGATGTTCGTGACCTTGCCGAACAGGCGCGTGCCCGACGGGTAACGGCGCGAGATGCCTTCCCACGGATCGTCGCCCAGTTGCTTGATGCCCAGCGACACGCGGTTCTTCTCTTGGTCGAACTTGAGGATCTTCGCGGTGACTTCCTGGCCAACCGACAGGACTTCGCTCGGGTGACGCACGCGACGCCATGCGATGTCGGTGATGTGCAGCAGGCCGTCGATGCCGCCGAGGTCGACGAACGCGCCGTAATCGGTGATGTTCTTGACCACGCCGTTGACGATCGCGCCTTCCTTCAGCGTCTCGAGCAGCTTCGCGCGCTCTTCGCCTTGGGTTGCTTCGATCACTGCACGACGCGACAGCACGACGTTGTTACGCTTGCGATCGAGCTTGATCACGCGGAACTCGAGCGTCTTGCCTTCGTACGGCGTCGTGTCCTTGACCGGACGCGTGTCGACCAGCGAACCCGGCAGGAACGCGCGGATGCCGTTGACCATCACGGTCATGCCGCCCTTCACCTTGCCGGTGATCGTGCCGGTGACGAGTTCGTTGTTGTCGAGCGCCTTTTCCAGCGACAGCCACGATGCAAGGCGTTTTGCCTTGTCGCGCGACAGGATCGTGTCGCCGTAGCCGTTTTCGAGTGCGTCGATCGCGACGGACACGAAATCGCCCGACTGCACCTCAACCTCGCCCTGATCGTTCAGGAATTCCTCGATCGGAATGTAAGCCTCGGACTTCAGGCCTGCATTGACGACCACGAAGTTGTGGTCGACGCGCACGACTTCGGCGGAAATCACTTCGCCGGCGCGCATGTCTTGGCGGGTCAGCGACTCTTCGAACAGAGCCGCAAAGGATTCGGTATTCGGGGTGGAGGTTTGCAGGTCGGACATAAAAATCTGATTGTGCATGGCTCGCTGTGCCACGCCGGCCGGAATGGCAGGCTGAAAGGGCCAGATCGAGGACCACACGGGGTTAAGGGTTCGAAACACGCTCCGCGCTTGCGACGCGGAGCACCTACCGCTGCCCGCCTTCTCAGGCGGGCTGGCCGAGCGCCCGGTACCACTGCAGCACCTGGTCGACGGCTTCATCGACCGAAAGCGCCGACGTATCGAGCAGCTTGGCATCTGCCGCAGGCTTCAGCGGCGCGGCTGCGCGATTGCTGTCGCGCGCGTCACGTTCACGAAGATCCCGGAGCAAGTCATCTATATTAGCAGAAAAACCTTTTTGCATCAATTGCTTATGCCGCCTGGCCGCGCGCGCCTCGGCGCTGGCCGTCAGGAACACCTTCAGCACGGCGTCCGGGAAGATCACCGTGCCCATGTCGCGCCCGTCCGCGACGAGGCCCGGCGTCTTGCGGAACGCGCGCTGGCGCGCGACGAGCGCGGTGCGCACGGGGCCGTGCACGGCGATCGCCGACGCGCGGTTGCCGACCGCTTCGGCACGAATGTCGTTCGACACGTCGACGCCGTCGAGCTGCGCACAACCTTCACGGAACGTGATGTGCAGATCGTCGATCAGCTTCACCAGCGCGTCGATGTCTTCCGCGGCGATCCCGTAGCGCACGCTCGCGAGCGCGGCGAGCCGGTACAGCGCGCCGCTGTCGAGCAGGTGGAAGCCGAGGTGCGCGGCGACGAGCGCCGCGACGGTCCCCTTGCCGGAAGCGGTCGGGCCGTCGATCGTGATGACGGGGGTCGGGTGAAAGGGTCGGGTCGATTTCATCGGGTCAGTCGGGTCAGGCCTTGGCGAGCGCGGCGAAGCGGTCGAAATAGTCGGGGAACGTCTTGCCGACGCACTTCGGATCGTTGATCCGCACGGGCACGCCGCCCAGGCTGACGAGCGAGAAGCACATCGCCATCCGGTGATCGTCGTACGTATCGATCGCCGCGTTCGGCGTGAGCTTTTCCGGCGGCGTGACGACGAGATAGTCGGGGCCTTCCTCGACGATCGCGCCGACCTTGCGCAGCTCGGTCGCCATCGCGGCGATGCGGTCCGTCTCCTTCACGCGCCAGCTCGCGATGTTGCGCAGCGTGCTCGTGCCGTTCGCGAACAGCGCCGCGACCGCGATGGTCATCGCCGCGTCGGGAATCAGGTTGAAGTCCATGTCGATCGGCTCGAGCTTGCCGTGATCGTGACCGATGCCGCGCACGTCGATCCAGTCGTCGCCCATCGTCACGTTCGCGCCCATCTGCATCAGCGCGTTCGCGAAACCGACGTCGCCCTGGATGCTCGCCCGCCCGACGCCCTCGACCCGCAGCGGGCCGCCGCCCAGCGCGCCGGCCGCGAGGAAGTACGACGCGGACGACGCGTCGCCCTCGACCATGATCCGCCCCGGCGAGCGGTAGCGGACGCCGGCCGGCACGACGAAACGCTGCCAGCCGTCGCGCTCGACGGTCACGCCGAAGCGCGCCATCAACCGGATCGTGATGTCGATGTACGGCTTCGAGATCAGCTCGCCGTCGACTTCGACGACGGTCCTGCCGTCCTTCGCCTTCACGAGCGGCAGCGTCATCAGCAGCGCGGTGAGGAACTGGCTCGACACGTCGCCGCGCACGCGGATCGGCGCATCGACCGAAATCGTCGCGGGCTTGATCCGCAGCGGCGGGTAGCCTTCGTTCAGCTCGTAGTCGATCTGCGCGCCGATCTGGCGCAAGCCGTCGACGAGATCGCCGATCGGCCGTTCATGCATGCGCGGCACGCCGTGCACGCGATAGTCGCCGCCGTTTACCGCGAGCGCGGCGGTCAGCGGCCGGACGGCCGTGCCCGCGTTCCCGAGGAACAGGTCGGCCGTCTTCGCGGTGAACGCGCCGCGCGTGCCGGCGACCACGCAGGTGTCGCCGTCGCGCGCGAGCTTCACGCCGAGCTTGCCGAGCGCGTCGAGCATCACGCGCGTGTCGTCGGAGTCGAGCAGGTTGGTGATCGTCGTTTCGCCTTCGGCGAGCGCCGCGAGCAGCAGCACGCGATTCGAAATGCTCTTCGAGCCGGGCAGGCGCACGGTGCCCGAAGCGCTGGAATACGGGCCGAGATCGAGGTAGTCCATGGGAATCGTCCTGTTATTTCTTGACCGGTTCGGCGGCGGGCGCGCCGCCGCGCTCCTGCCATGCCTTGCGTGCGGCGCGCGAGCGCGTGAATACGGCTTCGAGCGCCGCGCCGTCGCCGGCGTCGATCGCCGCGCGCAGCCGCGTGAGCACGCGCGTATAGCCGTCGAGTTCGTCGAGCAGCGCCGCGCGGTTCGCGACGCACACGTCGCGCCACATTTCCGGGTTCGACGCCGCGATGCGCGTGAAATCGCGGAAACCGCCGGCCGCGTACGAGAATTTCAGTTCCGCGTCGGCCTCGCCGAGAATCTGCTCGACGAGCGCGAACGACAGCACGTGCGGCAGATGGCTGATCGATGCAAATACGCGATCGTGCTGTTCGGTGCTCATCATGCGCACGTCGGCGCCGGTCGCGCGCCACATCGCGTCGATCCGGGCCACCGCGTCGGGCGCGTTCTCCGGCAGCGGACACAGCACGACGTTGCGGCCGACGTAGAGATCCGGCAACGCTGCCTCGACACCGCTCGATTCGCGCCCCGCGATCGGATGACCGGGCACGAACTGCGCGATCCGCTCGCCGAGCGCGTCGCGCGCGGCCGCGACGACGTCGGACTTGGTGCTGCCCGCATCGGTGACGATCGTCGCGCCGTCGAGCCACGGCGCGATGCGCGCGAGCAACGGGCCCGTCTGCGCGACGGGCGCGGCCAGCAGGACGAGATCGGCGCCGGCGAGCGCGTCGCGCAACTGCGCGTCGTCGTCGTCGAGCGCCGCCGCGCGGTCGATCACGCCGAGCGACAGCGCGCGCTCGACCGACGCACGCGAACGGCCGACGCCGACGATCTCGCCCGCGCCGCCCGGCGCGCGCTCGCGCAGCGCGCGGGCCAGCGATCCGCCGATCAGGCCGACGCCGAAGATGACCAGTTTGTTGAATGCAAAGCCTGACACGACAAGAGCCAAGTTACGCGCGCGAAACGACGCCCCGCACGCGGAATTCCAGATTCCGGGCAACGGGCCCGCACCCGGCACAACCTGCGCCGGATACCGCCCGAACCCGCCTTCGACAGCGCCGATCGGCCTGCCCTGCCCGCCCGGCCGCCCCGCCTGCGTCAAGCACGCGACGGCCGCCGCGCGTCAGCGTGCGCGAGGATACGAACCGAGTATCTTCAGGAACGCGGCCTTCTGGCCGAGTTCCGCGAGCGCGGCCGCCACCGCCGCATCGTCGCGATGCCCTTCGATGTCGATGTAGAAGTAGTACTCCCACGTGCCGACGCGGGCCGGACGCGACTCGAAGCGCGTCATCGACACGCCGTGCCGCGCGAGCGGCTCGAGCAGCTTGAACACGGCGCCCGGCTCGTTCTTCACGGACACGATCAACGACGTCTGGTCGTGACCGCTCTGGCCGGCCGGCTGCTTGCCGACGATCACGAAGCGCGTGCGGTTGTGCGGATCGTCCTGAATCAGCGAGAACGCGATCTGCAATCCATAGTGTGCGGCCGCGCGGTCGCCGGCGATCGCCGCGACGGTCGGGTCGGCCGCCGCGAGGCGCGCGGCCTCCGCGTTGCTCGCCACGGCCTGCCGCTCGAGCTGCGGCGCATTCGCCGCGAGCCACTGCTGGCATTGCGCGAGCGCTTGCGCATGCGCGCAGACGCGCTTCACGCCGTCGAGCGTGCCGCTCTGCGTGAGCAGGTTGTGATGGATCGGCAGCGCGAGCTCGCCGCTGATCACCAGTTGGGTCTGCAGCAGGAGGTCGAGCGTGCGCGATACGGCGCCTTCGGTCGAATTCTCGACCGGCGCGATACCAAACGCGGACGCACCGGCCTCGACCGAGCGGAACACCTCGTCGATCGACGGGCACGGCAGCCCTTCGATCGACTGGCCGAAATACTCGAGCATCGCCTGTTCGCTGTACGTGCCGACCGGCCCGAGGAACGCGACGTGGATCGTCTGCTCGAGCGCGCGGCTCGCCGCCATGATCTCGCGCCAGATGGCGCTGATGTGCTCGCTCGCGAGCGGCCCGGCGCTCATGTCCTGCAGCCGCGCGATCACCTGCAGCTCGCGCTCCGGCCGGAACACCGGCGCGTTGAAATGCTTCTTGACCTCGCCCACCTCGAGCGCCACCGCGGCGCGCTGGTTCAGGAGCGCGATCAGCTGCGCGTCGATCGCGTCGATGCGGTCGCGCAGCGGTTTCAGGCGGGAATTCAGTTCGTCGTCCATGCGTTTTGCCGTGCTGTTTGAACCGCGCCGCCGTCAGGCGCCGCGCTGCTCGAAGTCCTTCATGTACTCGACGAGCGCCTTCACGCCCTCGAGCGGCACCGCGTTGTAGATCGACGCCCGCATGCCGCCGACGGACTTGTGGCCCTTCAGCTGCAGCAGCCCGCGCGCCTTTGCGCCGGCAAGGAAGTCTTCGTTGCGCGTTTCGTCGGCCAGGAAAAACGGCACGTTCATCCGCGAACGTGCTGCCGGCTCGACCTTGTTCAGATAGAAGCTGCTCGCGTCGATCGTGTCGTAGAGCAGCTTCGATTTTTCGATGTTGCGAGCCTCGATCGCTTCGAGGCCGCCCTGCCGCTTCAGCCACTGGAACACCAGGCCCGCGATGTAGATCGCGTAGGTGGGCGGCGTGTTGTACAGCGAATTGTTCGCGGCGATGGTCTTCCATTCGAACGCGGACGGGCAGATCGACAGCGCGCGATCGAGCAGATCCTCGCGCACGATCACGACCGTCACGCCGGCCATCCCGATGTTCTTCTGCGCGCCGCCGAACAGCACGCCGTACTTCGCGACGTCCATCGGGCGCGACAGGATGTGCGACGAGACGTCCGCGACCAGCGGCACGTCGCCGAGATCGGGAATCTCGAACGTCTCGACGCCATCGATCGTCTCGTTGGTGCACAGATGCACGTAGGCCGGATCGTCCGACAGCTGCCACTCGGCGCGCGCGGGCGCACGCGTGAAGCCGTCTTCCGTCTTGCCGCTCGCGGCCAGATGCGGCGTGCAGAACTTCTTCGCCTCGCCGAACGATTTCTGCGACCACGAACCCGTCACGACGAAGTCGGCCGTCTTGCGCGCGCCGAGCAGGTTCATCGGCACGATCGCGTTTTCCGCGATGCCGCCGCCCTGCAGGAACAGGATCCGGTGGCTCGCCGGCACGTCGAGCAGGTCGCGCAGGTCGGTCAGCGCGGCCTCGTGGATCGACATGAATTCCTTGCCGCGATGGCTCATCTCCATCACGCTCATGCCGCTGCCGTGCCAGTCGAGCATTTCGTCGGCGGCCTGCCGCAGCACTTCCTCGGGCATCGCCGCAGGGCCGGCGGAGAAATTAAAGACGCGCATCGTGAAAACCTCGGGAGGGACGCGACCGGCTTGCGCCGGCAGACCGCGCCAGAAAAGAAATGGCCGCTTGCGCTCGCGCGCAAACGGCCATTATCGCACTGTCGTCAGGCTCCCGCCAAACCCGGCCGAACGGCCGGGGGCGCGCCCGGACAGCTTACTTGCCCGGCTTGACTGCTGCGACTTCCTTGTCAGCCTGCGTACGCGTTGCCTGGATCGCTTGCGGCATGTACTTCTGCATCAGGCCGTTGACCACGTCGCGACCGACCTGATCCTGAACCTGGATGAACTTGCGGCCCGTCGGGCTCTTGTAGAACGTCGTCAGATCCTTGATCTCCGACGTGCTGTAGTACTTCGCGTATGCGTCGTACTGAGCCGACATCGCGTCGCTCTGGAACTGTTGCGTGCCGAACACCTTGCCCGCGCCGTCGACCAGCTTCGGCACCGCGTTCTTCTGCAGCGTCGGAACGGCAGCCTGCTTCTGCTTGTCGTTCAGCGTCTTGTTTTCCGACAGCGCGTCCGACAGGATAGCCGGCACGAGCTGCTTCGCCTGCATTTCGGCGCTGTTGCCGATTGCCGACACGAGCTTCGGCGCGTCGATCGCGTCGAGCAGATCCTTGATCGCTGCCTTCTTGTCGGCGTCGATCGGCGCAGCTGCCGCCGGAGCAGCCGGTGCGGAATTCGACAGCGCTTGCGCCATCGCGAACGTCGGCACCAGTGCAGCCAGCAGAACCAGTTGCTTGAATTGCTTTTGCATCATCACTCCCTTTTGGAAATATGAATGGTTGCTCGCCGGCCGCGGCGCTTTGCGCCCGCGGCGGCCAGAGTCTCATCCGTTCTTCAGGCTTCGCCGTCCGACGCCTCGTCGGCCTCGCCCTCTCCCTCTTCGGCCTCCGCGATCTGCTGCAGGCCAGAGAGCTTCGTACCCTCATCGAGACTGATGAGTGTAACACCTTGCGTGGCGCGACCCATCTCGCGTATCTCGGAAACACGGGTGCGAATCAACACGCCGGCCGTCGTGATCAGCATGATCTGATCCTCGGCGTCGACGAGCGTAGCGGCCACGACCTTGCCGTTGCGCTCGGACGTCTGGATCGCGATCATACCCTTCGTGCCGCGGCCATGGCGCGTGTACTCGGTGATCGGCGTGCGCTTGCCGTAGCCGTTTTCGGTCGCGGTGAGCACGGTCTGCTCCTCGCTGCCCGCGACCAGCATCGCGATGACCTGCTGCCCCTCCTCGAGCTGCATGCCGCGCACGCCGCGTGCCTCGCGCCCCATCGGACGCACGTCGTTCTCGTCGAAACGCACGGCCTTGCCGGAGTCCGAGAACAGCATCACGTCGTGCGCGCCGTCGGTGATCGACGCACCGATCAGGTAGTCGCCGTCGTCGAGGCCGACCGCGATGATGCCTTTCTTCATCGGGCGGCTGAACGCTTCGAGCGGCGTCTTCTTCACGGTGCCGAGCGACGTCGCCATGAAGATGAACTTGTCGGCCGAGAATTCCTTGACCGGCAGCACGACGTTGATCTTCTCGCCTTCCTGCAGCGGGAACATGTTGACGATCGGGCGACCGCGCGAGTTGCGCGAACCCTGCGGCACTTCGTAGACCTTGACCCAGTACACGCGGCCGCGGTTCGAGAAGCAGAGGATGTAGTCGTGCGTGTTCGCGATGAAGAGCGTCTCGATCCAGTCGTCTTCCTTCATCTGCGTCGCCTGCTTGCCGCGGCCGCCGCGCTTCTGCGCACGGTACTCGGACAGCGGCTGCGACTTCACGTAGCCCGCGTGCGACATCGTGACGACCATGTCCTGCGGCGTGATCAGATCCTCGGTGTTCAGCTCGGTCGCGTTCAGCTCGATCCTCGAGCGGCGCGCGTCGCCGAATTCGGCCTTCACCGCGGTCAGTTCCTCGCCGATCATCGTCGTGATCCGCTCGGGGCGCGCGAGGATGTCCAGCAGGTCGGCGATCTGTGCCATCACGTCGCGGTACTCGCCGATGATCTTGTCCTGCTCGAGGCCGGTCAGGCGCTGCAGACGCATCTGCAGGATTTCCTGTGCCTGCGTGTCGGACAGGCGATACAGCCCGTCGGTCTGCATCCCGAACGCCGGGTTCAGGCCTTCCGGACGGTACGCGGAACGGCCGCCGGCCGCCGCGTTCTCACTCTCGGCGCGCGTCAGCATCTCGCGCACGAGCGACGAATCCCACGGCTTCGCCATCAACTCCTGCTTCGCGATCGGCGGCGTCGGCGCGGCCTTGATGATCGCGATGAACTCGTCGATGTTCGCGAGCGCGACCGCGAGACCTTCGAGCACGTGGCCGCGTTCGCGGGCCTTGCGCAGTTCGTAGATCGTGCGGCGCGTCAGCACTTCGCGTCGGTGCGACAGGAAGCACTGCAGGATTTCCTTCAGGTTCAGCAGCTTCGGCTGGCCGTCGACGAGCGCGACCATGTTCATGCCGAACGTGTCCTGCAGCTGCGTCGCCTTGTACAGGTTGTTCAGCACCACTTCCGGCACTTCGCCGCGCTTGAGCTCGATCACCACGCGCATGCCGCTCTTGTCGGACTCGTCGCGGATGTCGGAAATGCCTTCGAGCTTCTTTTCGTTGACGAGCTCGGCGATCCGCTCGAGCAGCGAGCGCTTGTTCACCTGGTACGGCAGCTCGTCGACGATGATCGCCATCCGCTGACCGCGGTCGATCTCCTCGAAGTGCGTGGCCGCACGCATCACGACGCGGCCGCGCCCGGTGCGATAGCCGTCGCGCACGCCGGCGACGCCGTAGATGATGCCGGCCGTCGGGAAGTCCGGCGCGGGGATGATCTCGATCAGCTCGTCGATCGTCGCCTCCGGGTTGCCGAGCAGATGCTGGCACGCGTCGACGACTTCGTTCAGGTTGTGCGGCGGGATGTTGGTCGCCATGCCGACCGCGATGCCCGACGAGCCGTTGATCAGCAGGTTCGGAATGCGCGACGGCAGGACCGACGGCTGCATTTCGTTGCCGTCGTAGTTCGGCTCGAAATCGACCGTTTCCTTGTCGATGTCGGCGAGCAGCTCGTGACCGATCTTCGCCATGCGAATTTCGGTGTAACGCATCGCCGCGGCATTGTCGCCGTCGATCGAGCCGAAGTTGCCCTGCCCGTCGATCAGCATGTAGCGCAGCGAGAAATCCTGCGCCATCCGCACGATCGTGTCGTAGACCGCGGTATCGCCGTGCGGGTGGTATTTACCGATCACGTCGCCGACGATACGCGCCGACTTCTTGTACGCGCGGTTCCAGTCGTTGTTCAGTTCGTGCATCGCGAACAACACGCGCCGGTGCACCGGCTTGAGGCCATCGCGGACATCCGGGAGGGCACGTCCGACGATCACGCTCATCGCGTAATCGAGATACGAACGGCGCATTTCCTCCTCTAGGGAGGTGGGCAGGGTCTCTTTGGCGAATTGATCCATGTATCCGTATCGTTTCGGAGCGAAGACGGCGAACGCCTTTCGCGTGGGCGCTGCATGCGCAACGCAACGCGAGATTCTAACATGCGCCCATCAGCCGCCAATCCGCCTCCCCCTCTATATGTAAACAGCAAAAATCGCGGCCGCGACGAATCGACCGACATCATCGGTCGGAATCCGCACCGGCGAAATGACACGCGACGCGACGTCGAAGGCGATCGCATCCGCCATGTTTCCCGCGCACGAGTAAACAACTGCACGCGATCGCGCGATTTCGCCGCCCCGCTCTTGACAATCTCTAAAAGTTACGGCAGGCCGGTGTTGCGCATGCACCACAAAGTTGAAGCGATCTTGGGGTGGGGAGGATTTTTTTTCGTAGGAAGGGAACGATATGGCAAAATGCCAACGCACTGAAAGTTAGACGCTGCTCGAAGTCTACACAGAGCGGTGCCGCGTTTTTTGTGCCGCACCAATGTTATACTTCGAGCAATGTATGACTTGTCACCGTCAACAGGCTCGCAGTAAACCTGCGGTAATCTCAATTTCGAGAGGAGAAATATGAATAAACTTTCAAAGCTCGCGTTCATTGCAGCTACCGCAGTTATGGCTGCATCCGCTTCGGCACAGTCGGTGCCGGCGTCGCGTCAAGCCGTCAATGACAACTGGGTGAACGGCACGGGCGAATGGGTGTGGATGAACGGCACGAACGAGCTCTGCTGGCGCGATGCGTTCTGGACGCCGGCCACCGCCAACGCGAAGTGCGATGGCGCACTGGTCGCCCAGGCACCGCAGCCGCCGGTCGCTCCGGTCGCTCCGGCCATCACGAGCCAGAAGATCACGTATCAAGCTGATGCACTGTTCGACTTCGACAAGGCAACGCTCAAGCCGCTGGGCAAGCAAAAGCTGGACGAACTGGCTTCGAAGATCGAAGGCATGAACACGGAAGTGGTCGTCGCAACGGGCTACACGGACCGCATCGGTTCGGACAAGTACAACGACCGTCTGTCGCTGCGCCGTGCGCAAGCCGTGAAGTCGTACCTGGTCAGCAAGGGTGTGCCGGCCAACAAGATCTACACGGAAGGCAAGGGCAAGCGCAACCCGGTTACGACTGGCTGCAACCAGAAGAACCGCAAGCAACTCATCGCCTGCCTCGCACCGGATCGCCGCGTGGAAGTCGAAGTGGTTGGTACGCAGCAAGTGCAGAAGACGACCGTTCCGGCAAACTAAGCCGCGGTTTTCGACTGCTTCAAAGCCCCGCTCCGGCGGGGCTTTTTCATTGACGCCCGTCCAGGCGCTCGCTGGCCTCGTCGTCCGCCCGCTTATATACTCGGGGCTGACGCACCGAAGCACCGCCCTCCTCTCGTAGCCCGTTTGCCGACATGACCAACGCCGATCCGCACGAACTCCAGAAATTCAGCGACCTCGCCCACCGGTGGTGGGATCCGAATGCCGAATTCAAACCGCTGCACGACCTGAACCCGGTCCGGCTCGGCTGGATCGACGCGCATGCGCACCTGGTCGGCAAGCGCGTGCTCGACATCGGCTGCGGCGGCGGCATCCTGTCCGAATCGATGGCCGGACTCGGCGCCCAGGTGAAAGGCATCGACCTGTCGACCGAAGCGCTCGGCGTGGCCGACCTGCACAGCCTCGAAAGCGGCATTTCGGTCGATTACGAGGCGATCGCCGCCGAAGCGATCGCCGCGCGCGAACCGGGCACCTACGACGTCGTCACGTGCATGGAGATGCTCGAGCACGTGCCGTCGCCCGGCGATATCGTGGCCGCGTGCGCGACGCTCGTGAAGCCGGGCGGCTGGGTGTTCTTCTCGACGCTGAACCGCAACCTGAAGTCCTACCTGTTCGCGGTGATCGGCGCGGAATACATCGCACAAATGCTGCCGAAGGGCACGCACGATTACGCACGCTTCATCCGCCCGTCGGAACTGGCCGGCTTCGTGCGCGCGACGGATCTGCACATCGCCGAGATCAAGGGCATCACGTATCACCCGATCGGCAAGCGCTTTGCGCTGTCCAACGACACCGACATCAACTACCTCGTCGCATGCCGACGCGGCGCATGACCTTTTGACCGGCATGACGACTCCCCTTTCGACCGCGCGGATCGCAGACGAACCGCGCCTGTTGCACTGCGATGCGGTCCTGTTCGATCTGGACGGCACGCTCGCCGACACGGCGCCCGATCTCGCGGCAGCCGTCAACAAGATGCAGCGCGAGCGCGGCCTGCCCGAAACGTCGATCGACGTGCTGCGGCCGCTGGCCTCGGCCGGCGCGCGCGGGCTGCTCGGCGGCGCGTTCGGCATCGATCCGCACACGCCCGGCTACGAGGCGATGCGCGACGAGTTCCTGGCCAACTACGCGGCCGACCTCTGCGTGCATACGACGCTGTTTCCCGGCATCGGCGACGTGCTCGACGAACTCGATGCGCGCGGGGTGCGCTGGGGCATCGTCACGAACAAGGCAATGCGGCTCACGGCGCCGCTCGTCGAACTGCTCGGCCTCGCGCCGCGCGCGGCCTGCATCGTCGGGGGCGACACAACGCCGCACCCGAAGCCGCATCCGGCCCCGCTGCTGCATGCGGCCGACCAGCTGACGCTCGCGCCCGCGCGCATCGTCTACGTCGGCGACGACCTGCGCGACATTCAGGCCGGCAGCGCCGCCGGGATGGCCACCGTCGCGGCCGCGTACGGCTATTGCGGCGACGGCGTCGCGCCGGCCGACTGGCAGGCCCAGCACCTCGTCGACACGACGCAGGAACTGCAGGCCCTGCTGCGCGATGTTGGGCTATAATGATCGATCTTATCCGCGGGGGCGACCTGGTTTCGACAGGGGTTGTGAAGCGGCTAGGGCATGTCGAGGACCCGTCACCTCGTTAATCAATGGGAAAATCGTAACTGCAAACGACGATACGTTCGCACTGGCAGCCTAAGGGCCGCCGTCCTCTGCCTAGTTCACTGACGGGCTAGTGTCGCAAGACCGGTAGCAATACCGCCAGAGGTCATTTACGTCAGTTAAGCCCTGTCGGCGTCGCGACGCCAGGGTCGAAAATCTAGCGAATCGCCGTAGTGCAGCGTGTTCGTCCGCGTCGCTGCGGTTAAATCAAAAGACTGGACTAAACATGTAGAACTAGTCGTGGAGCGCTTCTGGACGCGGGTTCGATTCCCGCCGCCTCCACCAAATTCCGCGCTCGTCGCACGAACCCCGCATGACGCAAGTCTGCGGGGTTTTTTGTTGCCGGCGAAACGCGCACGCCTGCCTCCTTCCCTTCCGAAAAAGCGCCCAGCCGCGGACGGGCCGGGCGGAATGCCGCCGGTATTCGGCGGCCGGAGGTGACCGATGTTTCTGCCGCGCCCGGGCCATCATCGATCGCGCCGGGCGGCGGCCGGCCCGGCGGCCAGGCTTCGGGCAACGCACGACGCGTCGCCGCGCCAGCGCCGCCCATACCGGGCGATGTGCGGCTTAGCTGCCGCGATACAGCGACTTCATTTCTTCCGCGCTGGCCGGGCGTACGCCCATTGCTCGCGAACCCGACGCCGATGCGCCCTGTGCCTGCGCACCGTAGCCACTGGCGTCGGCGCCTTGCGCTTGTGCGAGCGCACCGCGCTGCTGCTCCGCGATACGCGCCGTTGCGGCCTGGATGGCTTCCGGATAATGCGGATCCTCGCCGCGGGCGGTGTTGTAACCGGCCTGCTGGAGTTGAACCAGTTCGGCACGGACCTGCGCACGGGTGATCGCCGAACCCGACTGGGCGAACGACACGACCGGAGCAACGAGAGCTGCAGCAACGACGACGGCTTGAACGAGCGATTTCATGATGACCTACCTCCAGATTTGTCTGATTCGGCGGTGAACACCTTGATCAGCGCCGACAAACCGAAGTTTATGTAGGTGGATGCTTAAGAATAAGGCAGGTTTCAGGAAGACAGCCTTCCTGATTTACGGGTTAACCCTGAATTGCTTTCGGCGCGGCGTCGGCGAACGGCGGCCTCCTCCATGCTTGCATGGCACGAACGCTCGCAGAAAAGCACGAGCCCCGCGAAGCGACGGGCTTCGCGGGGCTCGAATCGAGCGGGATGGGGACGAAACGTACGCAGCGTCTGTCAGTTGATCAGGTCGCGGCGCAGAAGACAGACGCCCCGCTCGGAACGCCGACACGTTGCCTGCGCGTTACCGGGTATCCATTGGGCACTTCAGGTTGCAGCCGTTCGGGTCGCCCAGGTCACCCTTGCGGCGCAATGCGGACTTCTTGCCGCTCTGGTATTTCTCCGACGGCGCCGACGCCGCGAACGGCATCTGCGGATGTTCGTTCAGGCGGAACTGTTCGCTCAGGATGCCGCCGGGCACACCGGGGGAATTCTGCGCGAACGCCAACGGAGAAGCGACGACCAGCAGCCCCGCGGTCAACGCTGCCGCGGCAAGGGGAACGGAAAATTTCATGGCGGGATGACGCCTGAACGGCGTGCTTGTTGGAACGTTGATCAAGCGGCAAGCGTAGCGCAAATCCCCCGCTGCTGCAGCGCGGTTCGATCGCCGTCTCGTTACCGGAAATTGCCGTCCGGCACACTCGCGCCGTCGCCGCCGGCCAGCCCGGCCGCGATGTATTCCAGCGCACCGCACGCGGCCGGATCGTAGCCGTCGAGATGCGCGACGCGCTCGACGAAGCGTGCGTCGCGCAACAGCGCCAGCACATCGGCCAGCGGCCGCACATCGAGCCGCGCGCGTTCGCATGCGAAGTAATAGTCCTCGTCGACGACCGGGATGAAGTCCAGCCCGAAATGACGGGCAGCCGGCTCGACGCCGAAACCGAGATCGGCCATGCCGCTCGCGACGAACGCCGCGATCGCCGAATGCGTGAGTTCGGCCGACGCATAGCCATCGATGCGCTCCGGATCGATGCCGATCGCGCGCAGCGCGAGATCGAGCAGCATCCGCGTGCCCGACCCCGGCTGGCGGTTGACGAAGCGGATGTCGTTGCGTGCCAGATCCACAAGCCCGCGCACCTGTTTCGGGTTGCCGCGGGGGACGAACAGCCCCTGCTGGCGGCGCGTCAGGTCGATCAGCACGTGGCGCGTGTCGTCGAGCCACGGCCGGTAGATTTGCGCGCACTGCGCGCGAAACGCACCGCGCGGCAAATGGAAGCCGGCAAGGTCGCATTCGCCGCGCGCAAGCGCCTGCACGGCCTCGACGCTCTCGCGGTATTTGATGTCGACGGCCGCCTGCGCATCGACGAGCGCGGAAACGAGCGTCGCCACCGCATACCCGTGCGACGCATGAATGCGCACGGCCCCGTCGCGCTGCGCGAGCCGCCGGTTCAACTCGCTGGCCACTTCGGCCGCCAGCGTGCGCAGGTTCCCGTCGAGGCGGCTGCGCGCGAGGCGCTGCGCGTCGACGACCGCCTGCCCGAGCGCCGACAACGTCGAACCCTTGCCGCGCGCGGTTTCGATCAACTCGCCGCCGATGCACGACTCCAGCGCGCGGAGCATGCCCCACGCGTGCCGGTACGACAGCCCCTTGGCTTGCGCGGCCTGCGAGATGCTGCCCGTATCGGCCACGAGCTCCAGCAGCGGCGCGACGTCGGACAGGCTGGCCGACCGGCCTTCGGTGTCGCGTACGGTCAGATACGCGTCGCATTCGATCCGAATCAATTATGCACTCCGATTTCCTATTGCGACCGCGAAATCTTCCGCTTATCGTTGGTGAAAATCAATCAGAACGAAGTCCCGCTGCGCACTATATGAATTTTGAGCGCATATGAGACTTTGGAGGAGCATAACCGATGTCCCCGAATTCCCCTGCGCCCGATGCGCTCGTCGAGCGCCATGCGCGCGCCGGCCGGTCGCTCGTCGCGATCCTGCATGCGATCCAGGACGATGCGGGCTACGTGCCGTCGGGCTGCGTCGCGCCGCTCGCCAAGGCGCTGAACCTGTCGCGCGCGGAAGTGCACGGCGTCCTGACCTACTACCACCATTTCCGCACCGCGCCGCCCGCGCGCGTGACGATCCAGATGTGCCGCGCCGAAGCGTGCCGCAGCATGGGCTGCGAAACGCTCGCCGCCCACGCGGAAGCCCGCACCGGCTGCCGGTTCGACGCCGCGCACGGCGATGGCGCCGCGGGCCGCACACCGGACGACGTCGCGCTCGAATCGGTCTACTGCCTCGGACTGTGCGCGCAATCGCCGTCGATGACGGTCAACGGCGTGCTCCACGCCAAGGTCACGCCGGAGAAGTTCGACGCGCTGCTGGCCGACGCGGTCGCCCATACGCCGGAGGCCGCATGACGACCCGCATCTACGTTCCGCGCGATTCGTCCGCGCTGGCGCTCGGCGCCGACGCACTCGCCGCCGCGATCGCGGCCGAAGCCGCACGCCGCGGCATCGCGATCGAACTGGTCCGCAACGGCTCGCGCGGGCTGCTGTGGCTGGAGCCGCTCGTCGAGGTCGGGACGGCCGCGGGCCGCGTCGGCTATGCGAACCTGTCGGCCGCCGACGTGCCGGCCCTGTTCGACGCCAACTGGCTCGACGGCGGCGCGCATCCGAGCGGCGTCGGCCTCGTCGACGCGCTGCCCTATCTGGCGCGCCAGCAACGGCTCACGTTCGCGCGGATCGGCCTGACCGATCCACTGTCGATCGACGACTACCTGCAACACGAAGGCCTCGCCGGCCTGAAGAACGCACTGGCGCTCGACGGCGATGCCGCATGCGAAACGCTGATCGAGTCGGGTCTGCGCGGCCGCGGCGGCGCGGCGTTCCCGGCCGGCATCAAGTGGCGCACCGTGCGGCAAGCCCGCGCCGCGCAGAAATACATCGTCTGCAACGCGGACGAAGGCGATTCCGGCACGTTCTCCGACCGCCTGCTGATGGAATGCGATCCGTACTGCCTGATCGAAGGGATGATCATCGCGGGCGTCGCCACCGGCGCGACGGTCGGCTACATCTACGTGCGCAGCGAATACCCGCACGCGATCGCCACGCTCGAAGCCGCGATCGTCCGCGCGCGCGAAGCCGGCTGGCTCGGCGAGCACGTGCTCGGCTCCGCGCACGCATTCGAGCTGTACGTCGCGAAAGGCGCGGGCTCGTACGTATGCGGCGAGGAAACGGCGCTGCTCGAATCGCTCGAGGGCAAGCGCGGCGTCGTGCGCGCGAAGCCGCCGCTGCCCGCGCTCGCCGGCCTGTTCGGCCAGCCGACCGTGATCAACAACGTGATCACGCTCGCGACCGCGCCCGTGATCTTCGCGCGCGGGGCCGCGTTCTATCGCGACTACGGGATGGGCCGCTCGCGCGGCACGCTGCCGTTCCAGCTTGCCGGCAACCTCCGTCACGGCGGCCTCGTCGAGCTCGCGTTCGGCGTCACGCTGCGCGAGCTGCTGTTCGACTTCGGCGGCGGCACGGCCAGCGGCCGGCCGGCCCGCGCCGCGCAGGTCGGCGGCCCGCTCGGCACCTACCTGCCCGACCACCAGTGGGACGTGCCGCTCGACTACGAGGCGTACACGGCGATCGGCGCGGTGGTCGGCCACGGCGGCATCGTGCTGCACGACGACACGTCGAATCTCGCCGAGCTGGCCGAATACGCGATGAAGTTCTGCGCGATCGAATCGTGCGGCAAGTGCACGCCGTGCCGGATCGGTTCGACGCGCGGCGTCGAGACGATCGCGCGGATTCGCGACGGCGACACGTCGGAGCGGCAAATCACGCTGTTGCGCGACCTCTGCGACACGATGCTCGCCGGTTCGCTGTGCGCGATGGGCGGCATGACGCCGTACCCGGTGCTGTCCGCGCTCGACCATTTCCCCGAAGATTTCGGGCTCGCTGCCGGCAAGGATGCCGCGTCGGGCCCGGTCAAGGCTGCGGCCTGACCCAGAAGGAGCCCTGCATGTCCCTCGACACGAACAACGTCCGCCAAGGCGGCTGCGGCTCGGGCCAATGCGCGTGCAAGAGCGCCGCCCAGGCGCGCGCACGCGATCCGCACAACGAAACCGACTACGGCACGCCGCAACGGTACGCCGATACCGACGTCACGCTCGAAATCGACGGCCAGCCGGTCACGGTGCCGGCCGGCACGTCGGTGATGCGCGCGGCGATCGAAGCCGGCGTCAACGTCCCGAAGCTGTGCGCGACCGATTCGCTCGAGCCGTTCGGCTCGTGCCGGCTGTGCCTCGTCGAGATCGAAGGCCGGCGCGGCTATCCGGCGTCGTGCACGACGCCGGCCGAAGCCGGCATGAAGGTGCGCACGCAATCGGACCGGCTGCAGTCGCTGCGCCGCAACGTGATGGAGCTGTACATCTCCGACCACCCGCTCGACTGCCTCACCTGCCCGGCCAACGGCGACTGCGAACTGCAGGACATGGCCGGCGTGGTCGGCCTGCGCGAAGTGCGTTACGGCTTCGATGGCGCGAATCACCTGAAGGACACGAAGGACGAATCGAATCCGTACTTCACGTACGATCCGTCGAAGTGCATCGTCTGCAACCGCTGCGTGCGCGCGTGCGAGGAAACGCAGGGCACGTTCGCGCTGACGATCGCCGCGCGCGGCTTCGAATCGCGTGTCGCCGCCGGCGAAAGCGAATCGTTCATGGCGTCGGAATGCGTGTCGTGCGGCGCTTGCGTGGCCGCCTGCCCGACGGCCACGCTGCAGGAAAAATCCGTCGTGCAGCTCGGGCAGGCCGAGCACTCGGTCGTCACGACCTGCGCGTACTGCGGCGTCGGCTGCTCGTTCAAGGCCGAGATGAAGGGTACGCAGGTCGTGCGCATGACGCCGCACAAGAACGGTCTCGCGAACGAAGGCCACGCATGCGTGAAAGGACGCTTCGCGTGGGGCTATGCGACGCACAAGGACCGCATCACGAAGCCGATGATCCGCGAGAAGATCACCGACCCGTGGCGCGAAGTGAGCTGGGACGAAGCCCTCACCTACGCGGCGACGCAATTCCGCAAGCTGCAGCAGAAGTACGGCCGCGATTCGATCGGCGGGATTACGTCGTCGCGCTGCACGAACGAGGAAACCTATCTCGTGCAGAAGCTCGTGCGCGCCGCGTTCGGCAACAACAACGTCGATACCTGCGCACGCGTGTGCCACTCGCCGACCGGCTATGGCCTCAAGACGACGCTCGGCGAATCGGCCGGCACGCAGACGTTCGCCTCGGTCGGCCAGGCCGACGTGATCGTCGTGATGGGCGCGAACCCGACCGACGGCCATCCGGTGTTCGGCTCGCGGCTGAAGCGGCGCGTGCGCGAAGGCGCGAAGCTGATCGTGATCGACCCGCGCCGCATCGACGTCGTCGACGGCCCGCACGTGAAGGCCACGCATCATCTGCAGTTGCGCCCCGGCACCAACGTCGCGATCGTCAACGCGCTGGCGCACGTGATCGTCACCGAAGGGCTGGTGGCCGACGCCTTCGTCGCCGAGCGCTGCGACACGCGCGCGTTCGAGCAATGGCGCGACTTCGTCGCGCAGGCGGACAATTCGCCCGAGGCGACCGCGGACGTGACGGGCGTGCCGGCCGGGCTGGTGCGCGAGGCCGCGCGCCTGTACGCGACGGGCGGCAACGCCGCGATCTATTACGGCCTGGGCGTCACCGAACACGCGCAAGGCTCGACGACGGTGATGGGCATCGCGAACCTCGCGATGGCAACCGGCAACGTCGGCCGCGAGGGCGTCGGCGTCAATCCGCTGCGCGGCCAGAACAACGTGCAAGGTTCGTGCGACATGGGCTCGTTCCCGCACGAACTGCCCGGCTACCGGCACATCAGCGACGCGGTCGTACGCACGCAGTTCGAACAGGCGTGGTCGGCCACGCTGCAGCCGGAGCCGGGGCTGCGCATCCCGAACATGTTCGACGCGGCGCTCGACGGCAGCTTCAAGGGGCTTTACTGCCAGGGCGAGGACATCGTCCAGTCGGACCCGAACACGCAGCACGTCGCGGCCGCGCTGTCGGCGATGGAATGCATCGTCGTGCAGGACATCTTCCTGAACGAAACCGCGAAATACGCGCACGTGCTGCTGCCGGGCTCGACGTTCCTCGAAAAGGACGGCACGTTCACGAACGCGGAGCGCCGGATCTCGCGCGTGCGCAAGGTGATGCCGCCGCTCGCGGGCTACGCGGACTGGGAGGTCACGCTGCTGCTGTCGCAGGCGCTCGGCTACGACATGCACTACACGCATCCGTCGGAAATCATGGACGAAATCGCGCGGCTCACGCCGACCTTCTCGGGCGTGTCGTACGAGAAGCTCGACGCGCTCGGCAGCATCCAGTGGCCGTGCAACGAACACGCGCCGGAAGGCACGCCGACCATGCACATCGACACGTTCGTGCGCGGCAAGGGCCGGTTCGTGATCACCAAGTTCATTCCGACGCCGGAGAAAGTCACGCAGCGCTATCCGCTGATCCTGACGACGGGCCGCATCCTGTCGCAATACAACGTCGGCGCACAGACGCGCCGGACCGAAAACGTCCGGTGGCATGAAGAGGATCGCCTCGAGATCCATCCGCACGACGCCGAGGATCGCGGGATCCGCACCGGCGACTGGGTCGGCATCGAATCGCGCGCCGGGCAGACCGTGTTGCGCGCGCTGGTGTCCGATCGCATGCAGCCGGGCGTCGTGTACACGACGTTCCACTTCCCCGAATCGGGGGCGAACGTGATCACGACGGAGAGCTCCGACTGGGCGACGAACTGCCCGGAATACAAGGTGACGGCCGTGCAGGTGATGCCGGTTGCGCAACCGTCCGACTGGCAGCAGGCGTATGCGCGCTTCAACTCGGAGCAACTCGATCTGCTCGAGCGCCGCGCCGCCGCGCCGGCCATCGCGACGACGGGCAAGTGAGGCAGCCATGGACCACGACCACCTGATCGACATGGCCAACCAGATCGGCGCGTTCTTCGAATCGATGCCCGATCGCGACGAAGCGCTGGGCGGCATCGCCGAGCATATCCGGCGCTTCTGGGAACCGCGGATGCGTCGCGCGTTGCTCGCCGCGCTCGACGACCCGTCGAGCGAAGCCGGGCAACGCGCGGCGCCGATCGTGCGCGACGCGATCGCCGCGCATCGCGCGTCGCTCGTGCCTGCCGCGGCGCCCGCCTGAGCGCGCGGCTACGCGGACACCGACATGCCCGCGAACCAGCTTTCGCAGTGGCGCAGCAACGCGTTCGCGTCGGTCGCCGTGCGCCCGCGCGCGGCGACATAGCCGTCGGGCCGCAGCAGATAGAACGACGGCCGCGAGCGGCCGTATTCCTGCGCAAGCCCCGCCGCACCGTCGCCTTCGGCATCGGCGACGCGCCACACGCGCACCGCTTCCGGCATGATCCGTTCGAGCCCCTGCACGAGCGCCTGCGCATCGGCCGGGATCGGCGGCACCTCGCCGGCGTCGGCATTCGCCGGCTCTTCCAGCAGCAACAGCGTGAAACTCGCCGGATCGTGAAGATCGTATAGTCGCGCCGTGCCGGGCGCGCGACCGAGCGGCCCGTCGAGCACGTGCACGAGCGCATCGGGCGCGCGCTCGCCCGCGCGCGGGCCGCCGTCGAGCACGCGCTCGAGCGTGAGCGGACTCTTCCGGTACTGCACGCCGAGCTCGCTCACCGTGCGCCTGACCGCGTCGCGCATCGGCCCGAACGACGCGAGCAGCGGCACGACGTGATCGCGCAGCAGCTTCATCGCACCGCGCTCGGCTTCGACGACCTGCGTGACGAAACCGGTCTGCCGCAACACGTCGCGCTCGATCGGATGGCGCTCCGCGTGATACGTGTCGAGCAACCGCTCGGGCGCGCCGGCGCGAATCACGCGCGCGAGTTTCCAGCCGAGGTTGAACGCCTCCTGGATGCCGGTGTTCATGCCCTGCGCGCCGGCCGGGCTGTGGACGTGCGCGGCGTCGCCCGCGAAGAACACGCGGCCGTGACGCAGCCGGTCGACCATCCGGCTGTGCAGATGGAAATAGGACGACCACGCGAGATCGCTTGGCGAGATCGATGCGCCGACGCGCGCGCGGATGATCGCGTCGCATTCCTCGAGCGACGGCGCCGCCGCGTCGGGCGACGCGCCGCTGCCGGGCGGCCGGTCCGCGACGAGCCGGTAACGGCCGCCGCCCATCGGAAACAGGCCCGCGATGCCCGCGGGTGTCGTGAACAGGTGGATTTCCTCGTCCGGCCAGTCGGGTATCGCCGCGAAATCGGCCAGCAGGAAAGTCTGTTCGAACGCATGCCCGGCAAAGCCCAGGCCGAGCAGGTGCCTGACCGTGCTGTGCGCGCCGTCGGCGGCAATCAGGTACGACGGGGCGAACGACTCGTCGCGACCGTCGGCGCCGCGCAGCGTCACGTCGAGCGACGTGCCGCCCGTCCCGCCCGTGTCGCACGCGGTCAGCGCCGTACCGCGTTCGACGGTCACACCCATTCCGGCCAGGTGCTCCACGAGCAGCCGCTCGGTGATGCTCTGGTCGAGAAACATCAGATACGGATAGCGCGTTTGCAGCGGATCGAAATCGAGCCGCGCGATCACGCGGCCGTCGGCATGCAGCTCGGCGGCATGGGCGCGATGGCCGAGCGCGAGAAACGGTTCGACCGCACGATGCTGCTCCAGCAGTTCGAGCGTGCGCGCCTGGATGCCGATCGCACGCGAAAACGGCGCGGGCGCGACGAGCCGATCGATGATGCGCACCGGCACGCGGGCCCGCGTGAGGCTCATCGCCGCGGCAAGGCCGGTCGGCCCCGCGCCGACGATCAGCACGGGTGGGATATCGGACTGTGTGTCAGCCATGGAGACCTCGATGACACGCGACCCTGCCAGTCTACGCCGCTCCGCGTGACGGGGCCATATGCCGGACGGACGATGCGCGGCCCCGCCGCGCGGTGTGGGAAAATACGCGCTTTCCGCCAGTTATCGCGTCATGGATTCCGCATTCGACCGGGCGTACGCCGCACATCGTGCGGGCCGCCTCGCCGAGGCCGAGCACGGCTATCGCCACGCGCTCGCCTCCAACCCCGCCAACGCCGACGCGCTGCACCTGTTCGGCGTGCTGCGGCACCAGCAGGGCCAGCATGCCGAGGCAGCCGATCTCGTCGGCCGCGCCGTCGCGCTGCGTCCGGACGACGCCGCGCTGCAGCTCAATCTCGGCAACGCGCTGAAAGCGCTCGGCCGGCTCGACGAAGCGATCGACCGATTCCGCAACGCGCTGACGCTCGCGCCCGAATTTCCGCTCGCGCACTACAACCTCGGCAACGCGTATGCGGCGCTGCAGCGTCACGACGACGCGATCGACGCGTTCAGCCGGGCGCTGCGGCTCACGCCCGACGACGCGTCGATCCACAACAATCTCGGCAACGCGCTGAACGCGCTCGGCCGCCACGACGACGCGCTCGCCGCGTTCGGTCGCGCGCTCGAGCTCCGGCCCGGGCATGCGGGCGCGCACAACAACCTCGCGATGGCGCTGAGCGCGATGGGTCGCGCCGACGATGCGATCGCGCACTTCCAGGCCGCGATCGCCGCGCAGCCGCGATTCGTCGCCGCGCATTTCAATCTCGGCAACACGTTCGATGCGGTCGGCCGGCATGCGGAGGCCGCCGCGGCATTCGAAGCCGCGCTCGCGCTGCACCCGCCGTTTCCGCTCGCGCTGTTCGGGCTCGCGAACGCGCTCTGCGCGCAAGCGCGCCATCGCGACGCGCTGCCCTACTACGAGCGCGCCGTCGGGCTCGATCCGTCGTTCGGGCTCGCATGGCTGAATCTCGGCAACGCGCATCACGCGCTCGGCGCGCACGAGATGGCGCTGCGCGCATTCGACCAGGCGCTGCGCGTCGCGCCCGATCTCACGCTCGCGCGGCTGCATCGCGCGGTCACGCTGCTGACGCTGCGCGACTTCACGCGCGGCCTGCCCGCGTACGAAGCGCGCCACGAGACGCCCGGCGCGACGCCGCTCGGCGCGCTGCCGCGCTGGCAGGGCGAGCCGATTGCGTCGCGCACGCTGCTGATCCGCGCGGAACAGGGGTTCGGCGATACGCTGCAGTTCGTCCGCTTCGTGCCGCAGGTGCGCGCACGCTGCGCGCGGGTCACGCTCGAGGTTCAGCCCGAACTCGTCGCGCTGCTGACGCCGGCCGCCGCGCGCTGGCGCGTGACGCTCGTCCCGCAAGGCACCGCGAAGCCGCCGGCCGCGGATGTCGCCTGCACGCTGATGAGCCTGCCGTTCCTGCTCGGGCTTCAGCCGGAGGACATCGTCGGCTCGCGCTACCTCGATGCGCCCGACGGCGCCCGGCGGCGCTTTCGCGGCTCGCTCGGCGGGCAGTCGAAGCGCAAGTTCGGCCTCGCATGGTCGGGGCGCCGGCAGGCGCAGGAAAACCGCTCGATGCCGTTCGACGCGCTCGCGCCGCTGCTCGCGCTGCCGGACATCGACTGGATCGTGCTGCAGCCCGCGCTGGACGACGAAGAACGGGCGCGCGTCGACGCGCATCCGCGCGTGCATCGCCTCGACGGCCGGCTGAACGACTTTGCCGATACGGCCGCGCTGATCGAGCGGCTCGACGGCGTCGTCACGATCGACACGGCCGTCGCGCACCTCGCGGGCGCGCTCGGCAAGCCGCTGTGGGTCATGCTGCCGTTCGCGGCCGACTGGCGCTGGTTCACCGGCGGCGACTGCCCGTGGTACGCGCGCGCCCGCATCGCCCGCCAGCCTGCACCGGGCGCGTGGCCCGACGTGGCGGCCGCGGTGGCCGGCATGCTGCGCGAAGCCTGAGCGCGAACGAACAAGGGAGCGCAATGCGCTCCCTTTTTTCAACGCGATGCGCGGTGGACACCGCGCGCTATGCCGGCCGCCGTCAGGCCGACTTGTACTGGTTGCGCGCGTCGGACGTGCGGTACAGCACGAGCGTCGCGATCAAGCCGCAGATCGCGGCCACACTCAACCACATCCCCGGCGCCGCCTTGTTGCCCGTCTGGTGGATCAGCAGCGTCGAGATCGCCGGCGTGAAACCGCCGATCGTCGTTGCCAGGCTGTACGCGAGCGAGAAGCCGGCCGTCCGCACGTCGGCCGGCATCACTTCGGTCAGCGCGACGACCATCGCGCCGTTGTACGACGCGTACAGGAACGACAGCCACAGCTCGACCGCGAGCAGCCGCAGGAACGACGGATCGCCGACGAGCCACAACACGGCCGGGTAAGCCGACAGCAGCGTCAGCACGGTGAACGCGATCAGCACCGGGCGGCGGCCGATGCGATCGGACAGCGCACCGGACAGCGGCAGCCACACGAGATTCGAGATCCCGACGCAGACGGTCACGACGAGCGCGTCGAGCGACGACAGGTGCAGCACTTCCTTGCCGAAGGTCGGCGTGTACGCGGTAATCATGTAGAACGACACCGTCGTCATGATCACCATCCCCATGCCGGCCACCACGACACTCCAGTTGTCGAGCATCGAGCGCATGATCTCGCCCATCGTCGGGCGGTGACGCTTCGCCAGGAATTCGTCGGTCTCCTTCAGCGAACGGCGGATCAGGAACAGGAACGGCACGATCAGGCAGCCGATCAGGAACGGAATGCGCCAGCCCCACGCGGTCATTTCCTCGACCGGCAGCGCGCGGTTCAGCACGACGCCGACGAACGCGGCGAACACGACGGCGACCTGCTGGCTGCCCGACTGCCACGACGTATAGAACCCCTTGTGGCCCTTCGTCGCGATCTCCGACAGATAGACCGACACGCCGCCGAGTTCGACGCCCGCCGAAAAGCCCTGCAACAACCGGCCGAGCAGCACGAGCACCGGCGCGAGCACGCCGATCGTCGCATAGCCCGGTATCGCGGCCACGGTGAGCGTGCCGATCGCCATCAGCCCGAGGGTCAGGATCAGCCCCTTACGGCGGCCGTGATGGTCAATGTACGCGCCGAGCACGATCGCACCGACCGGCCGCATCAGGAAGCCCGCGCCGAATACCGACAGCGACAGCATCAGCGACGCGAAGGCGTTGCCGCTCGGAAAGTACGTTTTCGCGATGGCCGACGCGTAATACCCGTAGACCATGAAGTCGTACATTTCCAGGAAGTTGCCGCTGACGACGCGGAAGACGGTGCGGACTTTCGATTCCTGCGCGATGGCAGGCGACGCTGTGGACATGTTTTCTCGCTCAGCTCGGATGGCGCGCATACCGCGCCGCATGGATCCGGCGACGCGCGCCGCGCCGGACCGGGCCGACGCGCACGGGCATCGCTGCCCGCCGGCGGCACCGCGCGTAACGGCGCGCCGCCGGCATGATTCGCGAATCATGCCACGGCAAGCCGACATTTGCCTTGTAGCGCGCTCGTCACCGGCGTCGCGGTGGCCGCCTCGTACAAGTCGCCCGGAAACGGGCACAAGAATCAGATCGATCCGATCGACCGACCTTCGCCGGCTGACCACAATGTCAGGATTTGCGACGACATTTTCACGCCGCGTCGGCACGGGTCGCCCGTGTCGCACGACGCCCCCGCCATGATCCCATCCCCCCTCGTCCCGGTCGAAGGCGCGCTTGCCCGCCCTCGCGCCACCCCGCTCGACCACGTCCCGCCGTTCGGCCGCGAATGGCGATTTAGCGACGCACGGGGTGCCGGGCCCGGCAGGCACTGCCTCGCGACCCTGACGACGTCCTGCATCGATGTCGACCGACCGCACCGCGCGTGCCAATGGCAGCCGCTATCCGTGACGGCGGCGCTGCCGGCCTCGGCCGGGTTGACTGTCACGCCGGCTGTCGTCCCCGGCCGGCGCTTGCGCCATCCGGCCCGCCGCCCTCGCGACCGGCGCGCGATGTACGCCGCCTGCTGGAGCATCGGCACACTCGGCATCATCGGCTGGCTGATCGGCGCGTACGAGCCACCGGCGGGTTTCGGCTCCCCGTACACGATTCAAGCCGCCGGCGGCGCGCCCGCGCACACCACGATATCGACCGGCACCGTACGTGTCGCCGAGGCTGAACCGACCCCGTCGACGAACGCCATGCCGCGGCGCAAGATGGCGACGCGTGTCGCGAACACGACGGAATCGTCGCCCGTCGCGCACCACATTCCGCTCCGCCACGCGTCGCTTCACCCGCAAGCGACCTCCGAGGTGCGGCACGCCGCCCCTGCTTCGCCACGTCGGGCAACGGGCCCGCGCACGACGCAAGCATCGCCCCGCACACCGGTCGTGCCGCGACCGGCTGCGCATGCGCCGCTCCCGCGCGCCGCGGGCGACACCCGCACACGCGATCGGCTCGCCCGGCCGCCGCGCATGGCAGACACGCGCGATACGCGCGACTCGCTCGACGATCCGGCCACGTTGATTGCCATCGCGAACGCGCTGCCCGTAACGCAGCCGACACACGCGCCCGCGGCCGGCTTCGACTGGACGACGCGACTGTCGCATCGCCGCTTGACCGACGTGCCGGACGCGTTCGCGCATTGACGTCCGCCCAATAAAAACCCCGGCGAAGATCGCTTCGCCGGGGTTTTCGCTCGTCTCGTTCCGTCCGTTCGACGAATCGTTACTTGTGCATGGACAGCCCCGTTTCGGTCTGCTTCTCGAGTTGCCGCACCTGCTCCTGCAGATCGCGCAACTGCAACTGCGCCGCCCGCTTCTCGACCTGCAGCGCCTGCGCCTGCTCCTGCGCCGACTTCTGCCGCTGCGCGACTTCGGCCTGCTGGCTGCGCGCGACGCTCAAGTCGGCCTGCAACTGCTGCGCACGATTCGCCTGCAGCGCGATCACGCGTTCGAGAAATGCCTTCTGCGCCTGCAGCTCGGTCCGGCGAATCTCGATATCGGCGAGCTGCGCCGTCTGCTGAACGAAATTCGCGTACACCATCTCCGCGCGATTCTTTTCCTGCGAACGGATCACGCGCCACAGGTTCTTGTCCTGGAACAAGGCGACGTAATACGTCATCTCGCGCGGATCGAACATCAGGCTCGCACCGTAGCTGCCGTTGTAGGTCGTGCGCATCTCGACGATCCGGCCGTCGTGCAGCATCTGCGTCAGCTCGGCGACGTTGCCTTGCGCGGCGGTGTCCGACGCGACCGAGGCCGATGCCGATGGCGCCGACGACGCGCTGCCGCTCAGGCTCGTGACTGCCGGACGCGTACCGGCGACGGGTGCGGTCGCATCGGCGGACCAGGCCGCGCCCGCTTGCGCGCAGGCGGCCAGCGCAACGATCCACGTTGCGCATCGTGCAGGGAAGAAGTTTCGGAAAGCCAACGTCAGACTCCGGCGAACAAATCGGAACTGGCGATTATCGTGCAAAACGAAACGGCCGCATCTCGAATTTATCGGGATGCGGCCGGCCTGCGTGCCACGCGAAAAATACGGCGTGCTACAAGCGCGTTTCGCGTGCCGCGCGCAGGAACGCGTCGAGCAGCGGCGTGCAGTCGAGCAGTTCGGAACCGCCCGCGCGATGGAACTCCGGATGCCACTGCACGCCGACGACGAACGGCGAACGACGATGGCGAATGCCTTCGATGATCCCGTCGCCGGCCGACACGGCCTCGATGTTCAGATCGCGACCGAGATCGCGGATCGCCTGGTGGTGAATCGAGTTGACGATCGCTTCGCTGCGCCCCGGGAACATGCTCGCGAGCGTCGACGAATCGGGAAAGCGGATCGCGTGACGATGCTGGTCGTAATGCTCGCTCACGTGCGCGTTCGCGGTCGGCACGTCGGTGGCGATGTCCTGGTACAGCGAACCGCCGAACGCGACGTTGATCAACTGGCAGCCGCGACATACGCCGAGCACGGGTTTGCCGGACTCGACGAATTCGTGCAGCAGCTCGAGCTCGTACATGTCGCGCACGCGATCGCCGGGCCATTCGGGGCGCGCATCCGACGCCGCGTAGGTCTGCGGCGACACGTCGGCGCCGCCTTGCAGCAGCAGGCCGTCGAGATGCTTCGCGTAATCGCGCAGACGGATGTTGCTCGGATGGATCATGCCTTGATGGCCGACGGTCGGAATCATGAATACGAGCACGTCGCGCGACATCACCCAGTGGGCGATCGATTCCTCGAGATACTGCAGCGTCTTGCCGCGCAGCCCCTTCGCGCCCGGCTCCGGATGGAAGATCCGCGCCGATACGCCGATGCGCAGCGTGCGTTGCGTGATGCGCTGGCCGGCGCGGTCGAACAGCCGCCGTGCGCGGGCCGCGACGATCCGGCCGAATACCGACCACGGCGTGTCGCTCTGCTTCAGATAGGCGGGCGGCGCATTCTGCGCGTTCGCCGGCGGCGGTCGCGGCGTGTCGAAATCGGGCGGCGCGCCGAAGCCGGGCGGCGGCGCGCCTGGCTTCAGCGGTGCGACCGCGGCGGCGTCATCGCCGACGGCGCCTGCCGCACCGGGCGCGCCCGGCTCGGAGGCGGCCGTGACGGGCGATGCACCGTCATCGGCGACATGCTCCGCGGCGGCCTGCGTGGCCGGCGCATCGGGCGTTTTCGCCGGATCGGGACGAGGGGAATCGGAAGAAGCGGAAGAGGTGCCGGGCAGACCGGCCGGGGAAGGCGTGTTTTCGCTCATGACGATAGTCTGATGCGTCGCTCGCGCGTAGGGATAGACGAGGATTCATTATGCTTCAGTGCACGATCGCGCGGTAAACCTGCAACATCCTGTCGATATTGTTGCAAGTGGCGGCCACCCGCACCGGGATCGTTACCCCCGTATCGCACGCGCTGGACATCGGTGATATATCACAATAATATCCAGCGATCGTCCATGCTTCCCGAGCCTCCGCGCCATGATCGCGCCCTTCCCGGCCGCCGCGCCGCAACCGGCATGAGTACCGTGACCGACCTTACCCCCGACCGCGCCGCCGCGTCGCCGGCCAGTCTCGCCGACCGCGCGTACGCGCTGATCCAGCGGGACATCATCACGATGCGCCTGAAGCCGGGCGCCGCGCTGAACGAAGCCGACCTCGTCGCGCGCACGGGCATCGGCCGCACGCCGGTGCACCAGGCCGTGCATCGGCTCGTGCTCGAAGGGCTGCTGTCGGTGATCCCGCGCAAGGGCTTGATGGTGCAGCCGCTGTCGCTCGAGGACATCGTCGCGGTGATCGACGTGCGGCGCGTCAACGAAGCGCACTGCGCCGACCTCGCCGCGCGCCACGCGACCCCCGACGATCTCGCGCGCCTGGCCGCGCTGCTCGACGACGGGCAGGCCTGTGTCGACACCCACGACGTCGAGGGCATGATGGAGCTCGACCGCGCGTTTCATCAGACGATCGCGGCGGCCACGCGCAATGCGGTGCTCGCCGACATCCTGCGCGCGCTGCACGAGCGCTCGCTGCGTTTCTGGTTCGTCACGCTGTCCGAACCGCACCACCTCGCCGACGTCCAGCACGAACACCGCGCGCTGTTCGACCGGCTGTCCGCACGCGACGCCGCCGGCGCGCGCGCAGCCGTCGAAAGCCATATCGATTCGTTCCGCTCCACGCTTCTCCAACGTCTTCGCCCCTGAGTCGCCATGACCACTTTCACGCCGTTCCCCCCGCTCGCCCAGCTCGCCGCCGACCTCGCCGCCGGCCGGACCACGAGCCGCGCGCTCGTCGACACCGCACTCGACCGGATCGCCGATCCGTCGGGCCAGGGCGCCGTCGTCTTCACCGAAGTCGATGCCGACAACGCCCGCGCGGCCGCCGACGCGCACGACCGGCTGCGCGCCGCGGGCACCGTGCTGTCGCCGCTCGCGGGCATTCCCGTGTCGATCAAGGACCTGTTCGACGTCGCGGGCCAGGTCACGCGCGCGGGGTCGCGCGTACTCGACGGCGCGCCGGCCGCGCGCACCGATGCGGTCGCCGTCGCGCGGCTCAAGCGTGCGGGCGCGGTGCTGGTCGGCCGCACCAACATGAGCGAGTTCGCGTTCTCGGGGCTCGGGCTGAATCCGCACTTCGGCAACCCGCGCTCGCCGTATCACCGCGACGTGCCGGGCGATGCGCGGATTTCGGGCGGCTCGTCGTCGGGGGCGGCCGCGTCGGTCGCCGACGGGATGGCCGCCGTCGCGCTCGGCACCGACACCGGCGGCTCGATCCGCATTCCGGCCGCGCTGTGCGGGCTGACCGGCTTCAAGCCGACCGCGAGCCGGATTCCGACGCAAGGCGGCGTGCCGCTGTCGACGACGCTCGACTCGTTCGGCCCGATCGGCCTGACGGTCGCGTGCTGCGCACTGGTCGACCGGATGCTCGCGGGGCTCGAGCCGCACGTGCCGGCCGCCCGGCCGCTCGAAGGCGTACGGCTCGGCGTGCTGACGAACTATGTGACGGATGGCGTCGATGCCGACGTCGCGGCGGCGCTCGACACCGCGCTCAAGCATCTCGAAGCGGCCGGCGCGATCGTCACCGAAGTACGCTTCCCCGCGCTCGACCGGCTGCCGGAAATCAACCGTTTCGGCTTCTCGCCGATCGAAGCGTACGCGTGGCATCGTCCGCTGCTCGCCCAGCATCGCGACCAGTACGACCCGCGCGTGCTGACGCGAATCCTGAAGGGCGAACCCGCAAGCGCGGCCGACTATCTCGACCTGCTCGCCGCGCGCGCCGCGATGCTCGACGAAGCCGCGCACACGGTCTGGTCGCGCTTCGATGCGCTCGTCGCGCCGACGGTGCCGGTCGTGCCGCCGCGCATCGCCGAACTCGAAACGGACGACGACGCGTTCACGCGCACCAACGCGCTGATCCTGCGCAACCCGAGCGCGTTCAACTTCCTCGATGCGTGCGGCCTGTCGCTGCCGTGCCATCCGCGCGACGCGGCGCCGGTCGGCCTGATGCTCGCGGCGGCGCCGCATCGCGACGACGCGCTGCTCGCGATCGGCCAGTCGGTCGAGGCCGTGCTGAACACGATCCGCTGACCGCACCGGCCGATGGCAAGCCGGTCGCGCACCGATCGCCGTCGGCCCGCGCGCGGTGCGGCAGGCCGCCGCACGGCCGATGTCAGTTTCGTGCCAGATCATTCGCGCTAAAATCGCGCGATTGTTTTACGGACCGACCGACGAGGACCCCCGCCGACATGAACGACTACACGCTTGCACTCCGCCGCGAACGCCGCCTGCTGATGCTGCTCGGATGGGTGTGCATCGCCCTGCTGGCCGGCGCGCTGTACCTGCAGTACGTGAAGAACGAAGACCCGTGCCCGCTGTGCATCATCCAGCGCTATTTCTTCTGCGCGATCGGGATCTTCGCGTTCCTGGCCGCCGGGATCCGCAACTGGCGCGGCGTCTGGGTGCTCGAACTGCTGATCGCGATCGCCGCGGCCGGCGGTGTCGGCACGGCCGCGCGGCACCTGTCGATCCAGATGAATCCGGGCTTCAGCTGCGGCTTCGACACGCTGCAGCCGATCGTCGACAGCCTGCCGCCCGCGCAGTGGTTCCCCGGCATGTTCAAGGTCGCCGGGCTGTGCGAGACCGTCTACCCGCCGATCCTCGGCATCCTGCTGCCCGGCTGGGCGCTGATCGGCTTCGCCTTGATCCTGGTCGCGGTCGTCGCGAGCCTCTGGCGCCATCGCCGCAAGCTCGCGGGCTGACCCCCTGGCCGCGGTGCCGGCCCGTCGCATGCGCGGCCCGCGCGAATGGGCCGCGCGCCGCCGGCGCGTCGTCACCCCGGCTGCGGCCTGCGCCGGCCCCGCCCGGCCGCCGCGCGTAAACACCTACCCCGCCGCCGCCCGGATTTCCGGGCGGGCGGGCGTCGCGCGATCGCCGCGCACCTGCCCCGCCACGCATGCGTTTCGGCCCGATGTGCATGCATCGGTCCCCCGATCCCACGCGGCGGGCCTATGATCGACATGATCGCCGCCTGATAGCCCGGATCACCGCCCGGCCATGTTCCCGCCGCGTGGCGGTGCTATCTTCGGGGCTGGATGGCGATCTACGTGCGCGAGGCCAGGCGGTCTCACCGCTGCCTGCGTAACGCGCGCCCGATCCGCAATGTCGACTGGATTCATCATGACAACGCACACCATCCGCATCCGTCACCCTCATGGCGTCCGCGCGTCCGGCGGCGCCGTTCGCGCACGCCGTCGGTCGGCCGCCGCCGCATGGCATCCGCCGTGCAGCCGGCCTGCCGCGCCCCCGTTCGTTCTCGTTGCCGCCGCGTCCGCCAGAGCGCGCCGCGCGTCGTGCCGCGTCGTCCCGAACGGAGCGTGCTGATGGAAGCCTGGCTCGGCGATCTGCAGCAACTGCTCGCGCACGGCGAAGCGGCCGTGCTCGTGACGGTCGCGCACACCGACGGCTCCGCGCCGCGCGAGGCCGGCACCAAGATGCTCGTCACGCGCGACACGGCCCGCCATACGATCGGCGGCGGTCATCTGGAATGGAAGGCGATCGAGATCGCGCGGCACCTGCTGAAGGACGGCGCGCACGTGCCGCACGCGCGCCGGCTCGAGCGGCTCGCGCTCGGCCCGAGCCTCGGCCAGTGCTGCGGCGGCGCCGTGGTGCTCGCGTTCGAGCGGCTCGACGTCGGCGACCTCGGCTGGATCATGTCGCTCGCGAAGCGCGTCGCGGCCGGCGCCGCGACCGTGCGTAGCGTATCATTCGGCCCCTCGCCGGGCGCGCCGCTGTTGACCGAGCCCGAATCGGAAGCCGCGCGCGCCGACTGCCTGCTGTGGGAAACCGGCGGCGTCTCGCTGATGACCGAAACGATCGCGCCGTATGCGTTCCCCGTCGTGCTGTTCGGCGCGGGGCACATCGGCACCGCGCTCGTGAAAGTGCTGGCGACGCTGCCGTGCCAGGTGCGCTGGATCGACCGGCCCGATGCGGTGTTCCCGCCGGCCGACGCGCTCGCCGGCATCGGCAACCTCGCGATCGACGCGGCCGCTTCCCCGGCGGACGCAGTCGACGCAGCGCCGCCGCAGTCCTACTTCGTCGTGATGACGCACGACCATGCACTCGATTTCGTGCTGGCCGAGCGCATCCTGCGACGCGGCGACTATGCGTACTTCGGGATGACCGGCTCGCAGACGAAACGCACGCAGTTCGATCATCGCCTCGCCGCGATCGGCATCGACCCGGCCCAGGTCGCGCGGATGCGCTGCCCGATCGGCGTCGAAGGCATCATCGACAAGGCGCCCGAAGTGATCGCGATCTCGGTGGCCGCGCAGTTGCTGCAGGCCGTCGAGGCGAATGCGTCCGCGCAGGCTTCCCCTACTGACTGACCGACCAAAACGACGCCATGACCCCGACATTCAAGAACAAGATTGCCCGCGCGCCGAAAGCGGAGCTGCACATCCACATCGAAGGCTCACTCGAGCCGGAACTGATCTTCGCGCTCGCGCAGCGCAACGGCGTGAAGCTCGCGTACGACTCGATCGACGCGCTGCGCGCCGCGTACGCGTTCACCGACCTGCAATCGTTCCTCGACATCTACTACGCCGGCGCGAGCGTGCTGCTCACCGAGCAGGATTTCTACGACATGACGGCCGCGTACTGCGAGCGCGCGCTCGCCGACAACGTCGTCCACACCGAACTGTTCTTCGACCCGCAGACGCACACCGAGCGCGGCGTGCCGATCGAGACGGTCGTCGCGGGCATCGAGCGCGCGCTCGCCGATGCCGAAGCGCGCGGGCTGTCGAGCAAGCTGATTTTGTGCTTCCTGCGCCACCTGTCCGAAGAGGACGCGCTCGCGACGTTCGAAGCCGCATTGCCGCTGTTCGAGCGCTATCGCCATCGGCTGATCGGCGTGGGCCTCGATTCGTCCGAGCTCGGCCATCCGCCGACGAAGTTCGCCCGCGTATTCGAGAAGGCGCGCGCGCTCGGGCTGAAGCTCGTCGCCCATGCGGGCGAGGAAGGCCCGCCCGCGTACATCTACGAAGCGCTCGACGTGCTGAAGGTCGACCGGATCGACCACGGCGTGCGCAGCATCGAGGATGCGGCGCTCGTCGAGCGGCTCGCGAAAACGCGCACGGCGCTCACCGTGTGCCCGCTGTCGAACCTGAAGCTGTGCGTGTTCGACGACATGGCGAAGCACACGCTGAAGGCGCTGCTCGACCGCGGCGTCGCGGTGACGATCAACTCCGACGATCCGGCCTATTTCGGCGGCTACGTCAACGAAAACTACTTCGCGACGGTCGAAGGGCTGCAACTCACGGATGCCGAAGTCCATGCGGTGATCCGCAACGGCTTCGAGGCGTCGTTCATCGAACCGGCGCAGCGCGACGCACTGTACGCGCGCCTCGACGCGTACTGGCAGGCCGCGTGACGGCCCGCATCGAGACACGCTGACAGATGAAACACGGCAACGGCATCCGCTTCGCGAATCCCCGTTCGGCGTCGCGCCGAGCTGGTCGGCTGCATGCAGGCGTCGCGATCGCGCGGTACGGCGTCGCTCGCACGCACCGGCCGTCGCGGCTTGCCGTGCCGTTCGCCGTCGTATGGGTTGCGGACGTATCGGTTGCGGATGTACCAGTTGCGAACGCAACGGCCGCGAGGTGCGCCCGCAACCACTCGCGGGCGGCTTCGGCCGCCACGTTCGCCCGCGCAATCGCCTCCGGCCGTGCCGCACATCACGTGCCGCCGCAGCCGCCCGCGAAGCACCGCCCCGCCCCCGTGCGGCGTCGATCGATTTCTTCTGTTCGCCTTACCTTGATGCAGGACCCTTCGTCATGACGCAAAACGCTTTCCGTTCCCAACTGCTGACCTTCAACGGCGACCCGGCGCAATCGAGCCAGGCCGCGAACTACGAGACCGACGGGCTCCTGATCGTCGACGACGGCAAGGTCGTCGCGGCCGGCCCGTACGCCCGGCTCGCCGCGACGCTCGCACGCGACGCGGTGATCCACGACCTGCGCGACAAGCTGATCGTGCCCGGCTTCATCGACACGCACATCCACTATCCGCAGACGGACATGATCGCGTCGCCGGCGCCGGGCCTGCTGCCGTGGCTCGACAAGTACACGTTCCCGACCGAGCGCCAGTTCGGCGATCCCGAGCATGCGCGCGAAGTCGCCGACTTCTTCGTCGACGAACTCCTCGCGTGCGGCACGACGAGCGCGCTCGTCTACTGCACCGTGCACAAGCAGTCGGCCGATGCGCTGTTCGCGGCGAGCGACGCACGCGACCTGCGGATGATCGCGGGCAAGGTGCTGATGGATCGCAACTGCCCCGAATTCCTGCGCGACACCGCGCAGTCGGGCTACGACGACAGCGCCGAGCTGATCGACCGCTGGCACGGCAAGGGCCGCCAGATGTACGCGCTCACGCCGCGCTTCGCGCCGACGTCGACCGAGGCGCAGCTCGAGGCGTGCGGCGAACTCGCGCGCCGCCATCCGGACGTGTTCGTGCAAAGCCACGTCGCGGAAAACGTCGACGAGGTGAAATGGGTGGCCGAGCTGTTCCCCGGCCATCGCAGCTATCTCGACATCTACGACCGCTACGGGCTGCTGCGTCCGCGCGCGGTGTACGGCCACTGCATCCACCTCGACGACGAGGATCGCCGCCGGATGGCCGAGACGCGCACCGTCGTCGCACACTGCCCGACGTCGAACTTCTTCCTCGGCAGCGGGCTGTTCGATTTCGACAAGGCCGGCGAATACGACGTGCCGGTCACGCTCGCGACCGACGTCGGCGGCGGCACGTCGTTCTCGATGCTGCAGACGATGAACGAGGCGCACAAGGTCGCGCGGCTGTCGGGGCACCACCTGACCGCCACGCGGATGTTCTGGCTCGCGACGGCCGGCGCCGCGCAGGCGCTCGACCTCGCCGACACGGTCGGCACGCTCGCACCGCGCACCGAGGCCGACTTCGTCGTGCTCGATCCGCACGCGACGCCGCTGCTCGCGCGCCGCACGCAGCGCGCGGATTCGCTCGAGGAACTGCTGTTCGCGTTCGCGCTGCTCGGCGACGACCGCGCGGTATACCGCACCTATGCGGCCGGCGAACTCGTGCACGAACGCGGCGCCGCGCGCCGACCGGCCACCGCGTAACGCCTCGCGGGTACGCCGTCGCGGCAGCGCGGCCGCTTCGCCGTCGCGCTGCCGGGAATCGCGCGCATGGCGCGCCGCACGGCGGCCCCGGCCGCTTTCCCGTGCGCAACACGCCGTGCTAGAATTCGCCGCTCATTGGGGAGTAGCCGCTCCGCTCGATGTCCCGCGCCCCCGGCGCGCATCGTGACGGAGGCGTCCGTCAACAGACTTGGCCGTTCGGCCATGGCGGACGCAGCCACGTTGGCCTGGCGAGACCGATGGTTCACTGCGCGCCGCATCAGGGCCCGGCGCGCGGTGAATCGTCGCTCGCACGCACAACAACGGCCCGTGGAACCCCATTCGTGTCTCAAGCCTTCCTGATCTCCACCGGCGCCGTCGCCCTCGCTGAAATCGGCGACAAAACCCAACTGCTTTCCCTCGTTCTGGCCGCGCGCTATCGCAAGCCGGTACCGATCATTCTCGGCGTGCTCGTCGCGACGCTCGTCAACCACGGTTTCGCCGGCGCGCTCGGCGAATGGCTGGGCGTGCTCGTCACGCCGTCGATCATGCGCTGGGCGCTCGCGTTCTCGTTCATCGCGATGGGGCTGTGGATCCTGGTGCCGGACAAGCTCGACGAGGACGAAGCCAAAGCGACCCGCTCGCGGCTCGGCGTGTTCGGCGCGACGCTCGTCGCATTCTTCCTCGCGGAGATGGGCGACAAGACGCAGATCGCGACCGTCGCGCTGGCCGCCCGCTTCCAGGATTACATCGGCGTGGTGGCCGGCACGACGTTCGGGATGATGCTCGCGAACGTGCCGGCGATCCTGCTCGGCGACCGCTTCGCGCACCGCTTGCCGACGAAGCTCGTGCACGGGATCGCGGCCGTGCTGTTCGTCGGGCTCGGCGCGCTGGCGCTGCTGGGTGTCGGGGTCTGACGAAAAGGCAGGTGGCCGGCGCGGCCGGGCGGCCGCGCCGAGAGGGATGCCGCGTTACTTCGCGGCGGCCGCGCCCGACGCTGGCGCCGCCGGCACCGCGCGCTCGTTGACGGCCGGCGCCGCCGGCCCGCCGCGCTTGTCGACCGGCAGCCTGACCGTGCGGACCGCGCCGTTCGACAATGGGAAATCGGCGAGCGCGCTGCGCGCGAGGAACGGCATCGCGTAAAGCAGCGTGCCGTTGTCGCCGGTCGTGCGCGCGGACACGTTGTAGACCTCCTTGCCCGTCGCGCGCTCGGCGATGCGGATGCCGAGCGTGTAGTCGAATACCTGGTACGTCTGCGCGACGTAGCCGGCCGGCATCGGCCCCCAGGGACCCCACGGGCCCCAAGGGCTCCACGGCCCGCCTCGCCAGTACGGCCCGGGCCCCATGAACCATGGGTCGTAGTAGACGGGTTGCGGCACCGTCACGAGATCGCTGCCGACCGAATAGGTCAGCCCGACGAGATAGCGGGCCTGCGACGGCGGCACCTGACGGAACGCATACGCGGACAGCTCGTTCGCGACGATCGGCTCGTAGGTCGACTGCTCGATGCTGTTCTTCTGCGCGTCCGTGCGCGTGAACGCATAGGTGCGGGTCGCGTCGCTGCCGCTCCAGTCGGAGAAGGCCGTGACCTGGGTGGTCACGTAGCTGGTGCAGCCGGTCAGCAGCGCGACGCACAGCGCCGCCGCCCAGCCCGCACCGCGAAAAATCCATTCGCGTTTCATGTTGATCCTCGTCGATCCGTCACCCGTTCGTCGCACCGCGCGAAGCACAACGGGATGCCGATAATACGCGGACTCCCGGAAGCGGTAAAAAGTTCGCCCGGCACGCGGCCGCAAGCCTTTGTACAATGGCCCGGTTCGCCCGGCCCGCGCGACGGGCCCGTCTCCCACTCCACCGATCTCGACGACCATGTCCGACAACGCCTCCTCCACCGTGATCCGCCGCGCCGACTACACGCCGCCGGCCTTCCTCATCGATTCCGTCGCACTCGAATTCGATCTCGCGCCGGCCCGCACGATCGTCAGGAACACGATGCGCGTGCGCCGCAATCCGGACGCCGCGCCCACGCCCCACCTGGAGCTGATGGGCGAAGCGCTCGAATTCCTCGACGCGCGGCTCGACGGCGCGCCGCACGGCGCTGTGCGCGCGCACGAACACGGCCTGACGGTCGAGAACGTGCCCGACGCGTTCGAGCTGACGCTCGAAAGCGCATGCGCGCCCGATCAGAATACGACGCTGTCTGGCCTCTACGTGTCGAGCGGCAACTTCTTCACGCAGTGCGAAGCCGAAGGCTTTCGCCGCATCACCTACTTCCTCGACCGCCCCGACGTGATGGCGTCGTACACGGTCACGCTGCGCGCCGACAAGGCCGCGTACCCGGTGCTGCTGTCGAACGGCAACCTCGTCGATTCGGGCGACCTGCCCGACGGCCGCCACTTCGCGAAATGGGAAGACCCGTTCCGCAAGCCGAGCTACCTGTTCGCGCTGGTCGCGGGCAAGCTGGTCTCGATCGAGGAAACGATCAAGACCGGTTCCGGCAAGGAAAAGCTGCTGCAGGTGTGGGTCGAGCCGGCCGATCTCGACAAGACGCGTCACGCGATGGATTCGCTGATCCACTCGATCCGCTGGGACGAGAAGCGCTTCGGCCTCGAGCTCGATCTCGACCGCTTCATGATCGTCGCGGTCGGCGACTTCAACATGGGCGCGATGGAGAACAAGGGGCTCAACATCTTCAACACGAAGTACGTGCTCGCGAACCCCGAGACCGCGACCGACACCGATTTCGCGAACATCGAGTCGGTGGTCGGCCACGAGTACTTCCACAACTGGACCGGCAACCGCGTGACCTGCCGCGACTGGTTCCAGCTGAGCCTGAAGGAAGGCCTGACGGTATTCCGCGACCAGGAGTTCTCGGCCGACATGGCCGCGGGCGACGACGTCGAATCGGCGGCCCGCGCGGTCAAGCGCATCGAGGACGTGCGCGTGCTGCGCCAGTTGCAGTTCGCCGAGGACGCCGGCCCGATGGCGCACCCGGTGCGTCCGGAGAGCTACGTCGAGATCAACAACTTCTACACGATGACCGTCTACGAGAAAGGCTCGGAAGTCGTGCGGATGTACCAGACGCTGTTCGGCCGCGACGGCTTCCGCAAGGGGATGGATCTCTACTTCAAGCGCCACGACGGCCACGCGGTGACCTGCGACGACTTCCGTCACGCGATGGCCGACGCGAACGGGCGCGACCTCGCGCAGTTCGAGCGCTGGTACAGCCAGGCCGGCACGCCGCGCGTGTCGGTGCGCACCGCGTACGACGCGGCCGCGCGCCGCTATACGGTCACTCTCGCGCAAGGCTACGGCGACGCGTCGCCCGCCGCGCGCGAAACGCAGCAAGGGCCGCTGCTGATCCCGTTCGCGATCGGCCTGATCGGCCGCGACGGCCGCGACCTGCCGCTGCGCCTGGACGGCGAAGCCGCCGCATCGGGCACGACGCGCGTGCTCGAGTTCACCGCCACCGAGCAGACCTTCACGTTCATCGACGTGCCGGAAGCGCCGCTGCCGTCGCTGCTGCGCAACTTCTCGTCGCCGGTGATCGTCGAGTACGACTACAGCGACGACGATCTCGCGTTCCTGCTCGCGCACGACAGCGATCCGTTCAACCGCTGGGAAGCCGGCCAGCGCCTCGCGACGCGCGCGCTGCTGACGCTCGCCGCCCGTGCCGCCGCCGACGCGCCGCTCGCGCTCGGCGAGAACTTCGTCGCCGCGTTCCGCCGCGTGCTGACCGATGAAAGCCTGTCGCCGGCGTTCCGCGAACTCGCGCTGACGCTGCCGTCGGAAACCTACCTCGCCGACCAGATGGCCGAGGCCGACCCGGCCGCCGTGCATCGCGCGCGCCAGTTCGTGCGCCGCCAGCTCGCGACCGCGCTGCGCGCCGACTGGCTCGCCGCGTACGCGCAGCACCAGACGCCCGGCGCCTACGAGCCGACACCGGAAGCGTCGGGCCGCCGCGCGCTGAAGAATCTCGCGCTCGCGTATCTCGCCGAACTCGACGATCCGGCCGATGCCGTGCGCCTCGCCACGGCCCAGTACGACGCGGCGAACAACATGACCGATCGCGCGGCGGCGCTCGGCGCGCTGCTGTCCGCGGCCGCCGCAGGCGCGAACGGGCCTGCCGAGCAGGCGCTCGACGACTTCTACCGTCGCTTCGAGAAAGAGGCGCTCGTGATCGACAAGTGGTTCGCGATGCAGGCGGCGCAACGCGGTACGCCCGCGCAGCCGACGCTCGCGAAGGTGCGCAAGCTGCTCGCGCACCCGGCGTTCAACCTGAAGAACCCGAACCGCGCGCGCTCGCTGATCTTCAGCTTCTGCGCGGCCAACCCCGCGCAATTCCACGCGGCCGACGGTTCCGGCTACGCGTTCTGGGCCGAACAGGTGCTCGCGCTCGACGCGATCAATCCGCAGGTCGCGGCGCGCCTCGCACGCTCGCTCGAACTGTGGCGCCGCTTCACGCCGGCGCTGCGCGACCGGATGCGCGAAGCGCTCGAACAGGTCGCCGCCGGCGCGAAGTCGCGCGACGTGCGCGAGATCGTCGAGAAGGCGCTCGCGTAAGTCACGCGATCGCCCCTGTCGCGTCCGGGCGATCGAGCCGGCGCCGCTTCACGCGGCGCCGGCTTTTTTATTGCACGAGCACGGCTGCAATCGCACCACGCGCGGGGTCGGACCGCTCGGGCGGCCTCCGGGGCGGGGCGCGCCCCGCCCCGCGTCGTCGCCCGATACCGCGCCGATTCGGCGGCCCGGCCATGTAACCGGACGAAAAAAGCCGGCGGCACCGAAGGCGCGACGGGTAAAATTGCGGCCATTCAAGGATTCTTTGGCCTTTCGGAGTCTGTCATGTCCATTGCCCGCCGCACCACGCTGTCGAAGTTCCTGATCGAACAGCAACGTGAGACCAACAACCTCCCCGCCGACCTGCGCCTGTTGATCGAAGTCGTCGCCCGCGCGTGCAAGGCGATCAGCTACAACGTGTCGAAGGGCGCGCTCGGCGAAGCGCTCGGCACCGCCGGCAGCGAGAACGTCCAGGGCGAAGTGCAGAAGAAGCTCGACATCCTGTCGAACGAAATCCTGCTCGACGCGAACGAATGGGGCGGCAACCTCGCCGCGATGGCGTCGGAAGAAATGGAAACGTTCTTCCCGATCCCGGCGAACTACCCGCGCGGCGAATACCTGCTCGTGTTCGATCCGCTCGACGGCTCGTCGAACATCGACGTGAACGTGTCGATCGGCACGATCTTCTCGGTGCTGCGCTGCCCGGACGGCAAGCAGGCGACCGAAGAATCGTTCCTGCAGCCCGGCACGCAGCAGGTCGCGGCCGGCTACGCCGTCTACGGCCCGCAGACGGTGTTCGTGCTGACGACCGGCAACGGCGTGAACTGCTTCACGCTCGACCGCGAAGTCGGCTCGTGGGTACTCACGCAGAGCAACATGCAGATCCCGGCCGACACGCGCGAATACGCGATCAATGCATCGAACGCGCGCCACTGGTACGACCCGGTGAAGCGCTACGTCGACGAACTGAACGCCGGCAAGGACGGCCCTCGCGGCGACAACTTCAACATGCGCTGGATCGCGTCGATGGTGGCCGACGTGCATCGGATCCTGAACCGCGGCGGCATCTTCATGTATCCGGCCGACAAGCGCACGCCCGATCGTCCGGGCAAGCTGCGCCTGATGTACGAAGCGAACCCGATGTCGTTCATCGTCGAACAGGCGGGCGGCGCGGCGACGACCGGCACGCAGCGCATCATGGAAGTGCAGCCGACCGGCCTGCATCAGCGCGTGCCCGTGTTCCTCGGTTCGAAGAACGAAGTCGAGCGCGTGACCGGCTATCACGACGAAGCGAAATAATCGCACTGCAGCACTGGACGCAGGGGCGAGACATCAGTACAATCGCGCCTTCGCGATGTGGCCCTAACGGGTCGCGTCGCGGTGAAGTGAAAGCGGAAAGTCCGCCGGATCGAGGGTTTCGCGAAGCAGCGGCAGCACGCTGAAAAAAATTCGCAAAACCTATTGCCAAGATCTCGGATTTCACCATATAATTTCATTTCTCTGCTGCCGGTGTAGCTCAGTTGGTAGAGCAGCGCATTCGTAATGCGAAGGTCGTAGGTTCGACTCCTATCTCCGGCACCAAGACATAAAGGTCTGACAAGCGTCGCTTGTCAGACCTTTTCTCTTTTGCGGCGCCGAAATCGTGAAGTCGTTCGACGGCGCACTACCCGATCACGCCGCGCACGGTGTTGGCGTCTTGGCGTACGAATTCGGCAATCTCGCCTGCGCGTTGTCCGGGGCCGATCCTCGCCGCGGCGCGTTATCTGCGCAACATCCGCACGACATACCCACGCACTCGGCGGCCGCCGGCCAATCGTATCGCCCCTCTTGCGGTGCGTAACAGCACAGCCTGCGGCGGCCATGACGACGATGGCCGACTTGCCCGACCTAGGCAGCCCGCGCAACGGCATCCGCTTTTCCCCGCACCCCGACCGTCAAGCGCTCGCCGGCACGACGCGTACGCCGACGACATGACTGCACACTCTATCTCCCGCCCCCTCCGCACACATCATTCGAAGCCGATCCCTCAGGATCCCGAATGATGGCGGATATCGGATACGGCACACGCTACATCGATCTGTCCCACACGATGCCGCCGATCGGCGAACCGATACGCCGCGCTTCCCCACCCGTTTCGCGCTTCTGTCGATCGAAGCAATCGGCGATGCCGCGACCCTCGGGCGCGTGATCCCCGACGCAACCGACGGACTACCCGAGGCCACCGTGCCACTAACGACGCTGGAGCGATGGCGTGCCCGACGGACGGACTTCCGCGACAGCCCATCCTTACAGATTCATTTCGCCATGCACGGGGCGCGCACCGCGCATGTACTAGGCAGACAAATCCCCCTGGAAAATCTGTTTAAGGGTGCATAACATTACTTAACGATCCTGACCCGTCTATCGCGTTACATTGCGTGGGCGGCGCGACGGCCGCATGCCGCTTTCAACCCACTTGCAGCGTGCGACAGCCGGTGCCCGGTCATTTCGACTCAACCCAAGGAGAGGACCACCATGACTCATGGCTTGATTATGTGGCTCATCATCGGCGCGATCGCCGGCTGGCTTGCCGGCTTGCTCGTGAAGGGCGGCGGCTTCGGGCTGATCGTCGACATCATCGTCGGGATCGTCGGCGCGGTGATCGGCGGCTGGCTCGCCGGGCTGCTCGGCATCAGCATCGGCAGCGGCTTCATCGGCTCGGTGATCGTCGCGGTCATCGGCGCGGTGATCCTGCTGTTCGTGATCCGGCTATTCAGGCGAGCGGCCTGACGTTTCTGACCACGCGCCTTCGGGCGCGTTTTCGCATCGGGCCGGCGCGCGGCCCGTTCGCCGCGCGCCACCCGCCCCGTCAACGCTTCGCGTACCGCAATCAGCCGTCGAGCACGTCGGCCGTCAACCATCCGCCGAACGCTTCATGCACACCATCGCGCCCGATCCACACGGTGCGCGGCATCTCCCCTCTCCATTCCGCACCGAGCGCTGCCCGTGGCCGCTCGGGCATGGGCTCCGCGTTCTCATACTGCGCGATCTGCGGATCGGCGGCTTTCGGCATGCCGGGCGCCTCGTGCGCACCGGCCCCGACGGCGCCGCGTGCCACGGCCCCGTATCCCGCCGCGAACGATTTCACAGCGACCATTTCAGTTCTCCATAGAAAGTGCGGCCCGGATACGGGTGGAACACGTAGTAGCGGCGGTCCGTCAGGTTGTCGATGCCGGCCGACGCGGTCCAGTGACGATCGAAGCGGTAGCGCGCCTTCAGATCGACGACGGTAAACGAACTCGTGCCGCCGTAGACGTCCGGATTCACGTCGCTGTTGTCGAGCGTGTTGAACTGGCGGCCCGAGTAGCGCACGCCGACGCTCGCGAGCCAGTGCTCGTCGAATCGATACGACGCGAGCAGGTTCGCGCGCATGCGCGGAATGCGCGGGAAACGCGAACCGACATAGGCCGGATTCGCGGCATCGGCGAGGATTTGCGCGTTGCTCGCCGACACGTTCGCGTCGAGATCGAGCCCGCGCAGCCCGACGTTCTCCCCGCTGAACGCGAGTTCGGCGCCGCGCACGCGCACGCGGTCGACGTTCGAGACGTTGGTGACGGTCGTCGCGCCCGACACCGTCGTCTGACTGTAGATCGAATCGCGCAAGTCGCTCTGGAACACGCTCGCGCGCACCACGCCGACACCCACGTCGCGCTCGGCCGTGAAGTCCCAGTCGATCGCCTTTTCCGGACGCAGGTTCGGGTTGTTGTTGACGATCGCGTTGTTCGAGATCGTGCCCTGGAACAGCTCGCCGACCGTCGGGAACCGCGTGCCGGTCGCGAACGACAGCCGGAAGCGCCAGACCTCCGTCGCATCCCATTGCAGCGCGGCTTTCGGCGACAGCGCATTCGCGCCGCGATCCGCGTAGCCGAGCGTGCCGTTGGCATTGCCGAGGGCGCCGCCGTACGCCTCCCAGCGCTCGTAGCGCAGCCCGAGCGTCGCGAGCCAGCCCGGCGCGAAACGCCACGCGTCCTGCCCGAACAGCGCCTGCGTGCGCGTGTCGCCGCGATAGACGCTCGCGAGCGACGTGGCCGGCCCGGCCAGCCAGTCGGCCGTGTTGACCGTGACGTTGCGCAGGAAGTAATTGTCGTAGTGATAGCCGAACGTGAACGTATGGCCCTTCACTTCCGGCGCCTCGGCCTTCAGATCGAGCGTGCGCCAGCCGGTGCCGTCGCCCTGGAACAGCGTGCCCGCCCCGCCCTGCACGGTCGAGGCCGCGCGCAGCACGTCGCGCGACACGTCGTACGCGGACACCACGCCCGATAGCCGCCAGCCGGAATCGAGCCGGCCGTTCAGGCCGAGCGCATACAGCCAGTTCTCCTGGTCGCCGCGTTGCGGGGCAAACGCGTTCGGCGCGACCGTCATGTTCTGTCCGCCGATCGACACGTTGCCGCCGTAAACCGGGTTGCCCGTCGCATCGCGCAGGAAGGTCTCGCCGTGCTGCCGGTAGTGGTTCTCCCAATGCCCGAGCGTCAGCGACGCGTCGACACGATCGGTGAACGCATAGCCCATCCGAACCGTCTCGTTGAGCTGCTCGGTCCGCTCGATCGTCTGCGCGCCGACGATGGTCCGCGGCTTGCCGTTGGGTCCGATGTCGGTCGCGGCGCCCGTCACGGGCACGGCGGCGCCCAGTTTCGGGTTGTAGGCCGAATTGGGGCTCGCGTACTGCATCGGCTGGCCGTCGTTCTCCAGCCGGTCGAGCGACAGCGCGAACCGGAACCGGCCGACGCGGTTCGCGATCCGCGCGGTCTGGTGATTGCCGCCGAAGCTGTCCGCCAACCCGTAGCCGTCGCGGTAGCGCTGCGTGAAGAATTGCGTCGACAGCGACGCCTCGAGCCGGTCGGGGCGGCGCGTGGTGAGCAGCACGGTCGAGCCGATCGCGTTGCCCGGGTACAGCGCGGAAAAGGGGCCATAGAGCACGTCGACGCGCGCGATGTCGTCGGGCGGAATCAGCGACCAGCGCGGCGGGTACGCATAGCTCGACCCGAGCAGGTTCGACAGCAGCACGCCGTCGGCATAGACGAGCCCGCGCGCGCTCTGCAATTCGTTGAAGTCGCGGCCCGCGAATACGCTGTTGCGGTCGCCGATGTAGCGCTTGCGGACCATCAGGTTCGGCGCGTACTTCAGCGCGTCCTCGGTGGTGACGTTGGTGTGCGCATCGATCTGCTCGCGCGTGATCGACGTGACGACGGCCGGCGTATCGGGGTCGACCGGCTGCCGCTGCGCGGTCACGCTGACGGCGGTCAGCGTGTCGCCTGCGGGGGCGGCCGCCGCGTCGACATCCATGGACGCCGACGCCCCGGCGGCGAGACGATCGATGCCACCGTTGCGGGCCGCGTCGGCGCGGGCATCGTCGGTCGACGCCGCGTGAGCGGCCGGCCATGCGAAAGCGGCCGCGCATGCGAGCGCGAGCCGGCCGCGCGACGACCGCGCGGCAAGGGGAGACGACATGAGTGCGTTCCTGAAAACGTGATCGGACGCCGCCGGGCATGGGGCGCGCGACGCGCACGTACGGCGCGACGCGCGGGCCGAGGCCGCAGGCGGCTCGCGCGCCACCGGGGCGCGCGCAGGACATCAATCAGACCGGAACGTTTTCAGGCGGGGCGCGCGGCTGCGCGAGACGGATGCCCTTGCGGGGCACGTCGGGAACGATCGGTGCAACCGCCCGATACGCGAACGTGCGTACGAAGCGCGGCATCGCGGGAAGGCTCGTGCCCAGCGCGACGTTCGCCGCGAAGCCGGGGCAATACACGCAATGCGGGACGCCGGCATGGTCGGCCGACGACGTGTCGCGCTCGTCGCCCGCTTGCGCGAGCACGATTTGACGCGCGCCCGCTGCACTGCACAACTCGAGCGTGAGCGCGCCGGAACCGCTCGACGCAAGGCGCGCGTAGCCGACGACGGGCGACAGTACGTTCAGTACCAGCGCCAGCCATACGAGGCCGATCCATCGCGTCGTTCGTCTCATCGCGGTCCAGGAAAAAGTGCGCGCAAGTATAGCAAGCGGCCCGCTGGATGCCGATCGCGCGGCGCGTGATAGCGGGCATCACACTTCGCGCCGGCACGCATGTGCCGTTAATACAACAGAGACAAAATCTAACGATTCGCCGCTGGCATAAATCCGAGCACGAGGTTGATAATCATTGAACCTGCTGGAGAAACGATCATGGACGAAAGACCAACTCGCATGCCCCCGCCCGAGCAAGTGATGAGCCCGGATCCGGAACCCGTCGGCGTGGAATTCCTCGCCGAATTGCCCGAGCACGTTCGGGCATTCTTCGACGAGCAGCACCGGCTGTACTCGCCGAAGTGAACGTCAGTTCGGTTCTGTAACCGCCACGTGTCGATCATCGCTATCGTGCGGTTCATCCCTGCGCTTCGCGCGCAATTCGCCTCGCACCCGGGCCGCAACAGCCTGACGGTGCCGGATCAGCTCGCCTGCTGATTCTCCTGTCGCGACGCTACGCCGCGCGACTGTCTTCGTCTATCCTTCTGTTTTTCCACGTCCGGCCCGCCCGGCTCTCCCGATCGTTCCGATGAAGCAAGCCATTCGTGCCAGCATCGCTGTCGCCGCGCTCGGCGTCGCCCTCCTTTCGTCGCCCCCTACCGCCCGCGCGGACGGCGACGACACCGCCCTCACCAACGTCGTGGCGCTCGCGTCGCAGCGCCTCGCGCTCGCCGAACCGGTCGCGCGATGGAAATGGGCGAATCACAAGGCCATCGAGGACCAGCCGCGTGAAGCGGCCCTGCTCACCGCCGTCGAAAAGCGCGCGGCCCAGGCCGGCGTCGACCCCGCCTTCGCTCGCACGTTCTTCGAGGATCAGATCACCGCAAGCAAGGACGTGCAGAACGCACTGTTCGCGACCTGGCGCACGACGCGGCCGCCGGAAGGCACGCCGCCCGATCTCGCGACCAGCACGCGGCCCGCCCTCGATCGGCTGACGCAGAAAATGCTCGCCGGTCTCGCGCAGGTTGCCCCGCTGCGCGATGCGCCCGATTGCCAGGCGCGGCTCGCGCGCAGCATCGCGAACTGGAAGACGCTCACGCGCTACGATTCCACGCAGACGCGGGCACTCGATACCGCGCTGTCGCATGTCTGCTCCGCCGGCGGAGCCAGCGCGATCGGCTGACGGGGGCAGGCGCGGATCGTCCCGCGGCGCTCAGTCCGCAGGCGTCAGCGCCATGAGCGGAATCACCTGCAGGCCGCGCGCGAGATGCGTCTGCAGCAGGCGATGGGTGAAAGGTTCGAACGTGGCGGCCGCCGCGTCGGCCACGAGCCGTGCGGCCGCATCGAGCGAGTCCGCCGAACCGAGATAGCACCAGCCGTCGATCACATGAAACAGGCGGCGCTCGCTGTTCGCCTCGAACGCGACCGCGCCTTCGAACGGCCAGGGTGCACCGCCCGCGCGGCCGGCGTCGGCCGTGGGCCGCCGGTTGTACGACGGGCGCAACCGGGCGATCCATTGCGCTTCGGCCAGCATCGCCCCCAGCTCGTTGCCGGTCTCGCGCCATTCGACACGCCGCACCTGCTGCGCGAGCCGCATTTCCTTCGACGAACGGCGCTCGCCGGTCAGCAGGGCGCGCAGCCGCTGGCGCACGCGCACGCTGCGGCCGACATACAGCGCTTCGTCACGTTCGCCGAACAGCGCATACGCGCCGCACCCTGCCGGCGCGGTATCCAGCCAGGCTTCGGTCAGATCGCCGCCCAGACGGAAGTGGCGCGTCGTGCGCGCGATCTGGTCGCGCAGCCGATCGAGCGGCACGATGTCGTGCAGCTGGCGCCAGAACTGCCAGATCAGGTCGGCATCGGCCAGCGCGCGGTGACGCGCGGCCGGAACGAGCCCATGCCGTTCGATCAACGCATCGAGCCCGTGCCGCGATTCGCGCGGAAACAGCGCGCGCGACAGCCGTACCGTACAGAGCACATCGGGATTGAACGCCAGGCCGGCGCGCTCGAATTCGGCCCGCAGGAAGCCGCGGTCGAAGCTCGCGTTGTGCGCGACGAACAGCTTGCCGTCGAGCCGCTCGAACAGCGCCGGCGCGAGCGAAGCGAACGTCGGCGCATCGCGCACCATCGCGTCCGAGATGCCCGTCAGTTGCTGAATGAACGGCGGAATCGCCTGCCCCGGATTGACGAGGCTCGTCCACGTCGACACGCCGAGCGGTCCGATTTCGACCACGCCGATTTCGGTGATGCGGTGGTCGGCGGACGAGCCGCCGGTGGTTTCAAGGTCGACGAAGACGAGTGGCTGCTCGCGGGCGGGATCGGACGGAACGGAATCGGACATGAAAAGACAGGGAAACGATGCTTCCGTGAGTATGCACCGGCACGCGTACTCGGGCCAGCCCGGACCGGCCCCGCCCCGTCTCCGGAAAACAAAAAGCCCCCGCCATGCGGGGGCCGGACGTGATCGGCAATGCGCGGCGCGTCAGACCGCCTGGATATTCGCTGCCTGCTTGCCTTTCGGCCCGACTTTGACCTCGAACGAAACACGCTGGTTTTCCTTCAACGTCTTGAAGCCGTCCATCCGGATTTCGGAAAAGTGCGCAAACAAATCTTCACCGCCATTGTCCGACGTAATAAAGCCAAAACCTTTAGCATCGTTAAACCATTTCACGATACCGGTATCCATGTCTTCGTTCCCCACTCTATAAGATCAAAAAAGCTATTTTTATAGCCGTTTCCCGAAATCCCGAAACATTGCGCCAGCACCCGCACCAGCACGCCGCCCGAGGACGGAGTGCTGACTTTATAAATTGGACAATCCGGGTGCGTCAAGAAAATTTTTAGCCGCTGCTTTCTTGAAAAGACGCTAATACCACTGGAATCGGTACACCATCACCGATTGATTAATTGATTCGCATCAAAAACCTGTCAACATTACCGGGATCGGATCGTTAATAATCCCCGCAAGTGAAATTTCTACCGGGGACAAATCGACCCGGTAAAATCCTCGGGTTTTTTCGGGTTGCATAACGTCGGCGACGTTGCGATCCTGAATCAACACCGAAAGGAAGGAGAAGGTCATGTGGCTGGACGCAATCAAGCGCTTCGCGAGCCGGCTCGGACGCGTACGCCGCAAGTCCCGCGCCTTGGCCGAGTCCCCCCGCGAAGCGCCGTACGATACTGAATTCGATATGACGTGGCACGGCGATCACTGGCAGAACCTGCTCGCATCGCCGCTGGATGCCCGTCACTACGTGATGGAAGACTGGACCAACACACCGGCGCCGATCGAAGCGGAGAAGGCCGCGCCCGCGGGCAAGCGCAAGCGTCGCTCGTACACGCCGTAGCGCCCCGAGCGGCGGGCAAAAAAAAGCGCGACTGGGAAGTCGCGCCGACAAAGGTTTGGAGATCTTTTCCGTCAACGAAAAAGTCTGCTTCGGAAAGCAGAGATCGCAGTATAGCGATAGAACTACCTTTCATTATCCATGCTCCACACAAACCTCTATTGCCGATGTGTCAATAATCGCGCTATAGCTGCCCCCGCCTACCCCTGATCGTCTGTCGCACACGCGCAACGCTCGTTGCGCGGTCCCAATCGTCATTTCGATTCGCTGCACCGCAGCGAACCCTTACGTGGCAATCGTTGACGCGCCTCTGCCGATTTTTGCGGATTCCAAAACACACTGTTTCTTAAAGCGTGGAGCGCCGCCTCTCCGCACACTTCGTACACTGCAGATGGATGTCTGATAAGCGCACCGCCGTTCTGCCGGACCGGCTACAGCGTCAAGCAAAACACGGCCGTCCGCCCAGGTTCGATCGACATCATCGTGTTGGGAGACAGATCCATGAAGAAAGCTCTGATCGTCGCCGCGTTGTCGGGGGTATTCGGTACCGCTGCCCACGCTCAAAGCAGCGTGACGCTGTACGGCCTGATCGACGCAGGCATCACCTACACGAACAATCAAGGCGGACACAGCGCCTGGCAGGAAACGAGCGGTTCGATCAACGGCAGCCGATGGGGCTTGCGCGGCACCGAAGATCTCGGCGGCGGCCTGAAAGCCATCTTCACGCTGGAAAACGGTTTCGGCATCAACAACGGCACGCTCAAGCAGAACGGTCGCGAATTCGGCCGGCAAGCGTTCGTCGGGCTCGCGCACAACACCTACGGCTCGCTGACGATGGGCCGGCAGTACGACAGCGTCGTCGACTATCTCGGGCCGCTGTCGCTGACCGGCACCCAATATGGCGGCACCCAGTTTGCCCACCCGTTCGACAACGACAACCTGAACAACTCGTTCCGGATCAACAACTCGGTCAAGTACCAGAGCGCGAACTACGGCGGCCTCAAGTTCGGTGCGTTGTACGGATTATCGAACTCGTCGGCGTTCGCGAACAACCGCGCGTATAGCGGCGGCGTGTCGTACAGCTACCTCGGCTTCAACCTCGCCGCGGCCTACTTGCAGTTGAACAGCGACGTGAACGCACTCGCGCAGGCCGCATCCGATCCGGGCGCGGTCACCGGCGACTGGACCTTCGCGTCGCGCGTGCAGCGCACCTGGGGAGCCGGCCTGAATTACGGGTTCGGCCCGGCCACGGTCGGCTTCGTGTTCACCCAGACGCGCCTGACCGGCCTGCGCGCGATCAGCGCCGGCCAATCGGGCGTGGTGGGCGGCATCACGGGCCTCGGCGACAGCGGGCGCTTCAGCAACTACGAAGTCAACGGCCGCTACGCGCTGACGCCGGCCCTGTCGCTCGCCGGCTCCTACACGTACACGCAGGGTCGCCTGTCCGGCGACAAGCCGACCTGGCACCAGTTCAACCTGCAAGCCGACTATGCGCTGTCGAAGCGCACCGACGTGTACCTGCAGGGCGAGTTCCAGAAGGTCAACAACGACGGACTGGACATCGGCGCCAACATCAACGGCCTGGGCGCCGCGTCATCGACCAACAAGCAGATCGCGGTCACGGCCGGCCTGCGTCACCGCTTCTGAGCGACCGGCACATTCGCCGTGCGCCGAAAGACGAAGCGCCCCATCGGGGCGCTTTTTCTCGGCCACGGCGCGCGGGCCGCGACTCAGGCGTCGCTCCGCGCCGGATACCGGACGTCGAGTATATCGATCGGCTGCGGGCCGACCGGTGTCATCAGCGTGACGGTGTCGCCGATCTTCGCCTTGATCAGCGCACGCGCGACCGGCGAGATCCAGCTGACGCAGCCGCGGTCTAGATCGACCTCGTCGATCCCGACGATCGTCACCGTGTGCGCCTCGCCGTCCGGCGTCTCGTAATCGACCGTCGCGCCGAAGAACACCTGGTCGACATTCTCCTGCCGGCTCGCGTCGACGACTTCGGCGAGGTCGAGCCGCTTCGTCAGGAAGCGGATGCGACGATCGATCTCGCGAAGCCGCCGCTTGCCGTAGATGTAGTCGCCGTTTTCCGACCGGTCGCCATTCGACGCTGCCCACGACACGAGCCGCACGACCTCGGGACGTTCGACGTCGATCAGGTTCAGCAGCTCGTCCCTCAGCCGCTTGTGGCCGGCCGGCGTGATGTAGTTCTTGGCGCCCGCCGGAATCGCGGGTTGAGCCTGGTCGAGATCGTCGTCGTCACCGTCCGACTCTTTGACAAACGCCTTGTTCATGATGCAGATTCAACGTGGATGACTGATTCCCAAAGGGTACACGAAGGGCGGCCGGCCAACGCCATGGCACCAAATTCGCGAATAAGGCTTCCCTTTTTATACGACTCTGCTATACTTCCGCTTCTGCGTGCGGCTGTAGCTCAGTTGGATAGAGTACTTGGCTACGAACCAAGGGGTCGTGGGTTCGAATCCTGCCAGCCGCGCCACTTTTTCGAGGGCCTTCCGAACCGAAGGCCCTTTCAGTTCAAAGCAGTAGAAGTTTGTTGTTGCGTGCGGCTGTAGCTCAGTTGGATAGAGTACTTGGCTACGAACCAAGGGGTCGTGGGTTCGAATCCTGCCAGCCGCGCCACTTTTTTGGGGGCCTTCCCATCGCAGAAGGTTCCGACAGTTGAAGCAGTACCGTTTTGCGTGCGGCTGTAGCTCAGTTGGATAGAGTACTTGGCTACGAACCAAGGGGTCGTGGGTTCGAATCCTGCCAGCCGCGCCACCTTAAAAGGGCTTTCCTCCGGGAAAGCCCTTTTTCTTTGTGCGCCCGCCTCCCCCGTCGTTCCCGCCCTCGCCCCGCGCGCCTTCGGCCGGGCACCGTCAACATCGCTCCCGCCGCGCTTTCGGCAGCCCCAATGAAAACGGCGGCCATCAGCCGCCGTCCGTCGATCATCGAATCCGCCCGCCGCGGCGCGCGTCAGCGTCAGTAATCCTGCCGCTCGCGCTCGATACGCATGCCGCCGTCATGGCGCGCATGCGCACCGTCGTCGGTCGAGCGCTCGCGCATGATCCGCATCACGTCCGGATTGGTCCTCACGCGCCGCATCACGTTCGCGAGATGCACGCGGTCGCTGACCTGGATCACGAAGCGCAGCACCGTCGACTCGTGCGTCAGATCCTCGTCCATCGCGATATGAACGATATTCGCGTCGGCCGACGTGATGTCCGCCGCGACGCGCGCGAAGATGCCCTTCGTGTTCTTCACGAGCGCCTTCACCGCGACATCGAACAGGCGGCCCGGCTGCGGCGCCCATTCGACGTCGATCCAGCGGCCCGGATCGCGGCGATGGATGCGCTGCGCGACACGGCAATCCGTCGTATGAATCGCCATGCCCAGACCGATGCCGATATACCCCATGATCGCGTCGCCCGGGATCGGGCGGCAGCACGCGGACAACTGCACGGACATCCCTTCGGTGCCGGTAATCACGACCGGCGGCGCATGATGCGCGGGATGCCGCTCGGACTTCGGCAGATCGTCGTCGGCGTCGCGGCCGCTCATCAGCACTTCGATGCGCTTGGCCATCACCGCGGCGACACGGCGGCCGAGGCCGATGTCCGCGAAGATTTCCTGACGGCTCTTGTTGCCCGTCCACTGCACGAGCTTCTCCCACACCTCCGGCTCGACATCGGCCAGCGAGAAACCATAGCCCTTCAGGCTCTGGTCGACGAGCCGCTCGCCCAGCTGCACGGACTCGTTCAGGCGCATCGTCTTCAGGTAGTGGCGGATCGCCGAACGCGCCTTGCCGGTACGCACGAAGCCGAGCCATGCGGGATTCGGCTTCGAATACGGCGCGGTGATCACCTCGACGATGTCGCCGCTCTTCAGCTCGGTGCGCAGCGGCAGCAGCTCGTTGTTGATCTTCACGGCCACGCACTGGTTGCCGAGATCGCTGTGGATCGAATACGCGAAATCGAGCGCCGTCGCGCCTCGCGGCAGCGCCATGATCTTCGACTTCGGCGTGAACACGTAGACCGCATCCGGGAACAGGTCGATCTTCACGTGCTCGAGGAATTCGCTCGAATCGCCCGCTTCGCTCTGGATGTCGAGCAGCGACTTCAGCCACTGGTGCGCGCGCTTCTGCACGTCGCTGAGATCGGCGCTGCCGTTCTTGTACAGCCAGTGCGCGGCGACCCCCGCCTCGGCGATCTCGTGCATCTTGCGCGTGCGCACCTGGAACTCGATCGGCGCGCCGAACGGGCCGACGAGCGTCGTGTGCAGCGACTGATAGCCGTTGATCTTCGGAATCGCGATGTAGTCCTTGAACTTGCCGGGCACCGGCTTGTACAGCGCGTGCAGCGCGCCGATGCACGTGTAGCAGTCGAGCGGGCTGTCGACGACGACGCGGAAGCCATACACGTCGAGCACCTGCGAGAACGACAGCTGCTTGTCGCGCATCTTGCGATAGACGCTGTAGATGGTTTTCTCGCGGCCCGTGATCTCGGCGTCGATCTTCGCGTCGGCCATCGCGCGCTGCGCGGCCTCGAGGATCTTGCTGATCACTTCGCGGCGGTTGCCGCGCGCGGCCTTCACCGCCTTCTCGAGCGTCGCGTAGCGATGCGGGTTGAAGTTCGCGAAGCTCATGTCCTGCAGCTCGCGGTACGTGTTGTTCAACCCGAGCCGGTGCGCGATCGGCGCGTAGATGTCGAGCGTCTCGCGCGCGACGCGGCGGCGCTTTTCCATCGGCACCGCGCCGAGCGTGCGCATGTTGTGCAGGCGATCGGCGAGCTTGACGAGAATGACGCGCACGTCGCGCGCCATCGCGAGCAGCATCTTGCGGAAGTTTTCCGCCTGCGCTTCCTCGCGGCTGCGGAACTCCATCTTGTCGAGCTTCGACAGGCCGTCGACCAGTTCGGCGACCTTCGGGCCGAACCGCTCGGCCAGCTCGTTCTTGGTCACGCCCTGGTCTTCCATCACGTCGTGCAGCAACGCGGCCATCACGGCCTGCGCGTCGAGCTTCCAGCCGGCGCAGATTTCAGCGACGGCGACGGGATGGGTGATGTAGGGTTCGCCGCTCTGGCGATATTGACCGAGGTGGGCTTCGTCGCTGAAATGGAACGCCGCCTTGACCTCTTTGATTTCGTCCGGAGCGAGATACTCGGCAAGCGCCGCCGTCAGTTTCGCGATCGAAACGACGCCGTGCTTGCGCGGCTGCTCCGGGGTGGCGGTCGGCCCGAACAGATGCCGAAAGGACTGTTCGAGGACCGCGTCGATGTATTGGCGCGCAGGCGACTGGGCCGTGGCTTCGGTGGTCGAATCCGCGGAGGCGGACGATGGGGTGGTGCTCATATTCGCCTCCAGGTCGAGTCGTTGCGCGCGTGGACTACATGGCTGGAACGGGCCGGATGCGCGTTACACCGGCACCTTCTTCAGCATCTCGACGCCGACCTGGCCGGCGGCGATTTCGCGCAGCGCGACGACGGTCGGCTTGTCGCGGCTTTCGATCTTCGGCGTATGGCCTTGCGCGAGCTGCCGCGCGCGATAGGTGGCGGCGAGCGCCAGTTCGAAGCGATTCGGGATTTGCTTCAGGCAGTCTTCGACGGTAATGCGAGCCATGTTGGTAATTCCTTCTGAATATAGTCCTTATTCTACCTTATGTCCCTCGTGCCCCGCGTCATTCCGCGTGGGGCAGATGGATGCCGAGCTCGATGAACAGCTCCGCGTGTCGCGCGTACTGCGAAGCAAAACGCAGGCGCGTCGCCGCGACGATGCATTCGAGTTCCGCGAGCGCCCGCTCGAAATTCTCGTTGATCACCACGTACTCCGCTTCCGACGCGTGCGCGATCTCGCTGCCGGCGGCCAGCAGGCGTCGCGTGATCACGTTCGGCTCGTCCTGGCCGCGCTTCTTCAGGCGTTCCTCGAGGGCGTCGAGCGACGGCGGCAGGATGAAGATGCCGACCGCGTTGCGGAACTGCTTCTTCACCTGCAACGCGCCCTGCCAGTCGATTTCGAGCAGCACGTCGTGGCCGTTCTTCATCTGCTCTTCGATCCAGACGCGCGACGTGCCGTAGTAGTTGCCGTGCACTTCCGCGCTCTCGAGGAATTCGTGCGCCGCGTGGCGCGCGCGGAAATCCTCGACGCTCGTGAAGTGATAGTGCTGGCCGTCCTGCTCGCCCGGGCGCGGCTTGCGCGTCGTGTATGAAATCGACAGGCAGATGTCGCTGTCCTTCGACAGCAGCGCATTCACGAGCGTCGACTTGCCGGCGCCCGACGGCGCGACGACCATGAACAGGTTGCCGGGATAGACGCCGCCGTGCAGCGAATGCGACGCGTGGCCGTCGCGGTTAGGGTCGATCATGTTGCTTTTACTCCAGGTTTTGCACTTGCTCGCGCATCTGCTCGATCAGCAGCTTCAGCGCCATCGACGCGTCGGCGAGTTCCTTCGCCGCCGCCTTCGAGCCGAGCGTGTTCGCTTCGCGATTCAATTCCTGCATCATGAAGTCGAGACGCTTGCCGACGCGGCCGCCCTTCTCGATCACGTGACGCGTTTCGTTCAGGTGCGCGGTGAGCCGCGACAGCTCTTCCGCGATGTCGATCCGGATCCCGTACATCGTCACTTCCTGACGGATGCGCTCCGCGGCTTCCTCGCGCGTGACGACCGTCGAGCCGCCTTCGGGCGCCGCGAGGCCGAGCGCTTCCTGCAGCCGCTCGACGATCTTCTGCTGGTGCTTCGCGATCAGCTCCGGCACGAGCGGCGTGATGCGCGCGACGATCGCCTCCATCTCGGTGACGTTCGACAGCAGCATCGTCGCCAGTTGCGCGCCTTCGCGCGAACGCACGACGACGAGCTCGCCGATCGCTTCCTTGCCGCAGGCGAGCACCGCGTCGCGGATCGCTTCGGCCGACACGCCGCTCTCCGCGAGCACGCCGGGCCAGCGCAGGATTTCACCCGCGCGCAGACGGCCGACGCCCGGGAACGAATCGAGCACCGCGCGTTCGAGATCGGCAAGCTGGCCGAGCGCCGACTGGTTCAGCGCGCCCGCGCCGATGCTCTGCTCGCCGCGCTGCAGGTTGATGCGCACGTCGACCTTGCCGCGCGACAGCTTGTTCATCAGCATTTCGCGCAGCGCGGGTTCGCACGCGCGCACGTCGTCCGGCATCCGGAAATTGAGATCGAGGAAGCGCGAGTTCACGGTGCGCAGTTCGACCGACACGCTGGTGCCGCCGTTGCCGGCGGCCGTCGCGAGTTCGCGCGTCGCGCTCGCGTAGCCCGTCATGCTGTAGATCATGGTTCGTCTCGCCGTCTGGTGCCCTCGCGGGCGGGGAATACATCGAGGCGCCCGGCGCATCGGAAGGCGCGGGGCGGGAAGCGCGCATTATCCCATTTTTGCGGACCACCCCGCCGGGCACGCCCGCCGTTCGGCGCTAAAATCGGGGTTTCCTCTCCTTCCGCGATTTCCCCATGACGTCTTCCGTTTCCCGCCCGAGCGGCCGCCGTGCCGACGCACTGCGCCAGGTCGCCCTCACGCGCCACTACACGAAACACGCCGAAGGCTCCGTGCTGGTCGAATTCGGCGACACCAAGGTGCTCTGCACCGCCAGCGTCGCCGAGCGCGTGCCCGAGTTCCTGCGCGAGCGCGGGCAAGGCTGGCTGACCGCCGAATACGGGATGCTGCCGCGCGCGACCCACACGCGCAGCGACCGTGAAGCGGCGCGCGGCAAGCAGACGGGCCGTACGCAGGAAATTCAGCGCCTGATCGGCCGCGCGCTGCGCGCGGTGTTCGATCTCGAGGCGCTCGGCCCGCGCACGATCCACATCGACTGCGACGTGATCCAGGCCGACGGCGGCACCCGCACGGCCAGCATCACCGGCGCGTTCGTCGCCGCGCACGACGCCGTGACCAAGCTGATCGCGGCCGGCAAGCTCGCGCGCTCGCCGATCACCGACCACGTCGCCGCGATCTCGGTCGGCGTGTACGAAGGCGCGCCCGTGCTCGACCTCGATTACGCGGAAGACTCGCGCTGCGACACCGACATGAACGTCGTGATGACCGGCGCGGGCGGCTTCGTCGAAGTCCAGGGCACGGCCGAAGGCGTGCCGTTCTCGCGCGCCGAGATGAACGCGCTGCTCGACCTCGCGCAGGGCGGGATCGCCGAACTCGTGCGGTTGCAGAAAGACGTGCTGGGTGTGAACCATGCCTGACGACCGCGCCGTCGCGCCGCTGTCGCGCATCGTTCTCGCGTCGAACAACGCCGGCAAGCTGCGCGAATTCACCGCGCTGTTCTCGACGGTCGGCATCGAGATCGTCCCGCAGGGCGACCTCGCGGTGCCGGAGGCGGAAGAACCGTTCGGCACGTTCATCGAGAACGCGCTGACCAAGGCGCGCCACGCGTCGCGGCTCACCGGGCTGCCGGCGATCGCCGACGATTCCGGCCTGTGCGTGCGCGTGCTGCGCGGCGCGCCGGGCGTCTATTCGGCGCGCTACGCGCAGCGCGCGGGCCGCGACAAGGGCGACGCGGCGAACAACGCGTATCTCGTCGAGCAGTTGCGCGGCGTCGACGACCGGCGCGCGTACTACTGCTGCGTGCTCGCGCTCGTCCGCCACGCGGACGATCCGGAACCGCTGTTCGCCGAAGGGCGCTGGGCCGGCGAGATCGTCGATACGCCGCGCGGCGAACACGGTTTCGGCTACGACCCGTATTTCTACCTGCCGTCGCTCGGCGCGACGGCCGCCGAACTCGAGCCGGCCGTGAAGAACACGCACAGCCACCGCGCGCTGGCGCTGAAGGCGTTGCTCGCGCGGCTCGCGGAGGAAGCATGAACATGCCCGACACCCCTTCGCTGCGGGAGGCGGCATGAGCCAGGCCGCGGACACCGGCGCGCGCGTCGTCGCGACCTTCACGTCGCCCGGCCAGGTGCGCCTCACGTCGCTGCCGCCGCTCGCGCTGTACGTGCATTTCCCGTGGTGCGTGCGCAAGTGCCCGTACTGCGATTTCAACTCGCACGAATGGAAAGGCGAACGGTTTCCGGAAGCCGACTATCTCGACGCGTTGCGCGCCGACCTCGAGCAGGCGTTGCCGCTCGTGTGGGGTCGGCAGGTGCATACCGTGTTCATCGGCGGCGGCACGCCGAGCCTGCTGTCGGCGGCCGGTCTCGACCGGATGCTGTCCGACGTGCGCGCGCTGCTGCCGCTCGACGCCGATGCCGAGATCACGCTCGAGGCGAATCCGGGCACGTTCGAAGCCGCGAAGTTCGCGCAGTTCCGCGCAAGCGGCGTGAATCGCCTGTCGGTCGGCATCCAGAGCTTCAACGAAGCGCACCTGAAGGCGCTCGGCCGGATTCACGACACCGCGCAGGCACGCGCGGCCGTCGAGATCGCCGCGAAGAACTTCGACAACTTCAACCTCGACCTGATGTTCGCGCTGCCGAACCAGACGCTCGACGAATGCCGCACCGACATCGAGACCGCGCTGTCGTTCGCGCCGCCGCACCTGTCGCTGTATCACCTGACGCTCGAGCCGAATACGCTGTTCGCGAAGTTTCCGCCCGTCGTCCCCGACGACGACGCGTCGGCCGACATGCAGGAATGGATCCACGCGCGCACGGCCGAAGCCGGCTACGGGCGCTACGAAGTATCCGCGTACGCGAAGCCGAATCATCAGTGCAAGCACAACCTGAACTACTGGCGCTTCGGCGACTATCTCGGGATCGGCGCGGGCGCCCACACGAAGCTGTCGTTCCCGAACCGGATCCTGCGGCAGGCACGCTACAAGCATCCGGCGACCTTCATCGAACAGGCGAAGGCCGGCACGGCCGTGCAGGAAGAGCGTGAAGTCGGCGCGCGCGACCTGCCGTTCGAATTCATGCTGAACACGCTTCGGCTCGTCGAGGGCTTCCCCGTGCACAGCTTCGCCGAACGCACGGGCCTGCCGATGAGCACCATCGAGCCGGCGTTGAAGGAAGCGGAACGGCGCGGATTGATCACGCGCGATTTCACGCAAATCGCGCCGACGCCGCTCGGCCAGCGCTTCCTCAACGACCTGCAGGAATTGTTCCTGCGCGACGACTGAACGGATGAACGAGGCGGCATTTCGGTTACAATGCCGCCTCGTGTGGAAGCGTGGCCGAGCGGTTTAAGGCACTGGTCTTGAAAACCAGCGACGGGAAACTGTCCGTGAGTTCGAATCTCACCGCTTCCGCCAGGAAGTTCGCCGAACCCCGTCCATTCGCAGAATGACGGGGTTTTTGTTTGTCCGCACGCGTGCGCCCCGCACGTTCCGACGCATCGCGCCGGATGCCGTTACAATCCCGCGCTCCGATTCGCGAAACGGGAAATCCACGTCATGAAGCCCTTCCTCGTCTCGTCGCTCGTCGCCGTGCTGGCCGCCGTCAGCACGCATGCGGCGGCCGACACCGCCTCCGGCAGCGACGCGCAGGCGTCGTGCGCGATCGCGTACGTGACCGGCGTCGGCGGTTCGCCGCGCGGCCTGAGCGAATATCTCGCGAGCCCGTCGCCGTACAACTACCTGAAGGACAACGAGCTGCAGTGCAAGGTGGGCGACGACGGACGCACGTCGAACTGCACCGGCGTGACCTACCTGCGCAACGAACAGGTCAGCGTGTACGACGATTCCGATCCGGCGACGCTGACCGTCGTCGCGCGCGTGGAACTCGATCATGGCCAGACGTATCCGGTGATCGTCGTGGTGCAGCGCAAGGACGCGCGCTGCAAGCAATGACGCGAAAAATACGATGATCCCCGTTTCCGTCGCCCGCTGATGGAACCGGCGCCCGATCGTCGACGCGCCGAAGCGACAGGGTGCGAGCGTCCGGGACGCCAGCCGCCGCACACCGTCGGACGCCTCCCGGCCCGCCCCGCCATCGCCTAGAATTCGTTCAACACGGCGACACGAACGCCGCCGCGTGTTCGATGTATTCGATGCCGCACGCGCCACCCCTGCGCGCGGCACACGGAGATCGCCATGACCGACCTGTCGAGCGCGACGGACCACGTCGATTACGAAGGCTTCGAGATCCATGTCGTGCCGGCCGCGATGCCCGGCAGCGACACGCGCTATACCTACACCGGCTACGTGTGCCATCCGGGCGTGAATCCCGCGCTGCCCGGCCATGCGGTGCCGTTCCACGCGGACGGCGAGGAAAGCTTCGCGAGCGTCGACGAGGCGATCCACGAAGCCGTGCATATCGGCAAGAGCATCATCGACGGCACGCACCCCGACCTGTCGGTCCTGTCGCTCGTGACGCACGGCTTCTGACGCGGCCGGAAGGCATCGCAGGTGATGGGTCGGCAGGCTGGCCGAGGTTGCCGCATCGGCCGAGCGCGCCGCCCGGCCGCACGATTGCAGCGCGCCGTGGCTTTCAACCTTCCGACACGCGCGTGCGCCGCAAGCGCCGTCACATGTCGCGTCACATCGCGATGCATCGCGCCCGATGCACGTTGCCCGACGCGGCGTCCAGCCGGCATCATCCGCGATCGCAACGACCGGTCCCGCGCGCTATGCGTTTCCCCCCATATCGTCTCGCGTCGGTACGCCTATCATTTTTTTATCGTCCCTCCCGGCCATCCCGTCATGCGCCCCCTTCTCCGTCCGCGCGTCGCCCGGCTGCGTGTTGCCGCGCTGGCCGTCGTCGCCCTGCTTGCCGCGTGCACGATCACGCCGCCTTCGTCGTTACGCTCGGTCCTGACGATTCCGTCGGTCATACGCGGCGGCAATCTCGACCAGTATCGCGTCGAGGTCGCGCACCGCGTCGCCGAGCGCAATCCGTCCGGCATGCTGCACGGCACACCGCAGGCCATGCTGCGCTCGCTCGTCGTCGTGGCCTTCACCGTCGATGGCAGCGGCCGCGTGATCAACGCATCCGTCTATCGCAGCAACGGCGACAGCGAGGCGGAAGCGCTCGCGCTCGCGTCGCTGCGCCGCTCGGCACCGCTGCCGGCGCCGCCGTCGCGGCTGCTCGACGGCAACGGTCGACTCGAACTGATGGAAGGCTGGCTCTTCAACGACGACGGCCACTTCCAGCTGCAAAGCACCGCGTCCGCGCAGGCGCAATCGATCGACTGACGCGCCGCCGCGGCCCGATTGCCGGTGGGCGGCGGCGCTGGCTATAATTTTCCGCACTCGCGCGGCCATCACGCCGCGCGCGCGTTCGCGCGCCGCACCCGGCAAGCGAGCCGACCACGCCGGCACCGGGCGGCGGCGACGTACCCGTCTCCATCGTCGACCGGCGAGTGACGTCCGCGCCACGGCGCGCATCCACGCCGCCACCGCGTCATCCGCATCAATCATGTGCCCGGCGGCTCCCGGCAGGCAGTCGCCTGCCCCAGCGCACGCCCAGCCCGCTGCCCCAACGACAAAACGGAGACATCCATGTCCGCATCCCCCCCGGCCGTTGCACACGCAACCGGTTCGGCCGGCGCCGTCAGCCACCGGCGCATCGTGTTCGCGAGCTTCATCGGCACCGCGATCGAGTTCTACGATTTCTACGTGTACGCGACGGCCGCCGCGCTCGTCATCGGCCCCGTGTTCTTCCCGCACGGCTCCGCGACGGCGCAAGCGCTATCCGCGTTCGTCACGTTCGGGATCGCGTTCATCGCGCGCCCGATCGGCTCGTTCCTGTTCGGGCACTTCGGCGACCGCATCGGTCGCAAATCGACGCTCGTCGCATCGCTGCTCGTGATGGGCGTGTCCACCACCGCGATCGGCTTCGTGCCCGGCTACGACACGATCGGCGCGCTCGCGCCGGTGCTGCTGTGCGTGCTGCGCTTCGGCCAGGGGATCGGCCTCGGCGGCGAATGGGGCGGCGCGGCGCTGCTCGCGACCGAGCACGCGCCGCAGGGCAAGCGCGGCTGGTTCGGGATGTTCCCGCAACTGGGGCCGTCGGTCGGCTTCCTGATGTCGAACGGGCTGTTCTTCGCGCTCGCGCTGTCGCTGTCCGATGAGCAGTTCCGCACTTGGGGCTGGCGGATTCCGTTCCTCGTCAGCGCGGTGCTCGTTGCGCTCGGCCTGTACGTGCGGCTCAAGATCACCGAAACGCCCGCGTTCCAGGCGGCGCTCGATCGCAACGAGCGCGTGCGCGTGCCGGTCGCGACCCTCGTCACGCAGCACTGGCGGCCGACGCTGCTCGGCGCGCTCGCGATGGTCGTCTGCTACACGCTGTTCTACATCTCGACGGTGTTCTCGCTGTCGTACGGCGTGTCGGCGCTGCATATTCCGCGCCAGAGCTTCCTCGGCCTGCTGTGTTTCGCGGTCGTCTTCATGGGCCTCGCGACACCGCTGTCCGCATGGGCGTCGGACCGCTTCGGGCGCAAGCCGGTGCTGGTCGTCGGCGCGCTCGCCGCGCTGCTGTCGGGGTTCGCGATGGAACCGCTGCTCGGCAGCGGCTCGATGCCGCTCGTCGCGCTGTTCCTGACGATCGAGCTGTTCCTGATGGGCGTGACGTTCGCACCGATGGGCGCGCTGCTGCCGGAATTGTTCCCGACCAACGTCCGCTACACGGGCGCGGGCGTCGCGTACAACCTCGGCGGGATCCTCGGCGCGTCGATCGCGCCGTATATCGCGCAACTGCTGGCTGCGCGCGGCGGGCTGTCGTGGGTCGGCGGCTATGTGTCGGTGGCGGCGGCGATCAGCCTGATCGGCGTGCTGCTGATGCGCGAGACGCGCGACGCGTCGCTCGTCTGACCCTTCGGGGCGACCCGGGTTGTACGACGGCGGGCGCTGCCTATACTCGATCCTGGGCGCGTCGATGCGCGCCCGGAGATCCCGCCCCGACAGGAGCCGCCGCCATGAACATCCGCCTTGCCAATGCCGATCTCGTGCTGATTCTTGCGCTCGCGCTCGGTGGCGCGCTGCTGCTCGCGCTGCGATTCCGACCGAAGACCTGGCGTGGCCTCGTGTTCGAGGCGCTGCTGGCGAATCTGGCGGCCATCGCCGCCGTCGTCACGATCGAAGCGCTGCTCGCCTGAGCCTCGGCGCCGAGTCAGGCGGACAGCCGCGCGCGCAACGCGCCATAGGCCGGGCAGACCGTATCGATCGCGTCCAGCGCCTCGTCGACGGTCGGCATCGCGCCCGGCTCGCCGATCGACAGCGCATTCGGCGTGCCGCCGATGCCGCAATGGTGGCGCGACGTCGCGACGAAAATCATCACGGTCGGCCGCTGCAGTGCGTGCGCCATGTGCACGAACCCCGTATCGACGCCCACCACCAGCGCGGCCCGGCCCAGCGCCGCGCCGAGCTCCCGTACCGTCATCGCCGGTAACACGATCGCGCCCGGCGCCCGCGCGGCGATATCGCGTGCATCGTCGTGCTCGGCTGCCGATCCCCACGGCACCAGCACGCGCACGCCGCGCGCCATCATCTCCGTGGCCAGCGCGGCCCAGTGGTCGGCCGGCCACTTCTTGTCCGGATTGGACGTCGCATGGAACAGCAGCATGAACGGCCCGCCGTCGGTCACCGCGGCCGGCAGACTCGCATCCTGCGGCGCGACGATGCCGTGCCTGGCCGGCCCTTCCGGCACGTAGCCGAGCGCCTCGCCGGCACTCACGCGCATCCCGTGCCATGCGTCACAGTCCGGACGCGGGCCGAAACGGTGCGAATACGCGAAACGCGCGCCCGTTTCGCCGAGATCCTGCGTCTGGTAGCCGACCCGGCGCGCGGCGCGCGCCAGCGACGAGATGATCGCGCTCTTGTACACGCCGTGCAGATCGATGACCGCGTCGTAGCGATGCGCACGCAACGCACCGATCGACGCCGAGATCGCCTTCAGGTCGCCGGCATTGCGCAGTTTCTTGAAGCGGCGCAGCGGCGCGCACAGGACGGCGCTCACGCCCGGATGCCAGCGTACGACCTCCGCGCACGATTCGTCGACGGCCCAGTCGACCGTCACGCCGGGGAACGCGCGATGCAGGTCGGCGACGACAGGCAGCGTCTGGACGACGTCGCCGAGCGACGTCACTTTCACGATAAGGATACGTTTCACGATAAGCGGGGGTCCTTGACTGGCCATTTGGGCATGCTAACGAGGGTTGCCATGTACAGACATTACGCGAACATTACATTTGCAACAAATTGCTTCGCTTTTGTGAATTTTTGTCGTCCGTCTCGAAGCGTTGTCGTCCCGCTGGCATCGGTTCCTTTTTATAATCTTCTCTTTGCCCTCCGGCCGAACCCATGCCGCGCCCCACTCTCCCCGCGCTGTTTCCCGCCCTCACCCGCCGCTCGCTCCGGATCTGGCGCCAGTATGGTGTTTTCTGGCTCGGCGCGATCGTCGTCGGCCTCGCGGCCGTCCTGTACGCGCGATTGATCGACTGGGGTTACGAGACTTTCCGCGCGATGCGCGATCACGCCGTCTGGCTGCCGCTGCTGCTGACGCCGGCGATCGCCGCGTTGTCGGCGTGGACCACGCGGCGCTTTTTCCGCGGCGCCGAGGGCAGCGGTATCCCGCAGGTGATCGCGACGCTGCATGCCAGCCCGAGCGCATTCGGCGCCCGACTGCTGACGCTGCGCCTCCTGTTCGGCAAGGTGCTGATCTCGTTCCTCGGCATTCTCGGCGGCTTCACGATCGGCCGCGAAGGGCCGACCGTGCAGGTCGGTGCGGCGCTGATGTTCAACCTGCGGCGCTTCTACCCGCGCTCGAACGCGCAGATCGAACGCCAGCTCGTGCTGGCCGGCGCGGCGGCCGGGTTGTCGGCCGCGTTCAATACGCCGCTCGCGGGCATCGTGTTCGCGATCGAGGAACTGACCCGCAGCTTCTCCGCGCGCGCCAGCGGCGTGCTGATCACCGCGATCATTCTCGCCGGCGTCGTCGCGCTCGGGCTGAACGGCAACTACACGTATTTCGGCACGATCAACGCCGGGCTCCATTTCCCGAAGCTGCTGGCGGTCGCGGTGCTGGTCACCGCGATCGTGACGGGCATCGCGGGCGGTCTGTTCTGCTGGTTGCTGCTGAACACGGGGCGCTGGCTGCCCGCGCAACTGCTGGGCCTGTATCGCGAGCGGCCGGTCGCGTTCGCCGCGCTGTGCGGCTTCACGATCGCCGTCGTCGGGCTCGTGTCCGGCGGCACGACGTTCGGCAGCGGTTATGCGGAGGCGCGCGGCCTGCTCGACGGCAGTCAGCAGCTGTCGGTCTTCTATCCGTTCCTGAAGATGGTGTCGATGGTCGCGTCGTACCTGCCGGGCATCCCGGGCGGGATCTTCGCGCCGTCTCTGTCGATCGGCGCCGGCTTCGGCAACGTACTGCATGCCGTATTCAGCAACATGAGCCTGCCGATGCTGATCGCGCTCGCGATGGTCGGCTATCTGGCCGCCGTCACGCAGGCGCCGATCACGTCGTTCGTGATCGTGATGGAAATGATCAACGGTCATGCGCTCGTGATTTCGCTGATGGCGACCGCGCTGGTATCGAGCCGGGTATCGCGCTTTTTCGCGCCGCCGCTCTACGAAACGCTCGCGCAGCGTTATCTGGCGCCGCCCGTCGCGGCCGCCGCGCCGGCCGCGGCAACCGCAGCGGCCGCGGCGGGCGACATGACCGACGTGACCGAACCCCGGGACGCGACCGCGGCCCCCGCCGATCCGCTCGACACGCTGCGCGACGAAGGCGGCGACGAGCCGACCGCCGCGGCGCCGGCCGACGGCGCAGCGCACACGGCGGCGGCGCACGATGCCGGGCCGGCTGCGCCCGACGCAAACGACCCGGCGCAACGGCACGGCCCGCGCGACGCTCAGTAGATCACGACGGGCGCCGGCCGGTAGTAGACCGGCCGCGCCGGCACGACGATGCACCCGGCCAGCGTGATCGCGACGAGCGCGATGGCGATTGCGGTTCTTTTCATCGCGCGCCTCCCTCAGGCCCAGTGGCCGCGCGTCCAGAACCAGTTCGGACCGCGCTGGTCCCAATGCCCGGGCACCCAGTGCATGCCGACGCGCTCGGCCTCCCAGTGGCCGCCGATCCACACGTAGCGCCCATGGTCCCAGTGCCAGTGCCCGCGGTCCCACACGTAGCCCACGCGCGCGGCCGGTACGACCTCGTAGCGCACGGGCGGCGGCGCATTCGGCGCGACGACGACGATTTCCTCGGTGCGCACGGCGGCCGGCTCCGCGATGACCATGCGCCCCTGCGGCGCGATCACCGGCGTGCCGACGAGAATCTCGTCCGCGTGCGCGGCAAACGGTGCGACGACGGCTGACAGGCCCGCGGCGAACAGCGCGAGCGCAACGATACGGCGGGAAACGATAGAGACAGCCATCACAACCTCCTGATTGAACAAGTCACGTGAGCGTATTCGTTCAATGCGGGAGGGTCGATGACGGCCGACAGGCGTCGTGTTACGGCATGCCCGAAAGTGCAACAGGGCGTAAGACGCGCACGGCGGCGGGCGCCGCCGTGCGGAGGGACACACGCCAAGCGTCAGGCTTGCGGAATCTCGATCTTCACTTCGAGGACTTCGAGGTCGTCCTGACGCTCGAGGCTCACGCGGATGTCATCGTCCGAAATATGGACGTACTTCGAGATGACCGCGACGAGCTCTTTCTGCAGCGCCGGCAGGTAATCGGCCGGCGGCCGGCCGCCGACCCGCTCGTGCGCGATGATGAGCTGCAGGCGCTCCTTCGCGACCGATGCGGACTTCTTCTTCTCGCCGAGGAGAAACGAAAGGATGGACATGGGCGGCCTCCGTTACTTGCTGCCGAAGAGGCGCTGCAGCAGGCCCGGCTTCTGGTAATCGGTGAAGCGCAGCGGCTTGTCCTCGCCGAGGAAGCGGGCGACGACGTCCTTGTACGCTTCCGCGACGTCCGTGCCGTCGATATGCACGGCCGGCAGACCCTGGTTCGACGCATGCAGCACGGCTTCCGACTCGGGCACCACGCCGATCAGCTTGATGCGCAGGATCTCGCTGATGTCCTCGAGCGACAGCATCTCGCCTTCGCTCACGCGCTTCGGGCTGTAACGCGTGATCAACAGGTGTTCCTTGATCGGCTCCTTGCCTTCGGTCGCGCGCTTCGTCTTCGACGACAGGATGCCGAGAATGCGGTCCGAGTCGCGCACCGACGACACTTCCGGGTTCGTGACGATCAGCGCTTCATCCGCGAAGTACATCGCGTGCAGCGCGCCGGCCTCGATACCGGCCGGCGAATCGCAAACGATGTATTCGAAGTCCATCGCGACGAGGTCGTTCAGCACCTTCTCGACGCCGTCGCGCGTCAGCGCATCCTTGTCGCGCGTCTGCGACGCCGGCAGGATGAACAGGTTCTCGCACTTCTTGTCCTTGATCAGCGCCTGGTTCAGGTTCGCTTCGCCCTGGATCACGTTCACCAGGTCATACACGACGCGACGCTCGCAGCCCATGATGAGATCGAGGTTGCGCAGGCCGACGTCGAAGTCGATCACGGCCGTCTTGTGGCCGCGCAGCGCGAGACCCGACGCGAAGCTCGCGCTCGTCGTCGTCTTGCCCACGCCGCCCTTGCCCGAGGTCACCACGATGATTTTTGCCATTTACCCAATACCCTGTGTTCGTCAATGAGAGCCGATCGACCCGGAGCGCGCCGCGTGAATCACGTCAGGCGCAGCGGTTCGATCATCAGTTTTTCCTCTTCGAGCCGGATCTGGACCGATTTGCCCAGTACGTCGGCGGGCAGCGGGTTCTCGGTCGTTCGATAGATACCCGCGATCGAAATCAGTTCCGGTTCGAGACACGTGCAGAAAATGCGCGCGTCGTGATTGCCGTGCACGCCCGCGAGTGCGCGGCCGCGCAACGGCGCGTAGATGTGGATATTGCCTTCCGCGATGATTTCCGCGCCGTGACTGACCGGCGCGAGCACCACGAGGTCTCCTTTCGCGTAAATCTGCTGCCCCGAACGCAACGGCCGGTCGATCACCAGCGTCTGGCCGCCGGCCTGCACGAGTGTCGGCGCAGGCTCCGACGGCTGTTCGGGCGCCGCTGCGGCTGCCGCGGCGGCGGGCTCGACGGCTGGCACGGCCGCCGGTTCCGCTTCGTCGGCCGGTTTCGCGGCCGGCGCGCGGCGATCGCGCGCCTCCAGCAACGGCAGGCCGGCTTCCCCCGCCCAGCCCTGCGTTGCCAGTGCGACGACGCCCACCGGACGCATCCGCACGTCGTTCAGCATCTGGCGGATGTCCGCGAGCGCGACGCGCTCGCCGTCAGCCAGGCGGCGGACGTCGATCGCGACGACATCGTCGGCGAAAAACTCGGGAGTCGCTTCGAAGCGCTTGACCAGTTCGGTACGCAACGCGTCGAGATCGGTCGTCTTCACGGTGAACAGCAACGTATCGACCGATCCGCTGCGCAGCTCGAAGAATGGCGATTTTTTAAGCGACATGGACACTCTGCAAAAATTTTTTGCGTATTTTACAGGCGTCCACGCAGGCGGCCATTATTTTTGGGACTCGGGATGGCGGCGGCCTGGACGGACGCACCACCGGCAGGCGGGCGGGCCCGCGGGCGATCGGGCTTTCGTCGCGCCGCGCGGCTGGCCATGTCGAGGTCGCGTCAGTGCTTCACCTGCGACACGAACAGCGATTTCATCGCGCCGGGCATCCGCGCGATCGGCGCATGTTCGCCGGTGTTGCCGAAACCGGCACGCTCGTAGAAGCGGATTGCGTTGCGGTTCGCATCGGCGATCCATGCGTAGACGTCGGTGGCGCCGCGCTCGGCAAGCCATGCGGTGGCCGTCTCCAGCAGCAGCACGCCGCCGCGCAGATGACGCACCGCATGCGCCACCCACAGTTCGCTGACGAACGCGCGCCGATCGGGCGTGTTGTCGAAATACGCGCCGATCATGCCGGCCGGGTGGCCTTCGGTGTACAGCAGGAAAGTCGTCGACTCGTCGGACACGGCGCGCTGCGCGGCGATCGCCGACGCCGCGTCCGTTTCGACGGTCAGCAATTCGGCCTCCGGCGCTTCGCCGGGCGCATAGGGCTCACGCAGCGATGCGGCGCGGAGTTCGCGATATACCCCGCCCTGATCGGCAGCGATACGACGAACGGTCAAGGTCGAACTCATGCAGGCACAGCCCCCTTCGGACAGCAAGCTAGTAGCTTCAACCGAAAGCGGGGCATGAGTCAAATCGTAATTTTCAAACGGCGGCGCGAATCGAAAGACAGCGGATGTCATCCACGACGACGTGCGCGGCCCGATGTGCAAGTGCAGCATCGATACGTCGACGCCGGGTGTTGGACGGTGAGCGCACTCTCATGATCCGGCGCTTCGCGTCGTTCTCCTTGCAATGCGCGGCCGGCCGGTTTCGAGCCGCGTTGCAACGCGTCGCCGCAGCCGTAACGCTACGTAATATAAGCGAACGAAAAGCGCTCGGCGCCCTTACTTCGGCGGCCTCATTATTGCGACGCAACATTCGTTGCAGCCCGCTCACACGCGCTCGCCCGCACTGCAGGCCGCGCCATTCATCTGACAAACGCGTCGCCGTCGCGAGCCCATCCGCCGTCGTCGGCCCGTTTCAATCGGCGCGTGTCGGCCCCTCCTCGCCCTGCGTCTCGGGCAGCGCGTCGTTTGGAGCATCGCGCCTAGCGGCGGTATTTGGCAAGCGCGCGCGCCGGTCGTATAACAGGCAGAACCGGACACCGATCCGGCGCCGCCGCGCGCATCGCGGACCACGAGGATTCGAACAATCATGCATGCGGCCGCCCGCGGGCCGGCCGACTGGAGGGAGACAATGGCAATGACCGATGGATCGGCCTCGGGCTGGTCGGATGGCAAGCGTTACCTGTGGCTGCTCGGCGCGCTGACGATCACGCTGCCGATCCTCGCCGCGCAGCTCGCGCTGTCGACGGGCCTTCACGTGTTCTGGTGGTTCGGCCCGCTGTTCGCGTTCGGCGTGATCCCGATTCTCGACACGCTGATCGGCGACGATCGCGACAATCCGCCCGAAGCCGTCGTGCCGCGGCTCGAACGGGAGCGCTATTACCGGTACATCGTCTATCTCGCGGCTTTCGTCGAATACGTCGCGTTCTTCATGGGCGTGTGGATCGTCGGCACGCACGCGCTCGCGTGGTACGACTACGTCGGCTTCGCGCTGTCGCTCGGCGCCTCGACGGGCATCTCGATCAATACCGCGCACGAACTCGGACACAAGACCGACCGCTTCGAACGCTGGCTCGCGAAGATCACGCTCGCGCCGGTCGCGTACGGCCACTTCTACGTCGAACACAATCGGGGCCATCACGTGCGCGTCGCGACGGCCGAGGATCCGGCGAGCGCGCGCTACGGCGAGTCGTTCTGGGCGTTCCTGCCGCGCACGGTGACCGGCAGCATCCGTTCCGCGTGGCGGCTCGAGAAGGCTCGCCTCGAACGGCTCGGGCATTCGCCGTGGAGCTGGCGCAACGAAGTGCTGCACGCATGGGCGATGACCGCCGTCGTGTGGGCCATCGCGATCGCGATGGCCGGCAAGGTCGTGATCCCGTTCCTCGTGATCCAGGCCGTCTACGGCGCGTCGCTGCTCGAAGTGGTGAACTATGTCGAGCACTACGGGCTCGGCCGCCGCAAGCTGCCGAACGGGCGCTACGAACGCTGCACGCCGCAGCATTCGTGGAACAGCAATCACGTCGTCACGAACCTGTTCCTGTACCAGTTGCAGCGACACGCCGACCATCACGCGAATCCGACGCGCTCGTACCAGGCGCTGCGCCACTTCGACGATGCGCCGCAATTGCCGGCCGGTTACGCGACGATGATCCTGTTCGCGTACGTGCCGCCGCTCTGGTATCGCGTGATGAACCCGCGGGTCGTCGCGCACTATCGCGGCGACATGGCGCAATCGAATATCAAGCCGTCGATTCGGGACAAGGTGCTGGCGCAGTATCCGGCGGCGGCGTGATGGGAGGACAGGACTGTGTGGATGCCGGCGAGCGCTGCTCGATGCGGTCGGCGCGCCGGCATCCGGCTTGCATGCGCACGGTTCGGCAGCGACGCCGTCACGCCATTTCCGGCAACGCGAACATGGCCCGGTGACGACGGCAGCCAGCAATGTAAAACCGTCAGGACTTCCGACAGTCGGTGCGGGACGATCGCGCCGCTATCGTCCCGGCACGATCCGATGCCCACCCCACCGTTGGCCTGTCGCCACCGCATCCGCAATCGACACGCCGCACGGACGGCCCAAAACGAAAAACCCCTTGATCCTTTCGGATCAAGGGGCTTCGTATTTTGGCGGAGAGGGTGGGATTCGAACCCACGGTACGGGGAAACCGTACGCCTGATTTCGAGTCAGGTACATTCGACCACTCTGCCACCTCTCCTTCCTTACTGCCTTCGCGGCTGGTCGTTTCCGCGAGAAAAAGATTATAAGACGAGTGCTTCGCGGCTGACAAGCCCTTTCTGCAAATTTTTTGCGAGGGCTTCGAAAGACCCGCGTTACGACGCCTGTGCCGGCGCGTCGATCCGCTCCATGCCGCCCATGTACGGACGCAGCACTTCCGGCACCGTGACCGAGCCGTCCGCGTTCTGGTAGTTCTCCAGCACTGCGACGAGCGTGCGACCGACCGCCAGACCCGAACCGTTCAGCGTATGCACAAGCTCCGGCTTGCCCTGCGCGTTGCGGAACCGCGCCTGCATCCGGCGCGCCTGGAACGCCTCGGTGTTCGAGCAGCTCGAGATTTCGCGATAGGTGTTCTGCGCAGGCAGCCACACCTCGAGGTCGAACGTCTTCGCGGCCGAGAAGCCCATGTCTCCCGTGCACAGCGTGATCACGCGGTACGGCAGGCCGAGCTTCTGCAGGATCGCTTCCGCGTGGCCGACCATCTCGTCGAGCGCCGCGTACGACGTTTCCGGCGCGACGACCTGCACCATCTCGACCTTGTCGAACTGGTGCTGACGGATCATCCCGCGCGTGTCGCGGCCGTACGAACCGGCTTCCGAGCGGAAGCACGGCGAATGCGCGGTGAGCTTGATCGGCAGCGCCGACGCGTCGACGATCGACTCGCGCACGGTGTTCGTCAGCGAAATCTCGGACGTGGAGATCAGGTATTGCGTGACCGTGTTTTCCGCGCCGCCCTTCTCGACGCGGAACATGTCGTCCGCGAACTTCGGCAATTGGCCCGTGCCGTACAGGATCTCCGGGTTCACGATGTACGGCGTATACGTTTCGGTATAGCCGTGCTGCTGCGTGTGCGTGTCGATCATGAACTGCGCGAGCGCGCGGTGCAGGCGCGCGATCGGGCCGCGCAGCATCGTGAAGCGTGCACCGGCGAGCTTCGCGCCCGTCTCGAAATCGAGGCCGAGCGGCGTGCCGACGTCGACGTGATCCTTCACCGCGAAGTCGAACTGGCGCGGCGTGCCCCAGCGGCGCGTCTCGACGTTGTCGGCTTCGTCCTTGCCGACCGGCACGCTTTCGTGCGCGACGTTCGGCATGCCCAGCATCAGGTCGGACAGACGCGCCTGGATCTCGCCGAGCCTGGCTTCCGACGCCTTCATTTCATCGCCGATCCCGCCGACCTCGGCCATCACGGCCGACGTGTCCTCGCCCTTGCCCTTCATCGCGCCGATCTGCTTCGACAGGCTGTTGCGGCGCGCCTGGAGCTCTTCGGTGTGGGTCTGGATCGCGCGGCGTTCCGCTTCGAGTGCGGAGAACGCGGCGACGTCGAGGGTGTAGCCGCGATCGGCGAGGCGCTTGGCGACGCCGTCGAGGTCTTTGCGCAGCAACTGGATGTCGAGCATGGGAGGACTTGGAAAATCGTTGTGTAAGACGGGAATTCTAACGCACCGCGCGGCCGCCACGGCGTCGGCCGGATGGACAATGCCGCAAATGGGCGACCATGGCAGTATCGCATTGGCGGTCCGCCGCATCGGCGCCCGGCGAATTGCCGCGCCTGGCCATGACGGATCGCAACACGCCCGCGCCGGCTCGCGGCAATCGAATCGAGCGGCGCGCCGGCTCCGCGTCACAGCTCCCAAGGAATCCGATGACCATCGAACTCGACAAGGATGTACGCGACCGCGCGATCGCGTCGCTGCAACGTTATTTCACAGAAAACATGGACGAGCCGATCGGCAACATCCAGGCCGGCGCCCTGCTGCATTTCTTCATTCAGGAAGTCGCGCCGGCGATCTACAACCTCGCGATCGCCGACGCGCAGGAACGCCTGCATGCACGGGTCGCCGAACTCGACATCGAATGCCACGAAGAGCCGTTCGAATACTGGAAGCAACAGCAGCCGGGCCGCAAGCGCTGACGCGCGCGCGGCGGCGTCAGTCCTTCTTGCCGGCCTCGCGATCGAGCTCGCGCAGCCACGCGAGCTTCTCGGCGATCTTCGATTCGAGCCCGCGCGGCACCGGCTGATACCAGCGCGGCTCGCGCATCCCGTCCGGCAGGTACGTCTCGCCGGCGGCGTACGCGTTCGGCTCGTCGTGCGCGTAACGATAAGCGTGACCGTAGCCGAGCTCCTTCATCAGCCTGGTCGGCGCGTTACGCAGGTGCACGGGCACCTCGCGCGACTTGTCCTGCTTCACGAACGCCATCGCCTGGTTGAACGCGTTGTAGCCGGCGTTGCTCTTCGCCGCGCACGCGAGATAGATCACGGCCTGCCCGAGCGCGAGTTCGCCTTCCGGCGAGCCGAGCCGCTCGTAGGTTTCGGCCGCGTCGTTCGCCACCTGCAACGCGCGCGGGTCGGCCAGGCCGATGTCTTCCCACGCCATCCGCACGATGCGCCGCGCGAGATACTTCGGATCCGCGCCGCCGTCGATCATCCGGCAGAACCAGTACAGCGCGCCGTCCGGGCTCGAGCCGCGCACCGACTTGTGCAGCGCCGAAATCTGGTCGTAGAAGTTGTCGCCGCCCTTGTCGAAGCGCCGCGCGTTCAGGGTCATCGCATTGCTGACGAAATCGGCATCGATCGTCGCGACCCCGGCCGACGTCGCCGCCGTCTGCGCCTGTTCGAGCAAGTTCAGGAAGCGGCGTGCGTCGCCGTCCGCGTAGCCGACCAGCGTATCGATCGCCTTGTCGTCGAACGCGAGGCCGTCGAGCGCGATTTCCTGCGCGCGCTTCAGCAACTGGCGCATCTCGTCGTCGTTCAGCGACTTCAGCACATACACCTGCGCCCGCGACAGCAACGCCGAATTGACCTCGAAACTCGGGTTTTCGGTCGTCGCGCCGATGAAGGTCACGAGGCCCGACTCGACGAACGGCAGCAGCGCATCCTGCTGCCCCTTGTTGAAACGGTGGATTTCGTCGACGAACAGGATCGTGTGGCGACCGGTACGGTTCAGCGTATCCTTCGCCTGCTCCATCGACTCGCGGATGTCCTTCACGCCGCCGAGCACCGCGGACAGCGCGATGAACTCGCAGTCGAACGCGGCCGCGGTGAGCCGCGCGAGCGTCGTCTTGCCGACGCCGGGCGGCCCCCACAGGATCATCGAATGCGGCTTGCCCGATTCGAACGCGAGCCGCAGCGGCTTGCCTTCGCCCAGCAAATGCGTCTGGCCGATCACCTCGGCGAGCGTTTTCGGCCGCAGCGCCTCGGCGAGCGGGCGGCGCGGCTCGACTTGAAACAGGTCGGACATGAACCCTCGCTCCACATCAAACGGTCGCGGCCGAACCGGCCGCCGGACCTGACATTATGACAGCCGCGCGACGGCGCCGCCGCGGCCCGGCGGGCAGTGCCCGGGTCTGTTGCCCGGGTCTGTTGCACGCGTCTGTTGCACGCGTCTGTTGCACGCGCCTGTTGCACGCGCCTGTTGCACGCGCCCGTTGCACGCGCCCCCAAACAACACGGGCCTGCCGTTGCCGGCAGGCCCGTATCGGGAAAACGGTGCAGCGACGGTCAGCCGTTGATCACGTCCGCGCCCTTCGGCACGACGAACTTGAACGTATCGCCCTTCAGCGGCAGGTTCGTCTGGATGTTCGTGAAGGTCAGCAGCGTCACGTTGCCGAACACGTCGTGCAGCTCCATCGCGGCGAGCGTGCCGTTGCGGAAACCGATGCCGATTCGCTGAAACTGCGTGTCCTGCGCCTTCGGCAGCATCTCGAGCCAGTCGATGCCGCCCTTCTCGCCGGCGTCGCGCAGCGTGTAGTTCTTGTCGAGATCGTTGCTGCCGAACAGGATCGCCGCGGGGCTCGCGCCCAGCGCGCCGTTCAGCTTGCGCTCGGTGACCTGGTTCAGGTCGCGGTCGTACACGTAGAGCTTGTCGCCGTCGGCCTGCAGCACCTGCTGGTACGGCTTCTGGTATGTCCAGATGAACTTGCCCGGCCGCGCGAACATGAACGTGCCGCTGGAATTGTCGGTGGGCTTCGGCGCGGCCTGCACGGCGCTCGCGCCTTTGGCCGCCGGCGCCTTGACGATCTGCTGCGTGAAATCGCCCTTCGCCGAACGCACCTGCGACACGAAGGCCTTCAGTTGCTCGGTGCCGCCCGCGAACGCGTGCGTCGCCGCGAGCATCAGCGATGCGCCGGCGAGCGCCACGCCGAGCCAGCGCCGCGTCGAACGAAGGGAAGGGGCGAACGAAAGTTGCTGCATGATGCGGTTTTCTCCGTGGGTGGCCGGCGCTGCGGGCGCCGCGGACTCATTCCGCGTCGCGCGCCGGCACAAGAATTTCGCGGTTGCCGCTCGACGACATCGCCGACACGAGCCCCGACTGCTCCATCTGCTCGAGCAGCCGCGCCGCGCGGTTGTAGCCGATTCGCAGATGACGCTGCACGAGCGAGATCGACGCACGGCGGTTCTTGATGACGATCTCGACCGCCTGGTCGTACAGCGGATCAGACTCGCCGCCGCCTTCGCCGGTTCCCGCGCCGGCCGAGCCCTCGTCGCCGTCGGCAGTGCCGCCTTCGAGCAGGCCCTCGACGTAGTTCGGCTCGCCCTGCTCCTTGAGCTTCTCGACGACGCGATGCACTTCGTCGTCGGCGACGAACGCGCCGTGCACGCGCACGGGCAGCCCCGAGCCGGGCGGCAGGTACAGCATGTCGCCCATCCCGAGCAGCGATTCGGCGCCCATCTGGTCGAGAATCGTGCGCGAGTCGATCTTCGACGACACCTGAAACGCGATCCGCGTCGGCACGTTCGCCTTGATCAGGCCGGTGATCACGTCGACCGACGGACGCTGCGTCGCGAGGATCAGGTGGATGCCGGCCGCGCGCGCCTTCTGCGCGATCCGCGCGATCAGCTCCTCGACCTTCTTGCCGACGACCATCATCAGGTCGGCCAGCTCGTCGATCACGACGACGATATTCGGCAGGCGCCCGAGCGGCTCCGGATCGTCCGGCGTCAGGCTGAACGGGTTCGGGATCTTCTCCTCGCGCTTCGCCGCCTCGTCGATCTTGTTGTTGTAGCCCGCGAGGTTGCGCACGCCGAGCTTGCTCATCAGCTTGTAGCGGCGCTCCATCTCCGCGACCGTCCAGTTCAGCGCATGGCCGGCCTGGCGCATGTCGGTGACGACCGGGCACAGCAGGTGCGGAATGCCTTCGTAGACGCTCATTTCGAGCATCTTCGGATCGATCAGGATCAGCCGCACCTGCTCGGCGGTCGCCTTGTACAGCAGCGACAGGATCATCGCGTTGATCCCGACCGACTTGCCCGAACCGGTCGTGCCGGCGACCAGCAGGTGCGGCATCTTCGCGAGATCCGCGCACACCGGCTTGCCGCCGATGTCCTTGCCGAGGCTCAGCGTCAGCGCCGACGATGCGGCCGCATACACCTCGGAGCCGATGATCTCGGACAGGTGCACCGTCTGGCGGCGCTGGTTCGGCAGCTCGAGCGCCATGTAGTTCTTGCCGGGAATCGTCTCGACGACTCGGATCGACACGAGCGACAGCGAACGCGCGAGATCCTTCGCGAGGTTGACGATCTGGCTGCCCTTCACGCCGGTGGCCGGCTCGATCTCGTAGCGCGTGACGACCGGGCCCGGATACGCGGCGACGACGCTCGCCTCGACGCCGAAATCCTTCAGCTTCTTCTCGATCAGGCGCGACGTGAATTCGAGCGTATCGGCGGAAATCGCTTCCTGCGTCTTCGGCGCGGGATCGAGCAGCGACACCGGCGGCAGCGTCGAATCGCCCGGCAGGTCGGTAAACAGCGGCACCTGGCGCTCGCGCTCGACGCGCTCGGACTTCGCCGGCGTGACGACCGGCGGCACGATCGTCACCGGCTCGTGATCCTCGATGCGCACGCGCTCCTCTTCGACCTTGCCTTCGCGGCGCACCGCCGCGGCCTCGCCGAGCTTGCGGTCGCGCTCGGCCTCGCGGCGCAGCTTCGCGACGTTGACGGCGGACAGGATCGCGCCGCCGACGCGCTCGGCGACCGACAGCCACGAGAAGCGGAAATACAGCGACAGGCCGATCGCGAGCGCGATCAGCAGCAGCAGCGTGCCGCCCGTGAAGCCGAACGCATGCGACATCGCGCCCGCGACGGCTTCGCCGACGACGCCGCCCGGCGCGCGCGGCAACTGCACCTTCAGCGACCACATGCGCAACGCCTCGATGCCGTCGCACGCGAGCACGACCAGCACGAACGCGAAGATTTCGGTCAGCCAGCCGATCGGCCGCTCCGGTTCGTCCGGCATCGCGTCGTGGCGCGTGATGCGGCGGTAGTTGACGGCGATGCGCCGCCCGAGCGGCACGATCAGCCAGTAGGCCGACAGGCCGAACAGCAGCAGGATGATGTCGGCCGTCCACGCGCCGACGCGGCCGGCCCAGTTCGAGATGTGATCGACCTGGGCGGCGTGCGTCCAGCTCGGATCGCGCCGGCTGTAGCTCAGCAGGGCCATCACCAGAAACGCGCAGAGCGCGACCTGGAGAATCCAGCGGATCTCCGTGAGGAGCTTCGACATCCGGTGCGGCAACGCCTGTGCCTGGGCGGAATAAGGAGCTTTTGCCATGAATCCGTATAAAGAGGACGGGCCGTGCGCCCGCCTGTCGTTCGATCGCGCTTATTGTAAACGCTGCACCGGGCCGCCAAGTGTAAATGACGGTTACATAACGGGGACGGGGTGCCGAACCGGCGCCGCCGGCAGCCGGCCGGATGCGCGCCCCCGCGACAACGCGCCACCGCATCGCGGGCCGCCGCCCGGCTCACCGCCGCGGTACGCGGGGGCACGCCACGAAACGCTATCGCCACGATTGAAACTCTCGTTCGGCAGCGCAGCAACGGGGCCTTTATAATGCGCGTCTGATACCCACCTATGACGGCATCCCGGTCAACCCGGACCGTCCGGCGAGCCCCTACCCCGCCCGCCGCAGCCGCCTTTTACGGATTCGCACATGTCCACGCCCAAACACGCCAAAGTCCTGATTCTCGGTTCCGGCCCCGCCGGCTACACGGCTGCCGTCTACGCGGCACGCGCCAACCTGTCCCCGGTGCTGATTACCGGCATCGCGCAGGGCGGCCAGCTGATGACCACGACCGACGTCGAAAACTGGCCGGCGGACGCGAAAGGCGTGCAAGGCCCGGAACTGATGGCGCGCTTCCAGGAACACGCGGAGCGCTTCAACACCGAAATCGTCTTCGATCACATCCACACCGCGAAGCTGCACGAAAAGCCGATCCGGCTGATCGGCGACTCGGGCGAATACACGTGTGACTCGCTGATCATCGCGACCGGCGCGTCCGCGCAGTATCTCGGCCTGGCCTCCGAGGAAGCGTTCATGGGCAAGGGCGTGTCGGCCTGCGCGACCTGCGACGGCTTCTTCTATCGCAACCAGGAAGTCGCGGTGATCGGCGGCGGCAATACGGCCGTCGAGGAAGCGCTCTACCTGACCGGCATCGCGAAGAAGGTCACGGTGATCCACCGCCGCGACAAGTTCCGCGCGGAGCCGATCCTGATCGATCGCCTGCTGGAGAAGCAAAAGGAAGGCGTCGTCGACATCAAGTGGGATCACGTGCTCGACGAAGTGACGGGCGAGGAATCGGGCGTCACGGGCCTGCGCATCAAGAACGTGAAGACCGGCGCGACGGAAGACCTGCACGTGCAGGGCGTGTTCGTCGCGATCGGCCACAAGCCGAACACCGACCTGTTCCAGGGCCAGCTGGAGATGAAGGACGGCTACATCCTGACGAAGAGCGGCCTGCAAGGCAACGCGACGTCGACGAGCGTGCCGGGCGTGTTCGCCGCGGGCGACGTGCAGGACAACGTGTACCGCCAGGCGATCACCAGCGCGGGCACGGGCTGCATGGCCGCGCTCGACGCGCAGCGCTACCTCGAAAGCCTGCACGACAAGAAGTAAGCCGGAAGCCTTTTCGCGGTGGGCGCTACAATGGCGTCCGCTGCCGCGAAGCGGGCTCGACCGGAAAGCCGCTGCCGCCGCGCAGCGGCTTTTTTTGTGCCCGCGCGCCCGAACGCGCCTGCCCCGTTACCGAATCATGGCGAAGAACCAGCCCCATCCGAGCGATCCCGCGAAGCGGAAGATCGCTGCCCGTCCCGTGACCCCGGCGCCCGCCGCGCCGCCGCCCGCGCCCGATGCGGCCGCGTTGCGCGGCCAGGGCCTCGCGGGCCTCGGCGCGTTGCGCAAGTCGCTGCAAGGCGAAGCTGATCGTCGCGAGCGCGCGCGCATCGAAACCGCGCAGGCCGAGCGCAAGGCGGAAGCCGACGCAAACCTGTTCCGCAACGAAATCGGCACGATCCGGCCGCTGAACGCGCCGCCGCGCGCGTCGTCGGGCCGCATGCCGCCCGACCCGGTGCCAAAACAGACGCAGCGCGACGAGGAGGCCGTGCTGAACGCGACGCTGTCCGACGAATTCGATCCCGAGACGCTGCTCGACAGCGACGACTCGCTCTATTACCACCGCCCCGGCATCAGCCGCGACGTCGTGCGCAAGCTGAGGAGCGGCGCGTGGATCGTGCAGGCGCAGATCGATCTGCACGGCATGCGGCGCGACGAAGCGCGCGATGCGCTCGCCGAATTCATCCGCGAAGCCGGCAAGAAAGGGCTGCGCTGCCTGCGCGTGATCCACGGCAAGGGCCTCGGTTCGATCGGCAAGGAACCGGTGCTGAAGGGCAAGGTGCGCGCGTGGCTCGTGCAGAAGGAAGAAGTGATCGCTTTCTGCGAGGCGCGCGGCCACGACGGCGGCGCGGGCGCGGTGCTGGTGCTGCTGCAGCCGCACGCGGCGCCGGCCGACCGGGGGCCGCGTGCCGCATCCTAGGCTGACGCTCGCGATCGCGATACTGGAGGCGATCGCCACGCTGGCTTTCGCGATTTCGGGGTTCATCGAGGCGCGCAAGAACCGCCTCGACTCGGTCGGCACGTTCGTCGTCGCGCTCGCGACCGCCTTCGGCGGCGGCACGCTGCGCGACATCCTGCTCGAGCGCCGGCCGTTCTACTGGGTCATGCACGACGACTACGTGATCGCGATCTTCGTGCTCGCGCTGTTCGCGCCGTTCGTGCTGCGCATGCTGTCGCGGCTATCGGCCGAACGGCTGCTGCTGATCGCCGATGCGATCGGGCTCGGCATCTTCAGCATCTCGGGCACGTCGATCGCGCTCGACGCCGAGATGCCGCGCTTCATCGCGGTGATGATGGGCGTAATCACCGGCGTGGTCGGCGGGATCGTCCGCGACGTGCTGTGCAACGACATCCCGCTGATCCTGCGCGATTCGCGGCCGTACGCGACCTGTGCATTCGTCGGCTGCTGGTTCTACCTGCTGCTCGTGTGGCTGCAGTTCGACTCGGTGTACAGCGTGCTGCTCGCGACCGGCTTCATCCTCGTCGCGCGGCTCGCGACGTTCAAGTTCGACGTGCGGTTGCCGCACTGACCGGCGCATCCGCGCGCGCGTCAGCCGCATCGGCGAAACGAAAAAGGGGCCGCTCATCGAAACGGCCCCTTCGTCTTTCATTCACCCAAGCGTCGCGTCACGCGATCCGCTCTTCCGACGCCGGATCGAACAGCACGGCCTTCGACACGTCGAACAGCAGCGATTGCGTCTGCCCCGGCTGCGGGTTCGCGGCCGGATGCACGCGGCTCACGATCCGTTTGCCGTTCACCTGCGCGAACACGTGCGTGTCCGGGCCGGTCGGCTCCGTCACGTCGACACGCACGTCGATCGGCTGCAGCTTCGACGCCTCGCCGTGATGTGCGTTGCGCGCGTCGGTGATGCGCTCCGGACGCAGGCCGAGGATCACCTCGCGGCCGACGTGCGACTTCAGCTTCGCCGCGTCGAACGGCAGGATCAGCGCGCTGCGCGCGAGGCCCGTGTCGATCTCGAGCGCGATCCCGCCGCCCTGCTCCACCAGCTTGCCGTTGATGAAATTCATCGGCGGCGCGCCGATGAAGCCCGCGACGAACAGGTTCGACGGCGAATCGTAAATGTCCTGCGGCGCGCCGAACTGCTGGACCACGCCGTCCTTCATCACCGCAATGCGATCGCCGAGCGTCATCGCCTCGATCTGGTCGTGCGTCACGTAGACGATCGTCGTGCCGAGACGCTGGTGCAGCAGCTTGATTTCCGCGCGCATCTCGATGCGCAGCTTCGCGTCGAGGTTCGACAGCGGCTCGTCGAACAGGAACAGCGACGGATCGCGCGCGAGCGCGCGGCCCATCGCGACGCGCTGGCGCTGGCCGCCCGACAGCTGGCCCGGCTTGCGGTCGAGCAGGTGCTGGATCTGCAGCATCGACGCCACGCGGTCGACGATCTGCTGCTGCTCGCTCTTCGGCACCTTGCGGATGTTCAGCCCGAACGAGATGTTCTCGCGCACCGTCATCGACGGATACAGCGCGTACGACTGGAACACCATCGCGATGTCGCGATCCTTCGGCGACAGGTCGTTGACGACCTTGCCGTCGATGCAGATCTCGCCGCTCGTGACGGTCTCGAGCCCGGCGATCATGTTGAGCAGCGTCGATTTCCCGCAGCCCGAGCCGCCGACCAGGATCAGAAACTGTCCGTCCTCGATCTCGATGTCGACACCCTTCAGGACCGGCACCCCGTTCGGGTAGGTCTTGTACACGTCACGGATGGAAAGGCTTGCCATGCTGTGAATCCTCTGTCTCGTCTCGCGCGGCGCACTCGGGCGCCGCGTCGGGTTCGTTTCGATGCGCCGCGCGTGGTGCGCGGCCGGTTCGTCGTATCGGATAAAGCCGCGCCTACCCCTTCACCGCGCCCGCCGTCAGCCCGCGCACGAAGTAGCGGCCGGCGACGATGTAGACGAGCAGCGTCGGCAGCGCGGCGATGATCGCGCCGGCCATGTCGACGTTGTATTCCTTCACGCCCGTCGACGTGTTGACGAGGTTGTTCAGCGCGACCGTGATCGGCATCGAGTCGACGCCGGAGAACACGATCCCGAACAGGAAGTCGTTCCAGATCTGCGTGAATTGCCAGATCAGGCACACCATGAAGATCGGCAGCGACACCGGCAGCAGGATCTTCGTGAAGATCGTGAAGAAGCCGGCGCCGTCGATGCGCGCGGCCTTCACGAGTTCGGCCGGCACGCTCACGTAGAAGTTGCGGAAGAACATCGTCGTGAACGCGATCCCGTACACGACGTGCACGAACACGAGGCCCGGAATCGTGTTCGCGAGGCCGAGCATCCCCTGCAGGCGCGCCATCGGCAGCAGGATCACCTGGAACGGGATGAAGCAGCCGACCAGCATCATCGTGAACAGCGCGTCCGCGCCGCGAAAGCGCCAGTGCGTGAGCACGTAGCCGTTGAACGCGCCGATCAGCGACGAGATCAGCACGGCGGGAATCACCATCTGCAGAGAGTTCAGGAAGAACGGCTTCATCCCGTCGCAGCGCACGCCGGTACAGGCGCCGCTCCATGCCTTGATCCACGGATCGACGGTCCAGTGCGTCGGCGGCGTCAGCAGGTTGCCGGTGCGCAGCTGGTCGAGATCCTTGAACGACGTCGACAGCATCACGTAGATCGGGAACAGGAAATACAGCGCGAACAGGATCAGTGCCGCATAGATCACTGCCCGGCTGATCGTCATCTTAGGCTGCATTGCGGGTGCTCCTCGATTCCATATACATCAGCGGCACCAGCACCGCGACCACGGTCGCGAGCATCATCACCGAGGACGCCGCGCCGAGCCCGAGCTGGCCGCGGTTGAACGAAAACGTGTACATGAACATGGCCGGCAGCGACGACGACGTGCCCGGGCCGCCCGCCGTCAGCGCGACGACGAGGTCGAAGGTCTTGATCGTGATGTGGCAGAGGATCAGCAGCACCGAGAAGAACACCGGGCGCATGCTCGGGATCACGATCTTGCGGTAGATGGTGGGCAGCGTCGCGCCGTCGACCTGCGCGGCCTTGAAAATCTCGCCGTCGACACCGCGCAGCCCCGCGAGGAACAGCGCCATCACGAAGCCGGTCGACTGCCACACGGCCGCGATCACCACGCAGAAGATCGCCTTGTCCGGATCGTCGAGCCAGCCGAACGAGAAGCTCGTCCAGCCCCAGTCGTGCATCACCTTCTCGAGGCCGAGGCCCGGGTTCAGGATCCACTGCCATGCGGTCCCGGTCACGATGAACGACAGCGCCATCGGGTACAGGAAGATCGCGCGCAGCGCGCCTTCGTTGCGGATCCGCTGGTCGAGCAGGATCGCGAGGAACAGGCCGAGCCCGACGCAGATCGCGATGAACGGAATCCCGAACCAGCCGAGGTTCGCGGCGGAGGTCCACCACACGTCGTTCTGGAACAGGTCCGTGTAACGGCCGAAGCCGTCGAATTCGTAGTTGGGCAACAGCCGCGAGCGGGTCAGCGACAGATAGCCGGTAATCAGGATGAAGCCGTAGATGAACACCACGGCGATCGCGACGCTCGGCGCGAGCACGAGCTTCGGGATCCAGCGATCGGCGAAGGCCGACATCGGCGACGTACGCCGTGCGGCGGCAGCGCCGGATCCGTTTCCGCTAAGAGGGGCAGCCACTTGATTCGACTCCTGGAACGAGGGCGGCGCAGGCCGGGCCGGCGCCGGGTACGGCACGGGCCCGCGGGCGAGCCCGTTTGCTGCACATGCAAAAACGCCCGGCCGATGAAGCGTTTCCGGCCGGGCGCCTGGCGCGCGTTACTTGACCTTCGCGGCCTTCGCGAGCGCGGCGACCGCGCTCTTCGAATCCTGCTGCGAGTTCATGAACTTCGTCACGACGTCCGTGATCGCGCCGGCGGTCGCGTCGTTCTGCGCCATCCCGTGCGCGAGCGACGGCACGTAGCCGCCCGACTTGATCGCGACCTGCTCGTCGGCGTACGACTTCTTCGCGCAGTCGTCGAACTTGTCCATCTTCACGCCGAGGCGCACCGGGATCGAGCCCTTCAGCAGGCTGAACTGCTCCTGGAAGTCCGGCGTCATGATCGTCTTCGCGAGCGCGAGCTGGCCCGGCGTCGCGTTCTTCTCGCCCTTCTGCTGGAAGAACACGAACGAGTCGACGTTGAACGTGTATGCGTTCGCGGTGCCCGGCACCGGCGCGCAGATGTAGTCCTTGCCCGACTTCTTGCCGGCGTTCTCGAACTCGCCCTTCGCCCAGTCGCCCATGAACTGCATGCCGGCCTTGCCGTTGATGACCATCGCGGTCGCGAGGTTCCAGTCGCGGCCGTTACGACCGGTGTCGAAGTAGCCCTGGATCTTGCGCACCGTGTCGAACACCGACAGCATCTGCGGCGACGTCAGCGTCGCCTGGTCGAGGTCGACCAGCGCCTTCTTGTAGAACGCCGGGCCTTGGGACAGCACCACGTCTTCCCACAGCGTCAGGTCCTGCCACGGCTGGCCGCCCATCGCGACCGGCTGGATGCCCGCGGCCTTCAGCTTGTCGGCCACCGCGAAGAATTCGGGCCAGGTGGTCGGCACCTTCGCGCCGACCTTGTCGAGCGCGGCCTTGTTGATGTACAGCCAGTTGACGCGGTGCACCGAGAACGGCGCGGCGACGGTGTGGCCCTTGTACTTGATGATCTTGTCGATTTCCGGCGGCAGGTTCTGCTTCCAGTCGCCTGCGACGGAATCGATGTTGACGAGCACGCCCTGGTCGGCCCAGTCCTGGATCAGCGGGCCCTTGATCTGCGCGGCCGACGGTGCGTCGCCGCTGATCACCTTGGTCTTCAGCGCGGTCATCGCCGCGGCGCCGGCGCCGCCCGCGACCGCGAAGTCCTTCCACACGTAGCCCTGCTTCTGCAGGTCGTCCTTCAGCACGCCGACGGCCTTCGACTCGCCGCCCGAGGTCCACCAGTGCAGCACGGTTACGTTCTCGGCTGCCTGCGCCGCCACGGCGCCAGCCATCAGACCTGCGGCGCAGAGCGCGCCCATGATCGAGCGAACTTTCATTACTTATCTCCTCCAGACTGAATCAACTCGTGAGGTTCCCTCACCGGGAACCGGCTTCTTGATAACGACGGGGAAATCGAGCCGCGGGACGCATGCAGCGTACGGGGCCGATGACCGGCCGGGCTCTTACAGAAAGCGTGAATCGAGATTCAACGGCGTGTCTCCTCTTTGTGTTTCTGGCCCGCCGCGATGATGCGACGCGAGCCCGGGGCCGACGGCGCGCGGACGATGCGCACCGCCAATGTCCGATAACATTCGGCACAAGGCGCTCCCGAAGGCGAAGCTCGCGCAGCTCGTCGACCGCGCTTCTTTTTTTCTTCACCCAGGTGCTACCCCTTGCGGCGGATTGTAGTTAAACTACAATTCAGTGTCAAAAATATTTTTATCGCACTACGGATCGCTTCCGGGCACCCCCAACACGGCGGAGACACATGCATACCGATTCCAGCTTTACCTTCGTACTTTTCGGCGGCACCGGCGATTTGTCGATGCGCAAGATCCTGCCCGCGCTGTTCGAAGCGCACCGCGCGAACATGCTGGCGGCGAGCGGCCGGATCGTCGCCGTGGCGCGACACGAATCGGATCGGGCGGCCTATCTCGAATGGGTCGACACGCACGTGAAGCCGCATGCGGCGAAGGCGGCCGGCAACGCGTTCGACGACGCGGCATGGAAGTCGTTTCTCGACCGCATCGAGTACGTGAAGCTCGATCTCGGCCGCGCGGAGGATTACGTCGTGCTGCGCGACGCGGTTGCATCGCTGCCCGGCATCCGCGTGTTCTATCTCGCGACGGGCCCGTCGCTGTTCGTGCCGATCTGCAAGGCGCTCGCGTCGGTCGGCCTGAACGAAGGCGCGCGCATCGTGCTCGAGAAGCCGCTCGGCTACGACCTGAAATCGTCGAACGCGATCAACGACGCGGTCGGCGAGATCTTCGCGGAAGGCCAGATCTACCGGATCGACCACTACCTCGGCAAGGAGCCGGTACAGAACCTGCTCGCGCTGCGCTTCGGCAATGCGCTGTTCGAGCCGCTGTGGCGCCGCGAATGGGTCGAGAGCATCCAGATCACGATCGCCGAGGAGCTCGGCGTCGAGGCGCGCGGCGACTTCTACGACAATACGGGCGCGCTGCGCGACATGGTGCAGAACCACCTGCTGCAGCTGCTGTCGATCGTCGCGATGGAGCCGCCGCACTCGATGGATTCCGACTCGGTGCGCGACGAGAAGCTGCGCGTGCTGCGCGCGCTGAAGCCGGTCGACCCGCGCGACATCGGCAAGGTGGCCGTGCGCGGCCAGTATCATGCGGGCGTGATCAAGGGCGCGCAGGTGCCCGCCTACGCGACCGAGCCGGGCGTGAAGCCCGACAGCCAGACCGAAACCTTCGTCGCGCTGAAGGTCGAGATCGAGAACTGGCGCTGGGCGGGCGTGCCGTTCTTCCTGCGCACCGGCAAGCGTCTCGCCGACCGCGTCGCGGAAATCGTCGTCAACTTCCGCCCGGTGCCGCACTCGGCGCTCGGGGCCTCCGCGCTGCGCGCCGGCGCGAACCGCCTCGTGATCCGGCTGCAGCCGAACGAGACGATCCGCCTGTACTGCCTCGCGAAGCAGCCGGGCGAAGGGATGAACCTCGCGAGCGTGCACCTCGACCTCGCGTTCGACCAGTTCTTCAAGGAAGGGCAGATGGAGGCGTACCAGCGCCTGCTGCTCGACGTGATCAACGGCCGGCTCGCCCTGTTCGTGCGTCGCGACGAACAGGAAGCCGCATGGCAGTGGGTCGAGCCGATCCTGAACGAATGGGCGCGCACGCTGAAGCCGCCGAAGCCTTACGCGGCGGGCACGTGGGGACCGGCCGCGTCGAGCGCGATGCTCGCGCAGCACGACACCTGCTGGCTCGAAGAAGAAAACTGATGCAAACCGTTGCGGCGTACGTCACCGTACGCGGCAACGTGCTCCACGATTCGTACGATTTGAACAGACAAAGCAGTCCGGAGGAGATGTGATCGAGATCCACGCTTTCGACACCCAGGAAGCGCAAAGCGAAGCGCTCGCGCGCGCCGTCGGCGATGCGCTGCGCGCGGCGCTCGCGGGCCCCGCGCGCCCGATGCTCGCGGTGTCCGGCGGCACCAGCCCGCGCCCGTTCCTGCACACGCTGTCGCACGCGGCGCTCGACTGGGCCGGCGTCGACGTCACACTGGTCGACGACCGCTGGGTGCCGGACGACGACGCGGCCAGCAACGCGCAACTCGTGCGCGACACGCTGCTGCGGCACGCGGCGGCCCCTGCCCGCTTCCTGCCGCTCGTCGACACGCGTGTGTCGCTCGACGCGCACGTCGCCGCGCTCAATGCGAACGCCGACTACCGCGTGCCGACCGTCGCCGTGCTCGGCATGGGCGAGGACGGCCACACCGCGTCGATCTTCGCCGACGCGCCCGAATGGGACCACGCGATCACGACGTCCGAGCGCTTCGTCGCCGTGCATCCGGGCGCCGCGCCCCATGCGCGCGTGAGCTATTCGCTCGATGCGCTGAAGCGCGTCGACCGGCTGTTCCTGCTGATCGCGGGCGCCCGCAAACGCGACGTGCTCGACGCCGCGGCCGCGTCGCTGCAGAAGAACGCGATTTCCCAACTGGCCAACGACAAGGGGACCCAGCTCGATGTCTACTGGTGCGCAAAGTAAGGCGGTCGTCGCGGGTCAGCATGCCGACGGCCCGCGCCTGCTCGCGGACGTCGGCGGCACCAACGCGCGCTTCGCGCTGGAAACCGGCCCGGGCGAGATCACGCAGATCCGCGTCTATCCCGGCGCCGATTATCCGACGATCACCGATGCGATCCGCAAGTATCTGAAGGACGTGAAGATCAGCCGCGTGAACCACGCGGCGATCGCGATCGCGAACCCGGTCGACGGCGACCAGGTCACGATGACCAACCACGACTGGAGCTTCTCGATCGAGGCGACGCGCCGCGCGCTCGGCTTCGACACGCTGCTCGTCGTCAACGATTTCACCGCGCTCGCGATGGCGCTGCCCGGTCTGACCGATGCGCAGCGCGTGCAGGTGGGCGGCGGCGCGCGCCGCCAGAACAGCGTGATCGGCCTGCTCGGGCCCGGCACCGGGCTCGGCGTGTCGGGGCTGATCCCGGCGGACGACCGCTGGATCGCGCTCGGCAGCGAAGGCGGTCACGCCTCGTTCGCGCCGCAGGACGAGCGCGAGGATCTCGTGCTGCAATACGCGCGCAAGAAGTTTCCGCACGTGTCGTTCGAGCGTGTGTGCGCGGGCCCCGGCATGGAGATCATCTATCGTGCGCTCGCCGCGCGCGACAAGAAGCGGGTGGCCGCATCCGTCGACACGGTCGAGATCGTCGAGCGCGCGCATGCGGGCGATGCGCTCGCGCTCGAGACGGTCGAATGCTTCTGCGGGATTCTCGGCGCGTTCGCCGGCAGCGTCGCGCTCACGCTCGGCGCGCTCGGCGGCGTGTACATCGGCGGCGGCGTCGCGCTGAAGCTGGGCGAGCTGTTCACGCGCTCGTCGTTCCGCGCGCGCTTCGAGGCGAAGGGCCGCTTCACGCACTATCTGCAGAACATCCCGACCTACCTGATCACCGCCGAGTACCCGGCGTTCCTCGGCGTATCGGCGATTCTCGCGGAGCAGTTGTCGAACCGCTCGGGCGGCGCGTCGTCGGCCGTGTTCGAGCGGATCCGCCAGATGCGCGACGCGCTGACGCCGGCCGAGCGCCGCGTGGCCGATCTCGCGCTGAACCATCCACGCTCGATCATCAACGATCCGATCGTCGACATCGCGCGCAAGGCCGACGTGAGCCAGCCGACCGTGATCCGGTTCTGCCGCTCGCTCGGGTGCCAGGGGCTGTCGGATTTCAAGCTGAAGCTCGCGACCGGCCTCACCGGCACGATCCCGATGAGCCACAGCCAGGTGCATCTCGGCGATACGGCCACCGACTTCGGCGCGAAGGTGCTCGACAACACGGTGTCCGCGATCCTGCAGCTGCGCGAACACCTGAATTTCGAGCACGTCGAGAACGCGATCGAGATCCTGAACGGCGCACGCCGCATCGAGTTCTACGGGCTCGGCAACTCGAACATCGTCGCGCAGGACGCGCACTACAAGTTCTTCCGCTTCGGAATCCCGACGATTGCGTACGGCGACCTGTACATGCAGGCCGCGTCGGCCGCGCTGCTCGGCAAGGGCGACGTGATCGTCGCGGTGTCGAAGTCGGGACGCGCGCCCGAGCTGCTGCGCGTGCTCGACGTCGCGATGCAGGCCGGCGCGAAGGTGATCGCGATCACGTCGAGCAACACGCCGCTCGCGAAGCGCGCGACCGTCGCGCTCGAGACCGACCACATCGAGATGCGCGAGTCGCAGTTGTCGATGATCTCGCGGGTCCTGCACCTGCTGATGATCGACATTCTCGCGGTCGGCGTCGCGATCCGTCGCGCGTCGACCAACGGCGAATTGCCGGAGGCCGTGGCGCAGGCGCGCGCGCGGGCGAGCGACGACGAAACGGCCGACGTGCTCGACTGGTTGAGCCACGGCGCGTCGCCGGCGGCGAAGGACGTCGCGCGGGACTGACGCTTCGGCGAAACACCGTCGATCCACGACACCCCGAACGCTGGATTCAGGCCCGGCGTTCGGGGTGTTTTGCATCAGCGGCACCGGTGCGAACCACATCAGCCCGGCAGGCATCGATGACGGCACGTGACGTCATACGTTCGTACATCCCCACATTTTCGAACAAGTCCAATTGTCAGCAGTTGTCCTGGCTCGGTAACTTCCTTCACTCCGCGTGATGCCGCCATCCCGGTCCGACGCGAGAAACGACGCGTTTCTCACCGAACCCCGATTGGCATCGACGGCATCACGTTCATCCAGCTTGCGGAGAGGGATATGACTAGACCACGTTTTTCAGCCGCATGGGCAGCAGCAATGCGCATTTACGCGCCGATAAATTCCGCGGAGAAAGTTGCGCGAACGATTGGGGACAACGTTGCCACCCATATCCAGCGATGGAACAAAGCAGCAGTGATCAAATTCCCGCCTTCGCTGGGCGGCAGCACCCTGGACGATAGGCAGGGGATCGTTCTCTTCGAGATTTCAGCCTCGTCGATAGCCTGAGAGAGGAATACTATAATGAACAATACCTATGCCTTTGGTACACATCGAGATCGCACGCCGATGGAGCTGTTTTTCCTTGTCTTTATCGATGAGACATGCAAGGAGCTTGGTGTTGACGATGTGGCAGCAGTGGTTGCCATTGTGGCCGGTCAAAATTGGATGCCAACACGAGCGAAGCCCTTTGGTACCACGCCGGGTACTTCCGTTGCGTCGATATTGAGTCGCAAGTATCTGGACTACGATTTGAAGAAGAAGATCCTCCCAACGCTGACCAATGCCAGCGTCAAGCGCTTGAAGTTCATTCTGGTAAGAAACATTGGGATTTTCGTTGGGCGCGCGGTTCCTGTCGTTGGCTGGGTCATTGCTGCCAAGGATGTCACGATGATCAGCATTCGTTCCGTGTCGCGCTATAACGCGCTTGTTAAACCTGAGGACAAGGTGTTCTGATGAGTCAGTTTACGTGGAACGAGTTTGAGGATTTTGTGAGAAGGGAGGCCGGTGTTGGTCCCCAAAAAATTCTCACAAAAGATCATGCCGTCGAGGGTGATTTGGATATCACTGGCGATGATGCGGTCGAGTTTATGGAGCGCTTCTTTGATAAATTTCCAGTGCAAGTTGGAGATTTTGAATTCAATCGCTACTTCTCAGGAGAGGGCTTTAGCTTGATTGAAGTTGCGCGGATGGCTTTCTCCAGAAAACGCCGAGAAAAATATGACAAAGTGCCACTGACTCTAGGCATGCTCTATCAGGCTATTTTGGATGGAGCGTGGAGCAATCAGCGCTTGGAAAGCCTGCCGCGCTGATTGCACCTCGCCAAATAGACCGGTTCATCTTTTAGGCGATGTGTTGGATCTGTGCATACCTCTGGAGTCTGCCATCAGACAAAATCCGCTGCTCCGGTGTGTGATGTTCTGGGCGCTGATGTTCGCGGCACAACCCAGCCACGCCACGGATACGTCGTCGCCGCAAGCCGGCGCCCGAACCTACGCGCAGAACTACAAGGACATGGTGCTCGCCGAATGCATCGCGACCGCTTATCGGAATGAACCGACCGCTGCGATGGACGCGGGAAGCAGTGCCAGTGCGCTGATGGACTGGACCGACTTCGATCTGGAGCGGAACCCCGACGCGAGCAAATCACTGGTCAATCGTTTTCTTGCACGCGACTATCGCAATCCGGTCGTCGAGTCCGAAATCAAGGGCGTGAGATTTGATTTTTTAAAATGCCTAGATCTGTATCACAGCCAGGAACTCGAGACTGAAGTCAGGCGATTCGTGATCAACCCGAAGCGCAGCTATCGACTCGACAATCGCTCGTCAGACCGTTCAAAGTGATGCAGAGGTGGGAAGTTCAAACCCGTCGACCGCCCTCCTCCGCCAGTTCCGCCGCGCTGCTTAAGCCCCGGTCGGCACGGGCGGTCCATGCCAGCGCAGCACCAGATAGCGCCCGACGAAGCACAGCACGCCGGTGATGCCGATCGTCACGCCCATCGCGAACGGCGTGCCGTCCGCGAGTACGCCGATCGCGACACTCGCGAGTGCACCCAGCGCGAGCTGCATCGCGCCGAACACGGCCGCCGACGCGCCCGCGTTGTGCGGATAGCGGTGCATCAGGTCGGTCGTGCAGTTCGCGGACAGGATCCCGACCACGCCGACGACGAAGAACAGGCACACGACGATCGACCACAGCCCGCCCCACCCCGTCAGCGCGACGAGCGCAACCGCGAGCGACGCGATGCAGCTCACGAGCGACGCGGCCGCGATGATGCGCAGCGACCCGATGCGGCCGACGAGCCGCGTGTTCGCGAAGTTGCCGATCATGATCCCGACGACGTTCAGCCCGAACAGCAGCCCGTAGTGCTGCGGCGACACGTGGAAATACTCGATGTACACGAACGGCGTCGCGGTGATGTACGAGAACATCGACGCGAACGCCATCCCGCCGCACAGCATGTGCCCCCATGCGACGGGGTCGGACAGGATGCGCCCGTACGATGCGAACGACGCGAGCACGGCCGCGCTCTTGCGCCGCTCCTTCGGCCAGGTTTCGGGCACGCGCAGATACGCGGTCGTCGCGCAGATCGCGCCGAACACGGCCAGCACGACGAACACGCCGCGCCAGCCGGAGAAACGCAGGATCTGGCCGCCGATCAGCGGCGCGAGCAGCGGCCCGACCGCGGTGACGATCGCGACCATCGACAGCACCTTCGCCGCGTCGCTCGGTTCGTGCGCGTCGCGCGCGATCGCCCGCGCGAGCACCGACGCGGCGCCGGCGCCGAGCGCCTGCAGGAAACGCACGACGATCAGCACGTCGATCGAACCCGACACGAAGCAGCCGATGCTCGCGAGCGTGAACAGCGCGATCCCGCCAAGCAGCACCGGGCGGCGGCCCCACGTGTCGGACAGCGGGCCGTACAGCAGCATGCCGATCGAGAAGCCGGCCATGAAGCTCGTCAGCGTGCGCTGCGCGGCGCCGGGGCTCACGGAAAAGCCGTCGGCAATCGACGGCAAGCTCGGCAGGTACATGTCGGTGGCGATCGGCCCGCAGGCCGCGAGCGCGCCGAGCAACAGGATCAGCCGGGCATCGGGCCGGCGCCGGACGACGTGAGACATGGGTATCCGGAATGGGTGCCCGCACGCATCGGGGCGCGCGTGGCGGTGAAGACGGCAGGCCGCGCCGCAAGCGGCGCGTTCAGGCTCATGATTGTACGCGCAACTTTTTTGCGTGCCTCGGCCCGCACGCGGCGGCGGCCGGGGACACGCCCATGCGCGTCGCGCGCCGAACGAGCCCGCGGGCGGATTCGATTAAGCTTGCTGCTGCCCGCCCCTCTCGTCTGACCTATTCGACGTACGACCGACCGATGACCGCTTTCCTGCTGATCTGGAGCCCCAAGAAATGGCCATGGCCCGAGCTGCCCGACGTCGCCGCGCGCGTGAAGGCCGGCGAGGCCGTGCATGACGTGTGGGGCTGCGGCTTCGCGCGCGGCATCCTGCCGGGCGACCGCGTGTTCCTGCACCGCGTCGCGAAGGAACCGAAGGGCGTGTTCGGCTCCGGCTACGTGACGCGCGCGCCGTACGAGGTGCCCGATCCGTCGACCAAGCGCGGCTACCGGCTGTGCATCGACTTCGTGTACGACTGGCTCGTCGACGCGCATCAGGACGTCGTGATCGCGCGCGACGCGCTGCGCGTGCATCCGTACTCGGTGCAGACGTGGGACGCGCAGAGTTCCGGCACGTCGATCAAGCCGATGGTCGAGGGCCCGCTCGAAAAGCGCTGGGCCGAGCTGACCGGCAAGCGCAAGCCGCCGCGATCAGCGTAAACCGGGTCGAATCGGGGCCTTTCCGCCCGGCCGATTCCCCAACGCGCCGAAAGGCCGCACAAGCGCTGGCGGGCCTGCCGCGCGTGTCTCCGGTACAATCAGACGATCGTTCCGCCCAGGCGCCGCGGCCCGTGCACAGGCCCCCGCGCCCTTCTCTCGCAGGTTTCGCTCATGTCCAACAATCAGATCCTCTTCGAACGCGCCCAGAAGACCATTCCCGGCGGCGTCAACTCGCCGGTGCGTGCGTTCCGCTCGGTCGGCGGCACGCCGCGTTTCGTCGCGCGCGCGCAAGGCCCGTATTTCTGGGATGCCGACGGCAAGCAGTACATCGACTACATCGGCTCGTGGGGCCCGATGATCGTCGGCCACGTCCATCCGGACGTGCTGTCGGCCGTGCAGAACGTGCTCGCCGACGGCTTCTCGTTCGGCGCGCCGACCGAAGCCGAGATCGAGATCGCCGAGGAAATCTGCAAGCTCGTGCCGTCGATCGAACAGGTGCGGATGGTGTCGAGCGGCACCGAGGCCACGATGAGCGCGCTGCGTCTCGCGCGCGGCTTCACGGGCCGCAGCCGCATCGTGAAGTTCGAGGGCTGCTACCACGGCCACGCGGACAGCCTGCTGGTCAAGGCCGGCTCGGGCCTGCTGACGTTCGGCAACCCGACGTCGGCCGGCGTGCCCGCCGACATCGCGAAGCACACGACCGTCCTCGAATACAACAACGTCGCCGCGCTGGAAGAAGCGTTCGGCGCGTTCGGCGACGAGATCGCCGCGGTGATCGTCGAGCCGGTCGCCGGCAACATGAACCTCGTGCGCGGCACGCCCGAATTCCTGAACGCGCTGCGCGCGCTGTGCACGAAGCACGGCGCCGTGCTGATCTTCGACGAGGTGATGTGCGGGTTCCGCGTCGCGCTCGGCGGCGCGCAGGCGTATTACGGGATCGCGGCCGACCTCACCTGCCTCGGCAAGGTGATCGGCGGCGGGATGCCGGCCGCCGCGTTCGGCGGCCGCCGCGACATCATGGCCCACCTCGCGCCGCTCGGCGGCGTGTATCAGGCCGGCACGCTGTCGGGCAACCCGATCGCCGTCGCCGCGGGCCTGAAGACGCTGCAACTGATCCAGGCGCCGGGCTTCTACGACGCGCTCGCCGCGCAGACGAAGCGCCTCGCCGACGGCCTCGCGGCCGAAGCGCGCGCGGCCGGCGTGCCGTTCGCGGCCGATTCGATCGGCGCGATGTTCGGCCTGTACTTCGCCGAGCGCGTGCCGACGAGCTTCGCGGAAGTCACGAAGAGCGACACCGAGCGCTTCAACCGCTTCTTCCACCTGATGCTCGACGAGGGCGTGTACTTCGCGCCGTCCGCATACGAAGCCGGCTTCGTGTCGAGCACGCACGACGACGCGGTGATCGACGCGACGCTCGCGGCCGCGCGCCGCGCATTCGCGGCACTCGCCGCCTGACCCGGGGCCGCCCGCATGTTCTCGGACACCGATTTCGCCCACATGCAGCGCGCGCTCGCGCTCGCCGCGCGCGGCATGTACACGACCGCGCCGAATCCGCGCGTCGGCTGCGTGATCGTCAAGGACGGCGACGTGATCGGCGAAGGCTTCACGCAGCCGGCCGGCCAGGACCACGCGGAAGTGCAGGCGCTGAAGGACGCTCGCGCACGCGGCAACGACGTCGCGGGCTCGACCGTCTACGTGACGCTCGAACCGTGCAGCCATTTCGGCCGCACGCCGCCGTGCGCGAACGCGCTGATCGACGCGCGCGTGGCCAAGGTCGTCGCGGCGATGGAAGATCCGAACCCGCAGGTGTCGGGCCGCGGCCTCGGAATGCTGCGCGACGCGGGCATCGACGTGCGCTGCGGGCTGCTCGCGCATGAGGCCGGCGAGCTGAACATCGGCTTCGTGTCGCGGATGACGCGCGGCCGCCCGTGGGTGCGGATGAAGACCGCCGCGTCGCTCGACGGCCGCACCGCGCTGCCCTCGGGCGAAAGCCAGTGGATCACCGGTGAAGCCGCGCGCCTCGACGGGCACGCATGGCGCGCCCGCGCCTGCGCGATCCTCACCGGCATCGGCACCGTGCGCGAGGACAATCCACTGCTGACCGTGCGCGGCATCGACACGCCGCGCCAGCCGCAACGCATCCTCGTGGACAGCCGCCTCGACCTGCCGCTCGACGCGCGGCTGCTCGAAGGCGCGCCGTTGCTGATCTTCTGCGGCCGGCTCGACGCCGCCGGCGAACTACGCGCGAACGTGCTGAAGTCGCGCGGCGCGGAAATCGTGCCGCTCGCGAATGCGCACGGCAAGGTCGACCTGCCGGCGATGCTGGCGGCGCTCGCCGCGCGCGGCGTCAACGAGTTGCACGTCGAGGCCGGCCACAAGCTGAACGGTTCGCTGCTGCGCGAGCACTGCGTCGACGAATTGCTGGTGTATCTCGCGCCGAGCCTGCTGGGCGCCGACGCGGCCGGCATGTTCGATCTCGCCGCGCCGGCCGGCCTCGATGCGCGCACGCGGCTGTCGTTCCACGGTATCGAGCGGATCGGCGACGACCTGCGGATCCTCGCGCGTGTCGCGCCGCCCGACGCCGCTCACTGAACGGAATCGTCACGATGTTTACCGGAATTGTCGCGGCCATCGGCCGCATCGAAACGATCGCCCCGCTCGGCACGTCGGCCGATGCCGGCGTGCGCCTGACCGTACAGGCCGGTGGGCTCGACCTGGCCGATGTCGCGCTCGGCGACAGCATCGCGATCCAGGGCGCGTGCATGACGGTGATCGAAAAGACCGCCGCCACGTTCGACGTCGACGTGTCGCGCGAAAGCCTGAACCGGACGGTCGGCCTCGCGCAGCCCGGCGAAGTGAACCTCGAGAAGGCGCTGCGCGCGCACGACCGCCTCGGCGGGCATATCGTGTCGGGCCATGTGGACGGCCTCGGCACCGTCACGCGCTTCGCGCCGGTCGGCGAGTCGCACGAACTGCGGATCGTCGCGCCGCGCGAACTCGGCCGCTATCTCGCGTACAAGGGCTCGATCACGGTGAACGGCGTGAGCCTGACCGTGAATACGGTCGACGATCGCGCGGACGGCTGCGAATTCTCGATCAACCTGATTCCGCATACGGTCGAGGTCACGACGCTGCGTCACGTGAAGGCCGGCGACAAGGTCAATCTCGAAGTCGACATGATCGCGCGGTATGTGGAGCGGATGTTGTCGGCATCGCAGGGCGTGCATCAGGACTGATCGGGCAGTTCCATTCTGTCCTGTATAGGGAACGATGGCTGACGGCTCGGTCCGGCATTGTTCGGCGCGCCGCGGCGCCCCCGGGCGTTGCCCCCATTCTGTTTCGCGCGGTGCCGCCCCGTCGCCGGCCATCCGAAGCGAGAGCAGCGCGATCGCGTCCGCTCGATGGCCGTCCGGCCAGCCGGCACCTGGACGAACGGCCAACGACGCGCACGGGTCATGCCGTCGCGCTAAGATGCGTCGACAGCGGTTTCCACGCCGCCACGCACGACGCGCCGCGTAGCGGCCGCGCCTCATCCCACAGGAGTCGTCCCCATGTCCATCTCGATGTACCAGGCTTCGCTGCCCGTCCTGATCCGCGGCCTCACCAACCTGCAGCACATCCTCGGCAAGGCGCAGGCCCATGCGGCCGAAAAGCAGATCGATCCGTCGGTATTCGTCGGCGCACGCCTCTACCCTGACATGCTGCCGCTCGTCCGCCAGGTCTACATCGCGACCGACACGGCCAAGGGCTGCGCCGCGCGGCTCGCCGGCGCCGAGATTCCGAGCTACCCGGATGTCGAGCAGACCTTCGACGAACTGCACGCGCGCATCCAGAAGACGATCGACTACCTGAAAAGCTTCGACGCCGCGCAGATCGACGGCAGCGAGACGCGCCAGATCGTGCTGAAGATGCGCGTGGGCCCGATCGAGTTCACCGGCCAGTCGTACCTGCTGCATTTCGTGCTGCCCAACTTCTTCTTCCACGTGACGACCGCGTACGACATCCTGCGCCACAGCGGCGTCGAACTCGGCAAGCTCGACTACCTCGGCGGGCGCGACCAGCACGCATGACGCGCGGCCGGGGTCGACCCGGCCCGCAACCGTCCGCACCCGCGTGCCGGCCACGCGCGGCGGCGGCCCGCCGGGCCTGCCGCGCAGGCCGCCCGCTCCGTTTTCCGGAGCGCTTGCCCGCCGCGCGCGGCCCGCGCCAGCCGAAACGCCGTCCGGCTGGCGTAAAATACGCACTTTCCTCTTTCTCGCCCCCTTATGACGCTCGCCTCCACGCTCGACATCATCGCCGAGCTGAAAGCCGGCCGGATGGTGATCCTGGTCGACGAAGAAGACCGCGAAAACGAGGGCGACCTCGTGATCGCCGCCGAATTCGTCACGCCGGAAGCGATCAACTTCATGGCCAAGTACGGCCGCGGCCTGATTTGTCTGACGTTGACGCAGGAACGCTGCAAGCAGCTTCACCTGCCGCTGATGACCTATCGCAACGGCACGCAGTACGGCACCGCGTTCACGGTCAGCATCGAAGCGGCCGAAGGCGTGACGACCGGCATCTCGGCCGCCGACCGGGCGCACACGATCGCCACGGCGGTCGCGCACGACGTGCGCCCCGAGCACATCGTGCAGCCGGGCCACGTGTTCCCGATCATGGCGCAGCCGGGCGGCGTGCTCGTGCGCGCCGGCCATACCGAGGCCGGCTGCGACTTCACCGCGCTCGCGGGCCTGACGCCCGCCGCGGTGATCTGCGAGGTGATCAAGGACGACGGCACGATGGCGCGCCTGCCCGACCTGCTCGAGTTCGCGAAGGAACACAACCTGAAGATCGGCACGATCGCCGATCTGATCCAGTATCGCAGCCGCACCGAATCGATCATCGAGCGGATCGCCGAGCGCACGATGCAGACCGCGCACGGCACGTTCCGCGCGGTGCTGTACCGCGACCAGCCGAGCGGCTCGCCGCACATCGCGCTGGTGCGCGGCACGCCGTCGCCCGACGTCGATACGCCGGCGCGCGTGCACGAGCCGCTGTCGGTGCTCGATCTGCTCGAGACGGGCGTGTCGACCCACTCGTGGACGCTCGACGCGGCGATGCGCGAGATCGCGGCACGCGACCTCGGCGTGATCGTGCTGCTCAACTGCGGCGATACGAAGGAACACCTGATCGACGTCTTCAAGGCGTTCGACGAGGAAGAAAAGGCGGCTGCGCTCAAGCGCCGGCCGGTCGATTTCAAGACGTTCGGCATCGGCGCGCAGATCCTGCGCGATGTCGGCGTCGGCAAGATGCAGGTGCTGTCGAATCCGCGCAAGCTGGGCAGCATGTCCGGCTACGGCCTCGAAGTCACGGGCTTCATTCCGATGCCCGGCGGCGAAGCCACGTCCTGCCCGGCGTCCCACGCGTAACCCGCCACGGCGCTTTCGCCCTATAACCGTTCATCCACACCACGGACCAGATCATGGAAATCGGACAATACCAACCGAATCTCGAAGGCGACGGCCTGCGTATCGGCATCGTGCAATCGCGCTTCAACGAACCCGTGTGCAACGGCCTCGCCGACGCGTGCGTCGAGGAACTGGAACGCCTCGGCGTCACCGGTGAAGACGTGCTGCTCGTGTCGGTGCCCGGCGCGCTGGAAATCCCGCTCGCGCTGCAGAAGCTCGCCGAAAGCGGCCAGTTCGACGCGCTGATCGCGCTCGGCGCGGTGATCCGCGGCGAGACCTATCATTTCGAACTCGTGTCGAACGAGAGCGGCGCGGGCATCACCCGCATCGGCCTCGACTTCAACCTGCCGATCGCGAACGCGGTCCTGACGACCGAAAACGACGAGCAGGCCGTCGCGCGCATGACCGAAAAGGGTCGTGACGCCGCGCGCGTCGCCGTCGAAATGGCGAACCTGACGATGGCGCTCGACCAACTCGGCGACGACGAGGACGAAGAGGAAGACGAAGACGACGAAGAGGAGCGCGCATGAAGAAGAGCGCCCGCCGACAATCGCGCGAGCTGGCGACGCAGGGCCTGTACCAGTGGCTGCTGTCGAACGCGCCCTCCGGCGAGATCGACGCGCAACTGCGCGGCGCGCTCGGTTACGACAAGGCTGACAAGGAGCTGCTCGAAGCAATCCTGCACGGCGTGATCCGCGAGCATGCGACGCTCGTCGAAGCGCTGGCGCCGTCGCTGGACCGTCCGATCGATCAGCTGTCGCCGGTCGAACGCGCGGTGCTGCTGATCGCGACGTTCGAGCTCACGCACCATGTCGAAACGCCGTACCGCGTGATCATCAACGAAGCCGTCGAACTCGCGAAGACGTTCGGCGGCTCCGACGGCTACAAGTACGTGAACGGCGTGCTCGACAAGCTGGCCGCGAAGCTGCGCCCCGCCGAAACGCAGGCGCGTCGCAACGGCTGATGCCGTTTGTTTGTCCACGGGCGCGCAAGCGCCCGTTTTTCATTCTTTTCCCCCTCCGCCCTGCCCGCCGATGAATACCACCGCCGATTCGCTCGTCACGCTCGCCGCACGCGTCGACGCGATCCAGCCCTTCTACGTGATGGAACTGATGAAGGAGGCACAGCGGCTCGAGTCCTTGGGACGCGATGTTATCCACATGGGCATCGGCGAGCCGGATTTCACCGCGCCGGAGCCGGTTGTCGAGGCCGCCGCGGCCGCGCTGCGCCGCGGCGTCACGCAATACACGAGCGCGCTCGGCATCGCGCCGCTGCGCGAGGCGATCGCCGCGCACTATGCGCACGCGTACGGCCTCACGATCGCCCCCGAGCGGATCGTCGTGACGGCCGGCGCATCGGCCGCGCTGCTCCTCGCGTGCCTCGCGCTGGTCGGTCGCGACGACGAAGTGCTGATGCCCGACCCGTCGTATCCGTGCAACCGGCACTTCGTCGCGGCGGCCGAAGGTCGGCCGGTGCTCGTGCCGAGCGGCCCGGACGCGCGCTTCCAGCTCACCGAAAACGACGTCCGCACGCGCTGGAACGATCGCACGCGCGGCGTGCTGCTCGCGTCGCCGTCGAACCCGACCGGCACGTCGCTCGAACCGGACGAGCTGAAGCGGATCGTCGAAGCCGTGCGCGCCCGCGGCGGCTTCACGATCGTCGACGAGATTTACCAGGGGCTCAGCTACGACGCCGCGCCCGTGTCGGCGCTGTCGTTCGGCGACGACGTGATCACCGTGAACAGCTTCTCCAAGTATTTCAGCATGACGGGCTGGCGGCTTGGCTGGCTCGTCGTGCCGCCGGCGCTCGTCGGCGCGTTCGAGAAGCTGTCGCAGAATCTGTTCATCTGCCCGTCCGCGCTCGCGCAACATGCGGCGCTCGCCTGCTTCGAGCCGGCAACGCTCGACATCTACGAAACACGCCGGCTCGAGTTCAAGCGCCGCCGCGATTTCATCGCACCGGCGCTCGAACGGCTCGGCTTTACGGTGCCGGTGATGCCGGACGGCGCGTTCTACGTGTATGCGCATTGCGGCGGCGTCGCCCACCCGGCGGCTGGCGACAGCGCCGCGCTCACACAGGCGATGCTGCACGACGCGGGGGTGGTGCTGGTGCCGGGGATGGACTTCGGTGTCCATGCGCCGCGCGACTATATCCGCCTGTCCTATGCGACCGCGTACTCGCGGCTCGAAGAGGCCGTCGACCGGCTCGCGACGCTGTTCGGACAGCGCTGAGGCCACGCGCCGCCGGTTTCTGCCGGCCATCGGCCCACCCACGGCGGCCGCGCACAAAAAAAGCACCCGCTCGGGTTAATGCCGTTCAGTTAAGGTTCTTTTTAAGGACACGGACGGCATAGCGTTTTGGCACAGCCTTCACGGCCCGCTCGAATTTTCGAGCGGGCCGTTCTTCTTTGAGTAGCGCGACCAGACGTAGTCGC
>NZ_JAUJPV010000017.1:0-173172 GCF_030481585.1 Burkholderia sp. AU45388 | reverse complement strand
GGCAGTTCAGGCAGCGGCCCGCGAGCCGCCGCCTGACGCGCTACAGTTTGCCGTTTCTTCTTCATTGGCATATCCATGACTTTTACACCTCATGATATGCCTCGCCCACGAAATCACGGATAGGTCCCTCCGTGGGGTAGCGAGTGATGTCGGAACCATTGCTCGAACCACTCCGGATTCCTGACTGGCGCGGACACTTTTATGCGGACCACTCTGTTGGCGATGGCACCGGTAAGTCATGCGATCTCCGAGCGCCTTTCTTTTGGTTACTTTTCTTTGGCAAGACAAAGAAAAGTGACCGCTGCCCCGCGGAGGGGCGACGCTAATAGACCGACACGATCACAGGTGCTTCACGACACCCTAAGCCGACCACCGATAGTAAGAAAAACCCACCGACACGGCATACCCGCTCCCCGAGAGGGCAAAAACCAAAAACAGAACCTTCCGATAGAACCCGTCGCAATTCCGCAAGACGCTTGCGTCACCCTTACCTAAACTTGATCCTGTTGAACCCTCTTACGAAACCGAAAGGAACGACCATGACGACCTCGACCGTGACCCGCCAGACATTCGACGAAGTGATGGTGCCGGTATTCTCTCCCGCCCCGTTCGTGCCGGACCGTGCAGAGGGCTCCCGCGTGTGGGACACGTCCGGCCGCGAGTACATCGATTTCGCGTGCGGCATCGCGGTCACGTCGCTGGGCCACGGCCACCCGGAACTGCTGAAAGTCCTCGACGAACAAGGCCGCAAGCTCTGGCACATCGGCAACGGCTACACGAACGAGCCGGTGCTGCGCCTCGCGAAACGCCTCGAATCGCTGACCTTCGCCGACCGCGCATTCTTCGCGAACTCGGGCGCGGAAGCGAACGAAGCCGCGCTGAAGCTCGCGCGCCGCGTCGCCTTCGACCGCCACGGCGCCGATAAGTACGAAATCGTGTCGTTCGTGCAGTCGTTCCACGGCCGCACGTTCTTCACGGTCAGCGTCGGCGGTCAGCCGAAGTACTCGGAAGGCTTCGGCCCGGTGCCGGAAGGCATCAAGCACCTCCCGTTCAACGACATCGAAGCCGCGAAGGCCGCAATCGGCCCCAAAACCTGCGCGGTGATCGTCGAGCCGGTGCAAGGCGAAGGCGGCGTGATCCCGGCCGATCCCGCATTCCTGAAGGCTCTGCGCGAAGCATGCGACGCGCACGACGCACTGCTGATCTTCGACGAAGTGCAAACGGGCGTGGGCCGCACGGGCCAGTTCTACGCATACATGGACACGGGCGTCACGCCGGACATCCTCACGACCGCGAAAGCGCTCGGCAACGGCTTCCCGATCGGCGCGATGCTGACGACGAACGAACTGGCCGCGCACTTCAAGGTCGGCGTGCACGGCACGACGTACGGCGGCAATCCGCTCGCATCGGCGATCGCCGACAAGGTCGTCGAACTGATCGGCGACCCGGCGCTGCTCGAAGGCGTGCGCGAACGCAGCGTGCGCCTGAAGGGCGCGCTCGAACGCATCAACGCACGCTTCGGCCTCTTCAAGGACGTGCGCGGCAAGGGCCTGCTGGTCGGCGCGGAACTCACCGCCGCATTCGACGGCCGCGCGAAGGATTTCGTCACCGCCGCCGCCGAGCACGGCCTGATCATGCTGATCGCCGGCCCGAACGTGCTGCGCTTCGTGCCGTCGCTGGTGATCCCGTTCGACCTGCTCGACGAAGGCGTGAAGCGCTTCGAAAAGGCGGTCGAGCAGGTGCTCGCGGCCCAGGAAGCCACCGCGCGCTGATCGGCGCGCCCATCGCAGACAGGAACGACGATGCTATTTGTTCGCCCCGGCAAACTCACGGATCTCGATGCGCTCGCGCACATGGCGCGCACCGCGCAGCCGGTCCTGCACTCGCTGCCGCACGACCGCGCGGCGCTCGAAGCACGCGTGGCGCTCTCCGAGGATTCGTTTCGCGCGGACGTCGACTTCGCCGGCGAGGAGTTCTATCTCTTCGTGCTCGAGGATTCGTCGACGGGCAAGCTGCTCGGCACGGCGAGCATCGTGGCCGCGGCCGGCTACTCGGAGCCGTTCTACGCGTTCCGCAACGACGCGCTGATCCACGCGTCGCGCGAGCTGCACGTGAACCGCAAGATCCACGCGCTCACGATGTCGCACGAGCTGACCGGCAAGAGCCGGCTCGCGGGCTTCTACGTCGATCCGTCGCTGCGCGGCGACGCGGCCGCGCACCTGATCTCGCGCGCCCGGATGATGTACATCGCCGCGAACCGCCGCCGCTTCACGCCGGAAGTGTTCACGCTGCTGCTCGGCGTGAGCGACGGCAACGGCGCGTCGCCGTTCTGGGAAGCGGTGGGCCGCAAGTTCTTCGGCCGCGATTTCACCGACGTCGACATCGCGTCGGGCGGCCGCAGCCGCACGTTCATCGCGGAAGTGATGCCCGCCTATCCGCTGTACGTGCCGCTGCTGCCGGAAGCCGCGCAGCGCGTGCTCGGCGAGCCGAACGAAACGGCGCTGCTCGCGTACGACATCCATCTCGAGGAAGGCTTCGAGCCCGACCGCTTCGTCGACATCTTCGACGCGGGCCCGGTGCTGACCGCGCAGGTCGACCGCACCGCGTGCGTGAAGCAGGCGGCGGAGCGCGTCGTGCGCGAGGCCGCGCATCAGCAGGGCGACGTCGCATACATGATATCGACGGGCAGCGGCGAATCGTTCCGCTGCGTGCTGGCCGACCTGCCGGGCGACACGGCCGACGCGCGGAGCACCGAGGCGCCGCTCGCCGGCGACGTGCGCGCGGCGCTCGACGTGAAGGAAGGCGATGTCGTGCGCTGCGTGCCGCTGCATCGCCGCGACGATGAAGATTTGAAAGGGGACGCAGCATGATCGTCGTTCGGGTCGTACAAACGGGCGACGTCGACGCGCTCGTGTCGCTCGCGAAGGAAACCGGGCCGGGCCTGACCACGTTCAAGCCCGACCGCGACGCGCTCGCCGCGCGCATCGAACGCTCGCGCCGCACGCTCGAAGGCCGCGCGGCGCCCGGCGAAGCCGGCTACTTCTTCGTGATGGAAGATTCGAAGACGCGCGACATCGCGGGCGTGTGCGGAATCGAAACGCAGGTCGGCCTCGAGCAGCCGTTCTACAACTATCGCGTGAGCACGGTCGTGCATGCGAGCCAGGAGCTCGGCGTGTGGACGCGGATGTCTGCGCTGAACATCTCGCACGACCTCACGGGCTACGCGGAAGTGTGCTCGCTGTTCCTGAGCCCGCGCTATCGCACGGGCGGCGTCGGCGGCCTGCTGTCGCGCTCGCGGTTCATGTTCATCGCGCAGTTCCGCGAGCGCTTTCCGGAACGCATCTGCGCGGAACTGCGCGGCCACTTCGACGAGGACGGCACGTCCCCGTTCTGGCGCGCGGTCGGTTCGCACTTCTACCAGATCGATTTCAACGCGGCCGATTACCTGAGCTCGCACGGCCGCAAGTCGTTCCTCGCGGAACTGATGCCGCGCTACCCGGTGTACGTCGACCTGCTGCCGCAGGACGCGCAGGACGCGGTCGGCCTCACGCACCGCGACACGCTGCCGGCCCGCAAGATGCTCGAAGCGGAAGGGCTGCGCTACCAGAATCACGTCGACATCTTCGACGCGGGCCCGGTGCTCGAATGCCACGTCAACGATCTGCGCACGGTGCGCGAGAGCGTCGTCGTGCCGGTCGCGATCGGCGTGCCCGACGCGCGAGACGACGCGCCGAAGTCGCTCGTGTCGAACACGTCGCTCGGCGATTTCCGCGTCGGCGTCGCGCCGGGCGTGGTCGCGAACGGCGCATTCGTGCTGTCGGCCGACGATGCCGACGCGCTCGACGTGAAGGCCGGCGATCCGGTCCGCGTGCTGCCGCTCAAAGTCAAACAGGGATAAACGAATCATGACGGAACTCTTCATCGACGGCGCCTGGGTCGCAGGCTCGGGCCCCGTCTTCGCTTCGCGCAACCCCGGCACCGACGAAATCGCGTGGCAGGGCGAAAGCGCGTCGGCGGCGGACGTCGACCGCGCGGTCGCGAGCGCGCGCCGCGCATTCGCCGGCTGGTCGGCGCTCGACTTCGAAGCCCGCTGCGCGATCGTCAAGCGCTTCGCCGCGCTGCTCACCGAACGCAAGGAAGCGATCGCGACCGCGATCGGCCGCGAGACGGGCAAGCCGCTGTGGGAGGCGCGCACCGAAGTCGCATCGATGGCCGCGAAGGTCGGCATCTCGATCCAGGCGTACCAGGAACGCACCGGCGAGAAGCGCCAGGACATGGCCGACGGCGTGGCGGTGCTGCGTCACCGCCCGCACGGCGTCGTGGCCGTGTTCGGCCCTTACAACTTCCCCGGCCACTTGCCGAACGGTCATATCGTGCCGGCGCTGATCGCCGGCAACACCGTGGTGTTCAAGCCGTCGGAGCTCGCCCCGGGCGTCGCGCGCGCGACGGTCGAGGTGTGGCGCGAAGCCGGGCTGCCGGCCGGCGTGCTGAACCTCGTGCAGGGCGAGAAGGACACCGGCGTCGCGCTCGCGAATCACCGGCAGATCGACGGCCTGTTCTTCACCGGCAGTTCGGATACCGGCACGCTGCTGCACAAGCAGTTCGGCGGCCGTCCGGAAATCGTGCTCGCGCTCGAGATGGGCGGCAACAACCCGCTCGTGATCGGTGAAGTCGAGGACATCGACGCGGCCGTGCATCACACGATCCAGTCGGCGTTCCTGTCGGCCGGCCAGCGCTGCACGTGCGCACGCCGCATCTTCGTGCCGCAGGGCGCGTTCGGCGACCGCTTCCTCGCACGCTTCGCCGACGTCACGTCGAAGATCACGGCCGACGTGTTCGACGCCGATCCGCAGCCGTTCATGGGCGCGGTGATCTCGGCGCGCGCGGCTGCGAAGCTCGTCGCTGCGCAGGCGCGCCTGATCGAGCAGGGCGCGAAGCCGATCGTCGCGATGACGCAGCGCGATCCGCGCCTGGGCTTCGTGAACGCGGCGATCGTCGACGTGACGGGCGTCGCGAACCTGCCGGACGAAGAGCACTTCGGCCCGCTCGCGCAGATCGTCCGCCACGCGACGTTCGACGAAGCGATCGAGCGCGCGAACGACACGGCGTTCGGCCTGTCCGCCGGGCTGCTCGCCGACGACGCCAACGCATGGGAGCACTTTCGCCGCACGATCCGTGCGGGGATCGTCAACTGGAACCGCCCGACCAACGGCGCGTCGTCGGCCGCGCCGTTCGGCGGCACGGGCCGCTCGGGCAACCATCGGCCGAGCGCGTACTACGCGGCCGACTATTGTGCGTACCCGATGGCGTCGGTGGAAAGCACGCAACTGACCTTGCCCGCGAGCCTGTCGCCGGGCCTGCATTTCTGATCGAGGGAACGACGATGAACGCACAAGAAGCCAATTTCGACGGGCTCGTCGGCCCGACCCACAACTACGCCGGGCTGTCGTTCGGCAACGTGGCGTCGCTGAACAACGAGAAGTCGGCCGCGAATCCGAAGGCCGCCGCGAAGCAGGGGTTGCGCAAGATGAAGCAGCTCGCCGATCTCGGCTTCGCGCAAGGCGTGCTGCCGCCGCAGGAGCGGCCGTCGCTGCGCCTGTTGCGCGAGCTCGGCTTCTCCGGCAAGGACGCGGACGTGATCGCGAAGGCCGCGAAGCAGGCGCCCGAACTGCTCGCCGCGGCGAGCTCGGCGTCGGCGATGTGGACCGCGAACGCGGCCACCGTCAGCCCGTCGGCCGACACGAGCGACGGCCGCGTGCACTTCACGCCGGCGAACCTGTGCAGCAAGCTGCATCGCGCGATCGAGCACGAAGCGACGCGCCGCACGCTGTCGACGCTGTTCGCGGACCCCACGCACTTCGCGGTGCACGAAGCGCTGACGGGCACGCCGGCGCTCGGCGACGAAGGCGCGGCGAACCACACGCGCTTCTGCGCGGAATACGGCAAGCCGGGCATCGAATTCTTCGTGTACGGCCGCGCCGAATACCGCCGCGGCCCCGAGCCGAAGCGCTTCCCGGCGCGCCAGACCTTCGAGGCGAGCCGCGCGGTCGCGCATCGCCACGGCCTCGCCGAGGAAGCGACGGTCTACGCGCAACAGGATCCGGACGTGATCGACGCGGGCGTGTTTCACAACGACGTGATCTCGGTCGGCAACCGCGACACGCTGTTCACGCACGAACGCGCGTTCGTCGACAAGCAGGCGATCTACGACACGCTGACCGCCGCGCTCGACGCACGCGGTGCGCGCCTGAACGTGATCGAGGTGCCCGACGCGGCGGTGAGCGTGAACGATGCCGTCACGTCCTATCTGTTCAACAGCCAGCTGCTGTCGCGCGCGGACGGCTCGCAGGTGCTCGTCGTGCCGCAGGAATGCCGCGAGAACGAGCGGGTCGCCGCCTATCTCGACCAGCTCGCCGCCGGCAACGGCCCGATTCACGACGTGCTCGTGTTCGACCTGCGCGAAAGCATGAAGAACGGCGGCGGCCCCGCGTGCCTGCGCCTGCGCGTCGTGCTGACCGAAGCCGAGCGCGCGGCCGTCACGTCGAACGTGTGGATCAATGACACGCTGTTCGCGTCGCTCGACGCGTGGATCGACACGCACTATCGCGATCGCCTCGCCCCGGAAGACCTCGCGGATCCGGCGCTGCTCGACGAATCGCGCACGGCGCTCGACGAACTCACGCAGATTCTGCGCGTCGGGTCGCTGTATGACTTCCAGCGCTGAGGCACGGATGCCGGCGAACGCGTTGCTCGACGACTTCCTCGCGTTCACGCTCGCCGGTGGCGCACCGGCCGACAAGGACGGCGCGTGCGCGGGCGGCGCGGAGCGCTGGCAATGGCTCGGCGACGGGCTGCTCGCGTTCGAACCGGCCGCCGCCGCCGACGCGACGCGCGCGAGCGTGGTCGTGTCGGCCGGCGTGCACGGCGACGAGACCGCGCCGATCGAACTGCTGTCGCTGCTCGTGCGCGATCTCGCGGCGGGCACGCTGCCGCTCGCGTGCCGGCTGCTGGTTGTGCTCGGCAACGTGCCGGCGATGCGCGCGGGCGAGCGCTATCTCGACGACGACCTGAACCGCCTGTTCAGCGGCCGTCACGCGCAGGTGCCCGCGAGCCGCGAAGCGCCGCGCGCCGCGCAGCTCGAAGCAGCGGCCGCCGCATTCTTCGCGGCCGCGCCGGCGGGCGGCGCGCGCTGGCACATCGACATGCACACGGCGATTCGCGCATCGGTGTTCGAGCAATTCGCGCTGCTGCCGCATACGGGCACGCCGCCGACGCGCGCGATGGTCGAATGGCTCGGCGATGCACGCATCGCGGCCGTGCTGCTGCATACCGCGAAGGGCAACACGTATTCGCATTTCACGGCCGAGCATTGCGGCGCGCTCGCGTGCACGCTGGAACTCGGCAAGGTGCGACCGTTCGGCCAGAACGACCTGACGCGCTTCGCGCCGGCCGACCGCGCGGTGCGCAAGCTGGTGTCGGGTGGGTGGGGCGGCCACCCGCGGGGTGGCCATCTGCGGGGCGGCCGTCCGCCGGTGGATGTCGAGGCCGGGGTTGGCCATCCGTCGCTGCCGCGCGTGTTCACCGTGATCGACCAGATCACGAAGCAGAGCGATGCGCTCGAGCTGTTCGTCGCGGCCGACGTCGCGAACTTCACCGCGTTTGCGCGCGGCACCGTGCTCGCGCAGGACGGCGACTACCGCTACACGGTGAAGCACGACGAGGAGCGCATCGTGTTTCCGAACCCGACCGTGAAGCCGGGTTTGCGGGCGGGCCTGCTCGTGATCGATACGACGCGCGACACGCTGGCCGCACTCGTCTGATCGATGCGCAAGTATGCGGACCGCGGCGACTCGCCGTCTGCGCATCGTCCCGTGGACATTCATTTTTGGGATGACGTCCACCCGCCGCGCAGACGGCCCGCGTGTCGTGCTTGCGTATTTGCGACATCGTCTTGCAAGTTCGACGGCACGCATGACGGCCGCCGTGCCCGCGGCGCAGCATCGCGTGGCGGTGGCCGCTTTGCCGTATCGGGGCGCGCGGATTGGTACAATCGCGCCCTTGCGGCTGTTGCGCCGCATCACGGCGCGGCGTCGGCATTGTCGATGTCATCCGACCCTGCAATGATGCATGCGCCCGTTGTTCCGGAACATTCGAGTATCGAGGAGAACACCTGATGAAGTTGGATTGGCGTAAAGTGGCCGCACATGCGGTGGTGGCGGCATCGGCGGTGGCGGCAGGCAGCGCGTTTGCCGCGGATCTGAAGGAGATCCGGTTCGGCGTCGAGGCCTCGTACGCACCGTTCGAATACAAGACGCCCGACGGCAAGCTGACCGGCTTCGACATCGACATCGGCAACGCGGTGTGCGCGAAGCTGAAGACGAAGTGCGTGTGGGTCGAGAACGACTTCGACGGCCTGATCCCGGCGCTGCAGGCGCGCAAGTTCGACGCGATCAACTCGGACATGACGATCACCGACCAGCGCAAGCACGCGATCGCGTTCACCGATCCGATCTACACCATTCCGAACCAGCTGATCGCGAAGCAGGGCAGCGGCCTGCTGCCGACCCCGCAATCGCTGAAGGGCAAGCGCGTCGGCGTGCTGCAGGGCACGATCCAGGAAGCGTACGCGAAGAAGAAGTGGGCGCCGGCCGGCGTTGAAGTCGTGCCGTACCAGACGCAGGATCTGGCCTATGCCGACCTGAAGTCGGGCCGTCTCGACGCGACGTTCCAGGATTCGGAAGCCGGCTCGAAGGGCTTCTTGACGAAGCCGCAAGGCCAGGGCTTCGCGTTCGCGGGCGGCACGGTCAGCGACGCCGAGATCCTCGGCTCGGGCGTCGGCTTCGGTCTGCGCAAGAACGACGCGGCGCTGAAGACCGCGCTCGATCAGGCGCTGAAGGACCTGAAGGCCGACGGCACGATCGACACCCTCGCGAAGAAGTACTTCAGCGTGCCCGTGACGCTCAAGTAAGCGCCGCGCCCAAGCGCACGCTGTAAAAAAACCGGCCGCCGATGCGGCCGGTTTGCTTTTGCGGAGCGAAAACGACGGAAGGCGCGCCGGCCGTCAGCCGGGCTGCGCGGCGAAGAACCGGCCCAGTTCGCGCGCGAGTTCGTTGAGCACGGCCATCTCCTGCTGCGAGATCTTGCGCGCGGGTTGCGCGCCGGCCCAGTCGCCGTACAGCAGCGCGACGCTCGTCGTGCCGACGCGCACGGGCAGCAGCACGAACGCGCGCGTGTCGTCGAACGCGTCGAGATACCACACGGGCAGGCGCTTCATCATCTTCGGCTCCTGCGCCTGCTCGATGAAGATGCCGACCGAGTTCGAGATCGCGAGATGAAACACGTCCGGCTCGAAGCGTTCGTCGAAATGCAGCCGGTCGAGCGCCGTATCGACGCCGGGGCCGAAGCCCAGGCGTGCGGCGAACGTGCCGTCGTCGTGCCGCAAGAACATCACGGTGCGCGTGAACGCGAGGCCGGCCAGCAGGCTTTCCGACGCGAGCGCGAGCACCGGCGTCAGCACGTGCTCGGACGGCAGCGCACGCAGGTCGGCGAGGCCGGCTTCGAGGCATGCCTGGGGCTCGGCCTGCGCACGCGCGATCGCATCGGCGTTCGCGCGCAGCTCGACGATCTCGCGCATCACGGTGTCGCTCGTTTCCTCGCGGGCCAGCCGCTCGGCGATCTCGACGAGCGCGTCGGATTCCATGCCGAGTTCGGCGCCGTAGTGCTGCGCGAGCGCCGCGATGCGCGCGTCGCGCTGCGCGCCCGCGGACATGGCGAGCGCACCGGCGACGTCGGTCGAGCAGCGACTCACCGCGCGCAGCCAATGGACGCGCGCGGCCGGACCGTCGTCGGCCGGAGCCGCGCGGCGGCCGTCACCGTTATCGTCGTCGAACGCGTCGGTGCGGGTGGCGTGATCGTCGTCGGCCATCCCCGCGCGGATCATGTCGGGCAGCCGCCAGCGCGCGGCCGCTTCGAGGCCGATCTCGTCGAAGCCGACGCCGAGCACGTCGACGCAGGCGGCCGCTTCGTCGCCGTTCAGCTCGGCCGCGCGGCGGCGGATGCGGTCCCATTCGCTGTCGAGATAGCAGACCACCAGCAGCTTGCCGACCTGGCGCATCAGCGTGCAGACGACGGCTTCCTCGCCGCCGCGCAGTTCGGTGTGCTCGGTGAGCTTGCGCGCGACGCAGCCGGACAGCAGCGCACGGTTGAGCTCCAGCTTCGCGTCGATACGCCGCGGCGTGCTCTGATGGAAGTGGTCGACGAGCTTCAGCCCGACCACGAGATGGCCGACGGCGTCCATGCCGAGCACCATCAGCGCGCGCGTCACGGTGGTGATGTTGCCGCCGAACGCCATGTACATCGCGGAGTTCGCGAGCCGCAGCACTTTCTGCGTGAGTGCGAAGTCCGACAGCACGACGCGCACGAGCGCGGTGAAGTCGAGGTCGTCGTTCTTCATCGCGGCCATCGTCGCGCGCAGCGATTCCGACAGCAGCGGGAAATCGCCCCGTTCGTTCATCCGGGCCCACAGCTTGTCGAGCAGTGCGGTGCGGGGCAGGTATTCGGTGGTTGACATACGGATCTGTTCGGTTCGCCGCGCGCGTCAGGCGGCGGCGTGCAGGTGCAGCTGCTGCGCCTCGAAGCGCCGCGCGAGCTCCTCGGACGGCAGCGCCTGGCAGACGAGCCAGCCCTGGATGTGATTGCAGCCCATCTCCGTCAGCAGCTCGCGCTGCGCCTCGGTCTCGACGCCTTCGGCGACGAGCTCGAGATCCAGTGTCTGCGCGAGGCCGACCACCGCCGACACGATCGCGCGGTCGTTGCGCGACGTGAGCAGGTTCTCGACGAAACTGCGGTCGATCTTCAGCTTCGCGAGCGGGAAGCGCTGCAGATAGGCAAGGCTCGAGTAGCCGGTGCCGAAATCGTCGATCGCGAAGCGGATGCCGAGACCGGTCAGTTCCTCGAGCAGCATTTTCGCGTGCGCGGGATCGTGCATCAGCAGGCTTTCGGTGATTTCGAGCACGATGCGGCGCGGGTCGATGCCGGTCAGCGCGATCGCCTCGCGCACGTTCTGCGTGAAGCGCGGGTCGCGGAACTGCTGCGGCGACACGTTGACCGCCACGTATTGCAGCGCGAGCCCCTGGCCGTCCCACGCGACGAGCTGCATGCACGCGGCCTTGAGCACCCAGTTGCCGAGGTAGTTGATCAGGCCGATCGATTCGGCGAGCGGGATGAAGGTGGCCGGCGGCACGAGGCCGTGCACCGGATGGCGCCAGCGGATCAGCGCCTCGACGCCGACCACCGCGCCCGACTGGCTGCGCGTGATCGGCTGGAAATGCAGCGAAAACTCGCCGTTGCGCACGCCGTCGTACAGGTCGGCTTCGAGCTTGAGCCGTTCGGCGTCGGCCGGATCGTCGACGGGCGCGTGGAACGCGAGCGCGTTGCCGCCCGATGCCTTCGCCTGGGAGAGCGCGTGGTCGGCGCGGCGCAGCAGCGGGCTGTGATGCTGCGCGCGATGCGGCGCGGCACGTTCGTCCGGATAGAGCGCGATGCCGATGCTCGCGGACAGGTGCACGGTCTGCCCCTGGAACACGTAGGGCTCGCGCACCGCGGCCTGCAGCCGGCGCGCGAGCGAATCGGCGGCGTGGCTCGCCTGCGCGCGGTCCGGCGCGCCCAGCACGATCGCGAACTTGTCGCTCGCGACGCGCGCGAGCTGCACGTCCGGCGTGATGCGCGCCTTCAACCGCTGCGCGGTCTCGCGCAGCAGCATGTCGCCCGCGTCGTAGCCGAGCGCGCGATTGATCCGCTGGTAGTCGTCGAGGTCGAGCAGCAGCAGCGCCGCGCAGGTGCCGTCCTCGTCGGCGGTCTGCTGCGCGCGCATCAGCGCCGGCACGAGCGCGGACAGGTTGCCGAGCCCCGTCATCGGGTCGTGATGCATTTCGTACGTCAGGCGTGCCTCGAGCGCGCGCCACGACGACACGTCGAACGCCGCGATCGCGAAGCCGTCGACGCCGTGGTGGCGGCTCTTGAACGCGCGAACCTCGACGTCCAGCGGGTAGGTGAGCGACTTGACGATGCACATCGTCGCCTTCTCGACCTGGCCCGAACGCGCGGCGCGAGCGAGCAGGCCTTCGAGCGCCGGGGTATCCTGTTCGGCGATCAGGTCGCGCAGCGTCAGCGTATGCAGGTAGTCGCGGTGGTAGCCGATGAAGCGCAGGCTCGCGTCGGACACGTACAGAAAGCGTAGCTCGCGGTCGACGTGGGCGAGGAAATCCACCGTGCCGACCGTCTGTTCCAGCCAGTTGCGCACGGAGTCGTCGCGTCGCGGCGCCACGGCGCGCGCGGGCATCAGCGCGCCGCCCGACCGAGCGAAGCGGCGCAGCGTATGCAAGGCGCTGCGCCAGGAGCCCTTGCGTGACGTCTGTTTCCTGTTGGCTTCCATGTTTCTCGCTGACGTGAAGGGCTGGAACCGGTTGTCCGGAAGGAATAACGGCAGACTGTGCGAAATCTTTAACGGGCCGGCCCCGGGCGCGCTGCCGCGGAGCCGGATCTTTCAGGCGGATGTTCGTCAGGCGAACGCCCGCGTGGCCTATATTGAGGCCGACTTTATAAGAAATGAGGACGCAGATGAAGCGAAAACTGTTGCTGGGCGCCGTGGCGGCGCTGGTGGCCGGCCATGCGCTGCTGGCGCAGGCGGAACTGAAACCGGGCGCCGCGGCGCCCGATTTCACGACGCGGGCGTCGCTGGGCGGCAAGACTTACACGTACTCGCTCGCGGACGCGCTGAAGCAGGGGCCGGTCGTGCTGTATTTCTATCCGGCGGCGTTCACGAAGGGCTGCACGATCGAGGCGCATGCGTTCGCGGACGCGGTCGACCGTTACAAGGCTTACGGCGCGACGGTGATCGGCGTGTCGGCCGACAACATCGACACGCTGACGAAGTTCTCGGTGAGCGAGTGCCGCAGCAAGTTCCCGGTGGCGGCCGACCCGGACGCGAAGATCATCCGCGAGTACGACGCGAAGCTGCCGGCGCTCGATCGCGCGAACCGCGTGTCCTACGTGATTTCGCCGGAAGGGAAGGTTCTCTACGAATACACGAGCCTGTCGCCCGACAAGCACGTCGAGAACACGCTCGCCGCCGTGAAGGCGTGGGCCGACGCGCATCCGAAGCAGTAAGCGGCTGGCCCGCGCGTGAAAACGGCCCGTCGTGCGGGCCGCGTTCACGGGCATGCGCCGCCTCCCGGCCGCGCACAACCGGCCGTTACGCGCGCAGCGCCTGCTCGATCGGCACGCTGCCGCCGACGAAGCCGACGACCTTGCGCGAGATGCCGAGCTTGATCGCCTCGATCGCGGCCCATGCGACATCCTGGCGCGAGACGGGCGGCGCGGGCTCGAGCCACGTGTCGGTCAGCGCGATCTTGCCGACGCCCGGATCGTCCGTGAGCGGGCCCGGGCGCAGGATCACGTAGTCGACGCCCGACGCGATCACGCGATCGTCGCCTTCGCGCTTCATCTGCGAATAGTGGTGCAACGCGTGCGGCCCGCCCTCGGGCCGGTAGGCGGACAGCGAGCTGACCACCACGAGCTTCTGCGCGTTGTAGGCGAGCGCGTAGTCGGCCGCGCGGGCGACCGCATCGCGGTCGACCTGTTCCTCTTCGGTGGCACCCTCCGATTCGGCCGAGCCGGCCGCGTAGATCACGTGCGTGATGCCCTGGAAAGCGTGCGAGAAATCGTTCGTCAGATCGGCCTCGACGACCCGTGCGCCCGCCAGCGCATAGCCGTGCCGGCGCACGAGCGCCGTGACCTCGAACTCCGGCTGCTTGAGCAGCAGATCCGCGCAGGCCTGACCCGTCCGTCCGGTCGCGCCAATCAGCAGTACCTTCGTCGTCATGAAACCGCTCCTTGCTCGATGCGTCATCCGTCCAGATAGGGACGGACGACCGATAACTCAAGTGTAATGTCGAATCGGCGCCGGCGGCGGGTGTGTAATCAGGGGCATACCGGCAGCGGGCATACCGGCAACGCGGACACCGGCACGCGGGGCTGGCGGTCATTCATTCACACGGATTCGGGAATGACGCGCCGACCGGCTATCATGTGCGCGATGCATTTTTCGCCGCTACGTGTGCATAACGCGTCGGCCCACCGGTTGGAGTACACATGGCATTACCCCTGGACAACGTCAGCATGGCCGTGTTCTGCGACTTCGAGAACGTCGCGCTCGGCGTGCGCGATGCGAAGTACGAGAAATTCGACATCAAGCCCGTGCTGGAGCGCCTGCTGCTGAAAGGCAGCATCGTCGTGAAGAAGGCCTATTGCGACTGGGATCGCTACAAGGGCTTCAAGGCGTCGATGCACGAAGCGAGCTTCGAGCTGATCGAGATCCCGCACGTGCGCCAGTCGGGCAAGAATTCGGCCGACATCCGGCTCGTCGTGGACGCGCTCGATCTCTGCTACACGAAGTCGCACGTCGATACGTTCGTGATCATCAGCGGCGATTCGGATTTTTCGCCGCTCGTGTCGAAGCTGCGCGAGAACGCGAAGAAGGTGATCGGCGTCGGCGTGAAGAAATCGACGTCGGATCTGCTGGTCGCGAACTGCGACGAATTCATCTTCTACGACGATCTGGTGCGCGAGCAGCAGCGTGCGCTCGCGAAGCGCGAACAGCAGCAGCGCGCGGGCAACGGCGGCGCGAAGCGGCCCGACGAGCCGTCGCGCAAGCACGACATGGACGCGCGCAAGGCCGAGGCGATCGCGCTGGCGGTCGAGACGTTCGACGCGCTCGCGTCGGAGCGCGACGACGTCGGCAAGATCTGGGCGTCGGTGCTCAAGAGCGCGATCAAGCGCCGCAAGCCGGATTTCAACGAGTCGTACTACGGGTTCCGCGCGTTCGGCAACCTGCTCGACGAGGCGCAGGCGCGCGGCCTGCTCGAAGTGGGGCGCGACGACAAGTCGGGCGCGTTCGTGTCGCGGGCTCGCCAGTCGGCCGCAGCCGAGCACGTTGCGGCGGGCGGTGAAGGCGGTGCGGTGCACCACGGCGGCCACCACGGCGCGCGCGCGGCGGAGCCGGCGCCGGCCGGCCGCGAGGCGCGCCGCCGCGGGCAGCGGGCGGAAGCGCTCGTTCACGAAAGCGTGCAGATCGATGCGGAAGACGCGGCGTTTGCCGAGATCGCCGCCGCGGCGCCGGCCGACACGCCCGACACGCCCGACACGCCCGACACGCCCGAGGTGGCCGACGCGCACGGCGACGCGAAGGATGGCCGCAAGCGCGCGCGCAAGAGCGCGGCCAAGAAGACCGCCGCGAAGAAGGGGGCGGCCGCGAAGGGCGCCGGTCGCCAGGCGGCGGGCAAGCCGGACGTCGCCGCGCAGGGCGATGCGGCGCACGGTGGCGAAGCGCACGCGCCCGGCCGGCATGCGGATGAACCGCATCGCGACGCCGCGCATGACGAGCGGCACGCGGCGGCCTCCGCCGAGCCGGCGCACGGCGCTTCCAGCGCTCGGGACGAGGCCGTGCACCCGTCGCATGACGTCGCACCGGTCGAAGGCGCTCCCGAAGCACCGGCCGCCGCCAAGCCGAAGAAACCGGCCCGCAAGGCGGCGCCGCGCGCACGTCGCCCGCGCAAGACGACGGCTGCGGCCGAGTAACGGCAGCGGCGGCAGCCGCGCAGTCGGCCGGGTCTCGTCCGCAACCGGGCGACACCCGCGCCGCGCAGGCCGGGCCGGCGCCACGCCGGCCGGCCGCGCTACCCGTTCAGCACATACGGCCGCGTCATCACTTCGAGGAAGTGACCGTCCGGATCGTCGAAGTACACGCCGCGTCCGCCGTTGTGGCGGTAGATGTCGTCGGCGTGCCGCTTCGCCGGATCGGCCCAGTGCGGCAATCCCCGTTCGCGAATGCGCGCGAGCACGCGATCGAAGGCGGCTTCGTCGATCAGGAACGCGTAATGCTGCGACCGGATCTCTCCCGCCTGTTCGTAAAAATCGAGCGACACGCCGTTGTCGAGCGCGACGACCAGCATCGCGCCGAACGGCGTCGGCGGCGGCAAGTCCAGCAGTTCGGTGAGGAAGCGGCTCGACGCATGCTTGTCGCGGCACCAGACGATCGTGTGATTGAGCTGGACGTTCATGGCGGACTCCCGTGCGGCGGGGCGGCGGTGGATATGGGCACACGATAGCCGATCGCGGCCGGCAAACAAGGCCGGCAACCGAGCGCGTCAACCAGGCGCAAAAAGACGGCTGCCCCGAGGGGCAGCCGCTTTCGTCACTCGCCGGCGACCGCCGGCCCGCCGGTATTGCCGCGGCGGTTGCGGCGCTTCTCGGCCCAGACGCGGAAGCGGTCCATGTACAGGTAGACGACGGGCGTCGTATAGAGCGTCAGCACCTGCGACACGATCAGGCCGCCGGCGATCGCGATCCCGAGCGGCGCGCGCAATTCGGCGCCGTCGCCGTTGCCGAACGCGAGCGGCAGCGCGCCGAGCAGCGCCGCCATCGTCGTCATCATGATCGGCCGGAAGCGCAGCAGGCACGCCTCGTGGATCGCGTCGAACGACGACTTCCCGTAGTTGCGCGTCTGGTCGATCGCGAAGTCGACCATCATGATCGCGTTCTTCTTCACGATACCGATCAGCAGGATCACGCCGATCAGCGCGATGATGCTGAACTCGGTCTTGAACAGCAGCAGCGCGAGCAGCGCGCCGACGCCGGCCGACGGCAGCGTCGACAGGATCGTGATCGGGTGGATGTAGCTCTCGTACAGGATCCCGAGCACGATGTAGACGGCCAGCAGCGCCGCGAGGATCAGGATCGGCTGATCGTTCAGCGACTGCTGGAACGCCTGCGCGGTGCCCTGGAAGCTGCCGACGATCGTCGGCGGCACGCCGATCTGCGCCATCGTCTGATAGATCACCTGGGTCGCCTGCGACAGCGACACGCCCGGCGGCAGGTTGAACGAGATCGTCGTCGCGACGAACAGCCCCTGGTGGTTGACCGACAGCGGCGTCGTGCTCGGCCCGAACGTCGCGATCGCCGACAGCGGGATCATCGTCGACTTCGACGTCGACACCGACGCACCCGACGACGCGCTCGACTTGCCGCTCGCCGCGATCGCGTTGAGCGCTTGGTTGCGCGCGGAATCGGACGCGATCGCCGCGGCGCTCTGCGCGGCCGTGCCGGCGCTCGACGTGCCGGCCGAGGTCGCGACGTAGGTGCCGGCGGCGGCGTTGGTGGTCTGCGAACCGTTCGCGCTGCCGCCCGACGTGCTGATCCATACCTGGTTCAGCATTTCCGGGCTCTGCCAGTATTTCGGCGCGACTTCCATCACGACGTGGTACTGGTTCAGCGGGTTGTAGATTGTCGAGACCTGGCGCTGGCCGAACGCGTCGTACAGCGTGTTGTCGATCTGCGCGGGCTTGATGCCGAACCGCGCGGCCGTCGCGCGGTCGATCGTCACCATCGCCTCGAGGCCGCCTTGCTGCTGGTCGGAGTTCACGTCGGTCAGCTCGGGGCGCTTCTGCAGCGCCTCGGTCAGGATCGGCCCCCACTTGTACAGGTCGGCGCTCGAATCGCCGAGCAGCGTGAACTGGTACTGCGCGTTGCTCTGCCGGCCGCCGACGCGGATGTCCTGCGCCGCCTGCAGGAACGTGCGCGCGCCCGCCACGTCCGCCAGCCGCGGGCGCAGCTGCTGGATCACCTGGTCGGCCGACAGCTTGCGCTCGGTGCGGTCCTTCAGCGTGACGAACATGAAGCCGGAGTTGGTCTGCGTGCCGCCGGTGAAGCCCGCGACGCTCTTCACGTTCGGGTTGCCCTGCACGATCCGCATCATCTCGGAGAACTTCAGCTTCATCGCCTGGAACGACGTCGACTGGTCGGCCTGGATGCCGCCGATCATCAGGCCGGTGTCCTGCTGCGGGAAGAAGCCCTTCGGCACGACGACGTACAGGTAGACGTTCAGCCCGATCGTCGCGAACAGCGTCAGCAGGATCAGCAGCGGCCGGCGCAGCGCCCACGACAGCGAGCGCTCGTAGCCGCGCTGCATGCGCGCGAAGCCGCGTTCGAGGAAACGCCCGAAGCGGCCCTCGCTTTGCGGGTCGTGCTGTTCGGGCAGCAGGCGCGCGCACATCATCGGCGTGACCGTGAGCGACACCGCGAGCGACACCGCGATCGCGAGCGACAGCGTCAGCGCGAATTCGCGGAACAGGCGCCCGACGATCCCGCCCATCAGCAGGATCGGCAGGAACACCGCGACGAGCGAGATGCTCATCGACAGCACCGTGAAGCCGACTTCGCGCGCGCCGTCGAACGCGGCCTGCATCCGCGACTTGCCGTTCTCGATGTGCCGCGAGATGTTCTCGAGCACGACGATCGCGTCGTCGACGACGAAGCCGGTCGCGACGATCAGCGCCATCAGCGACAGGTTGTCGATCGAGAAGCCCAACAGGTACATCGCGCCGAACGTGCCGACGATCGAGATCGGCACCGCCACGCTCGGGATCAGCGTCGCGCGCCAGTTGCGCAGGAACAGGAACACGACCATCACGACGAGGCTGATCGCGATCAGCAGCGTGTGCTCGGTATCCTTCAGCGACGCGCGGATGGTGGTCGAGCGGTCGAGCACCGGCGTGACCGTGATGTCGGCCGGCAGCGACGCGGTGAGCTGCGGCAGCGCCGCGCGCACGCGGTCGAGCGTCTCGATGATGTTCGCGCCCGGCGAGCGGTAGAGGATCACGAGCACCGCGCGCTTGCCGTTCGACAAACCGAGGTTGCGCAGGTCCTCGACCGAATCGACGACGTCGGACAGATCGGACAGGCGCACGGCCGAGCCGTTGCGGTACGCGACGACGAGGTCGCGGTATTGCGATGCCTGGGACGCCTGGTCGTTCGTGTAGAGCTGGAAGCGCTGCGGGCCGAACTCGATCGCGCCCTTCGGCGCGTTGGCGTTCGCGGAAGCCAGCGCCGCGCGCACGTCCTCGAGGCCGATCCCGTAGTGGAACAGCGATTGCGGTTCGAGCTCGACGCGCACGGCCGGGTTCGCGGAGCCGCTCACGGTGACCTGGCCGATTCCGTCGATCTGCGACAGCGACTGCTGCAGCACCGTCGACGCGGCGTCGTACACCTTCGCGGGCGACGCCGTCTCCGAGGTCAGCGACACGACCATGATCGGCGAATCGGCCGGGTTGACCTTGCGGTAGGTCGGGTTGCTCTTCAGCGCGGCGGGCAGGTCGGCGCGCGCCGCGTTGATCGCGGCCTGCACGTCGCGCGCGGCGCCGTCGATGTCGCGGTTCAGGCCGAACTGCAGGATGATCCGTGCATTGCCGACCGTGCTCGTCGACGTCATTTCGGAGACGTCCGCGATCGAGCCGAGGTGCCGCTCCAGCGGGCTCGTCACGCTGGTCGCGACCGTTTCCGGGCTTGCGCCCGGCAGCGACGCCTGCACCGAGATCGTCGGGAAGTCGACCTGCGGCAGCGGCGACACCGGCAGCTTGATGAACGCGAACAGGCCCGCGAGCGCGACGCCGAGCGCGAGCAGCGTCGTCGCGACGGGGCGGGTGATGAAGGGGCGCGACAGGTTCATCGATTACGCACCCGTACGCTTGCCGGCGTCGGGGCCGTGGCGTTCGAACCAGCCGCGCGCGCGGCGCGCGAGCGAATCGAAGCCGAGATAGATCACGGGCGTCGTAAACAGCGTCAGCACCTGCGACACGATCAGGCCGCCGGCGATCGCGATCCCGAGCGGCTGGCGCAACTCGGAGCCCGCGCCGGAGCCGACGATCAGCGGCACCGCGCCGAGCAGCGCGGCGAGCGTCGTCATCAGGATCGGCCGGAAGCGCAGCAGGCACGCCTGGTAGATCGCCTCGCGCGGCGGCTTGCCTTCGACGCGTTCGGCCTCGAGCGCGAAGTCGATCATCATGATCGCGTTCTTCTTCACGATGCCGATCAGCAGCACGATGCCGATGATCCCGATGATGTCGAGGTCGTGCCCGGTGATCATCAGCGCGAGCAGCGCGCCGACGCCGGCCGACGGCAGCGTCGACAGGATCGTGATCGGGTGGATGTAGCTCTCGTACAGCACGCCGAGCACGATGTACATCGTGACGACCGCCGCGAGGATCAGGAACAGCTGGTTCGACAGCGACGCCTGGAACGCGAGCGCCGCGCCCTGGAAGCGGGTCTGGAACGAGCCGGGCAGGCCGATGTCCTTCTCGGCGGCCTCGATCGCCTTGACGGCTTCGCCGAGCGACGCGCCCGGTGCGAGGTTGAACGAGATCGTCGTCGACGGGAACTGCGACAGGTGCGCGACCAGCAGCGGCGACGGCCGCTCGTGGAACGACGCGATCGACGCCAGCGGCACCTGGCCGCCGCCGGCCGACGGCAGGTAGATGTCGTTCAGCGATTGCGCGTAGTGCTGCTCCTTCGGCTCCGATTCGAGAATCACGCGGTACTGGTTCGACTGCGTGAAGATCGTCGACACGATGCGCTGGCCGAACGCGTCGTACAGCGCGTTGTCGACGGTCGCCGGCGTGATGCCGAAACGCGCGGCGCTCGCGCGGTCGATCTCGATGTAGACCGACTGGCCGTTGCTCTGCAGGTCGGTCGCGACGTCGGCGAGCGACGGCTCCTGCTGCAGCCGCGCGACGAGCTTCGGCACCCAGGTCGCGAATTCGTCCGAGTTCGGGCTCGTCAGCATGAACTGATACTGCGTCGGGCTGACCGTCGAGTCGATCGTCAGGTCCTGCACCGGCTGCATGAACAGCGAAATGCCGGTGACGTTCGCGACGCGCTGCTGCAGGTCGCGGATGATCTGCGCGGCGGTTTCGGTGCGTGCGTCGCGTGCCTTCAGGTTGATCAGCATCCGGCCGCTGTTCAGCGTGATGTTGCTGCCGTCGACACCGATGAACGACGTGAGGCTGTCGACGTTCGGGTCTTTCAGGATGGCGGCCGCGAGCGTCTGCTGGCGTTCGGCCATCGCACCGTACGAGATCGACTGCGGCGCCTGCGTGATCGCCTGGATCACGCCGGTGTCCTGCGCGGGGAAGAAGCCCTTCGGCACGTACACGTAGAGCAGGGCGGTCAGCCCGAGCGTCAGCAGCGCGACGACGAGCGTCGAGCGCTGGCGGTTCAGCACCCATTCGAGCGCGACCGCGTAGCGCGCGATCACCCAGTCGATCGCGCGGTGCACGCGCGCCTCGAAGCGGTGGCTCTCGGGCGGCGGCGAATGGCGCAGCAGCTTCGCGCACAGCATCGGCACGAGCGTGAGCGACACGATCGCCGAGATCACGATCGTCACCGCGAGCGTGATCGCGAACTCGTGGAACAGGCGCCCGACCACGTCGCCCATGAACAGCAGCGGGATCAGCACCGCGATCAGCGACACCGTCAGCGAGATGATCGTGAAGCCGATCTGCCGCGAGCCCTTCAGCGCGGCCTCGAGCCCCGTCTCGCCTTCCTCGACGTAGCGCGCGATGTTCTCGATCATCACGATCGCGTCGTCGACGACGAAGCCGGTCGCGATGGTGAGCGCCATCAGCGACAGGTTGTTCAGCGAGAAGCCGGCCATGTACATCACCGCGAGCGTGCCGATCAGCGACAGCGGCACCGACAGACTCGGGATGATCGTCGCGTAGACGTTCGCGAGGAACAGGTACATCACCAGCACGACGAGCGCGACCGCGAGCAGCAGCTCGAACTGCACGTCGCGCACGGCCGCGCGGATCATCGTCGTGCGGTCGGTGACGATCTCGACGTCGAGCGCGGCCGGCAGCGTTTCCTGCAGCTTCGGCAACTGCGCCTTGATCGCGTCGACGGTCGCGATCACGTTCGCGCCCGGCTGGCGCTGCACGTTCAGGATGATCGCCGGGTCCGCATTCACCCACGCGCCGAGCTTGGTGTTCTCCGAGCCGGCGACGACCGTCGCGACGTCGGTCAGCATCACCGGGCGGCCGTTCTTGTACGCGACGACCGCGCTGTTGTACTGGTCGGCGCTCGTCAGCTGGTCGTTCGCGTTGATGGTGTACGCGCGCGTCGGGCCGTCGAAGTTGCCCTTCGGCGTGTTGACGTTCAGGTTCGAGATCGTCGTGCGCAGGTCGTCGAGGTTCATCCCGTACTTCGCGAGCGCGGTCGGGTTCGCCTGGATCCGCACGGCCGGGCGATTGCCGCCCGACAGGCTGACGAGGCCGACGCCGGCGATCTGCGAGATCTTCATCGCGAGGCGCGTGTCGGCCAGGTCCTGTACCTGCGTGAGCGGCAGCGTCTTCGACTTGACGGCGAGCGTCAGCACCGGCGCGTCGGCCGGGTTCACCTTCGCGTAGATCGGCGGGGCCGGCAGGTCGGACGGCAGCAGGTTGCCGGCCGCGTTGATCGCGGCCTGCACTTCCTGTTCGGCGATGTCGAGCGGCAGGTCGAGCGAGAACTGCAGCGTGATCACCGACGCGCCGGCCGAGCTTTGCGACGACATCTGGTTCAGCGACGGCATCTGCCCGAACTGGCGTTCGAGCGGCGCGGTGACCGACGACGTCATCACCTCCGGGCTCGCGCCCGGATAGAAGGTCTGGACCTGGATCGTCGGATAGTCGACCTCGGGCAGCGCGGCGAGCGGCAGGAAGCGCAGCGCGACGAGACCGGCCAGCATGATCGCCGCCATCAGGAGGGCGGTGCCGACCGGCCGGAGAATGAAGAGACGGGATGGATTCATCGAGCGGCCCGCGCGTTACTGGGCCGCGGGGGCCGTGGCCTGCGACGCGCCGTGCTTGTGTCCGCCGCGATGACCGGCGGCGCCCGAGGCACCCGACGCCGCGCTGGCGCCGTGCGTGCCCGACGCGCCCTTCGGCTTGTCGGCCGGAATCGAGATCTTCGAGCCTTCGCGCAGGCGGTCCGAGCCGTCGGTCACCACGCGCTCGCCGAGCGCGACGCCGCTGACGATGCTCGTGCGTTCGCCGTCGACCGGGCCGATCGTGACCTTGCGCACCGTCACCGTGTTGTCGGGTTTCACGACATAGACGAACTGGCCGATCGAGCCCGTCAGCACCGCGGAGGTCGGCACGATCGTCGCGTTGCGCACCACGTCGACGAGCAGCCGCGTGTTCACGAACTGATTCGGGAACAGCATGCCTGCCTTGTTATCGAAATTCGCGCGCAGCTTGACCGTGCCGGTGCTCGTGTCGATCTGGTTGTCGAAGGTCGCGAGCGAGCCGGTCTCGAGCGGCACCGTGTTGTTGCGGTTGTAGGCGGTGACCGACAGCTTCTGGCCGGCGTTCACCTGCTTGAGGATCTGCGGCAGGTTGTCTTCCGACGTCGTGAAGATCACGCTCATCGGCTGCAACTGGGTGATCACGACGATGCCGTTGGTGTCGCCGGGCGTCACGTAGTTGCCGGGGTCGACCTGGCGCAGGCCGACGCGGCCCGAGACGGGCGCCGTGATGCGCGCATACGTGAGATTGAGCTTCGCCGCATCGATCGCGGCCTGGTCGGTCTTCACCGCGCCTTCGTACTGCTTGACGAGCGACGCCTGCGTATCGACCGTTTGCGACGCGATCGAGTCCTGCGACAGCAGCGTCTGGTAACGCTTCAGGTCGAGGCGGGCCGTCGCGAGCAGCGCCTCATCGCGCGCATGCGTGCCTTCGGCGTTCTCGAGCGCGACCTGGTACGGGCGCGGGTCGATCTGCGCGAGCACGTCGCCTTTCTTGACGAGCTGGCCTTCCTGGAACGACACCGACTGCAGGTAGCCCGACAGCTGCGTCTTCACCGTCACGTTCGCGAGCGGCGTGACGGTGCCGAGCGCGGACAGCACGATCGGCATCTCGCCCTGCGTCGCGGTCGCGACCTGCACCGGCTGCGGAATGTTCGCCATTGCCGCGGGGCCGCCGCGGCCCCGATGGCTGCCCGCGCCTTTCGCGGTGCTGCCGGCCGCCGGCGTGCGGTTCCACGGGTGCCACCACAACAGGCCGCCGATCACGACGACCGCGACGGTGCCGATCAGCAGCGTGCGGCGCGGGCGCCGGGCGACAGCGGGTGCGGGGTCTTTCGAAGGGGGCGTGGGCTTTTGTTCGTTATCCATCGTGTTCTGTCAGGAAGACGGCGCGGCGGGCCGGAAATCGGGCTGCTGGCCGCGCGTGGGCGTGCGGGTGACGGGAGGGGGCGGCCCGGCTCGGTCCGGGGCCCCGCCGATCCGCGCGGGAAAAGAGCGGTGCGCACCGCGAGTGCGGCGCGACGATGGGCATGATCCTACGTGCCGTCCCCGTTACAGTCCAGCGGTCTATCTTTCAACGGGTTACGGTCGTTACACAACGCGACGGCGCGATGACGAAACGATTACAGGCCGATGCGCCGGGCCGGCGCGCCGCCGATTTCGCGGGTGATTTTCGCGATGCATTCCTGCAGCGCGGGCACCACGTGTTCCCGCAGCCATTCGGGCGGGCACTGATGCGCGGCGCCGCCGCAATTCACCGAGTAGCGCTGGCCCGACGGGCCGACGAAACCGGCCGCGACCGCATTGAGCCCTTCGCGCCATTCGCCGATCGCGATCGCGTGGCCGTCGCGCATCGCTTCGTCGAGCGCGGGTGTCAGGCGGGCGGATACGTGCGGCCAGTCGTCGCCGGCGGTGGCGCGCAGCGACTCGAGCAGCAGGCGGCGTTCGTCGTCCTCGAGCGCGGCGAGATACGCGCGGCCCACGGCCGTCCGCGCGATGTCCATCCGCGAGCCGATTTCGAGGCGCGTGACGAGCACGGCCGAGCGCGGGCGGATCACGTCGATCGCGACCATGTCGAGCCGGTCGCGCACCGCGAGGTGCACGGACAGCGACGTGCGCTCGGCCAGCTCGATCATGAACGGCCGCGAACGCGCGCGGATGTCGAAGTTGCGCAGGAAGCCGTGGCTCAGTTCGAGCACCGACGCGGTGAGCACGAAGCGCTCGCTGTCGGGCAACTGGAACAGGAAGCCGGCGCTGACGAGGGTCGCGGTGATGCGCGAGACGGTCGGCTTCGGGATGCCGGTCAATTCGGTCAGTTCGCGGTTGCTGACGGGGGCGTCGGCAGCCGCGATGCGGCGCAGCACGGCGAGACCGCGGGCAAGGGCGGTGATCTCGTCGGGCGACGATTCACGGTCCCGCGACGCGGGCGAGGTTACAGGTGTCGACACGAGGGATTCTCTCTAATTCCGAAACTCGATTTCAATTTTGTTGGTATTGTAGGACTATTGTCAAAGGATGCACGTTCCGCGGGCGATCCGGTCACTGGATGAGATTTTACGGGTTCACCCTTGGTTTATTAGGAAAACGCTCAAAAGAGCATTGCCGGAAAGTGCATGAACCGGTGCAAATACCGCTTGACTTGTCGGGCGGAAACGGAAAGAATGTCTCACGTTTTCGAAACATCGTTTCAAGAGTTTAACCGGCAACGATGTTTTGCGCAGTCTCTCAGGTTCTAGCACGGCCCTCGGAATGGCTAGAACTTTTTTAGCGCCACGGTCTCCGTGGCGCTTTTTTTTGCCCGTCTTTTCGACCGTCCGCCCGGACGCGTCAGGCCCGTATTATCCCCTCATCGCCGCAAACACCCGCGCTGGCCGGTGTCGCGCCTGCTTGCGCGCGCGATTTGCGCCGCCAGCACGATTGCCGCACGCAAAAAAAAGCGCGATGCCCGCAGGGTGCATCGCGCGTGAAACGGCGTGGAGCGCCGACGAATGAACGATGATGAAGAAAGGGGCGGGCCTGCCCGGCTGACGAGCAACGCCCCTCGCGCGCGGCCGATCAGCCTTTCGCGAGCTTGATGCCGGTCTGCTCGGCCGTCAGGTAGCCGACGCTGGCGCCGAAGCGATCCTTGTAGTTCGCGCGCACGAGCGGATCGAGCGTCGGCTTGACCTTGTCGTGCAGCGGCGATTCCCAGTCGCCCACGTGCTGGAAGTTGCTCATGATGTACGTCCAGCCGTTGATCTCGTCGACCGCGTGCAGGCCCGTCGATTCGGCGCCGGCCGGGCACGACAGCACGCGCGCGAGCGACTTCGTGTCGACGTTGTAGGCCCACAGGAAGTTGTTCACGTGCATGCCCGAGTCTTCGCCGATGAACAGCGTGCGCAGCTTTTCGGAGAACTTCAGGTTGTCCGGGTTCGCGATCTTGTCCGGGTTCGCGAGGTTGCCGAGCGCATCGGCCGCGGCGAGATCCTCGCCGACCAGCGCGGCCGGCGCGCCCATGTCGACCGGCACCCATTCGCTGTCGATCGCGGCGCCCGTCGTATCGCGCTGGCCGGCCTTCAGGTTCAGCGCGTAGACGGCGCCCGCGGCGATCTTCTTGTCGAGCGCGACGTCGCGCGACACCGCGTTGCCCTTGACCATCGACGTTTCGATCCGCGACATCGCCGTGTAGACGATCTTGTCCTTCGCGTTCACGGTCGTGCCTTCGAGCTTCGTGAACGCCATGCTGCCGCCGAGCAGCGCCGCGTAGCGGTGCGTCTCGAGGAACGCGGCCGCCTTTTCCATCCCCGGCTTCACGCGCATCCAGTTGAACTTGCCGCCGAAGTGGATCTTCGTGTAGCTCGCATCGTTCGGATCGGTGGTCACCAGATCCATGATGTCCGACGCCTTCAGCGTATTCGCGAGCGCTTCGATCTCGCTGCTGGTCGCGTGGCCGATCCTGATCCACGTGAGCGTCGCGGTGCCCGCGCCGGCGGACGACGTCTGCGTCCACTTCGCGACGTACAGCGTGCCGGCCGACAGGTCGGCCGCCTTGTCCGCGACGAACATGAACAGGCCGCCGTTGGTGGCGTCGTCGCCCATCATCACGGTGCGCTGGTCCGGCATCACCTGGATCAGCTCGTGCGAGATGCGGCCGAGGCAGTAGTGCTTCTTCACGGTGCCGGTGCCGTCCGGATTGACGGTGATCTCGGGCAGGTGGCCGTAGTGGTAGGGGTTCGCCTTCGTCTCGTCGCCGAACGTGTTCTTGCTGAATGCCTTGAACTGCGCGTCGGTCGCGGCCTTCGTCGCGTCCGGCTCGTATTCCTCGCTCGACAGGTGCGTGCCCCACGGCGACAGGCTCGCGCCGCAGGTGATCCACAGGCCGTGCGCCTTCGACGTGTCGACGTTGTGGTACTTCACGACCTTCAGCGCGCCGGTGGCCGGGTCCTGGTCGAGCGTGATCACCGCGATCGGCGACGGCAGCTGGCCGTACTGCGACGCGCTCGCCTGGTCGCGCGTCGTGTATTCGAACTGCACGACCGCGAACACCGCGTTGCCCTTCACGCCGGGCACGTTCGCGTTCTTCAGCGTGAGCAGCGAGCTGCCGTCCGGGCAGTCGGAATAGAACTGGCGTTCCTTGCCCGCGACCGAGCGATCGATGATCGGCTGGTTGTTGATGTCGTAGTAGCCGCCCGCGAGCGTCGTGCCGCCGTTGCCGTCCGGCACCAGATCACCCGTCACGAAGAACGGCTTGTACGCGAGCTTGAAGTTGCGCGACGAGCCGTCCGAGAACGACACCGACAGCGTCGAGCCGACCGTCGTCGTGGCCATCGCGGCCGCGTTGTCGAGCGTCGGCGCGGCCATCGCCGAGAATGCCGCCGACGTATAGGCAGCGGCGACCGGCGTCGACGCGGGATCGTCGTCGCCGCCGCAACCCGTCAGCAGGGCGGGCAGCGCGAGGCCGGAAAGGGGAAGCATCGGCGCGCCGGCGAGGATCTTCAGGGCCTGACGACGGGAAGCATTGGGCAACGCGGGCATGTGGAGTCCAGTTTCGGTGGTTGGAAGCATGGCCTTCGCGAAGCACGCGAGCGGCAAGCTTCGCGAAGGCGTATTGAAAACTGGACCGAAGTGTAAGGACGCTAGATGAAAGTTTTTTGAATCGAAAACGTAATGATGCGTCGGGCGTCCGTCGGGTGAGCCGACGGACGCCGGCCGCAAGCGTTTGCGCTCAATCGCGCTCCGGCGTGGCCGAGATGCGGTGAATCGACAGGTCCGCGCCGTCGAATTCGGCTTCGCGATCGAGACGCAGGCCGACCGTCGCCTTCAGCGCGCCGTAGACGAGCGTGCCGCCCGCGGTCGCGATCGCGATGCCGCCGAGCGTGCCGACGAGCTGCGACAGGAACGACACGCCGCCGAGCCCGCCGAGCGTGGGCAGCCCGAACACGCCGGCCGCGAGGCCGCCGAGCGCGCCGCACATCCCGTGCAGCGGCCAGACGCCGAGCACGTCGTCGATGCGCCAGCGGTTCTGCACGCAGGTGAACATCGCGACGAACAGCGCGCCGGCCGCGGCGCCCGTGACGAGCGCGCCGATCGGGTGCATCACGTCGGAGCCCGCGCATACCGCGACGAGGCCCGCGAGCGGCCCGTTGTAGGTGAAGCCCGGGTCGTTGCGGCCGGCCATCCACGCGGCGAGCGTGCCGCCGACCATCGCCATCAGCGAGTTCACCGCGACGAGGCCGCTGATCTTGTCGAGCGTCTGCGCGCTCATCACGTTGAAGCCGAACCAGCCGACCGCGAGCACCCACGCGCCGAGCGCAAGGAACGGGATGTTCGACGGCGGGTGCGCGGCGATCCGGCCGTCCTTCGCATAGCGGCCATGGCGCGCGCCGAGCAGCAGCACGGCCGGCAGCGCGACCCAGCCGCCGAACGCATGCACGACCACCGAGCCCGCGAAGTCGTGGAACGGCGCGCCGAACGCGTGCGTGAGCCAGGCTTGCACACCGAAGCGCTCGTTCCACGCGATTCCTTCGAAGAACGGATAGATGAAGCCGACGATGATCAGCGTGGCGACGAGCTGCGGATTGAACTTCGCGCGCTCGGCGATGCCGCCGGACACGATCGCCGGGATCGCCGCCGCGAACGTCAGCAGGAAGAAGAAGCGCACGAGCGCGTAGCCGTTGTGCTGCGACAGCGTGCCGATGTCGTCGAAGAATTCGACGCCGTACGCGATCGTATAGCCGATGAGGAAATACGCGAGCGTCGACACCGAGAAGTCGACCAGGATCTTCACGAGCGCGTTGACCTGGTTCTTCTTGCGGACCGTGCCGAGTTCGAGAAATGCGAAGCCCGCGTGCATCGCGAGCACCATGACGGCGCCGATCAACAGGAATAGTGTGTCGACGCCGGATTTCAGACCATCCATGCCGTGGCTTCCTTGCGCAAAAAACGGGCGAGGAATGCAAGTATCGAGCCAACGTGGTGAACGATTGCGTGGAATTGGTGCCCGCGCTCCCGCGCGATGCGGTATTCCGGTGAATCGTGCACGGGATCGGGGCGTGATCCGCGTGGGCCGCGGCGGGTGTCCGGTGCACTGACGTGGTGCGGTGTGTGTCGAGCTGGTGCGTACGACGAATGAGGTGGGGCGGCTGGGCGCGTTGACGCGCACCGATCTGGCGCGTCAGTGCCGCGGGAAGAGGGTGGGCGGCCGGCGCAGCCGCAGCGCGCACGCGGACCAGTACGCGGCGACGGTCGCCAGCCCGAGCGCGGCGAACGCGAGCGCGGCGAAGCTGGCGAGGGACTGGCCGTCGCCGTCGGCGCCGAGGATGCCTTGCGCGACGATCAGCGCGGCCGTCCAGAACCCGATCACGGCCTGCGTGAGCAGGCGCGCACAGGCGATGCGGCGCGGCCGGCCGGATTCGGCGAGCCGGCGCGCCGATGGCGCACGCAGGCACAGGAACAGGGTGGCGGCGAGCAGCGCGGCCAGGGCGATGAGCCAATCAACGAGGAAAGCCATACGGGGAAAAGGGGGCAGGTACGAAGCGAATTGAAGCGTGCCCACTTTAGAGGCGTGGCGCGTGCGATTGAATCAGACGAATCCGAAATTGAAAGGCATTTTTAATGGCGGGTCGTCATTGGGCCTGTTCCACAGGCGGTATCATCGACCCCGGTCCAACCACGAGGTCGCGCCACGCGCGGCCGGAGATTGCTGATGAACATGAAGACATCGCGGGCGCGTCGCGCGCCCGGGTCCGTGCTGGCGGCCGTGGCCGCCGGTGCGCTGTTGCTGCTCGCGGGGTGCGAGAAGTCCGGCACGCCGGCCACGCAAGCCGATACGGCCGCGAGCGCGGCCGCCGATGCCGCGAACAATGCGGCCAAGGCGCTCGATCAGGTGGCGAGCACCGTCAATCAACAGATCAACGCGGCGAAGGCCGGCATCGCGTCCGCGGCGTCGGCCGTGCCGCCGTTGTCCGCGAGCGGCCTCGCGTCGGCCGCGCAGGCACAGTTCGACGCGGCGGCGTCCGCGGTCGTCGCGCATGCGGCGTCCGAAGCGGGCGCGAAGATTGCCGAAGCCGGCAAGAAACTCCAGCAGTGGAGCCAGCAGGGCGCCGCGGGGACCCAACCCGCGAGCGGCGAATGACGCGGGCTTGCATGATCCGCAAAATGTAATTATGATGGTTACACATGTCGCCGGTCGCGGTTTGGGCCGGCGTCGCCGAGTGAGTCACGAATGAATACCAGCAGCCGGTTCGCGTTTGCCGTTCACGTGCTTGCCTTGCTGTCGATGCAGGAAGGCGCGCCGTTGTCGTCCGACATCATCGCGGGCAGCGTGAATACGAATCCGGCGCTGATTCGCCGGTTGTTGTCGATGCTGGCGGCCGCAGGGCTGACCACGTCGCAACTCGGCGCGGGCGGCGGTGCGCTGCTGGCGCGCGAGCCCGGCGAGATCACGCTGCTCGACGTGTATCGCGCGGTCGACGATGCGCAATTGTTCGCGCTGCACCGCGAGGCGCCGAATCCGGCATGTCTCGTCGGGCGGCACATCCAGGGCGTGCTGACCGGCTATATCGGCGACGCGCAGCGCGCGATGGAGGCGTCGCTCGCCACGCGCACGCTCGTTGACGTGACGGCCGACATGCTGGATCGGGAGCAGCGCACGCAACGGGCGGCGCGCGCCGGCGGATGACCGACGGCGGGTGCCGACGGGGGTGCCGACGACAGGCAGGGCGGGAAGCCGGACGGCGCGCATGCGCGGCGATCGGCGCAACGGGGGCTTCGCCCCGTTTTTTTCGGCCTTATGTGTAATTAATCGTGTTACATATTTTCAACTCTGGAGAATCGATATGACGCAACGTTCGTTGAATATCGCGCTGTTCGGCGCCACCGGCATGATCGGCTCGCGCATCGCGGCGGAAGCCGTGCGGCGCGGCCACCGCGTCACGGCGCTGTCGCGCCGTCCGGGCGCATCCGGCGACGGCATCACCGCGAGGGCGGCCGACCTGTTCGACGCGGCCAGCATCGCGGTCACGCTGCCGGGCCATGACGTCGTCGCGAGCGCGTACGGTCCGAAGCAGGAAGATGTGGCGCAGGTCGTTGCGGTCGCGAAGGCGCTGGTCGCCGGCACGCGCCAGGCCGGCTTGAAGCGGCTCGTCGTGGTGGGCGGCGCCGGTTCGCTGGAAGTCGCGCCGGGCAAGCAGCTCGTCGACACCGAAGGCTTCCCGGACGCGTACAAGGCGGTCGCGCTTGCGCACCGCGACGCACTCGACTACCTGAAGACGGTCGCCGATATCGACTGGACCTTCTTCGCGCCGGCCGCGCTGATCGCGCCGGGCGAGCGCACGGGCACGTTCCGCACGGGCGTCGGCAAGCTGATCGTGGACGCGCAAGGCAACAGCAAGATCTCGGCGGAAGACTACGCGGTCGCGTTCGTCGACGCGCTCGAGCAGGACAGCTTCGTGCGCGAGGTCGCGACGGTCGCGTATTGAGCGGCATGACGGCCGGCGGCGCGTGCGCGCCGGCCAGGGCGCGACGCGCAAGCCGCGACGCGCCGAGCAGTCATTTCAGGCGACGCCACCCGCGTGGGTGGCGTCGCCTGTTTCATTGGCGCGGCGAGTGCGTGACGGATCGGTATTTACACCGGTCGACGCGCCGAGACAGTTTTCATATTGTTCCCCGTCGGGCAGGATGAATAGAATAAATTTCTATCGACGAGGGAAGGGAGAAATGGACGCCATCGATCGCAAGCTGCTGGAGCTGCTGCAGGCGGATGCCACGCTGCCGATCGCGGAGCTGGCACAGCGCGTGAACCTGTCGCAGACGCCGTGCTGGAAGCGCGTGCAGCGGCTGAAGGAAACCGGCGCGATTCGCGCGCAGGTCGCGCTGTGCGATCCGCGCAAGCTCGGGGTCGGCACGACCGTGTTCGTCGCGATCCGCACGAACCAGCACACCGAGGAATGGGCGCAGCGCTTCACGCAGGCGGTGCGCGACATGCCGGAAGTGGTCGAGGTCTACCGGATGAGCGGCGAGACCGATTACCTGCTGCGCGTCGTCGTGACGGGCATCGACGACTACGACCGCGTCTACAAGCAGCTGATTCGCACGGTGCCGCTGTTCGACGTCAGTTCGTCGTTCGCGATGGAGCAGATCAAGTATTCGACCGCGCTGCCCGTGCGCGATCTGGCCGAGCCCGTCTGACGGGCATGCCGCCGCGCGGCGGCGCGGCTTCAGCGGCCGCGCGCCAGTGCGCGTGCACGTTCGTCGGCCAGCGCGTCGCGTCGCACGAAATCCGCGACGAACGGGCTGGCCGGATGGTGATGCAGCGCATACGGCGTGTCCCATTGCGCGAGTTCGCCGTCCTTCATCACGCCGATCCGGTCGGCGATCGCGAACGCCTCCGCCTGGTTGTGCGTGACGAGGATCGCGGTGTGGCCCGTGCGCTTCAGGATGTCGCGCAGTTCGAACGCGAGCCGCTCGCGCGTATCGACGTCGAGATTCGAGAACGGTTCGTCGAGCAGCAGCAGTTCCGGCGACGGCGCGAGTGCGCGCGCGAGCGCGACGCGCTGCTGCTGGCCGCCCGACAGTTCGTGCGGATACGCGTCGCCGGCATCGGCGAGGCCGACGAGGTCGAGCATCTCCGCGACGCGCAGCCGCCGTTCGGCCTTCGGCATGCGCCGCAGCCCGAACGCGACGTTGTCGGCCGCGCTCAGGTGCGGGAACAGCGCGTAATCCTGGAACATCATGCCGATGCGTCGTCGCTCGGGCGGCACGTCGAGCGACGGCGCCGCGACCGGCGTGCCGTCCAGCACGATACGCCCCATGCGCACGGGTTCGAAGCCGGCGATCGCGCGCAGCACGGTGGTCTTGCCGCAGCCGGACGCACCGAGCAGGCAGCCGATCTCGCCTCGCGGCAGCGCGAGGCTCAGGCCGTCGACCACGATGCGGCGGCCGTGCGGCGTGTCGTAGGCGACGCAGAGGTCGTCGAGTTCGAGCAGGTTCACGGTGTCAGGCTCCGATCTTGTGGCGGGTGCGGGCGAGCAGGATTACGGGCACGAGCCCGGCCAGCACGATCGCGAGCGCGGCGACCGCGCCTTCTTCATAGGTGCCGCGCGCGGCTTCCGCATATAGCCAGGTCGCGAGCGTGTCGAAATTCAACGGGCGCAGCAGCAGCGTGGCCGGCAATTCCTTCATCGCGTCGACGAACACCAGCAGCGCGCTCGTCGTGAGCGCGGGCCGCAACAGCGGCAGGTGGACGCGGCGCAGCGTGCCGCCGGCCGTCTCGCCGAGCGAGCGCGCGGCCTGTTCGAGCGACGGCGGAATGCGCGCGAGGCCGGCCTCGATGCCGCCGGCCGGGATCGCGAGAAAGCGCACGGTATAGGCGATCACGAGCGCGGCGGCCGAGCCCATCAGCAGCAGGCCGTCGCGGCCGAGCACCGCGCCGAACAGCCGATCGGCCGCCGCGAACGGCATCAGCAGGCCGATCGCGAGCACGGTGCCCGGCACCGCGTAGCCGAGGCTCGCGATCCGCGCGCACAGGCGGGCAGGGCCCGCCCGGGCGCTGTCGCGCTGCGCGCGCGCGGCCCACGCGACGACGAGCCCGCACGCGAGCGTCGCGGCGGTGGCGGCGGTCGCGATCGTCAGCGTGTTCGCGAGCCCCGTCATCAGTTGCGCGGACACGCCGCCGACGAGGTGCAGCCGCTTGGCCGTTTCGACCGCGAGGTACGCGGCCGGCGCGCCGAAGCCGAGCAGGACGGGCAGCCAGCCGAGCACCGCGGCGCCCAGCGCGGCCGCGCCGGTCAGGCGGCGCGGCGCGATCGGCCGCATGCGCCGGCCATGCGCGTAGCGCTGACGGCGGCGCCCGTAGCGTTCGAGCGCGATCATGCCGACGACGATCGCGAGCATCGCGAGTGCGATCTGCGCGGCGCCGGCGAGATCGGAGCGCGTGATCCACGTCGTATAGACGGACACGGTCAGCGTCTGCACGCCGAGGAACTCCGACGCGCCGATATCGTTCAGCGTTTCGAGCAGCGCGAGGCTCACGCCGACCGCGATCGCCGGCCGGGCGAGCGGCACGACGACGCGCCAGAACGTCGCGACGCGGCCGGCGCCGAGCGTGCGCGCGGCTTCGAGCAGGCTCGCGGATTGCGTGACGAACATCGCGCGCGTGCTCAGATAGACGTACGGATACAGCACGAAGCCGAGCACGAAGATCGCGCCGGGCAGCGAGCGCAGGTCGGGCAGGCGGAACTGCCGCGGGCTGTCGAAGCCGAGCAGCCAGCGGATCGCGCCCTGCACTGGGCCGATCGGATGCAGTAGGTCGAGATACGCGAACGCGACGATGTAGGTGGGGACGGCGAGCGGCAGCAGCAGCGCCCAGGTCAGGATCCGGCGGCCGGGAAAATCGTACGCGGTGACGAGCCAGGCGCAGCCGGTACCGACGATCGACACGATCGTGCCGACTCCGGCGAGCAGCAGCAGCGTATTGACGAGCGCCTGCGGCAGCACGAATTCGGCGAGATGCCGCCAGTGCGCGAGATCGGCGTCGAACGCGGCGGCCACGAGCACCGCGACCGGCGCCGCGACCGCCGCGGCGATCGTCAACGCCGCGAGCAGCCACAGGCTGCCCGCGCGTAGTCGCGGCCGCGGACGTGGGCCGCGCGGCGCGCGGCAGGCGCGGGCCGCGGGCGATGCGTCAGTTGTCAAAGCCGACCTTGTCGACGAGCTGGCTCGCCTGCTTGCGATGCTTCGCGATATCTGCCAGCGGCAGCGGGTCGACCTTCAGCGTGCCGAAGCTCGCGATCACCGGGTCGAGCTTCACGTTCGCGCGCACCGGATATTCGTAGTTCGCCTGCGCATACAGCGCCTGCGCTTCCGGCGACACCAGGTATTCGAGCAGCTTCACCGCGTTGGCCTTGTGCGGCGCGTGCTTCGCCACCGTCGCGCCGCTGATGTTCACATGCGTGCCGCCGCTCTTTGCATTCGCGAACGTCGGGCGCACGACCTTGATCGCGTCGCCCCATTTGCGTGCATCGCTGCCGGCCTCGGCATGCTTCATGTGGCCGACGTAGTACGCGTTCGCGAGGCCGACGTCGCAGATGCCGCCGAGGATGTCGCGCGCGACGTCGCGGTCGCCGCCGGTCGCCTTGCGCGCGAGGTTCGCCTTCACGCCACGCAGCCATGTCTCGGTCGCGGCCTCGCCGTCGTGCGCGATCATCGCCGCGACGAGCGCCGTGTTGTACGGATGCTGGCCCGAGCGGATGCAGACCTTGCCCTTCCATTTCGGATCGGCGAGATCCTCGTAGCGGAACGCATCGACCTTCAGGTCCTTTTCGACGTACAGCACGCGATCGCGCAGCGACAGCGCGTACCAGTCGCCGTTCGCGCCGCGCAGGTTCGCGGGGATCGCGTCGTCGAGCGCCTTCGAGCGCACCGGCTGCGTGAGCCCGCCGTCGACGAGGTCGAGCAGGTTGCCGACGTCGACCGTCATCAGCACGTCGGCCGGCGATTGCGCGCCTTCCGCCTTCACGCGTTCGAGCAGGCCGTCCTTCACGAACACCGTGTTGACCTTGACGCCGCTCTGCTTCGTGAACGCGTCGATGAGCGGCTGGATCAGCTTCGGCTCGCGGGTGGTGTACAGGCTCACTTCCTCGGCCGCCTGGGCAAGCGGCGCGAAGGCGGCCGCGGTCAGGGCGAGGGCGCCGGCGAGCGGCAGCAGGCGGGTGCGCGGATTCGACATGGAGACTCCGGTGCGGCAGGTGGACGAGGGAGCGTTCCGCGGCGCGCCTGCCGCCCGCGCGACCGAAACATTACAAATTGAAAGACGATGGATTCTAAATCGAAATGGGAATGATTAACAAACGAAAGCTTGCGGAAAGCGGGGGAGCGGCCGGGGGCGGAGACCGGCGAGCGAGGCGGCGCAGCGCGGGCGCAAGCGCGTAGAATGCCCGCTTCGACGAATTTGACGGAGCGGCACCGACCATGAACGATCAGCGCAAGAAGAACCCTGTCCGCAACGTGAGCATCCTGATCGTCGTGGCCGTGCTGCTCGTGATCGGGACGATCCTGTACAACGCGATTTCGCAGAAGCACGCGTACGACGAGGCCCATCCGGCCGAGGCCGCGAGCGCGGCGTCGCACTGACGGGCCGGTGCGCGGCCCGGCCGGGCCGCGCGTGGGCAGGCGAAGGGAGTGGCTCCGCGGTGTACGGCGCGACGGGCGCCGTGCGGAACCGGGACGGCGGAAGGCGCGCGCGGAACCGGCGCGCCGCATCGGCAGGTCAGCCGTGCGTCAACGTGACGCAGCGGCGAATTTCGGGCGGATCCGTATGTAGAACACGGCCGCGAGCAGCGCGAGCCACGCCGCGCCGACGTAGAGCGCGACGCGCGTATCGTCGAACCAGCCGAGCATCACGATCACGAAGCCCATGAAGGCGATCGTCAGCGCTGGCGCGACGGGCCACAGCGGCACCTTGAACTTCAGCGCGGCGACTTCGGCGCTCGATTCGGGCTCGCCGAACACCTTCACGTGGCACAGGTTCAGCCCGCAGATGATCGCGACGACGCCGAGCACCCAGATCCATTGCGGCACGTCCGGAAACCAGAAGCCCATGTAGATGCCGAATGCGGTGATGTCGGCGATCGCGACGATCACCATTCGAGCGTGTAGGTCCAGCCGGTGACGAAGCCCGCGAACGGGCCGAGGTTCCCGGTCGCGTAGTGGCCGAACGAGCCGGCGACGGGTTCGCGCACGGCCATCTCGCCGAGCGCGCGCATCACCAGTAGACGGCTGCGCCGCCCAGGATGTACGCGAGGATTACGGCCGGGGCGGCGAGCTGGATCGCGGATGCCGAACCGTAGAACAGGCCCGTGCCGATCGCCGAGCCCAGCGCGAGAAAGCGGATGTGCCGCGCGCTCAGATGGCGCTGCAAGTTTTTTATCGAGTCTCCGATATCGTTATGCGACGAACCTGGCGCGCGAGGCCGGTTCGAATGCGTCAAGTTGTCTATACAACTTGAATGTGAATGAATGATAACAAGCCGGACCTCGTGGCCGGAATCGGGTATTCCAAGAATGGCGGGCGAACGGAACGGGGCGTCGGGCAGTCGCGCGCTGCGGGCGCAGGCCGCTTGAAGCGGGCGGGGCATGCTTCGGGGGATCGTTGAACCGGAGCGCGCCGGTGGCCGAGCCGCGTCGTGCGCGGGTCGGCCTGCCGGCGCGGACATCGGCCGTCAGGCGGGCAGGCGGATCACGCTCGCATCCTTGCGGATCAGCAGCGACGACGCGAGCATCTGCTTGCACTGGTGCGCGAGCACCTTCAGATCGTGCGTGAGCTCGGCGCCGACCGCGTCGGATTTTTCCGCGGACACGACCATCGCGTCGAGATCGCGCGTGATCTGCTTCGACGCTTCGAGCTGGTCGGCGGGCGGCGGTTCGCCGGCCTCGGCCTTTTCGAGATTGTCGAGCACGGCGGCGAGGCCGCGCTGCAGCGCGTCGTCGTGGACGAGGCTGCCATCGGCCGCGCATGCGCTGCGGATCAGCGGCGCGGCAGCGGTGATCTGCGCGCCGAGCACGTGCGTCTGCACGAGCAGGTCGTTCAGTTCGGGCACGAAGCGCTGATGTGCCTTCGGCTCGATCATCATCCGCTGGAACGCCTGCCCGAGGTTCGCGAACGCGATGTGCACGTCCTTGCGGGCGAGGCGGTAGCGGTAGTCGTCGTCGAGGCTGGCGGCCGGCGACTCGATCGCGGCCGCGACGCCCGCGACGACGGCGGCGCCGTCGGCGGCCGGCACCGGCGGCGGCGACATGCCGCGCCCGGCGCGCCACACGGCCTCGAAATACTTGCGGGTGGAGGTCAGCATGTCGGTGACGAGCTTGCCCATCAGCCGGTATTCCCAGTACGGGAACAGCCGGCTCGCGGCGATCGCGATCATGCAGCCGACCACCGTGTCGATCGCGCGCTCGCCGATGATCCGCATGCTGCCCGGCGCGAGCAGGTGGAACATCAGCAGCACGTACGAAGACGTGAAGACTACGCTCGCCGCATAGTTGAACAGCAGCAGGCTGTAGCTCATCACCATCGAGCCGAACATGATCGCGATCAGCAGGTGCGTATCCTTGACCGTGTAGATCAGCGCGACGCTCGCCGCGCAGCCGATCAGCGTGCCGACGATACGCGCCGCGTTGCGCTGCTTGGTCAGCGAATAGCCGGGCTTCAGGATGATGATGGTGGTCATCACGATCCAGTATGCGTTCGTGAGCGGCAGCAGCCGGCCGATCCAGAACCCGACCGCGACGGCGATCGTCACGCGCAGCGCATGGCGAAAGCTCGGCGAGCGCATGTTCAGGTTCGAGAAGATCAGCAGCGGCGACATGCGGCGACGCTGCAGGAAGCGCGTGAGCGCCTTGTCGATCTTCAGTTCGGTTTGCTGCGGATCGGCGCGGCCCGACAGGTTGCGGCGCATCCGGTCGATCAGGCGTGTCGCGCTCCAGATGCGCCGGAACGTCGCGAGCACGGCCGCATAGGCTTCCGCGTGGGTGGCCGCGAAGTTCTTCTTGCGCATCAGCTCGATCTCGTACTCGATCGCGCGCAGCTCGGCCTTCACGCTGATGTGCGAATGCGGCGCGCGATTTTCGAGCACCGCGAGGCCGACCTCCTCGAGATCGGCGGCGGCCTTGCGGATCAGGTCGCGATAGAAAATGATCAGGTCCGAGCCGCCGAACGTGTTGCGCACGAGCGGATAATCGGTGTGCGCGCCGACGAACAGCTCGTGCAGGTCGACGCTGTTGATGAACAGGTTGTACATCGCCGTGCGGCCGGGATCGAGCTTGCCGCGCCGCAGCTTCGGCAGGTTGCGCAGCACGATGTCGCGCGCGGTTTCCTGCGTTTCGACCGCGGTGATCTGCCGCGCGACGAGATTGCGGTAGCACTCGTCGAGATCGGCGTCGAGATCGTAGAACTGCGCGCGCGCGAGCAGGTAGTCGGCGCAGGCGAACAGGCTTTCGGCCAGCGCCTGCTGCTCGATCCGGCGCGCCTGCCATTGCGACACGAGCGTGGCCCAGTACGTGTACCAGAGGCCGCCCGCGAGAATCCAGCCGGCGTTGACGAACGCCTGCAGCGGCGTGAACTTCTCCTCGAGCGTCATCACCATCATGAACAGCGTCGCGAAGCTGATCTGTGGCCAGCGGTTGCCGTAGACGACGATCAGCGACAGCACGAACGTGAGCGGCACGATCGTGAGCCACAGCGCGAAGATGTTCGGTGTCGCGAGGCCGGTCGCGAGCGCGGCGAGGAAGCCGATCACGCTGCACGCGAGCATTTCGTTGTGCTTGTACTTGAGCGGGCCCGGCATGTCGACCACGCACGCGCCGAGCGCGCCCGTCGAGATCGTGAAGCCGAGGTCCCGGTTGTGAAACACGATCAGGCACAACACGGCCGGCAGCGACACGCCGACCGCGATCCGCAGGCCGCCGAAAAAGTACTGGCTGTAGAAAAACTTTCTGATTTCGACCGAATAGCGCATCGATGAGCTGAATGACAGACGAAGACGCCGGGGCGGCGTATTGACTGGCGACGAGTCTATCGTATTTCGCGTTCCGCAAAACCTGGCTTTCCGGCCGAGGTTCGCGGCGGCGGCCCATTTGCTATCCTTGGTGATCCTGTTCGCCCGGCCCCGCCGGTGCAAGGTTCCGACGCCCGCTTCATGCTCCATCTCTTCTATTCGAACCGTCACGAAACGCTGGCCGACGCGCTGCTCGAGGATCTGGCCGCGTTCCCGGCCCGCAGCGGCCCGTGGGCGCCGCAACAGGTCATCGTGCCGAGCGCGGCGCTGCGCCGCCGCCTCGAGCTCGACATCGCCGCGCGCAATGGCGTATGCGCGAACGTCGAGTTCACCTATCTCGCGCAATGGTTGTGGGCGCAGATCGGCCGCGTGATGGAGGTCCCCAAGCGTTCGCCGTTCGCGCCCGACCGCCTCGTGTGGCGCTGCTACCGGCTGTTCGCGCAGGCGGCAGGCGACGCGCCGTGGCTCGCGTCGCCGCGGCTCGCCGCGTATCTGTCGGCCTCCGACGACGCGATGCGCTACGAACTGGCCCATCGCGTCGCGGCCGTGCTCGATCACTACCTGACCTATCGCCCCGAATGGCTGGCCGCGTGGCAGGCCGGCGAATCGGTGCTCGCGGGCGACGGCGCACCGCGCGGGATCGGCGACGCCGCGCGCGACGACGAACGCTGGCAGGCCGCGCTGTGGCGCGCGCTGCTCGCCGAGCTGAGCGACAGCGGCACGCCGCCGGCGCACCGCTTCCTCGTCGAGGCGCGCCATCTCGATGCCGATGCGCTCGCACGCGCCGACTGGCCCGAATCGGTCAGCGTGTTCGCGCTGCCGACGATGCCGCCGCTGCACGTCGCGCTGTTGCGCGAACTGTCGCGCTGGATCGACGTGCGCGTCTACGCGCTGAACCCGTGCCGCGAATTCTGGTTCGACATCGTGACCGCCGCGCACGCCGAGGCGCTCGATGCGGCCGGGCGGCGCGACTATCAGGAAGTCGGCCATCCGTTGCTCGCCGAATGGGGCAGGCAGACGCAGGCGCAATTGCACATGCTGCACGAACTGACGGAAAGCGCCGCGTCGGGCGATGCGTCGCGTTTCGTCGAGAATCCCGCGCCCACCTGGCTCGCGCGCGTGCAGAACGCGATCCTCGACCTGCAGCCGGAAGCCGAACTCGGCGACACGCCGGTCGAGCGCGGAATCGAGGTGCATGTGTGCCACAGCCTCGCGCGCCAGCTCGAGGTGCTGCACGACCGGCTGCTCGCGTGGTTCGATGCCGATGCGAGCCTGCAGCCGTCCGACGTGCTCGTCGCGGTGGCCGATCTCGCCGCGGCCGGGCCGCTGATCGACGCGGTGTTCGGCACGGCCGGCGCCGGCGGCGCGCGCGTGCCTTACCGGATCACCGGCCTGCCGCCGTCGCAGGCGAACCCGGTCGCGCGCGTGCTGCTCGACTGGCTCGCGTTGCCGGAGCGGCAGGTCGGCGCGCCGGAGCTGGTCGAATGGCTGCGCGTGGACGCGGTGGCCGCGCGCTACGACATCGACGCGGCCGCGCTCGAAACGGTGCAGACCTGGCTCGCGGCCGCCGGCGCGCGGCGCGGTTTGTCGCCGCTCGCGAGCGACGACGCGGCCGTGCCCGCGCCGCGCCATACGTTCTCCGATGCGCTCGCGCGGCTCTTTCTCGGCTATGCGATGCCCGAAGGCGCGGCTCCGATCGGCGCGTGGCTACCGATCGAGGCGGCCACCGGCAGCGAGGCCGAACTGCTCGGCCGGCTCGCGCGCTTCACCGACGATCTCGACGGCTTCGCGCGGCGGCTCGCGGAGTCGCACACGCCGCGCGGCTGGAGCGAACTGTTTGCCGACACGCTCGCGCGCTTCTTCGATTCGGGCGCCGCGTATGCCGACGCGCTGGCCGGCGTGCGCGACGCGCTCGACGCGATGCTGGCCGCGATGACGGAGGGCGCACCCGACGAGGCGTTGCCGGCGGCCGTCGTCCGCGCGGGGCTCGCGGCGGCGCTCGACGATCCGGCCCGCGGCGGCGTGCCGTGGGGCGGCGTCACGTTCTCGTCGCTGACGAGCTTGCGCGGGCTGCCGTATCGCGTCGTGTGCCTGCTCGGGATGGACGACGGCGTGCTGCCGAGCCTCGCGCGCGCGGACGAATTCGACCTGATGGCCGTGCTGCCGAAGCTGGGCGACCGGCAGCGCCGCGACGACGAGCGCAATCTGTTTCTCGATTTGCTGCTGGCCGCACGCGACCGGTTGCTGATCGCCTATACGGGCCGCAGCATTCGCGACAATGCGCCGTTGCCGCCCGCGGCGCTCGTCGACGAACTGCTCGATCATCTGGCGATCGTCACGGCCGGGCCCGGCGCCGCACCGGACGCGGTCGACGCCGCGCGCCGCGCGTTCATCGTCGAGCATCCGCTGCAACCGTTCGCCGCCGCATATTTCCAGCCGGGCAGCGATCTCGTTTCGTACGACGCCGAGCGGGCGACGCTCGCGGCGCTGCTGGCTGCCGACGCGTCGCGCGACGGGCCGCGCGAGCAGCCGTTCTTCGCGCAGCCGCTGCCGGCCGAGCCGGTCGAGCCCGTCGCATTCAGCGAATTCGAACGCTTCTGGCGGCATCCGGCGCGTGCGTTGCTGCGCGGCCGGCTCGGCATCGTGCTGGCCGACGCGCAAGCCGAACTGCTCGATACCGAGCCGTTCGCGCTGGACTTTGCCGGTAGCGACGCGCTGGCCGAGCGCGTGCTGCCGCTCCTGATCGAAGCCGGCGACGGCGGCGTGCACGATCACGCGTTGCGCATCGCGGACGCGAGCCCCGAGCTGCCCGGCGGCGCGACGGGCGCGGTGTGGCGCGATCAGGCGCTTGGTTCGATGACGCAGCTTGCGTCGAACGTACGCCGAGCGCTCGCCGATGGCATCGAGCGGCGGCCGTTCTCGCTCACCGTCGTGCCGAAGTGGCCCGACACCGAGCAGGCGCTGTTCGGCGCCGACGACGCGATGCTGTCGGCCGACGCGGTGAGCGCGCCGCTCGAGTTGCACGGCACGCTGAACCGGCTGACGCCGGCCGGGCAGGTCATCTATCGCTATGCGCGGCCGAGCGCGCGCGACTATCTGTCCGCGTGGCTCGCCCATCTCGTCTACTGCGCGGTCGAGCCCGGCGGCCCGCACCGCACGCTGTGGTTCGGCAGCGGCGGTGCGTTCGAGCTGACGCCCGTCGCGGCGCCGCTCGAACGGCTCGCGCCGCTGGCCGCGCTGTTTCGCGCGGGGCGGCGCATGCCACTGCGGTTTTTCCCGCGCAGTGCATGGGCGAGGGTATCCGACGGCGAGGCGAAGGCCGCGAGCGTGTGGATCAACGAGCGGGTCGTGAGCGAAGCCGACGATCCGGCTATCGCGATCGCGTGGCGCGGCGCGCATCCGTCGCTCGACGAGCCGTTCGGCACGCTCGCGCGGCTCGTGTTCGAGCCGCTCGTCGAGCATCTGAAGGAGGTCGCATGAGCGCTATGTCGCAGCCGCAGCAGGCGCTCGAACTCGACGTGTTCGCGTGCCCGCTCGACGGCGTCAACCAGATCGAGGCGTCGGCCGGCACCGGCAAGACCTGGAACATCTGCGCGCTGTACGTGCGCCTGCTGCTCGAAAAGGATCTCGGCGCGGACGAAATCCTCGTCGTGACCTTCACGAAAGCGGCGACGGCCGAGCTGCACGAGCGGATTCGCGGCCGGCTCGCGCAGCTTGCGCATGCGCTCGACACGGGCGACGACGGCGGCGATCCGTTCATCGGGCGTCTGCTGGAGACCACGCTCGGCGAAGGCGGCGCGCTCGATCCCGAGACGGCCGTGAAGCGGATCCGCCGCGCGCTGCGCGCGTTCGACCAGGCCGCGATCCATACGATCCACGCGTTCTGCCAGCGCGCGCTGCAGGAAGCGCCGTTCGCGGCGGCGATGCCGTTCGCGTTCGACATGGAGGCCGACGATGCGTCGCTGCGCTTCGAACTCGCGGCGGATTTCTGGCGCACGCGCGTCGAGCCGGCGGCCGCGCGCTGGCCGGGCTTCGCGACCTGGCTCGTCGAATCGGGCGCCGGCCCGGCCGCGCTCGATGCGCAGCTCGCGCGCCGGCTGAAGAAGCCGCTCGCCGCGCTGCGTTGGGACGGCGTGACCGAGCCGGACGAATCGGCCGAAGCGGCGGCGGCCGAATGTTTCGCCGAGGCGGCGCGGATGTGGGCCGCCGAGCGTGACGCGATCGATGCGCTGCTGCGCGCCGCGCAGCCCGCGCTCAATCAGCGCTCCCACAAGCCGGACGCGGTTGCCGATGCGCTCGCCGCGTGGGCCGTGCATTTCGAGCAGGGCGACGCGACGGCCGCACTGCCGAAAGCCGCGTTGAAGCTTACGCAAACCGCGCTGACGAAGGCGACGAAAAAAGGCGGCGCGACGCCCGCACACGCGTTCTTCGAAGTGGCCGACGCGCTCGAAGCGGCGGTGGCCGCGGCCGAGGCCGCGCAGCGCGCGCGCTGGCTCGCGCTGATCGCCGAATGGCTCGACATGGCGCCGGGCGCGCTGGCCGAGCGCAAGCGCACGCGGCGCGTCGTGTCGTTCAACGATCTGCTCGCGAACTTGTATCACGCACTGCACGCGCATCCGTGGCTTGCCGAGACGCTGCGCGCACGTTATCCGGCCGCGTTGATCGACGAGTTCCAGGATACCGATCCGCTGCAGTTCGCGATCTTCGACCGGATCTTCGCGCCGGGCGGCCCGCTGTTCCTCGTCGGCGATCCGAAGCAGGCGATCTACAGTTTCCGCGCGGCCGATCTACACACCTATCTCGCGGCGCGCGCACGGGCGAGCGCGTGCTACACGCTCGCGGTGAACCAGCGCTCGACGCCTGCGATCGTCGATGCGTGCAACCGCTTCTTCATGTCGAATCCGCGCGCATTCGTGCTCGACGGGCTCGACTATTACGCGGTGCGCGCCGGCACGCGCGTGCGTGCGCCGTTCGTCGACGAAACCGATCCGGGTCCGGCCGGCGATTTCCGCGTGTGGGCGCTGCCGGGCGGCGAGGGCACGCTACTCAAGCGCGATGCGCAAGCGCAGGCCGCGCAAGCCTGCGCGGCCGAGATCGCGCGGCTGATGCGCGGCGCGCGTGACGGGCGCGTGCGGTTGGGCGACACGCCGTTGTCGCCGGGCGACATCGCGGTGCTCGTGCAGACGCACCGGCAGGGCAGCCTCGTGAAGCGCGTGCTCGCGACGTGGGGCATCGGCAGCGTCGAACTGGCGCAGGCGTCGGTGTTCTCGACCGGCGACGCCGAGCAGCTCGAACGCGTGCTGGCGGCGATCGACGCGCCGGGCGACCTGCGGCGTCTGCGCGCGGCGCTCGCGTCCGACTGGTTCGGGCTCGATGCCGGCGCGCTGTGGCGCATGGAGCAGGGCGACGGCGATGCGCCACCCGGCGCAGCGGCGGCCGACAGTGCCGATGCGATGAGCTGGGTCGAGCGCTTCTCGCGGTATCGGCTGCTATGGCGCGAACGCGGCTTCGCGGTGATGTGGCGCACGTTCACGCGCGAGCTGCGGATCGCCGAACGGCTGATGGCCGGTGCGGACGGCGAGCGCCGCGTGACCGACATCAACCATCTGGCCGAGTTGACGCAGGCGCGTGCATCCGCGCAGCCGGGCATCGCGCCGACGCTGCGCTGGCTTGCCGCGCAGCGGCTCGACGGCGGCGGCGAGGAAGCGCAGCTGCGGCTCGAGTCCGACCGCAACCTCGTGCAGATCGTCACGGTGCACAAGTCGAAGGGGCTCGAATACGCGATCGTGTTCTGTCCGTTCCTGAACGACGGCGGGCTGCGCGAGCCGCCGTCGTCCGCGCTGCCCGATGCGCGCGAGTATCACGACAACGCGGGCGATGCGGTGCTGCATTACGGATGCGACGACGAAGCGGCCGCGCACGCGGCGCGGCAGGTGTTGCGCGAGCAGGCCGCGGAGCGCGCGCGGCTCGTCTACGTGGCGCTCACGCGCGCGGTCTATCGCTGCTATGTCGTGGCCGGCCCCTACCTGTCGTCGCGCTCGACGCGCGAAGCGCGGCGCAGCGTGCTCAACTGGCTCGTCGCGGGCGCCGGCCATGCGTTCGATGCGTGGCTCGACGAGCCACCCGACGAAGCCGCGCTCGATGCGGCGTGGCGCGCGCTTGCGGGCGGCCCCGTGAGTGTTTCGCCGCTGCCGGTGCCTGCACGCCGCGAGCGTCTCGTGGCCGGCCACGACGCGTCGCAGACGCTCGCGGCGCGCCATGCGACGCGCGTGCTGCGCGATGCGTGGCGGATGGCGAGCTTCAGCTCGCTGACCGCATCGATGGCGCGCGAGGAGGCGGGCGTCGCGGCCGTGCCCGACGACGAACTGCGTCCCGATCACGATGCGCTCGCCGCGGTGACGCCGGACGGCGAACTGATGCTGGCCGATACGGTTGCGGCCGAGCCGCCGGACGACGACATTCTCGCGTTCCCGCGCGGCGCGGCGGCCGGCGAATGCCTGCACCGCCTGTTCGAGCTCAGCCGGTTCACGGCGCCCGAATCGTGGCACGCGGCCGCGCTCGGCGCGCTGCACGACCGGCCGGTGGAGGCCGGGCCGGAGCTTGCGACGCGCCTGCCGGCGATGATGGTGCGGCTCGTCGACGACGTCGTGCATACCGAGCTCGTGCCGGGCATGCGGCTCGCCGATCTCGATCCGGCGAGGCGGCTCGACGAAATGGGCTTCCTGTTCCCGGCGCCGTCGCTCGACCTGATGGCGCTGCGCCGGCTGCTGGTCGCGCACGGCTATCCGGACATTGCACTGGAGGCGGGTACGCTCGCCGGTTTCATCAAGGGTTTCATCGACATGATCGTCGAACACGACGGCCGTTACTGGATCGTCGACTGGAAGTCGAACCATCTCGGCACGACGCCGGATGCCTATGGCCCGCGTGCGCTCGACGTCGCGATGGCCGACCACGCGTATCACCTGCAGGCGCTGCTCTATACGGTCGCGCTGCATCGCTATCTGCGCGGCCGGCTGCCCGATTACGACTACGACACGCACATCGCGGGCTACCTGTACCTGTTCGTGCGCGGGGTGCGGCCCGGCTGGCGCAGCGGCGGCGAGCCGGCCGGCGTGCATGCGCGGCGGCCCGCCCGCGCGCTCGTCGATGCACTCGACCGGATGATGGAAGGGGGCCGCGCATGACCGCGTCCGACGACATGCTCGAATTCACCGGCGGTCTCGTCGCGCGGCTGCCCGAGCCGGCCGATTTCGGCATCGCGCTCGCGGAAGGCTTCGCGCGTCGCATCGGCGACCTCGCGCGGCGCGCGGGTGCGCCGTCCGCGTCGGCGCGCTGGGCGGCGCGCGCCGCATTCGCGACGAGCCGCGCGACCGCCGGCGGCCACGTGTGCGTCGCGTTGGCCGCGCTTGCGCAGCGTTACGAAGCGCCGCTCGACGAGGTGCGCAGCGCGCTCGCCGCGAGCGGCGTGGTCGCGTTCGGCACGCTTGCACGCGGCGACGAGCGGCCGCTGATCATCGACCGGCTCGATCACCTGTACCTGTCGCGCTATTTCGATTACGAACGGCGGCTCGCCGATGCGCTCGTCGCGCAGGCCGGTATCGCCGCGCCGGAGGAAGGCCTGTCGCCCGAGCGCCTGCGCGACAGTCTTGCCCGTTACTTCGGGCCGGCTACCGGCGAAGTGGACTGGCAGCGCGTGGCGGCGATCGTCGCGCTGACGGGCCGCGTGACGATCGTCAGCGGCGGGCCGGGCACGGGCAAGACGACGACCGTCGTCGGCGTGCTGGCGTGTCTGCTCGACGCGCACCCGGGGCTGCGCATCGCGCTGGCCGCACCGACCGGCAAGGCCGCGCAGCGGATGCAGGAGGCGCTGCACGCGCGGGCAGGCGATCTGCCGCCCGAGCTCGCGGCGCGCTTGCCCGATACGTCGTATACGCTGCATCGGCTGCTGGGCGGCGGCGGGGCGGCCGGCTTTCGGCATCATCGCGACAATCCGCTGCCGTACGACCTGATCGTCGTCGACGAGGCGTCGATGATCGACGTCGCGCTCGCCGCGCATCTGCTCGACGCGCTCGCGCCGGGCGCGCGGCTCGTGTTGCTGGGCGACAAGGATCAACTGGCCGCGGTCGAGGCCGGCGCCGTATTCGCGGAGCTGAGCGCGCGGCCGGCGTTCACCGCCGCGGCGCGCACGCGTATCGCGCAGGCGCTGGGTGTCGACGAGGCGGCGTTCGTCGCGGCGTTGCCGGTGCCGGACGAAGCCGCACCGCCGGCAGCGATTCCGGCCGCGCATCCGGTTCCTGCTTCCGCACGGGCTGCGGCGTCGCCATCGGCGTCTGCTCCGGTGTCGCGCAAAGCGGCGCCTCGGCCGAAAGTCGATGCGCGGCAGGCGTCGCTGTTCGACGACGAACCGCAGGACGACGAAGTGTCGCCGGCCGGCATCGACATCGCGTCGCCGCCGCCGCCCAACGAGTCGGGGCCGACCGATGCCGGCGCACCGGGCGGCAATGCGCCCGCCTGGATCGAGGCCGACGAACTCGCATGGCTCGACGCCGTCGAGTTGCCGCCGTTCGACGCAGGCGACGCGGCGCTTGTATCGGCGCCGTCGGCCGTGTCGCCATTGGCCGGCGAAGCCGCTGCCGCCTGCGCCGGCACGCCCGCGCCCGCGCCCGCGCCCGCGCCGCCGCAGGCACCGCTTGCGGACTGTGTCGTGTGGCTCGAACGCAATTACCGTTTCGGTCTCGATTCGCCGATTGGGAGGCTGTCGCTCGCGATCCGCCGCGGCGACGTGCAGGCGGCGCTCGAGGCGCTGCCCGCCGACGACTCGGCGGCCGCGTCGTTTCACGACGATGCGGGCGACACGCTGGCGTCGTCGACGGTCGAGCGGCTCGCACGGCGCTTCGGCGCCTATCTCGACGCATTGCGCGACGCGCTGGCCGCGCCGGCGCCCGATCCGCTGCCGTTGTTCGACGCGCTCAACCGGTTCCGGATCCTGTGCGCGACCCGCAGCGGTTCGCGCGGCGCGGAACACGTCAATGCGCTGGTGGCCGCGCATGTGCGGCATGCGGCGCGCGTGCCGCTCGCGGTCGGCGCGCACTGGTTCACCGGGCGGCCGATCATGGTCACGCGCAACGACTATGCGCTGGGGCTGTTCAACGGCGACATCGGCATTGCGCTGCCCGACGCGCAAGGCGTGCTGCGCGTGTGGTTCCGGCGCGCGGACGGCACCGCGCGTGCGGTGTCGCCGGCTGCGCTGCCGCCGCACGAAACGGCGTTCGCACTGACGGTGCACAAGTCGCAGGGCTCGGAATTCGACGAAGCGGCGCTCGTGCTGCCCGCGTCGTTCGGCCGGGTGCTGACGCGCGAGCTCGTTTATACGGCCGTCACGCGCGCGCGCACGCGCGTGCAGGTGATCGGGCCGCGGCGCGTGCTGGCGCAGGCGGTCGCGACGCGCACGCAGCGCGATTCGGGGCTCGCGGCCCGCGTCGACGAGGCGCTCGCGCGGCGCCGCATGGAGGCTTCGCGATGATGATCCGTTACACGCTCGATCCGGCCGAGGTCGAATGGACGGCCGTGCGCGCGCAGGGCGCGGGCGGGCAGAACGTGAACAAGGTGTCGAGCGCGATTCATCTGCGCTTCGACATTCGCGCGTCGTCGCTGCCGCCGGTCCTCAAGGAGCGGCTTCTCGCGCTGTCCGACCAGCGCATCACGCGCGACGGTATCGTCGTGATCAAGTCGCAGGAATATCGGACGCAGGAGAAGAATCGCGAGGCCGCGCTCGCTCGGCTCGATGCGCTGATCGGCAGCGTCGCGTACACGCCGCGCGCCCGGGTCGCCACGCGGCCGACGCGCGCGTCGAAGGAGCGGCGGCTCGAGCACAAGTCGCGCCGCAGCGTGGTGAAGTCGGGCCGCGGGAAGGTGGTCGACTGATGAATGAAGGCGGCGGCGCCCGTCGCACGCGATCGTCTGCCGTGCGCGCCGGCTACCGCATCACGGTTCCCGCGCTGTCGAGCACGAAGTCGACGCAGAACACGACGATCCGGCTCTGCGCGCGGATCGCGACGGCGGCCGTGTAGCAGTCGCGGCCCTCGGTCAGCGAGAAGTGCGGGCCCATCAGCGCGACGCGCCCTGGGGCGGCGATCGCGCGCTGGAAATACGGGCGCCGCGACCAGTTGCTGTGGGTCTCAGGGAATAGCGGCGCGAGACGGGTCACGCTTGCCTGGCTGTCGTCGGGCGGTGCGCCGATCGACGGCAGGAACTGTTCGCCGGTCTCGTCCGTGACGAACACGCGACGCGCGGCCGGCACCGTGAACACGCGTTGCGCGGCGTCCTGCAGGTTGCCGCTCGCCGAAAACGCGGCCGCGCCGCCGAGCACGAGCCGTTCGATCGCGTCGAAGCCCGGCTGCTCGGCGGCCACCGGTGTGTGTCGGCGGGCGATGAAGCGCCGCCACGCGGCGTCGAGCATCGCGGGCGCCGCCGCGCTCGCGTGCGCGATCGATGCGTCGGGCTGGCCGAACTGGAAACCCTGCACGAAATCGATGTCGGCTTCCATCAGCGCCTGCAGCGCGTCGTCGCTTTCGACGCCTTCGGCCAGCACCATCGCGCCGGCCTGGTGCAGCATCGACACGAGGTGATGCATGATGCGGCGATCGTCGGCCGAGCCGGTCGAACGCTCGACGAGCGAGCGGTCGAGCTTCACGATGTCGGGACGTGCCCGCCACACGCGGTCGAAGTTCGAGAAGCCGGTGCCGAAATCGTCGATCGCGATCAGGAAATCGCGATGCTGGATCATGTCGATCGTGCGGGCGAGCGCGGCTTCGTCGCGCGCCGGCTGCTCGACCACTTCCAGCACGATGCGGTTCGGCGGCAGTGCGAAATGCCGGCACAGCGACTCGACGAACTCGCGCTGCACGAGGCCGGTGTCGAGCACGCGCGGCGTCACGTTCAGGAACAGCCAGCCGTCGCCGATGCCTTGCGTGACGAAATTGGCGGTGTGCAGGCAGCGCGCGAGCCGGTCGAGCAGCAGCGCGTCGGCGTCGCCGCGCGTCTTGTCGAACAGGGCGGTGGGCGACGCCAGCGCACCGTTTCCGTCGACGACGCGCAGCAGCGCCTCGTAGCCGACGACGCGCTTGTGCGTGATCGACAGCACGGGCTGGAACACGCTGCGCAATGTCGTGGTGCGATAGGTGGCGAGCCAGCCGTGGGGTGTCGGCGTGAGGCGTTCGAGCAGGGCGTCGAGCGACAGGTCGCGAGCGGGCTTCATGTCAACGGTGCCCGGCAGCGGGCGGCGGGGCGCCGACGCCCCGCCACGCCGATGCAGCCGCATGCGCAGGCGGGCGCGAAAGAACGTGGGGCATCGAAACGCCTTCTGCGGATAAGTTTTCCGAGTGTAACGGGATTGCCTCGGCGCGCGTATCAGGGTAACTCCAGACGCAAACGGTACACAGCGATTCCGGCCCGTCCGCGGCGGCAGGGCGACCGGCGCCGCGTGCATGCATACGGTGCATGACCGTCGCGAAACGAAGTGCGTGACGGCGACAGATAACCATTCCGCGTCAGCGCGGCGTCATGACCGTGCGTTGCTGCCGCCCGATGCGCGGGCCGATACGGGAAATTCCGGCGGCCGGCGGCCGCCGTCGGACGAATGAAACGAATACCCTCGCGCCGCGCTGCGCTGCGCCGCGCCGCGCCGCGATCTGCCGCGCGACGGGCGGCGGTTCGTGCGCGCCCGGCGCGCCGATCGTCAGGCCGCCTCGCCGCCGCGCGGTCGGACGCCGGGAATCCGCTTGATCACGCCGGTTGCGAGCGCGGTGCCGACGAGCACGATCGCGCAGCCTTCGATCATCACGGCCGACACGTGTTCGCCGAGGAACAGCGCGCCCCAGAGCAGCCCGAACACGGGGATCACGAACGTCACGGTAATCGCGCGGGCGGGCCCGACGTGCGCGATCAGATAGAAGAAGATGAAATACGCGATGCCGGTGCATGCGACGCCGAGCGCGAGCACCGCGCCCCATGCGTGCACGCCGACCGGCGCGGCCGGCCACGTCGCGATCGCGAACGGCAGCAGCAGCACGGTCGAGCCGATCATGCTGCCGGCTGCGTTGACGAGCGGATCGACGCCGCTGAGCTTGCGCTTCGTATAGTTGGCCGCGATGCCGTACAGCAGCGTCGCGCCGAGGGCGGCCGCCGCGGCGAGCGCGGTCGCGCTGGCGCCCGTGTCGCCGTGCGCGTTCGCGACCTGGTTCCACACGAGCGTGAGCACGCCGGCAAACCCGATGACGAGGCCGAACGCGCGCGGCAGCGACAGCTTGTCCTTCAGCCACAGGTAAGCGACGAGCGCGCCCCACAGCGGCGTCGTCGCGTTGATCACCGACGTCACGCCGGCCGACAGCGTCAGCTCGGCGAACGCGAACAGGCAGAACGGGATGCCCGAATTCAGCGCGCCGACGACGAACAGCGGCCACGCGTGACGGCGCAGCCGGGCGCCGAGATCGGCGGGTTTGAAGCGCGTCAGCGCGAAGCCCGCGAGAAACAGCGCGCCGATGCCCACGCGCAGCGCCATCAGCGGGGCGACGCCGAAATCGACCACGCCGACGCGGATGAACAGGAAGGATGCGCCCCACAGGGCAGCGAGTACGGTCAGCAGGAAAGCGTTTTTGGGTGACATCGATCGGCGAGGGTGGGGACGGGATGCGAGGAATCTTACACCGCGTTACCACCCCGTCGTTTCATGATCGGATGAAACGACAAGAAACGGCGATTCCGGCCGTTTGCCGCCGGGCGGCGGCCGGACGAGCGCGTGCGGCGCGGCCGGTCGGATCAGTGATGACGCCAGCCGCCGCGTCCGCCGAAGCCGAAATTGAGCGACACCGCCGGGCCCCAATAACCGCCCCATGCCGGCGCATACGCAGGCGCCGGATAGTAATAGGTGGGAGCGGGATCGACATACACGGGCGCGGGCTGTACCGGCACCGGCGCAGCCGCGTAGTAGCCGTACGGGTAGTAGCAGCCGGCAAGGGTCGTGCAGGCAAGCGCCGCGGCGACGAAGGTCCTGTTCATGATGTGTCTCCGGCGGAGCCGGCTATCGGCAGATGCTTCAAGCTTAGGCCGAGTCCCGATGACACGGTATGAAAAACGGTAACCGATCATTTCCGGGCGCTCCGGGCGCAGCGGCCGCGCCGGTTGCGGCACCACAGACGAAAACGGCGCTTCCGCACCGCGGAAACGCCGTTGGACCGTTCGGTCCGCAGTTGGGCGACGACGCCCAACCGGCCGATGTCGGCTGGCTTACTTGCCGACCTGGTTACCGATGATGCCGCCGGCCGCCGCGCCGCCCAGCGTCGACAGCGCATTGCCGCCGATCGCCGCGCCGGCGACGCCGCCGACACCCGCACCGATTGCCGTATCGCGCTGGCGTCGCGACATCGAATCGCAAGCCGACAGGCTGGCCACTGTCGCGACGAGGAGAGCGCATACCCCAAAACGCCGAATCGAGTTCATGATCGTTGTCCTTGTGGTAGTGAACGGAAGGCGCGCGACCGGCTGGCGGCCACGCATGCAATCAATCTACGCGCGGCCCCGCGCTGCTGCTGTAAGGACTTGTTAAGGCTCGCGCGGTTTCGTAATCAATTGTTTCGCATGCGCCGGCAGGCACGCGGCATGCGCAAAAAAGCCCGCTCGAAAGCGGGCTGCGTGCATCGCCAGGCGAGCCGGCGCGGCCCGCTGCGTGTGCTTACTGACGGTGGTAGATCTCGGCGCCGGTCTTCACGAACTCGACCGCCTTGACCTCCATCCCTTTCTTCAGCGCCTCGGTTTCCGACACGCCCTGCTGCGCGGCGAACTCGCGCACGTCCTGCGTGATCTTCATCGAGCAGAAATGCGGGCCGCACATCGAGCAGAAGTGCGCGACCTTCGCCGAATCCTTCGGCAGCGTCTCGTCGTGGAATTCGCGCGCCTTGTCCGGATCGAGGCCGATGTTGAACTGATCCTCCCAGCGGAACTCGAAGCGCGCCTTCGACAGCGCGTTGTCGCGCACCTGTGCGCCCGGGTGACCCTTGGCGAGGTCGGCGGCGTGCGCGGCGAGCTTGTACGTGATGATCCCTTCCTTCACGTCGTCCTTGTTCGGCAAGCCGAGGTGTTCCTTCGGCGTCACGTAGCACAGCATCGCGGTGCCGAACCAGCCGATCATCGCGGCGCCGATGCCCGACGTGATGTGGTCGTAGCCCGGTGCGATGTCGGTGGTCAGCGGCCCGAGCGTGTAGAACGGCGCTTCCTTGCACCAGTCGAGCTGGAGATCCATGTTCTCCTTGATCAACTGCATCGGCACGTGGCCGGGGCCTTCGATCATCACCTGGACGTCGTGCTTCCATGCGATCTGCGTGAGTTCGCCGAGCGTCTTCAGTTCGCCGAGCTGCGCTTCGTCGTTCGCGTCGTAGATCGAGCCGGGACGCAGGCCGTCGCCGAGCGAGAAGCTCACGTCGTACGCCTTCATGATCTCGCAAATCTCTTCGAAGTGTTCGTACAGGAAGCTTTCCTTGTGATGCGCGAGGCACCACTTCGCCATGATCGAGCCGCCGCGCGACACGATGCCCGTCATCCGGTTCGCGGTGAGCGGCACGTACTGCAGGCGCACGCCCGCGTGGATCGTGAAGTAGTCGACGCCTTGCTCGGCCTGCTCGATCAGCGTGTCGCGGAAGATTTCCCAGGTCAGGTCCTCGGCCTTGCCGTTGACCTTTTCGAGCGCCTGGTAGATCGGCACCGTGCCGATCGGCACCGGGCTGTTGCGGATGATCCACTCGCGGGTTTCATGGATGTGCTTGCCGGTCGACAGGTCCATCACCGTGTCGCCGCCCCAGCGGATCGCCCACGTCATCTTGTCGACTTCCTCGCCGATCGACGACGTGACGGCCGAGTTGCCGATGTTCGCGTTGATCTTCACGAGGAAGTTGCGGCCGATGATCATCGGCTCGGATTCCGGGTGATTGATGTTGGCGGGGATGATCGCGCGGCCGCGGGCGACTTCGTCGCGCACGAATTCCGGCGTGATCTCCGCCAGCGCGTTCGCGCCGAAGGCCGCGGCGCCGAACGCCTGGCCCGGGTGCTGGCGGCCCATCATCGCGGCGAGCTTCGCGCCGTTCGGGCCGCTCGACTTCAGGCTCTCGATGTACTCGGCGCGGCGCTGGTTCTCGCGAATCGCGATGTATTCCATTTCCGGCGTGATGATGCCCTGACGCGCGTAGTGCATCTGCGTGACGTTCTTGCCGGCCTGCGCGCGGCGCGGATTGCGGTGCAGGCCGGGGAAACGCAGCTCGGCCGTGGCCGGGTCGGCCGCGCGCTCGAGGCCGTACCGGCTCGACAGGCCGGGGAGCACTTCGGTGTCGCCGCGCGCTTCGATCCAGCGCTGGCGCAGCGCGGGCAGGCCCGCGCGGATGTCGATCTTCGCGTCCGGATCGGTATAGGGGCCCGACGTGTCGTACACGTAGATCGGCGGATTCTTCTCGCCGCCGAAGCCGGTCGGGGTGTCGGCCTGCGTGATTTCACGCATCGGCACGCGGATGTCGGGCTGCGAGCCGGTTACATAGACCTTTCGCGAATTGGGCAGCGGCGCGACGGCGGCGGCGTCGACGTGGGCGTCGGCAGACAGAAACTTCGGATTGGCGTTCATGCAATCTCCTGTGCGGGCGCCGGACAGGCGCTTCGGCGCTTGCCCGGAGCCCTTGACGAATGTGGGGCTCGAGCTAAGCAGGAGACGAGGCTTGGTGAGGCGGCGGATTTCGTCAGAAGGATGGCCGCGAAATCCGTACGCTTCCCTGCGCTGGCATTATCCAGATCAGGTTCAAAGGGTATTTCTCACCCGCAATGCCGGTTGTTTGACCGAACGCATTGCAGGACCCCCGCGTTAGCAAGGGCACACGATACACCGGCTTGGCGGTGGTTTCAACCGGGTGCGAAGCCGATGCCGGCGGGCGGCGGGCCGTTCGCGGCCGGCGAACGCAGCAGGGTGCGCCGCAGCAATCCCGACTGCCGAACGGCGTCCCGGCCGGGCCGGATCGCGCCAGGCGGTGCGGCATTCGCGTCTTCATTTTCAGCGCCTAGAATTTTTTTGGGCATCGCTGTCATTTCCGGCGGCGTGCTCCGTCTATTCGGCTCCTAAACCCATGTAGTGGAGAGATGTCATGAAAAACGTATTCCTCGCCGCCTGTGTCGCCGCACTTGCCACGATCGCGACGGGCGTCCATGCGCAGAACGATGCGATGTCGAAGGACGGCATGTCGATGTCGAAGGACGCGATGGGCCACGACGCGATGGCCAAGGACGATGCGATGGCCAAGGACGGCGCGATGAAGAAGGACGGCATGAAGAAGCATGCGATGAAGAAGGATGCGATGGGCCATGACGCGATGAAGAAGGGCGACGCGATGAAGAAGGACGCCATGAGCCCGTCGAACTGACGAATGCGGGCGGGGTGCGGCCGGCCGCTCGTCGGCGCGCGTCGCATCCCGTCGCATCATCCCCGGAGTCATCATCATGCAAACGGTTCCTGTCACCGACCGCACGAGCGCGCCGCCGCCCGCGCCGACGATCCATCCGCGGTGGGTGCGCGCGAGCCACTGGCTCAACGCGCTCGCGGCGATCCTGATGGCGTTGTCCGGCTGGCGCATCTACGACGCGTCGCCGATCTATCCGTCGTTCACGTTCGCGCACGGCATCACGCTCGGCGGCTGGCTCGGCGGCGCGCTGCAATGGCATTTCGCGGCGATGTGGCTGCTGGTCGGCAACGGCCTGTTCTATCTCGCGATGTCGATCGCGACGGGGCGCTTCGCGCGCAAGCTGCTGCCCGTGACGCCCGCGTCGGTGTGGCGCGACGTGCGCGCCGCGCTCGGCGGGCGGCTGTCGCACGACGACCTGAGCGTCTACAACGCGGTGCAGCGGGCCGCATACCTGACCGCGATCGTCGATCTCGTCTTATTGGTGCTGTCCGGGCTCACGATCTGGAAATCGGTGCAATTCCCGCTGCTGCGCGAGCTGTTCGGCGGCTACGATAACGCCCGCATCGTGCACTTCTGGGCGATGGCGCTGCTGGTCGCATTCGTTGCCGTCCACGTCGCGATGGCGTTGCTGGTGCCGCGCTCGCTGCTCGCGATGCTGCGTGGCCGCTGACCCGCTTCGCGGGCGAAGGAAATCATCATGTCGGAATCCGAAAAACCCCGCGGCGAGCCGCGTTGGACGCTGGACCGGAAGTCGCTCGAGCTCGACGTGCGCCGCGAACTCGAGATGCCGTCGCGACGGCTGTTCAACCGGCGCGTGCTGACGCTCGGCGGCCTGGCGATGCTGACCGGCTGCACGCTGCAGGACGACGCGTCGGTCAACACGTTCCTCGAGAAAGTGTCGCGCATGAACGATCGCGTGCAGGCGTGGCTGTTCAACCCGAACCAGCTCGCGCCGACCTACACCGAAGCCGACATCACGCGGCCGTTTCCGTTCAATGCGTACTACGGGATCGACGAAGTGCGGCACGTCGACGAGTCGACCTACCGCCTCGTGTTGTCCGGCCGTGTCACCGGCAAGCGCGTGTGGACGCTCGACGAGCTTCGCGCGCTGCCGCACGCGGAACAGATCACGCGGCATATCTGCGTGGAAGGGTGGAGTGCGATCGGCCGCTGGGGCGGCACGCCGTTCGGCGCATTCCTCGCGCGCGCCGGCGCCGACACGCAGGCGAAATACGTCGGCTTCAAGTGCGCGGACGATTACTACGAAAGCATCGACATGCCGACCGCGCTGCATCCGCAGACGCTGCTCGCACTCGAGTACGACGGCCGCCAACTGCCGCCCGAGTACGGCTTCCCGATGAAGCTGCGGATGCCGACCAAGCTTGGCTACAAGAACCCGAAGCACATCATGGAAATCTTCGTGACCGATACGTTCCCAGGCGGCTACTGGGTCGATCAGGGCTACAACTGGTTCGGCGGATCGTGAGCGATGCGCGCGGCGTGCGCCCGCGTCACGCGGATTCGCGCACCTGCAGGTCGACGCGCAGGCCGACTGCCGCGGCCATGTTCACGAGCGCGTCGAGCCCGAACAGGTTGATCTTGCCGCGCAGCAGGTCGGACACGCGCGGCTGCGTGACGCCCAGCTGCTTCGCGGCTTCGGCCTGACTCAGTTCGAGCCGCGCGATGCGCTGCTTGAGCGCGATCATCAATTCGGAGCGCAGCTTCATGTTCGCGGCCTCCGCCGGCTCGCTTTCGATTGCGTCCCAGACGTTCGCGTAACGTTCATTGGTCATCGTTTCAACTCCATCATCAGCGACCGGTAGCGGCGGGCGGCGAGGTCGATATCGGTCTTGTTCGTGCGCGACGATTGCTTGCGGAAGCAGTGCAGCACATAGACGGCTTCGGCGAACGTCGCGACGTAGACGATCCGGAATGCGCCGCTCGCATCGCGCAGGCGAATTTCCCGCACGCCGATGCCGATGGTGCGCATCGGTTTCCAGTCGTCGGGCGCGAGGCCGCGCTGCACCTGGTCGATCTGGTGGCCGGCTTCGCGCCGTGCGGGTAGCGGAAAGCCGCGTAGATCGGCCAGCGCGGTGCCGACGAAAACGACCGGCTTCGGTGGCAGTATATCTGAGTTATACAAAATTTTGTATGGACGATGTGCGTGTCGGAAAACGGCTGCACACGGTGGCGCGCGGGCATGCCGTCCGTCACGATAGCCGCGACGCGAAGCGCCGGCGCACCTGACTGGTCGTCCGGCCGATGCTGGATCGACGGCTGCGAATGGCGACGCAGGGCGGCTCGTCGACACGCCGGCCATTCGCGCATCGCGTGTCCGGCCCCGCATTTCGCCCGTCCCGCGCACGAAAAAATGTCGCGCCGAAACATCAGTCGATATCTTTCAGACAGGTCCGACGATGCTTTCGAATCCTTGATGCCATAATGCCGAGCGTGTGCAACCGCGCGGTTGCACACGTTTTTTTGCCCCGTTTTTGCCCTTTTGCCGCCGCTTGCCGGTTCTTTTTCGTCGCCGTTCGCACTGTCATGTCGTTCCGCACGTTCGCTCTGCCTTCCCGGTCCCGCGTGGACCGTTTGCCGGCATCGCCGGCGTCTTTCAGCGGGGCACGCGGCGTGACGCGCGGGCGGGCTGCACGATGACGCCGCTCGACCGCCTCCTCGATTTCCTCGCCCGCATTTCGTTCCGGATCCGCCTGCCGCAAAGCCGCGGCGGCCGCGTGGCGCTCGCGCTCGCCTTCATCTATTTCGTCTGGGGTTCGACCTACAGCGGGCTGCATTTCGCGCTGCAGTCGTTCCCGCCGCTGCTGCTGTCGGGGCTGCGCAACCTGCTCGGCGGGATCGGCCTGTTCATCTTCGCGCTGCGGCGCAAGCCCGAGTGGCCGACGCTGCTGGAAATCCGCAACTCGGCGATCGTCGGCACGATGCTCGTCGCGTTGTCGTCCGGCACGATCGCGCTCGGCATGCGCACGGTCAGCAGCGGTTCGGCCGCGGTGATGGTGGCCACGGTGCCGCTGTTCGCGACCGTGATCGCGGCGGTCGCCGGGCGGCCGGTGACGAAGGGCGAATGGGCAGCCGTCGCGCTCGGGATGGTCGGTATCGTCGTGCTGAATTCGGGCGGCTCGGCCGCCTCGAACTCGGCGCTCGGCACGATCTGCGTGCTGGCCGGCGCGCTGTTCTGGGCGGGCGGCGCGCATCTCGCGACGCGGCTCAAGCTGCCGTCCGACCTGTTCCTGTCGACGTCGCTGCAGATCGGCCTCGGCGGCCTGATGTCGACGATCGTCGCGTGGCTGCTCGGCGAACGCGTCGAACAGCTGGCCGTCGGGCCCGTGTTCGCGTTCGTGTACCTGATGGTGTTCTGCACGATGGCCGCGTACGTCGCGTACGGCTACCTGATTCGCCACACGAGCCCGATCATCGCGAGCAGCTGCATGTACGTAAACCCGATCGTCGCGGTCGCGCTCGGCGCGCTGCTGCTGGGCGAACCGGTGACGATGGCGACCGTGGTCGCGACCGTCGCGATTCTCGGCAGCGTCGGGTTGTCGTTCGTGTTCGATCCGGCGCGCCGGCCCGCGGCCGCCACCGCGGCTGCCAGTGCGCCGGTCGTGGCGGCCGAGCAGGCGGTGACGGCGGACGCTTCGCCTGTCGCCGAGCCGATCGCCACGCCGGATGCGGCGCCCATCCTCGCGCCTTCGGCCGTCCCGCTCGCGGTGCCGACGCCCGCGGCGGTGATGGATCCCGCCGCGGTGATCGACCCGGCCCCGGCGTTCGCGCCGCCGCCCGCCGCCGCCGAGCCGGTCGTCTCGCGCACCGACGCGTGACGCCGCGGCAGCAGCCGGCCGCGTTCAGCCGCGCCGGCCGCCGCGGTGGTGGGACCAGCCGGCGAGCGCGGTAAACAGCAGCCCGGCCGCGCACATGCCGGTCCAGCCGAATGCGCGCCATGCGGCGACGCCGGCCGACGAGCCGAGCGCGCCGCCGATGAAATAGCACACCATGTACACCGTGTTCACGCGGCTGCGCGCCTCCGGCTTCAGCGCATAGATGCGCGACTGGTTCGAGATCTGCGCGGCCTGCACGCCCACGTCGAGCACGATCACGCCGATCACGAGCCCGACGAGGCTCGAACCCGACAGCGCGAAGATCACGAACGACAGCGCGAGCAGCGCGATCGCGAGCGAGATGACTGCGCGCGGCCCGCGCGTGTCCGCGGAGCGGCCCGCATACGGTGCGGCGAGCGCGCCGGCGGCCCCGACGATCCCGAACAGGCCGGCTGCCTGCGGGCCGAGATGGAACGGCGCGCCGGCGAGCAGCAGCGTGAGCACCGGCCAGAATGCGCTGAACGCGGCGAACAGCGCGGCGCCCGTCAGCGACGCCTCGCGCAGTCCGCGCAGTTCGGCGGCCAGATGCCACATGGAGCCAAGCAGCTTGCCGTACGACAGCGTCGACGTCGGCGAGCTGCGCGGCAGCCGCAGCACGATCACGACGGCGAGCGCGACGAGCGCCGCGACCGAGGCGGCGAACACCGCGCGCCAGCCGAAATACTCGGCGACGAAGCCGGCGGCGGTACGCGCGAGCAGGATGCCGAGCAGCAGGCCGCTCATCACGGTGCCGACCGCGTGGCCGCGTTCGGCCGGCGGCGCGATTTCGGCGGCGAACGGCACGGCCTGCTGCGCGATGGTCGCGAGGATGCCGATCGCGAGGCTCGCGGCCACGAGTACGACGAGCGACGGCGCGGCGGCCGCCGCGATCAGCGCGATCGACAGCCCGGCGATCTGCAGCAGGATCAATCCGCGGCGATCGAAGCGGTCGCCGAGCGGCGCGAGCAGGAACATGCCGGCTGCATAGCCGAGCTGCGTCGCGGTCGGTACCGCGCCGATCCATGACGCGCCGTCCGGAAACGACGAGCGGAAGCTGTCGAGCAGCGGCTGGTTGTAGTAGATGTTCGCGACCGATACGCCCGCGATCGTCGCGAGCAGCAACAGCAGGCTGCGCGAATAGTGGGGCGAGGGGGCGTCGGTCGGACGGTCGGTGGAGGCGGTGGACATGGCGGCGGCAACGGAGTGGGCGGCGCGGCAGGCGGCGCACGCGTCGGGTGCGCAGTCAGGCCGGGCGCCGGTCGAGGCTGCCGATCATACCGGAGCGACGCGAATCCTGCCGGCGGCATAACCGGTATAACCGGCACAACCGGCCGGCCGCCGCCCGTCGCGGCACGCGCTTCGCGTCGTCAGTCGACCAGCTCGCCCGTCGGCTCGTAGAACGGATACGGTCCGGCGCCTTCGTCCACATAGACGTGATGCGACATCATCCCCGTATCGGGCGCATGACGATGGACCGCGAACGCCGGCGGTTCGAGCCGGAACGCGGACGGCCCATCGACTCGCAAGTCGAATGCGACCTGGTGCGCGGGCGACGGCACCGCGCACGCGAGCGTACCGCCGAAGCGCGTGAACATCGTGCGGTGCACGTGACCGCACAGCACGCGCTCGACGTTCGGATGGCCGCGCAACAGCGCATCGAGTTTCGCGGCGGCGGCGGGCGCGAGACGCAGCTTGTCCATGTGCCCGATGCCGGACGCGAACGGCGGGTGATGCAGCGCGACGATCACCGGCCGGTCGCGCGCGGCGTCGAGCTGCGCGGCGAGCCACGCGAGCCGGGCGTCGCACAGGTCGCCGTGGCTCGCGCCCGGCACCTGCGAATCGAGCGCAAGCACGCGTACCGCACCGACGTCGAGCGCGTACTGCACGAATTCGCCGTCCTGCAGCTCGGCGCGATCGGCGAACGCGCGGCGCAAACCGGCGCGGTCGTCGTGATTGCCGATCATCAGGTAATACGGAATCTCGAGCGCATCGAGCAGCCCGCGCAGGTTGCCGTACTCTTCGTCGTGGCCGAAGTCGGTCAGGTCGCCGGTGACGAGCACGGCGTCGGGGCGCGGCACGAGTGCGTTCAGTTTCTCGACGCAGCGCGCGAGCGCGGCCGCCGTGTCGACGCGGCGGTACGCGAGCTGGCCCGGCCGCTTGATGTGGAGATCGCTGATTTGAGCAAGCAGCATCGTCGTTCCTCGGAATCGTCTGGTTGTTGTCGCGGCGGCGTGCGCCGCGTGGGGGCTGCCTGGATGATGCCCGATCGACGGCTTACGCGCCGAGCGCGATCAGGCCTTCCGGCGCGATCGTGAGGCCGACCGCCGTGCCGCGCGCGAGCGCGATGCGGCCCGGCACGTCGATCACGAGCGCGTCCGGCGCCGCATGCTCGATCGTGAGCCGCGTGCGTTCGCCGAGGAACGCGCACGCGCCGACCGCACCGCGCAGCGGCGCATGCGCGGGATCGGCGAGCTGCGCATCCTCGGGGCGGAAGAACCATTCGTCGGCCGCATGCGGCGTGACGATCGCGCCGCCCGTCGTCTCGAGCGCGCCGTCGCGCCATTGGCCCGCGAGCCGGTTCAGCGTGCCGATGAACTGCGCGACCGTGCGGTTCGCGGGCTGGTAGTAGATCTCGCGCGGCGTGCCGATCTGTTCGATGCGGCCCGCGCCCATCACGACGATCCGGTCGCCGAGCTCCATCGCTTCGGCCTGGTCGTGCGTCACGTAGACGGTCGTCACGCCGAGCTCGCGCAGCAGCGCGTTCATGTCGCGGCGCAGCACGTCGCGCAGCTTCGCGTCGAGCGCGGTCAGCGGTTCGTCGAGCAGCAGCACGCGCGGCCGCACCGCGAGCGCGCGCGCCAGCGCGACGCGCTGCCGCTGGCCGCCCGACAGTTGATCGACCGGTTTGTCCGCATGCGCGTCGAGCCGCATCATCGCGAGCAGTTCGTCGACGCGTTCGCGCAATGCACGCGGCTCGGTCTTGCGGATCTTCAGCCCGTAGCCGACGTTGCCGCGCACCGTCAGGTTCGGAAACAGCGCGTAGTTCTGGAACACCATGCCGACTTGCCGGCGCTCGATCGGCAGTGCGGTGACGTCGTCGTCGCCGAACGCGATCGTGCCGCCGGCGTCCGGCGTGTCGAGGCCCGCGATCAGGCGCAGCGTGGTGGTCTTGCCGCAGCCGGACGGCCCGAGCAGCACGAGCGTTTCGCCGGCGCCGATCGACAGGTCGAGCGGTTCGAGCACGCGTGTGCCGCGGAACGTCTTCGCGCAGCCGGTCAGGGTGATGGGAGTGGAATCGAGTTTCATGTCTGCAAGAAAATTCAGCGCGGGCGCTTCTTCAGCGCGCGCGTACCGGACGGATCGACGCCGAGCCACTGCATCGCGACGAGCAGCGGCAGCGTCATCAGCAGGAACAGGATCGTGTACGCGCTGCCGACTTCGAGGCGCAGCGATGCGTACGTATCGGCGAGCCCGACCGGCAGCGTCTTGGTGTCGGGCGTATGCAGCATCCACGTGAGGTTGAACTCGCCGATCGACAGCGTGAGCACCGCGAGCGCCCCGGCGACGATCCCCGGCCGCAGGTTCGGCAGCACGATCGTGACGAAGCGCGTGACGAACGACGCACCGAGGCTCGCCGCGCCTTCCTCGATCGTGCGCAGGTCGGCGCCGGCAGCAACCGCCGCGACCGCGCGCACCATGAACGGCAGCGTGAACACGACGTGGCCGACGACGATGAACCACAGGCTCATCCGGAACGCGGTGAAGCCGCCGTATACGACCAGCAGCGCGAGCGCCGAAGCCAGACCCGGCAGCGCGACCGGCAGCACGAGCGCTTCCTCGATCGCACGCGCGAGGCGGCTCTTGCTGCGCGCGAGCGCATAGCCGGCCGGCACGCCGACCGCGAGCACGATCGCGAGCGTCGCGAACGCGACGTAGAGCGACAGCGCGACCGAGCCGTGATACTGCTGCCACACCTGTTCGAGCCAGCGCAGCGTGAGGCCGCTCGACAGGCCGCGGAAATAGTTGACGGTCAGCCCCGCGAGCACCGACATCACGACGGGTACGATCAGGAACGCGCCCAGCAGCAGCGTGACGCCCCATTGCAGCGCGGCGATCGCACGTGCGCCGGTGACGCGCGGCGCATGCCGGGCGGCGCGTGTCGCGTGCAGGGGAGCCGGAGCGGGCGCCGGCGACGGCGCGGAAGAGCCGGAAAGCGATTGCATGCGTAAATCCTCAGGCCGCGGCGGCGGCGGTGTGACCGGTGAAGCGGCGCGCGAGCGCGAGCACGGCCCAGGTGACGATGCCGAGCACGATCGACAGGCCGGCTGCCGTCGCGATATTCGCGTTCAGCGTGAATTCGGTATAGATCGTCATCGGCAGCACGTTCAGATCGGTGGCGAGCGTAAACGCGGTGCCGAACGCGCCCATCGCGGTCGCGAAGCAGATCGCGCCGGCCGCGATCAGGCCGGGCGCAAGCGCGGGCAACACGATGTCGACGAAGATGCGCCACGGCGACGCGCCGAGCGAACGCGCGGCTTCCTCGAGCGACGCGTCGAGCTTCGACGCGGCCGCGATCACGGTGACGATCACGCGCGGAATCGAGAAGTACAGGTAGCCGATGAACAGGCCGGCCACCGAATACGCGAACACGAACTTGTCGCCGGTGAGCTTCGTCGACAGCATGCCGATCAGCCCCTGGCGCCCGGCAAGCATGATCACCATGAAGCCGACGACGACGCCCGGGAACGCGAGCGGAAACGTGAGCAGCGCGAGCAGCACGCGCTTGCCGGCGAATTCGCGGCGCGCGAGCAGCAGGCCCGAGATCGTCGACAGCGCGAGCGTCGCGAGCGTGACGCCCGCGGACAACGCGACCGTCTCGCCGAGGCTCTTCATGTAGCGCGCGTTGCCGAGCAGCGCCGCGTAGTGCGAGAAGAAGGCGCCGTCGGCGGACACCTGCACGAGCGACGCCATCGGCAGCAGCCAGAACGCGGCGAATACCGCCAGCGCCGGCGCGACGAGCGCGACGCGCCAGCGCAGCGGAAAAGTCAGGTCGAGCATCGGTTGCGTCCCGCGGCTTACTGCATGATCTGCAGGTACTGCTGGCCGAACGCCTGCTGGCCGGCCGCCATCTTGCCGAAGTCGACCGCCTTCGCCCGCGCGTATTCGCTCGCCGGCAGGAACTTCGCGGCGACGTCCGCGCCAAGCGCCTGCGCGCGCACCGGGCGCAGGTAGGCGTTGGCCCACAGCTTCTGGCCTTCGTCCGACAGCACGAAGTCGAGCACCTTCTTGCCGTTCGCGTCGTGCGGCGCGCCCTTCACGAGGCTCATCACGTACGGCACCGCGATCGTGCCTTCCTTCGGGATCACGAACTCGACGTTCGCGTTGTCCTTGTACTTCGCGCGATACGCATCGAAGTCGTAGTCGAGCAGGATCGGAATCTCGCCGGACAGCACGCGGGCATAGGCCGTCTGCTTCGGCACGATCGGCGCATTCGCCTTCAGCTTGCGGAACCAGTCGAGCCCAGGCTTGAAGTTGTCGAGGCTGCCGCCGAGCGCCTGGTTGACGGCGACCGCGCCCGCGTAGCCGACGAACGCGCTCGACGGATCGAGATAGCCGACCATGCCCTTGTATTCGGGCTTCAGCAGGTCGGCCCACGAACGCGGCACCGGCTTGCCGTCGAGCGCGTCCTTGTTCACGAAGAAGCCGAGCGTGCCCGAGTGGATCGCGAACCAGTAGCCTTGCGGGTCCTTCAGATTCGCGGGGATGTCGTTCCAGTGCGCGGGCTTGTACGGCGCGATCACGCCCTTGTCCTTCGCCTGGAACGCCGACGACACGCCGAGGTAGACGACGTCGGCCACCGGGCTCTTCTGCTCGGCGATCAGCTGCGCGATCGCCTGGCCCGAGTTCTTGTTGTCGGACGGCACGCGGATGCCGGTCTTCTGCTTGATCGCGGCGATCTGCGCGGCCCAGTCGGCCCATTCGGGCGGGCAGTTGTAGCAGATCGCCGTTTCGTCGGCGTGGGCGGCGGGGGCGCCGGCGACGAGCGCGGCGAGGGCGAGCGGCGCGGCAAGCGCGCGCAGCAGCGAGGTCAGGCGAAAGGACACGGTGAATCTCCGGGCGAGTAGGTGTGGCGCTGGGGTTATGGGGTATGTGTGACCGCGCGGCGCGTGCGTTCGGCGTTCAGGCCTTGCGCAGTTGCAGGTCGGTGGCCGGTGGCGCGATCGTCGCGCCGTCGCGCACCGTGTGCGGCAGGATCGTCGACGTGCGCTCGATCGCCGCGCCGCCGATGCATTCGACGAGACGCTGCCACGCGTGGCGGCCGATGTCGCGGTTCGGCGTCGCGACGCTCGCGAGCGGCGGCGCGAGCAGCTCGCCGATCGCGATTCCGTCGAAGCCGAGCACCGACAGATCGTCGGGAATCGAGAAACCGGCGCGGCGCAGGCCGCGCATCACGACCATCGCGAGCAGGTCGTTGCTGCAGAAGAGGGCGGTCGGGCGCGTGGCGTGCGCGGTGAGATGCGCAAGCACCGCATCGGGCAGCTCGGGCGCGTTGAAGTCGACTTCGACGGGCGGCAGCGGCGCCACGCCGGCTTCATCGAGCGCCTGCGCATAACCGAGATGACGCTGGCGTGCGCGATCCGACGCGGCGAGCGAACCGGCCAGCATCAGCACGCGGCGATGGCCGTGCGCGGTCAGTCGTTGCACGCCGTCATACGCGGCGCGGCGGTTGTCGACCGACACCGACGGGCGGCGTCGGGGGTCGTTGTGCATCAGCACGTAGTGCGGGCCGTCGTGGTCGAGCATGTCGAGCAGCGGGTGCGTGTCCGCATCGGCGACGGTGAGGATCAGCCCTTCGACGCGCTGCTCGCGCAGCGTCTCGATCGCATGACGCTCGCGCGCCGCGTCGTATTCGGTCGTCATCAGGATCAGCTTGAAACCGGCCGCGGTCGCGAGTTCGTCGATGCCTTGCAGGCAGTCGGCGAACACCGGGTTCGACAGCGTCGGCACGACGACGCCGACGAGCCGCGTGCGCTCGCCGCGCAGTTGCCGACCGAGCGGGCTCGGGCGGAACTGCAGCGCGTCGATGGCGGAGCGGATCGTCTGCAGCGTGGCGGGGCTGACGGTATGCGGCGCGTTGATCGCACGCGAAACGGTGGCGATCGAGAAGCCCGCGAGGGCGGCGACGTCCTTGATGGTCGAGGTCATGAAATCGTGCGATGTAAACGTTTTCGGCCGGGGAATTATCGAAAACGTTTGTGACTTCGCGATGACGCACGCGACGCTTGTTTCGCGAAAAGCACGATACAAACGTCAGACGGTGGGGGCGGTGGACGACGCGCGGTCGATTGTATCGGCGGCGGTCGCGGCGCGGGAGCAAGCGATGCGGTGGCGCCGGTATCGCGATGCGGCGTTGCGGAATAAGGGAGCGCATGCGCGAGCAATGGTAGAATCGCGTCCGCCCTGTTGCCGGGGTGATGAAATTGGTAAACATAGCGGACTTAAACGATTGAGTGCCCGGCCGGAAACGGTCGGTGCAGAACCCTTCAAATTCGGCGAAACCCCTGATGTGCGCATCGAGGCAACGCCGAGCCAAGCCTCGCGGCAGCCGCGAGGAAGGTGTAGAGACTAGACGGGGGGCGCCTAAGGCGCACGGGCAGTGGTTACGCCCGCGCGCGACGGTGAAGGCATAGTCCAGCGCACGAACGGCTCGCGCCCGCGACGCCGGCTTTGAAAGAAGCAGTGTGACGAAAATCCGCCGCCTTAACTGGCTTGCCGGTTCGAGTCCGGTCCCCGGCACCATCGATTGCGTCCCCGCGATTCGATTCGATTCGATTCGATTCGACGAAGGCGCAGGAAACCCGCGAGAAATCCAGCGCTCGCGGGTTTTTTATTGGGCGCACGCCCATGCAGCGGCACGCCCGCGCGGCTGGCGATGCGCGCCACTGCGCCGAAAACCGCGCCATGTGATACTGGCACGCACGTCGCACCGGACGCCTGCGTCGCCATCGGCCAACACGTCCCGGCGACCGCTTCCCTCATCGTTTGCCTCTCGCCGGACCACCCGTCATGACCGACTCGACCCATCACTATTACGAACCGTCGCAAGGCCACGGCCTGCCGCACGACCCGTTGAACGCGATCATCGGCCCGCGCCCGATCGGCTGGATTTCATCGCGCGGCAGCGACGGCACGCTGAACCTCGCGCCGTACAGCTTCTTCAACGCGTTCAACTATCGGCCGCCGATCATCGGCTTTTCGAGCACCACCGCGAAGGACAGCGTGCGCAACGTGCAGGAGACCGGCGAGTTCGTGTGGAACCTCGCGACGCGCGATCTCGCCGAGCGGATGAACCAGACCTGCGCCGCCGTGCCGTACGACGTGAACGAGTTCGAACTCGGCGGCTTGACCGCGGTGCCGTCGCGCCTCGTCGACGTGCCGCGCGTCGCGGAAAGCGGCGTGAACTTCGAGTGCAAGGTGACGGACGTGATCCGGCTGCGCGATCACCGCGGCGTCGAGACGCCGGCCACGCTGGTGCTGGGTGAGGTCGTCGCGGTCCATATCCGCCATGACCTGCTGAAGGACGGCATCTTCGACACGTTCGGCGCAGGCATCATTCTTCGCGCGGGCGGCCCGTCGGCCTATGTGCACGTGACGCCCGACAGCCGCTTCGATCTTTTTCGTCCCGACGCGTGATCGATCGCGTGCCGCAGTAGGCCGGTAAACCGGCGCACGAGCGCTCGAATCCGACGAAAGACCCCACTGAAATCCAGGATTTCGCGGGGTCTTTTGCTTCGTATCCTCACATGATCGCGACGCATACCGATGCGTCCGCTCCCGGGTGCCGATCGCTGCCGGCCCCGCGACCCCGCACCGCAGCAAACCCGTCCCGCGCCGACTCCACGCGGCGCATTCGCCCGCCGCCGCGATCGGCCATGGCAAATCTGCTCACGACGAACGAGCGGCTTGGGCATCGACGCCCGCCGCTGCCGGGCATAGATTTCCAAGGTTGGCGCGCTTATCCGCGCGTCAGCTCGCGCGCAGGCCGGCAACCGGCCCGCGCGTTCCCAAACAGCGTGAGACACAATCGAGCGTGGAGACGACACGATGAGCCTGTCAGAGCCATTGCGTCTGCATGTGCCGGAGCCCACCGGGCGCCCGGGCTGCAAGACGGACTTTTCCTATCTGCATCTATCGCCGGCCGGCGCCGTCCGCCGCCCGCCGATCGACGTAGCCGCGGCGGACACCGCCGATCTCGCCCGCAGCCTCGTGCGCGTGCTCGACGACAGCGGCAAGGCCGTCGGCCCGTGGGCCCCCGATCTCGACGATGCGCGACTGATCGCCGGGCTGCGCGCGATGCTCAAGACCCGCATTTTCGACGCGCGCATGATGATCGCGCAGCGCCAGAAGAAAATCTCCTTCTACATGTTGAGCCTCGGCGAGGAGGCGATCGGCGCCGCGCACGCGATGGCGCTGCGCGACGGCGACATGTGCTTTCCGACCTACCGGCAGCAGAGCATCCTGATCGCGCGCGACGTGCCGCTCGAGCGGATGATCTGCCAGTTGATGTCGAACGAAGGCGATCCGCTGAAGGGGCGCCAGCTTCCGGTGATGTACTCGGATCGCGAAGCGGGCTTTTTCTCCATTTCCGGCAACCTCGCGACGCAGTTCATCCAGGCGGTCGGCTGGGCGATGGCGTCGGCGATCAAGGGCGACACGAAGATCGCGTCCGCGTGGATCGGCGACGGCGCGACGGCCGAAGCCGATTTCCACACCGCGCTCACGTTCGCGCACGTGTACCGCGCGCCGGTCGTGCTGAACGTGGTCAACAACCAGTGGGCGATCTCGACGTTCCAGGCGATCGCGGGCGGCGAGGGCACGACCTTCGCCGCGCGCGGCGTCGGCTGCGGGATCGCGTCGCTGCGCGTCGACGGCAACGACTTCCTCGCGATCTACGCGGCATCGAGCTGGGCGGCCGAACGCGCGCGCCGCAACCTCGGCCCGACGCTGATCGAGTGGGTGACCTACCGTGCGGGCGCGCATTCGACGTCGGACGATCCGACCAAGTACCGGCCGAGCGACGACTGGTCCCATTTCCCGCTCGGCGATCCGGTCGAGCGCTTCAAGCGTCACTTGATCGTGAAGGGCATCTGGTCGGACAGCGCGCATGACGCGTTGACGGCCGAACTCGAGGCCGAGGTGATCGCCGCGCAGAAGGAAGCGGAGAAGTACGGGACGCTGGCCGACGACCGGATTCCGTCGCCGGCCTCGATGTTCGACGACGTCTACAAGGAGCTGCCCGCGCACCTGCGCCGTCAGCGCCAGGAACTGGGAGCGTGATCATGGCGCAACATGAGACGGATACGGCGACGCAGCCGATGACGATGATCCAGGCGCTGCGCTCCGCGATGGATGTGATGCTCGGGCGCGACAGCGACGTGGTCGTGTTCGGGCAGGACGTCGGCTATTTCGGCGGCGTGTTCCGCTGTACCGAAGGGCTGCAGAACAAATACGGCAAGTCGCGCGTGTTCGATGCGCCGATCTCCGAAGGCGGGATCGTCGGCGCGGCGGTCGGGATGGGCGCGTACGGATTGCGGCCCGTTTGCGAGATCCAGTTCGCCGACTATTTCTATCCGGCCTCCGACCAGATCGTGTCGGAAGGCGCGCGGCTGCGCTACCGCTCGGCCGGCCAGTTCACCGCGCCGATGACGATCCGGATGCCGTGCGGCGGCGGCATCTACGGCGGACAGACGCACAGCCAGAGCCCGGAGGCGATGTTCACGCAGGTGTGCGGGTTGCGCACGGTGATGCCGTCGAACCCGTATGACGCGAAAGGGCTGCTGATCGCATCGATCGAGAACGACGATCCGGTGATCTTCCTCGAACCGAAACGGCTGTACAACGGGCCGTTCGACGGCCATCACGAGCGGCCCGTGACGTCGTGGCTCAAGCATCCGGCGAGCGCGGTGCCCGAAGGCTACTACACGGTGCCGCTCGATACGGCCGCTGTCGTGCGGCCTGGCAGCGACGTGACGGTGCTGACCTACGGCACGACCGTGCACGTGTCGCTCGCCGCGGCCGAGGAGACGGGCATCGACGCGGAAGTGATCGACCTGCGCACGCTGTGGCCGCTCGATCTCGACACGATCGTCGCGTCGGTGCGCAAGACCGGGCGCTGCGTCGTGGTGCACGAGGCGACGCGCACCTGCGGCTATGGCGCGGAGCTCGTATCGCTGGTCCAGGAACACTGCTTCTACCACCTCGAAGCGCCGGTCGAGCGCACGACGGGCTGGGACACCCCGTATCCGCATGCGCAGGAATGGGCGTACTTTCCGGGGCCGACCCGGGTCGGTGAAGCGTTGCGACGCGTGATGGAGGCGTGAGATGGGGATTCATGTCATCAAGATGCCGGATATCGGCGAAGGGATCGCCGAGGTCGAGCTGGTGGCCTGGCATGTGGAAGTCGGGCAGACGATCAACGAAGACCAGCCGCTCGCCGACGTGATGACCGACAAGGCGGCGGTCGAGATTCCGTCGCCGGTGACGGGCAAGGTGATCGAGCTGGGCGGCCGGATCGGCGAGATGATGGCGGTCGGCAGCGAGCTGATTCGGCTGGAAGTCGAAGGCGACGGCAACCTGAAGGCCGCGGTACCGGTGCAAGAAACGAAGGTAGCAACCGCACCGGTCGCGGCGGCGACGCCGTCGAAGCCGGTGGCCGACACATCGGCCGAGCCGCCTGCGCAGCCCGCGGCGCCTCGCGCACCGGCGAAACCGCGCCGCGACGAGCCGGCCGCGCAGCCGCGCGCGGCGCTCGCGCCGGGCGAACGGCCGCTCGCGTCGCCGGCCGTGCGTCAGCGTGCGTGGGACATGGGCATCGAGTTGCGCTACGTGCGCGGCACCGGCGAAGCCGGGCGCATCCTGCACGCGGATCTCGATGCATATGCGCGCACCGGCGGTGGCACGGCGCGTGCATCTTCGCAACCGCACGGCTACGACGAACGCCACGACGAAACCGACGTGCCGGTGATCGGTTTGCGGCGGGCGATCGCGCGCAAGATGCAGGAAGCGAAGCGCCGCATCCCGCACTTCAGCTACGTCGAGGAAATCGACGTGACCGAACTCGAATCGTTGCGCACGGAACTGAACCGCCGCTATGGCGACACGCGCGGCAAGCTCACGCCGCTGCCGCTGCTGATCCGCGCGATGGTGATCGCGCTGCGCGACTTCCCGCAGATCAACGCGCGCTTCGACGACGAAGCGGGCGTCGTCACGCGCCACGGCGCGGTGCACATGGGCGTCGCGACGCAGACGGACGGCGGCCTCACGGTGCCCGTGCTGCGTCATGCGGAAGCGCGCGACGTGTGGTCGATCTCCGCCGAAATCGCGCGGCTCGCCGACGCGGTGCGCGCGAACCGTGCGCAGCGCGACGAGCTGAGCGGCTCGACGATCACGATCTCGAGCCTCGGCGCGCTCGGCGGCATCGTGTCGACGCCGGTGATCAATCATCCGGAAGTGGGCATCGTCGGCGTGAACCGGATCGTCGAGCGGCCGATGATCCGCGACGGCGCGATCGTCGCGCGCAAGATGATGAACCTGTCGTCATCGTTCGATCATCGCGTCGTCGACGGCGCGGACGCGGCCGAATTCATCCAGGCCGTGCGCGCGGTGCTCGAACGCCCGGCGCTGCTGTTCGTGGAGTGAGCCGATGAAGAACGAACACACCACACTGCTCGTCATCGGCGGCGGCCCGGGCGGCTACGTCGCCGCGATTCGCGCCGGCCAGCTCGGCATTCCGACCGTGCTCGTCGAGCGCGACCGGCTCGGCGGCACGTGCCTGAACATCGGCTGCATTCCGTCGAAGGCGCTGATCCACGTGGCCGATGCGTTCGAACAGGCGTGCGGCCATGCCGGCGAAGGCGCGCTCGGGATCCGCGTGCGCACGCCCGAGATCGACATCGCGAAAAGCGTCGCGTGGAAGGACGGCATCGTCGATCGTCTGACGCGCGGCGTCGGCGCGCTGCTCAAGAAGAACGGCGTGCGCGTGCTGCACGGCGAAGCGCGCGTGATCGACGGCAAGACCGTCGAGGTCGCGACCGGCGGCCATACGGTGCGGATCGGTTGCGAACACCTGTTGCTCGCGACCGGTTCCGAACCGGTCGAACTGCCGTCGATGCCGTTCGGCGGGCACGTCGTGTCGTCCACCGACGCGCTGTCGCCCGCGACGCTGCCGAAGCGGCTGGTCGTCGTCGGGGCCGGCTATATCGGGCTCGAACTCGGGACCGTCTATCGCAAGCTCGGGGTCGACGTCAGCGTCGTCGAGGCGGCCGAGCGCGTGCTGCCCGCGTACGATGCGGAACTCGTGCGGCCGGTGGCCGATTCGCTCGCGCGGCTCGGCGTGCGGCTGTGGCTCGGCCACAAGGTGCTCGGGCTCGATGCGCACGGCGCGGTGCGCGTGCAGGCGGCCGACGGCGCCGAACAGACGTTGCCGGCCGATCGCGTGCTGGTTGCCGTCGGCCGCCGGCCGCGCGTCGACGGCTTCGGACTCGAGACGCTGATGCTTGATCGCAACGGCCGCGCGCTGCGGATCGACGACGCATGCCGCACGTCGATGCGCAACGTGTGGGCGATCGGCGACGTCGCGGGCGAACCGATGCTCGCGCATCGCGCGATGGCGCAAGGCGAGATGGTGGCCGAGCTGATCGCCGGCCGGCGTCGCCAGTTCACGCCCGCGGCGATTGCGGCCGTGTGCTTCACCGATCCCGAGATCGTGACGGCCGGCTGGTCGCCCGACGATGCGCACGCGGCCGGCGTGGATTGTCTGAGCGCATCGTTCCCGTTCGCCGCGAACGGGCGCGCGATGACGTTGCAGGCGACCGACGGATTCGTGCGCGTCGTCGCGCGGCGCGACAATCACCTGATTGTCGGCTGGCAGGCGGTCGGGCGCGGGGTGTCGGAGCTGGCCGCGGCGTTCTCGCAGTCGCTGGAGATGGGCGCGCGGCTGGAAGACATCGGCGGCACGATCCACGCGCATCCGACGCTCGGCGAGGCGCTTCAGGAAGCGGCGTTGCGCGCGCTCGGACATGCGCTGCATGTCTGACGTTCGAGCCTGACGGAGCGCTGCCGGTGCGTCTCGCACACATTGGCGGCGCCTGCGGCGTCTGATGTACTTCATGTTGTTTCATTCGGTATCCGCTCGCGCCAGTCCCAAGCCGATCTGATCGGGTTGCCGGTAACCGCGCGCGGGCCAGGAACGCGCGCAGCAGCAGCGCCGGCCGGGCCGTATTCGATCGCGCGGGGCCGCGCCCGACAGCGCCGTAATTTTTCGAGACGCGTGGAGGATTGCCGCCGCCACGTCGGCCGACGATCATGTCGATAGCCGGAAACCGGGCCGCCTCGGTCCGCCAACGCAGGCTCCACACGGAAGAACGGACATGAAACTGCTGCTCGTCGGCGCGACCGGACTCGTCGGGCGCCACGTCCTCGAAGCCGCGCTGGCCGATGCCCGGGTCGACCAGGTGATCGTCGTCGCGCGCCGGCCGTTGTCGCCGCATCCGAAGATGCGCGCACGGGCAGTGGATTTCGACCATTTGCCCGACACGGCCGACTGGTGGCACGCGGATGCCGTGGTCTGCACACTGGGCACCACGATGCGGGCCGCCGGTTCGCAGGCGGCCTTCCGGCGCGTCGACCACGACTATCCGCTCGCGGTCGCGCGACTCGCGCACCGGCACGGCACGCCGACCTACGTGCTGAATTCCGCGCTCGGCGCGGACGCTGCGTCGCGCATCTTCTACAACCGCGTGAAGGGCGAGGTCGAGCAGGCGCTCGCCGACGTCGGCTTCGATTCGCTCACGTACGTGCGACCGGGCCTGATCGGCGGCAGCCGCGACGAGTTCCGGTTCGGCGAGCGGCTGTTCGTGTTCGCGCTGAGCGCCGCCGCGCCGGTGCTGCCGGCGAAGTGGCGCGTGAATCCCGCGTCGCGGATTGCGCGCGCATTGCTCGATGCGGCGATCGACGCACGGCCGGGCGTGCAGGTCGTCACGTCGGACCGGCTCGTCTGATGCCGCGCGGGCGGTGCGCTCGCCCGCTAGTCTGTCCGTTTTCCGTGCGGTGACCGCTGCGCTCGATCGGCCCCCGGCCGACCGAGCTTTCATTTTTCCGACGCCCGATTCGCGGCAATACTGCGCTGGCGTGCCGCAATGACTCGGACGATTTCTAAAATCGATCGATTCCGGGTAATCACCGATATCTCACAAGTTGTATATACAAGATCATCCGCTGGCAATGTCGGCACACGTCGTGCCGCTTGCGCGCCAGCGTGCTGACCGTGCATGCGTGGCGCATGCCGGCGATCCACGGCGCCCCGCATCCGCCGAGCCGAAAGGGCGGCTCGCAGCTTCCTGTCCCGTTCAAACCATGTGTGGTCCTGAGTATTTTGGAGATTGACCCGTGTCAACGAATTCCAGTGGAAAAGCCGGCGGACTGATCGAGGTACGCTCGATCGACTTCATTCCCGACGCCGAGCGCCACGGCGGCCTGCTGAGCCAGTTCACGCTGTGGCTGTCGGCGAACATGCAGATCACGGCCATCGTCACGGGGGCGCTGGCGGTCGTGCTCGGCGGCGACGTGTTCTGGTCGCTGGTCGCGTTGCTGCTCGGCCAGCTCGTCGGCGGCGCGGTGATGGCGCTGCACGGCGCGCAGGGGCCGCAGCTCGGGCTGCCGCAGATGATCTCGAGCCGCGTGCAGTTCGGCGTGTATGGCGCGATGATCCCGATCGTGCTCGTGTGCCTGATGTACATCGGCTTTTCCGCGAGCGGCTCGGTGCTGGCCGGGCAGGCCGTCGCGCAACTGCTGCACGTCGACGACGCGGCCGGCATCCTGCTGTTCGCGGCCGTGATCGTCGTGCTGACCGTGTTCGGCTATCGCGCGATCCACTTCGTCGGCCGGATCGCGAGCGTGGTCGGCATCGTCGCGTTCGTCTACATGTTCGCGCAACTGTTCGCGAACCACGACGTCGGCGCGCTGCTCGCGAACCGGCATTTCTCGCTCGCGAGCTTCCTGCTCGCGATGTCGCTGTCCGCGTCGTGGCAGATCGCGTTCGGCCCGTACGTGGCCGACTATTCGCGCTACCTGCCGCGCTCGACGTCGTCGGTCGCGACGTTCGTCGCGGTCGGTCTCGGCTCGGTGATCGGCGCACAGGCGGCGATGGTATTCGGCGTGTTCGCGGCCGCGCTCGCCGGCAGCCAGTTCGCGCACCATGAAGTGGCGTACATCGTCGGCCTCGGCTCGACGGGCGCCGTGGCCGCGCTGCTGTATTTCAGCATTGCGTTCGGCAAGGTGACGGTGACGGCGCTCAACGCGTACGGCAGCTTCATGTCGATGGCGACGATCGTCAGCGGCTTTCGCGGCAAGGGCGCGGTATCGTCGAAGAGCCGCCTCGTGTACATCTTCGGGATGATCTGCGTATCGACGCTGATCGCGCTCGCGGGCCGCCATTCGTTCCTGAAGGAATTCACCGCGTTCATCCTGTTCCTGCTCGCGTTCTTCACGCCGTGGAGCGCGATCAACCTGGTCGACTACTACTGCTTCACGCGTTCGCGCTACGACGTGCCGGCGCTGTCCGATCCCGATGGCCGCTACGGCCGCTGGAACGTGATGGCGATCACGATCTACGTGGTCGGCATCCTGGTGCAGCTGCCGTTCATGTCGACGCACATCTACACGGGGCCGCTCGTCGACGCGCTCGGCGGCACCGACATCTCGTGGATCCTCGGCCTCGTCGTGCCGGCCGCGCTGTATTACGTCGCCGCCCGTGCGTCGCGGCGCAGCATTCCCGAACGCCTGATCCTGCCGCTCGAACGCGGCGAGGTCTGACACCGGCGTATCACGTCGTTGGTCGGGCCGGTTTGCCGCCGGCCTGAGCGGCCTGAGTGGCCTGAGCGGCCCGATGCGCCGAACCGGCGCGACCGGCAACCGCACCACACATTACCTTCGTTATCCACGATGCCGGCATGGCGGACCACCGTGCCCGGCATCGTTCCATTCTCCTTTCATTGAATAGTATGGCTAATAAAATGCACGCACGAGGACATCGTTCCCGGGTGCGATCGGCGCATGCCGGTCTTCGGATGGCCGTCGCGGCCGCTTGCGCCGCCGCTTCGGGCGCCACGCTCGCGCAGGACGGCGTCACGCTGTACGGCGTGATCGACGAATTCGCGCAGGTCGTGAATACGGGCAACGGCTATACGGCCGCGATCAACTCGGGTGGCCAGTGGGGCAGCCGGTTCGGGCTGAAGGGCGGCGAGGAGATCGGCGGCGGCCAGAAAATCGAATTCGCGCTGGAAAACGGCTTCAATCCGAACGACGGCTCGCTCGTGAGCGCGGGCAGCATGTTCAACCGACAGGCATGGGTCGGCATCGCGGGGCAGTGGGGCAAGGTGCGCGCGGGCCGACAGAATTCGCCGCTGTTCAACGACCAAGGCGGGCAGGATGCGTTCGGCGGCGTCACGCAGGCGTCCGGCATGGACAACCTGACCGTGTTCGCGTTCCGCACGAGCAATACGCTGTCGTACCAAAGCCCGGAGATCGCCGGTTTCCAGGGCGGGCTGTACGTCGGGTTCGGCGATGCGGGCGGCGTGCGCTCGGCCGGCTCCAGCCAGCAGTTCGACCTGACCTACGAACACGGTCCGTTCGGCGCATTCGTCGCGGGGCAGTGGTTGAAGAACGCGGCGGCGACCACGACCGATCGCACGATCATGGCCGGTGCGTCTTACGAAATCGGCAAGGCCACCGTGTATGGCGGTTTCTCCGCGGTGAAGTGGGCGGATCTCGGAATCGATTCGCGCGTGTACGGGCTGTCGGTCAAATACCAGTTCAACCCGGCCAACTATGTCGCGCTCGGCTACGCGTACCTGCACGACCAGTCGTCGCAGGGCAACCGTGCGGATCAGCTTGGGCTGATGTACGAGTACGACCTGTCGAAGCGCACGAGCTTCTACGGCGCGCTGTCGTACCTGCGCAACCGCAACCAGGCCGGCTACACGCTCGCCGGCGCGGCGAACCCCGGCCTGCCGCTCGCATACCCGGGCGCGAATGCACGCGGCGTGCAGCTCGGCATCGTGCATCGCTTCTGACGTACACACGCGGCGCGACGCGCCGGGGCGGATGTGCCCGGCGCTTTCTCCGGGCGCGTTCGCGCCGTCATTTCCCGAGCCGCTCCGCGAGCGAGTAGCGCTGCATGCAACGCTCCATCGCGTCGAGAAACGCATGCTCGGCCGCGTTCATCTTGCGATCGCGATGCCACAGCAGGAACACGTCGACGTCGACGAGCCCGTCGTCGGGCGGCAACCGCCACAGCCGTTGCTGCGCGATGTCGTCGCGCACGATGTGCTCGGGCAGGCAGCCGATCCCGTAGCCCGCGAAGATCAGCCGTCGCACTTCGTCGAGGCTCGGCGACGACGCGACGATGCGCCCCGTGAAGCCCTTCTGGTCGCGGAACACGGTGAGCGGCGACAGGCTGTCGCCGATCTGGTCGCTCGTGAACGACACGAAATTCTCCGCGAGCAGATCGTCCATCCGCAATTGCGTCTGTCCGAACAGCCGGTGATGGCGGCCGCAATAGATCGCATAGCGCTGGCGCAGGAAGCAGCGCATCTCCAGCTTGTCATGCGGCGTGCGGCACAGGCCGAGCCCGGCCGTGGCCGTTTTCTGCAGCAGCGAGGAGAGGATGTCCGACGAACGCATCACTTCGATCTGCAGATCGATGCGCGGATACGCGCGATGGAAGTCCGCGAGGAATTCGTCGTAGACGGGCGATTCGATACGGCTCACCGTCAGCAGCCGGATCGAGCCGGTCAGGTCGGCCGTGCTGTCGTCGATTTCGGTTTCGAGGCGCGAGATGCCGCCGTAGATGTCGCTCGCGATCCGGTAGACGGCTTCGCCGGCCGGCGTCGGCGCGAAGTGCGCGCCGCGCCGCTCGATCAGCCGGCGCTCGAGCGTCTCCTCGAGCCGCCGCAGCGCCTGGCTCACGGCCGGCTGCGTGACGTGCAGGCGCGCGGCCGCGCGGCTCACGCTGCGCTCCTGCATGATCACCAGGTAGGTGCGCAGCAGGTTCCAGTCGAGGCGATCGTTCAGGAACGGGGCGAGGTCGGGGCGCATCGGGTCTCCGGGCAGGCGGCGAGCAAGCATTAGTTGAATTTATACGGCGAATAATAACTTGAAATTTGACTAATGATTTGCGGCCACCGATAAAGGAAGGGCGCCGCAGCGTGCGGCGCGACGCCGCGACAGACGGCCGTCACCCGATATTGCGTGCCGCCCCGCCGCGGCGCGCGTCAGGAGCCCGCATGACTCACTCCCTTCCTTCCGCCCGCCAGCCGGCACGCGCCGCGACGGCCGCGTTCATCGGCACGATGATCGAGTGGTACGACTTCTACATCTACGCGACCGCGGCCGCACTCGTGTTCGGCGAGCTCTATTTCCCGTCGCACGACCCGTTCGTCAGCACGATGGCGTCGTTCGCGACGTTCGCGGTCGGCTTCTTCGCGCGTCCGCTCGGCGGCGTGATCTTCGGCCATCTCGGCGACCGCATCGGCCGCAAGAAGGCGCTGATGACCACGCTGATGATGATGGGCGTCGCGACCGTGTGCGTCGGGCTGCTGCCCGCCTATTCGAAGGTCGGCGTCCTCGCGCCGGTGCTGCTCGTCGCGCTGCGCGTCGTGCAGGGGATCGCGGTCGGCGGCGAATGGGGCGGCGCGGTGCTGATGGCGGGCGAGCATGCGCCGCAGGGGCGCCGCACGTTTTTCGCGTCGTTCGCGCAGCTCGGCAGCCCGGCCGGGCTGATCCTTTCGCTGATCGCGTTCCGCGCGGTCACGTCGATGGACAAGGCCGACTTCCTCGCGTGGGGCTGGCGCCTGCCGTTTCTCGCGAGTTCGGTGCTGCTGGTGGTCGGCATCCTGATCCGGCTCGGCGTGAACGAGTCGCCGGAATTCGCGCGGGTGAAGGAAACCCGCCGCACGGTGAAGCTGCCGGTCGCGGAAGTGTTTCGTTCCGCGTCGGGGCTCGTGCTGCTCTGCATCGGCGCGAACACGATCGGCATCGCGGGCGTCTATTTCACGAACACGTTCATGATCGCGTACACGACGCAATACGTCGGCGTGTCGCGTTCGCTGATCCTCGACAGCCTGTTCGCGGTCGCGATCATCCAGTTCTTCGCGCAGCCGCTCGCCGCGTGGATCGCCGAGCGTATCGGCGGCGCGCGCTTCCTGAAGCTCGCGGCGCTGCTCGCGATGCTGTCGCCGTATCCGATGTTCATGCTCGTGCAGGGCGGTACGTCCGCGTCGCTGATCGCGGGCATCGCACTCGCGGTGGTGTGCATGGCCGGTTTCTATTCGGTGATCGCGGGCTTCGTCAGCGACGTGTTTCCGGCCCACGTGCGCTATTCGGCGATCTCGCTCGCTTACCAGATTTGCGGCGCGATCGCGGGCGGCCTGACGCCGCTCGTCGGCACGTGGCTCGCGCATCGCTTCACGGGCCAGTGGTGGCCGCTCGCGGTGTTCTACACGTGTCTCGCCGGCGTTTCGCTGCTCTGCATCGTCGCGCTCGACGCGCGCCGCGCGGCGCAGCCGGCCGCCGCCGAAGCGCTCGGCTCGCACTGAACCTCAACGAACGAATCGATCCGGAATCCCTATGAATGACCTGCTGGAAATCGACGGCGCCCGCCTGTGGCAGAGCCTGGCCGACATGGCGCGCGTCGGCGCGACGCCGCGCGGCGGTGTGCGGCGCGTCGCGCTCACCGAGGACGACCGGCGCGGGCGCGACCTGTTCGCGCAATGGTGCCGCGACGCGGGGCTCACGGTCAGCGTCGATGCGGTCGGCAACCTTTTCGCGCGGCGCGACGGCGCCGATGCGCATGCCGCGCCGGTGCTGATCGGCAGCCATCTCGACACGCAGCCCGAAGGCGGCCGCTTCGACGGCGTCTACGGCGTGCTCGCCGCGCTCGAACTCGTGCGCACGCTGAACGACGCGGGCATCGCGACCGACAAGCCGCTCGAGATCGTGTCGTGGACCAACGAGGAAGGCGCGCGCTTCGCGCCGGCGATGCTCGGCTCGGCCGTGTTCACGGGCGCGTTGCCGCTCGACGACGCGCTCGCGAAGCAGGATGCCGACGGCATCACGCTCGGCGCGGCGCTCGACGCATGCGGCTATCGCGGCACGCGCGCAACGGGCGGCGCGGTCGACGCGTATTTCGAGGCGCATATCGAACAAGGGCCCGTGCTCGAGGCGAACGGCACGACGGTCGGCATCGTCACGGGCGGGCAGGCGATCCGCTGGCTCGACGTGACGGTGACGGGCGTGGCCGCGCACGCGGGCACGACGCCGATGCCGTATCGCAAGGACACGTATTTCGCGAGCGCGCAGATGGCGCTCGAACTCGAACGGATCGCCGCCGCTTATGCACCGCGCGGGCTCGCGACGATCGGGCAGGTCGGCATCCGCAACGCATCGCGCAACACGATCGCCGGCGAGCTGACGTTCACGGTCGACCTGCGGCATCACGACGATGCCGAAGTCGATGCGATGGAGCGCGACCTGCGCGAAGCGTGCGCCCGCATTGCTGCCGCGCGCGGCGTGCAGTTGGCGATCGACACCTGCTGGCGCAGCCCGGCGACGCCGTTCGATCGCGATTGCGTCGGGCTGGTCGCGCAGGCGGCCGCCGCGTTCGGCTACACGCACGAGCGGATCGTGAGCGGCGCCGGCCACGATGCGATCCTGCTCGCGCGCCGTTTCCCGACCGCGATGGTGTTCATTCCGTGCGTCGACGGCCTGTCGCACAACGCAGCCGAGGATGCGTTGCCCGACGACGTGACGCGCGGCGCGAACGTGCTGCTCCAGGCGGTGCTGGCGCGCGCGGGCATCGCGGCGCGCGTCGACGCGGCGGTTGCCGCGCACGGTGCCTGATCCGGCGAATCGACGAGGACTCCGATGAAAACCTATTTCCATCCCGAACAACTGCTGCACCATCCGCGCAGCTATCTGTCGCGCGGCCGGATGCGCGAGCCGCAGGAAGTGCCTGAGCGGGCGGCGCGACTCGTCGCGGCCGTGCGGTCGCTCGATTTCGACGTGCGCGAGCCGGCCGACCGCGGCACCGCGCCGATCGCGGCCGTGCACGACATGAATTACCTGCGCTTTCTCGAGGATGCGCACCGCGACTGGAAACGGATGCCCGACGACTGGGGCGACGAAGTGATGTCGAACGTGTTCGTGCGCGATCCGAACCCGCTGCGCGGCGTGCTCGCGAAAGCCGCGCGCTATCTCGCCGACGGCAGTTGCCCGGTGGGCGCGAACACGTGGCGCGCGGCGTACTGGTCCGCGCAGGGCGCGCTGGCCGCCGCGGCCGACGTCAACGACGGCGCGCGCGAAGCCTACGCGCTGTGCCGGCCGCCCGGCCATCATGCGCGCCGCGACGCGGCCGGCGGCTTCTGCTACCTGAACAACGCGGCGATCGCCGCGCAGGCGCTGCTCGGCCGCCATCGCCGCGTCGCGATTCTCGATACCGACATGCATCACGGGCAGGGCGTGCAGGAAATCTTCTATGGCCGCGACGACGTGCTGTACGTATCGATTCACGGCGACCCGACCAACTTCTACCCGGTCGTCGCGGGCTACGAGGAAGAGACGGGCGCGGGCGCCGGCGATGGCTTCAACCTCAACCTGCCGATGCCGCACGGCGCGCCGGAGTCGACGTTCTTCGCACGGCTCGACGACGCGCTGCGCGCGCTCGCGCGGTTCCAGCCCGATGCGCTCGTGCTCGCGCTCGGCTTCGACATCTACAAGGACGATCCGCAATCGCAGGTCGCGGTTACGACCGACGGGTTCGGGCGGCTCGGCGGCGCGATCGGCGCGCTCGGCCTGCCGACGGTGATCGTGCAGGAAGGCGGCTATCACCTCGAGAGTCTCGACGCGAACGCGCGCGCGTTCTTCGGCGGGTTCGCCGCGGGACGCTGACTTGAGCCGTCGGAACCGACCGCACGCCGAAAATGAAAACGGCCGCATCGCGCGGCCGTAAAAAAGCGAGCGGAAGGTTCCCGGCAGTCCCGACGCGCCCGCGCTTACGAATTCGCGGCGGCCGGCGAGCGGCGGCGCTGCGTGACCTGCAGCGTGACGAGGCCGAGCCCGGCGGCGGCGATCAGCGCGCCGACGAGCGGCACCGCCGCGTAGCCGAACCCGGCCGAAATCGCCGCACCGCCAGCGGCAGCGCCCACCGCGTTGCCGAGGTTGAACGCGCCGATGTTGACGGCCGACGCGAGGCCCGGCACTTCATGGGCCGCGCGCATCACGCGCATCTGCAGCGGCGGCACGACCGCGAACGTCGCGGTTCCCCAGACCAGCAGCGTGATCGCGGCGCCCGCGTGGGTCGAGGCGAGCAGCGGGAACGCGGCCATCGTCGCGATCAGCAGCAACAGGAAGCCGATCAGCGTGCCGTCGAGCGAGCGGTCGGCGAGACGCCCGCCCGCGATGTTGCCGATCGAGAAGCCGACGCCGATCAGCACGAGCATCGCGGTCACGAAGCCGGGTGTGGCGCCCGTCAGGTGCTCGAGCGTCGGCGCGACGTACGTATAGAGCGTGAACATCGCACCGGCGCCGAGCACCGTCGTCGCGAGCGCGCCGAGCACGACCGGGCGCGTGAGCACGGAGAGTTCGGCGCGCAGGTCGGGCATCTTGCCGGCTTCGCCCTTCGGTAGCGCGGCGAACAGGCCGGCGATCGCGACGAGGCCGAGGCCCGCGGTCGCCGCGAACGACATGCGCCAGCCGATCATCTGGCCGAGCCAGGTCGCGGCCGGCACGCCGCCGACGTTCGCGATCGTCAGGCCCATGAACATCGTCGCGACCGCGCTGGCCTGCTTCTCGCGCGGCACGAGGCTCGCCGCGACCACCGAGCCGAGCCCGAAGAACGCGCCGTGGTTGAGGCTCGTCACGAGGCGGGCGAGCAGCAGCGTCGTGTAGTCCGGTGCGGCGGCCGACAGCAGGTTGCCGATCGTGAAGATCGACATCAGCGCGATCAGCGCGGCGCGGCGCGACCAGCGCGCGAGCAGCAGCGTCATCAGCGGCGCGCCGACCATCACGCCGATCGCATACGCGCTGATCAGCATGCCGGCTTGCGGAATCGACACGTGCACGCCGTCGGCGATCACGGGCAGCAGGCCCATCGGCGAGAACTCGGTCGTGCCGATGCCGAACGCGCCGGCGGCGAGCGCCAGCAGCGGCAGCGCGGCGCTGCCGCCCGGGCGGGGCGGAGAGGAAGTCGTGGGGTTCACGCGGCGGGCTCCTGTAAGCGGGGGACAACGGCACGAAGCCATTGAGGACAGCTCGAAGTGTGCCTGCGTTACTTTTGCGGAAAAAGCCGCATCGGGACGAAATTATCTTGATTTCATGTCAACAATGCGGCGCGTGGGCGACGCGTGGGGCGTGATTCGATGCGCGACAGGAAAAAAGCCCCGACCACAGGGGGGCCGTGGCCGGGGCGGAAACGCATCCTCTCTTTGGCACGAGGAATTGGATGCGCGGGCAGTATATTTCGGGCCAGGAGGATTCGAATCGGCGTTAAACGGCCGTTTTTGGTGTCAATTTGAAAATAGCGTCGTCGTGACGCCGTCCGTCGGCGTTCTGAAAGATTTTTCGGCGGCACGGCGGTGTCGTTTAGTGCGCAAAAACAGCGAAAACGACGAGATCGCGGAGGAGCGATTCCGTCCATCGGCCGGCGCTGCAAGTCGCATCGCCCGATCGCGCGCCGATGCAGCCGTCGTTCGTTCAGCCCGGTTCGCCGGCCGCATCGCGGACCGCCGCGAGAAACCGCGCGACGACGGGCGACGGGGCCGCCGCCGCGCCGTCGAACACGAACTCGATGTCGAAGCGGCTCGCGAGCTCGTCGAGCGCGACGAGCCGGACCGTGCGCGGGCAGGTCGGCGACGCGCTTTCCGGCACGAACGCGCAGCCCATCCCGGCCGCGACGAGGCCGATCAGCGTCGGGATGTCGCTGCCGACCTGCGCGATGCGCGGCGTGAAGCCGGCCTGCTCGCACTGCGTCATCAGGAACCGGTGGTGCGCGGCGGAGCGTTGTGCATCGAACCAGACGAACGGCTCGTTCGCGACGTCGGCCAGCGTGCGTGGCGCGATGAAGCGGCCGCCCGACGGCGCGGGCATCGCGAGCACGAAGCGGTCGCTCAGCAACCGCACGCCCGTCAGGTGCGGCGCTTCCTCGCGACGCCACGCCATGATCCCGGCGTCGAGCTGGCCGCGCATCAGCGCGCTCGCCTGTTCGGCCGACAGCATCGGCGCGATCGACAGTTTCACGTCCGGGCACGCATCGCGAAACGCCTTGAGGACGTTCGCGACGACCGGCAGCGGCAGGCAGTTCGGCAGCGCGCCGAGCCGTAGTTCGCCGAACTGGCCGGCCGCGCTGCGCAACGCACGCTCGCGGCTGTCCTGCAGCATCGCGAGCAGGCCGGTCGCATCGTGCAGGAAGCTCGTGCCGGCCGCCGTGAGCGTGACGCCCGTCGCGCGACGAATCAGCAGCGGCGTGCCGATCGCGTCCTCGAGCTCGCGAATCTGTCGCGACAGCGCGGGTTGGACGATGCCGGCCGCGCGGGCGCCGGCCATCACGCTGCCGGCCTGGGCGACGGCGACGAAGTAGCGCAGGTGACGCAGTTCGATCTGGCGCATGCGGTGGGGTGTCGGGTGGGGTGGATGGGTATGCCTGTGGAGCATAGCAAATGCCATTCGATGGTATTGGAAAGCATGGCTGGCCCGGCGTACGATGACCGTCGTTGCCGTATTCGCTCCGTCGCGCATCACGCGCGTTTCCTCCATCCTCATAGCGTTCCGTCCCATGCCGCTTCATATCCCGACTCCTTATATCCGTTCGTCGATCGCATCCCGTCGGCTCGGCACGACCATCCGGGTGAAGCTCGAGGCGCTGCAGCCGTCGGGTTCGTTCAAGCTGCGCGGCATCGGCGCCGTGTGCGAGGCGCGGCACGCCGCCGGCGCGCGGCGATTCGTGTCGTCATCGGGCGGCAACGCGGGTATCGCGGTCGCGTACTGCGGCCGCGAGCTCGGCGTGCCGGTGCGCGTCGTCGTGCCGGAAAGCACGTCCGGGCGGGCGCGCGAGTTGATCCGCATCGAGGGCGCGGAACTCGTCGTGCACGGCGCGAGCTGGGCCGAGGCGAACGCGTTCGCGCAGTCGGGGCTCGACGCGCACGACGCGTTCGTGCATCCGTTCGACGATCGCATGCTGTGGCAGGGCCACGCGACGATGATCGACGAGATGGCGGCGGCCGGCCCGAAGCCCGACGCGGTCGTGCTCGCGGTCGGCGGCGGCGGTCTGCTGTGCGGCGTGCTCGAAGGGCTGGCGCGCAACGGCTGGCACGACGTGCCCGTCGTCGCGGCCGAGACGGAGGGCGCCGACTGCTATGCGCGTTCGGTCGCGCAGGGGCGTCCGGTCGAGCTGGCGGCCATCACGAGCATCGCGACGACGCTCGGCGCGAAGCGGCCGTGCGACGCGGCGGTCGAATGGGCGACACGCCACGCGATTCATCCGGTCGTCGTGTCCGATGCCGACGCGGTGGCTGCGTCGCTGCGGTTTCTCGACGAACACAGGATCGTCGTCGAGCCCGCGTGCGGCGCGGCGCTGGCCGCGCTGGAGCGGCCGGTGCCGGTGCTCGAGTCGGCAGCGGACATCGCGGTGATCGTCTGCGGCGGCGTGACCACGCCCGTCGAGGATCTGCAGACGCTGCGCGCGACGTTGCGGTAGGCGAGGGCGTCGGCAAGCAGCGCGGTCGCGACACGGCAGGTCGCTTGCGATTGTCGCGCGCGGCGACTGCGAGTCTGGGGCGCCCGTGGCTGAGTGTGGCGCGTCGATGTTGCCCTGTCATCAATCCCGCGCGGCCAATCGCGGCCGGCGCACAGCCGGATGAGCGGAAACGACTTCAGGGAATAAGGCGAAAGGGCTGCGTATCGTCGCGCCGCGCCGCATGCGGCCGGGCGCGACGGTACGGGCGCGCGATCAGTTCGCGGTGGCCGCGCTCGCGCCGGACGGCGTGGATGATGCGACCGGGTCGGCGGCAGCCGGCGCAGGCGATGCGCTCGACGGCGGCGATGCCGATGCCGAGAGTGATGCGGGTGCGGACGCCGCTGACGAAGGCGCGGTCGAAGACGAGGACGGCACAGCGGTGGCCGCGGATGCGGCCGGTTCCGAAAGAGCTGGGGGCGGGGAAACCGGCGCCGCCGTCGAACCGGAGGTCGACGAAGGTGCGGGCGCGGTTGCCGGACCGGAAACCGGCTTGGGCGCCGAAGCCGGTGCGGCACCCGACGCGGGAGCCGGAGCAGGGGGCGATGCCGGCGCCGGGCCGGCGGCCGAAGCCGGTGCAGGCGCAGAAGCCGCCGCGGGTGCCGCCGCCGAAGCCGGCACCGCTCCTGACGCCGCCGTCGGCGGCGCCGCACGCATCGCAGCCGGCGCCGCGACGGCCGATGCCGCGGCCGGCACGGCATTCGCGCCCGACCCCGGCGCGACACCCGTCGCCGACAGCGGCACCGGCGCCGCGGGCGGCGTCGGCACGACCGGCGTCGTCATCTTCAGCGGTTCACCCTGCGGCGTCGGCGCGGGCTCGGGCAGCGGCGCGACGCGCTCCTTCTCCGCGGCCTTCACGGTCGCGCGGTCGCGGCGCGCCGGGTCGATCTTCAGGAAATGGTCGACGAGCGTGAAGAAGCGCTCATAGAACACGCCGGCGGGAATCGTCTCGCTCGCGGTCTTGACGAGCGCGTCGTCGCTCGACCCGATCGGCAGCGACAGCGAGCCGAACACGCTCAAGCCCACGCTGGCCGACGTATTCGATTTTTTCAGCGTATAGCGGTCCTGCACCGCGTTCACGTACGCGATGCTCGACGCGCCGTCCGCCGTCGCGTCCGCGCACACGACGTGAAACTCGATCACGACGTGCATGTCGTTGCTCGGCTGGAAATTCTTGCTGCCGTCGACCGCGTCGTTGCGCGACGACGACACCACGTAGCCCTGGCTCAGCAGCGCGCGCCGCGCGGCCTCGCAGGCCGCGTCGGATTTCGCGTGGAACGTGTGCGCGTAAGGGCTGGTGGTCGCGTCGAACTGTTCCTGCTGATAGATCGGCTTGGGCGGCGACGAGCATGCCGCCAGCACGGTCGCGACCGCGAGCGCGCACGAAACGGAAAACAGGCGAAATCGATTGTGCATGGCGTCTTTCAGAAGGCTCGGCAAGCGGCGGCGCAACGGGGAGGCCCGGATTAATGCGCGCGCACGTCTCGTATGGCCGGGGCGACATTATAGTTTCCTTTGATGTCGCGCTCGCTTCAGTCGGCCGGCGCGCCGCGCGCCGCGGCCAGCAATTGCGACGTCAGCGGATGATGTTCGCCGCGCCGCGAGCGGATCGCATGGATTTCCTCGGTCACGTCGCCCGCGCGCCCGAGCCGCCGGAGCCCGCGCAGCAGCGACGCATCGTTCGCGCCGAGTTCGCTCAGCGGGAACACGCCGAGGCCGCGCGCCGCGAACACGGCCATCAGCGCGCTGTCCTCGAACTCGCCGGCCACGCGCGGCACGATCCGTTCGCTTTCCAGCCACAGGTCGAGACGCGCGCGCAATGCCGAATGCGCGGTCGGCAACAGCACCGGCAGGTCGGCCAGGCACTGTGGAAAGCGCTGCCGCGCGGCCGGCGTGACGAGCGCCGCGGGCCCGTACCAGTCGACCGGCGACGCGACGAGCCGCTCGCTCGTCACGCGCAGATTCGACCCCGACGGCGCACCCTGGCCGGCCAGCACGAGATCCAGGTGATGCAGCGCGAGCTCCGCGAGCAGCGCGTCGTGCTCGCCTTCGTGGCACAGCAGCCGCAGCGTGGGCGTGTCGAGCACCGGGGCCAGGATCGCGTGCGCGGCGAGCTTGGAGATGCCGTCCGCGAGGCCGACCGCGAGCCGCACGGTCGGCTGGCTGGCCGCCGCGCGCACGTCGTCGGGGATCTGCCGCCCCATCTCGAAGATGACTTCCGCGCGCGCAAAGGCGGCCTGCCCGGCGTCGGTCATCGCGACGCCGCGCCCCGCCGGGCGCAGCAACTGGTGCCCGAGCGATTTCTCCAGTTCGCGCACCTGCGCGCTGATCGTCTGCACGGCCATGTCGAGCCGCTCGGCCGCCCGAGCGAAGCCGCCTTCCTTCACGACGACCCAAAAATAGTACAGATGTCGAAAATTGAGCATCGGAGCGCGATATATCGAAAAAACCGAACATAAAGTCAGATTATCGATGATTTTTTCGAACTTCGGCGTAGCCTATCATCGGGCTTTCCACTTTCGTATCGGCCCATCCCATGGACTACCTGCTGACGCTTGCCGCCGACCCCGCCGTCTGGGCCGCGCTCCTGACGCTCGTCGTGATGGAAGTCGTGCTCGGCATCGACAACCTGATCTTCATTTCGATCCTCAGCAACAAGCTGCCCGAAGCGCAGCGCGCCCGCACGCAGCGCCTTGGCATCGCGCTCGCGCTGGTGATGCGCCTCGCGCTGCTCGGCAGCGTCGCGTGGATCGCGAGCCTGACCGAACCCGTGTTCACGCTGTTCGACCATGCGTTCTCGTGGCGCGACCTGATCCTGCTGTCGGGCGGCCTGTTCCTCGTGTGGAAGGCCACCACCGAGATCCATCACCACGTGTCGCACGACGGCGACGGCGCGGGCGGGACCGCCGGCGCGGCCGGCCTGACGATGTGGGCCGCGATCGGCCAGATCGTGATGCTCGACATCGTGTTCTCGATCGACAGCATCGTGACCGCGATCGGCATGACCGAGCACGTCCCGATCATGTTCGTCGCCGTGATCGTCGCCGTGAGCGTGATGCTGTTCGCCGCGCAGCCGCTCGCCCGCTTCATCGACCGCAACCCGACGATCGTGATGCTCGCGCTGTCGTTCCTGGTCGTGATCGGCATGACGCTGATCGCCGAAGGGTTCGGTTCGCACGTGCCGAAGGGGTACATCTACGCGGCGATGGCGTTCTCGGCGTTCGTCGAGGGCATGAACATGCTGGCGCGGCGCGCGAAGGCGAAGCGGGCCGCGCACGCGGCGCGCGACTGAGCCGGCGCGCGTGACGCCGGCCGCCGCGGCGGCCGGTTCGCGCGCCTCATACGGAATCCGGATGAAATTCGCACGGAAAGGAGAAACGCGATGAAATGTCCTGTCTGCAAGACGCCCGACCTGCTGATGGCCGAGCGCCAGTCGATCGAGATCGACTACTGTCCGAGCTGCCGCGGCGTGTGGCTCGATCGCGGCGAGCTCGACAAGCTGATCGCCCGCGAGACTGGCGATGCGCCGGCCCGCCGCGAAGCCGCGCCGGCGCAACACGATGCGCATGCGCCGCGCGAGCGCGACGACGGTTGGGGTCGCGACGGCCGCTCGCACGACGAGCGTCACCGGCACGACGGCCGGCGCCGCAAGAAGTCGGTGTTCGACCTGTTCGATTTCGATTGAATCTGCCGTTCGCGTGGCTGATCGCGCGCGGCTCGATGCAAAAAAGAAGTCCCGCCCGGCATCGCGCCGGCGCGGGGCTTTTTCATGCGCGTCGCGTCAGGACACGCGTCGACGCCTACGCATTGCCGGCCGTCACGTCGATGCGGCGCGGGCGCGTTTCCTCGCGGCGCGGAATCGTCAGCGTCAGCACGCCGTCGCGCAGGTTCGCGTCGATCCGCGACGTGTCGAGATCGGCGCTCAGCACGAACGACCGCGCATAGCGCGTCGAACGGATTTCCGCGTGCCGCACGCGCAGGTCGGCCGGCGTGTCGATCTGCGTCGCGGCTTCGATCGTCAGCGTATTGTCGTGCACCTTCACGTCGAGGTTCTCGCGCGGCACGCCGGGCAGGTCGGCTCGCAGCGTGACGCCGCGCGCGTCCTCGACGATGTCGACGGACGGGGTGATCGCGGGCCGGCGCGCGGCTTCGGCGGCGGCAGCGTGAACGGTGCTCGGGTGGCGTTCGGCCAGGGTCGGGTTCGTGTTCATGTCGGTATCCTGAAGGTTACTGAATGGTGATCGCACGCGGCTTCGAGGCCTCGCGCCGGCCCACGCGAATCAGCAGGCAGCCGTTCTCGTAGCGGGCGCTGACCTGGTCGGGGTCCGCGTCGCGCGGCAGTTCGACCACGCGGCGGAACGCGCCGTGAAAGCGCTCCTGCGCATACGTGCGCACGTCGTCGCCTTCGCGCGGCGCCGGTTTGCGCTCGCCGCTGATCGTCAGCAGATCCTTGTCGATCGACACGTCGAAGTCGGCCGCGGCCATGCCGGGTGCGAACGCGACGATCTCGATCGCGTCGTCGGTGGCGCCGACGTTGAGTGCGGGAAACGCGCCGGCGCGCCCCGCGCGGATGCCCGACGGGCGTTCGCCGAGGAGGCTCGCCATCTGCCGCTGTACGCGGGCGAATTCGTCGAACAAGTCGTAGCCGTGATGGATACCGCTCATGTTGGTCCTCCTGAACAGGGAACGCGGGAGACGCGACGGCGCGACGCCTGCGGCGGGCGCGACGGGTAGCTCCACGGGGTCGATAACGGGGGCGGTGCGTGGCATGCGGCACTGCCCGACGACGCTTAATTAGTGGCCGTCGCCGCACATTTCAAGAGGGCATGTGCAATCCGCGTCGACGCCTGCGCGCGGGATTCGATGCGACAATCGCCGCGGCATATCCGCAGACCAACCACACGGGACAACCATGGACATTCGACGTATCGCGATCGTCGGCGCCGGCGTGATCGGCGCGAGCTGGGCCGCTTTCTACCTGACGCAAGGCTTCGACGTCGTCGCGACCGACCCGGCGCCGCACGCCGACGCGCGGCTGCGCGACGCGCTCGCCGCCTTCCTCGGCGAGCGGGCCGCCGAGCTTTCCGCGCGGCTGTCGTTCGACGCCGATCTCGTGCGCGCGCTGGACGGCGTCGACTTCGTGCAGGAGAACGGCCCGGAACGGCTCGACCTGAAGCGCGCGCTGTACCGTCAGATGGACGACGTGCTGCCCGCGCACGTGCCGATCGCGTCGAGCTCGTCGGGCCTGAAGATGTCCGAGATCCAGACCGCGTGCGCGAAGCATCCGGAGCGCTGCCTGATCGCGCATCCGTTCAATCCGCCGCACCTGATCCCGCTCGTCGAGCTGGTCGGCGGCGACATGACCGGCCAGGACGTGATCGCGCGCGTGAAGCAGTTCTACGATGCGCTCGGCAAGCAGACGATCGTGCTGAACAAGGAGATGACCGGCCACGTCGCGAACCGGCTCGCGGCCGCGCTGTTCCGCGAGGTGTATCACCTCGTCGGCGAAGGCGTCGTGAGCGTCGCCGATGCGGACAAGGCCGTCGCGTGGGGCCCCGGCCTGCGCTGGGGGCTGATGGGGCAGTGCCTGACCTATCACCTCGGCGGCGGCGCGGGCGGGATCGCGCATTTCCTCGAACATCTGTCGGGGCCGATCACGAGCTGGTGGGACGACCTCGGCACGCCTTCGTTCGATCCGGAAGTCGATCGGAAGCTGACCGATGCGCTGCGCGCGATCCAGGGCGAGCGCTCGATGCAGGAACTGGCGGCGGAGCGCGACCGCTTGCTCGTCGAACTGATCGACGCGCGGCGCCGCAGCTTCCTGCCGTGATCCTGATCGCGTCGCGCCGGCGCGGCGGCGCCGGTCATTGCTGCGAGGTCGTCTGGCTGGCGGGCGGCACGTGGGCCAGCCACGCGGGGCTCGCGGCCTGCACGAGTTCGCGGTTGCGCGCACGCGTCGCGGCGTTCGGCGGGTAATTGCCGTCGTTGGTCGGCAGTTGGCCGTCGAGATAGGCCTGCTTGAGCTGGTCGATGACTTCCGCGCGCGTCAGGCCCTGTTGTGCGGGGGCCGACGCGTCGGTCTGGGCAAAGGCGGGGGAGAGCAAGGCGGCTGCAGCGGTCGCGACGGCGAATCGCAGGACGTTCTTCATGGCGGGCTCCGAGCAAGGGGACGGGTACCGGACGCGCGCGGCGATGCGCGGTGCGTTCGGATGGGGCCCATTGTCGCGAGCGGGTGCTGCGCGGACGATGACGCGTTCCGGGCAAGGCTGTCAGGCGCGGGCGCGCCCGCGCCCGTGTGCGATGCCTGCGGTGCCGTTACAACTCGGCCGCCGCCGTGATCAGCGTGGCTTCGAGCGCGAGCGTCGAGCGCGACGCGGCCGCCGGGCGATCGATCACGTATTCGAGTTCGCCGAGTTCCGGCAGGCCCGCGTCGAGCCGCGCGAGCCCGGCCGGGATCACGTAGCCGGCGAACGCGCTGACGCCGAGCCCCGCGCTCGCGGCGGCGCGCAACACCGCGACGCTGCTGCTCACGACGGCGATCCGGTACGGCCGCCCGACGGCCTCGAGCGATTCGAGCACACGGCGGCGCGACACGCTCGGCTCCGGATGCATCGCCAGCGGTAGCACGGCCTCGTGGCCGGTGATCCGCGAATCGGGGCCGGTGCACCAGTACAGCGGTTCGCTGCGGATCACACGGCCGCGCCGGCTGCCGGCGATCCGCTTCGCGAACACGAGATCGTGCCGGCCCTCGTCGAGCGCGTCGAACAGGTCGCCCGACAGCCCGGTCGAGATTGCCAGCTCGACGTCCGGGTTGCGCTGCACGAAGCTGGCGAGCGCGGCCGTCAGATGCGCCGACGCGAAATCCTCCGACATCGCGAGCCGCACCTTGCCCGACAGCGGCGGCCCGCAGACCGACGTGACGGCCTCGTCCATCAGCTCGAGGATGCGCACCGCGTAGCGGAACAGCGCGTCGCCGTGCTGCGACAGGTGCACGTTGCGCGTGTCGCGCTCGAACAGCGGCCGGTCGAGCAGCTCCTCGAGCCGGCGGATATGCTGGCTGACGGTCGACTGCGACAGGTTCACGCGCTCGGACGCGGCGGTGAAGCTGCCGGACTGGGCGACGGCGACGAAGCTGCGCAGCAACTCGGGCGGTAACGGACGCATTGCTAAATCCACTGAATCGGTTTCGACAACTTCATAAATGGCCGGATTTTGCGGCGCTAGTATCGGATCACGCGCCCGTGCGGCCTCCGCCAACGAGGGGCACCGGACGCGTAGCCCGTGTCGCGCCGCCGATGGCATCGGTCAGTCTAAGCCATCCGGCGTCCGGCCCGAAACCGCATCATCCCATCGACCCCGAGAACGTGCTCGCACGACGAGCCGCCGGGCCGCGGCGCCCCGCCGCAGGAGACAGACAGTCCGCCCGGGATCGGCGTGCGGGCCTGGCTCCCGCACGCGTCAGGCACCCGTCACGAAGAGACTGGAGACGACTCATGATCATCTACGGAACCGCGCTGCTGGCGTTTTGCCACCTGGCCGGACTGTTCCTCGGCGACCTGCTCGGCAGCGCGATCGGCGTGAAAACCAACGTCGGCGGCGTCGGCATCGCGATGCTGCTGCTGATCTGCCTGCGCCTCTGGCTGCACCGGCGCGGCTGGATGCCGAAGGAGACCGAGGCGGGCGTCGGTTTCTGGGGCGCGATGTATATCCCGGTGGTCGTCGCGATGGCCGCGAACCAGAACGTGGTCGCCGCGCTCAAGGGCGGGCCGGTCGCGCTGCTGGCCGCCGTCGGCGCGGTCGCGATCTGCGCATGCTGCATCGCGGTACTCGCGCGCACCGGGCGCGACGACACGGCCTTCGCGGGCGTGCCGCAATTCGAAGAACAGTGAAGGGGGCCGCCATGCTGCAGATGCTCGAAAAAACCGTCGCCCACAACGGGCTCGTCGCGTCGTTCGCGCTGGTCGGCCTGATCATGTGGCTGTCGTCGATCGCGTCGCGCAAGCTCACGTTCGGCCGCGTCCACGGCTCGGCGATCGCGATCGTGATCGGCCTCGTGCTCGCCTACGTCGGCGGCGCATTCACCGGCGGCGAGAAGGGTCTGGCCGACGTCAGGCTGTTCGCCGGTATCGGCTTGATGGGCGGCGCGATGCTGCGCGATTTCGCGATCGTCGCGACCGCGTTCGAAGTGCAGCCGACCGAGGCGCGCAAGGCCGGGCTCGTCGGCGTCGTGTCGCTGCTGCTCGGCACCGTGCTGCCGTTCATCGTCGGCGCGTGCGTCGCGCGCGCGTTCGGCTATACCGACGCGGTCAGCATGACGACGATCGGGGCCGGCGCCGTCACCTATATCGTCGGGCCCGTCACGGGCGCGGCGATCGGCGCGAGTTCCGACGTGATCGCGCTCAGCATCGCGACGGGGCTCGTGAAGGCGATCATCGTGATGGTTGGCACGCCGGTCGCGGCCAACTTCATGGGGCTGAAGACGCCGCGCTCCGCGATGATCTTCGGCGGGCTCGCCGGCACCGTCAGCGGCGTGAGCGCGGGCCTTGCCGCGACCGACCGCCGGCTCGTGCCGTACGGCGCGCTGGTCGCGACGTTCCATACCGGCGTCGGCTGCCTGCTCGGCCCGTCGCTGCTGTTCTTCACGACGCGCGCGCTGGTCGGCGCGTAGGGCGATGCGACGCGGCCCGCGCGCGGGCCGCATCCATCGCGGCGTCCTCTGAGTCGCATTCTGCAACATCATCAATCGGCAGCGGCGCCAGGCTTAGAATGCCGCTGAACCATCGAAGCGGAGAACTGTTCATGACCGGATGGAATCACGCGCGGCAGGCGCGCGATGCACGCGTCGCGGCCGGCGCGGCTTACGCGCAGGGCAAGCGGGTCGACGCGCGCGACACCGTCGCGTTGCTCGAGGCGGTGCTGCGGCCCGGCGACCGCGTATGCCTCGAAGGCGACAACCAGAAGCAGGCCGATCTGCTCGCCACCGCGCTCGCCGACGTCGACAGCGCGAAGATCCACGACCTGCACATGGTGCAGTCGGGCGTCGTGCTGCCCGAGCACCTCGACGTGTTCGAGCGCGGCATCGCGAAGCGGCTCGACTTCGCGTATTCGGGCCCGCAATCGCAGCGCATCGCGAAGCTGCTGTTCGGCGGCAAGATCGCGCTCGGCGCGGTGCACACCTATCTCGAACTGTTCGCCCGCTACTTCATCGACCTCACGCCGCAGGTCGCGCTGATCGCGGCCGTGAGCGCCGATCGCGACGGCAACCTGTACACCGGGCCGAACACCGAGGACACGCCGACCGTCGTCGAGGCCACCGCGTTCAAGGACGGCGTCGTGATCGCGCAGGTCGACCGCATCGTCGACAAGGTGCCGCGCGTCGACATCCCGGGCGATCGCGTGCATTTCGTCGTCGAGGCCGGCCGGCCGTTCTACGTCGAGCCGCTGTTCACGCGCGACCCGGCCGCGATCACCGAAACGCAGATTCTCACCGCGATGCTCGCGATCAAGGGCATCTACGAGCCGTACGGGATCAAGCGCCTGAACCACGGGATCGGCTTCAACACGGCCGCGATCGAGCTGCTGCTGCCGACCTACGGCGCGAAGCTGGGGCTGAAGGGCAAGGTCTGCACGCACTGGGCGCTCAATCCGCATCCGACGCTGATTCCCGCGATCGAATCGGGCTGGGTCGAGCAGATTCACTGTTTCGGCTCCGAAGTCGGGATGGACGACTACATCCGCGCGCGCTCCGACGTGTGGTTCACCGGCCCCGACGGGTCGCTGCGCTCGAACCGCGCGTTCTGCCAGACGGCCGGCCTCTATGCGTGCGACATGTTCATCGGCTCGACGCTGCAGATCGACCTGTCCGGCCATTCGTCGACGGTCACCGCCGAGCGCATCGCCGGCTTCGGCGGCGCGCCGAACATGGGCAGCGACGCGCGCGGCCGGCGCCATCCGAGCGAGCCGTGGCTGAAGGCGGGGGCCGAAGCCGACCCCGACACGCCGGCGGCGCTGCGGCGCGGCCGCAAGCTCGTCGTGCAGATCGGCGAGACGTTCGGCGACAAGAACGTGCCGATGTTCGTCGAGAAGCTCGACGCGCTGAAGCTCGCCGACAAGCTGCAGCTCGACCTCGCGCCGATCATGGTCTACGGCGACGACGTCACGCACATCGTCACCGAGGAAGGGATCGCGAACCTGCTGATGTGCCGCGACAAGGACGAACGCGAGCACGCGATCCGCGGCGTGGCCGGCTATACGGACGTCGGCCGCGGCCGCGACAAGAGGATGGTCGAGCGGCTGCGCGCGCGCGGCGTGATCCGCCGCCCGGAGGATCTCGGCATCGATCCGCTCGACGCCGACCGCCGCTGGCTCGCCGCGCGTTCGATCAAGGACCTCGTGCACTGGTCGGGCGGGCTCTACGCGCCGCCGGCCCGGTTCCGCAACTGGTGAGGAAGAGGGCATGGAACAGTTGAACTATCGCTTCACCGCGCGCGAACGCGCGAAGGGCGAGCAGGCCGCGGCGCTCGTCGGCGTGGTCGCGTCCGGCAATCTCGAGGTGCTCGTCGAGCGCGTGCTGCCGGGCAACGAATGCGAGATCGACATCCGCACCGCGGCCGTCGGGTTCGGCGCGGTGTGGCAGGCGGTCGTGTCGGATTTCGTCGAACGGCGCACGCCGGGCGGCCTGAAGCTGTCGATCAACGACGGCGGCGCGCGGCCCGACATGGTGTCGCTGCGGCTCGCGCAGGCCGTGCGCGCGATCGAGGGGGGCGCATGATGAGCGACATTCGTCACATCCATGACGCTCCCGCGTTCGTCGCGAACGCGGCGAGCTGGTATGAAGCATCGGCGCGGCAACGCATCGACGGGCTGCTCGACGCGGGCAGTTTCAGCGAATTCCTCGGGCCGGCCGAGCGCGTGACGAGCCCGCACCTGCCGCTGTTCGGCCTGCCGCAGCAGTTCGACGACGGGATGGTGGTCGGCCACGGGCGGCTCGACGGCCGGCCGGTGTTCGTCGCCGCGCAGGAAGGCCGCTTCATGGGCGGCGCGTTCGGCGAAGTGCACGGCGCGAAGCTCACCGGGCTGCTGCGCGCCGCGCGCGACGCCGGCAAGCCGGTGCTGATCCTGTTCGATACGGGCGGCGTGCGGCTGCAGGAGGCGAACGCGGGCGAGCTCGCGATTGCCGAGATCATGCGGGCACTGGTCGAAGCCCGCGCGGCCGGCGTGCCGGTGATCGGGCTGATCGGCGGGCGCGCGGGCTGCTACGGCGGCGGCGGTTTGCTCGCCGCGTGCTGTTCGGCGCTCGCGGTGTCGGAGCAGGGGCGCATCAGCGTGTCGGGGCCTGAAGTGATCGAGACCAATCGCGGTGTCGAGGAATTCGACTCGAAGGATCGCGCGCTGATCTGGCGCACGATGGGTGGTAAGCATCGGCGGCTGATCGGCGGTGCCGATCGTTACGTGGCCGATACGCCGGACGCGTTCCGCGCGGCCGCGCTCGACCTGATCGGCCGCGCGCCGACGTTCGATGCGGCGAGGCTGCGCGCGGAACAGGCGCGTCTCGAAGCGCGGGTCGAACGGTTCGGCGGCTGCAAGGATGCGCTCGACGTCTGGCGGGTGCTCGGCGCGGACAAGCCGGAAGCGATTCCCGGCATGCCCGACGATGCATTCGCGAAGCTCGCCGATCAACTGCAGGAGCCGCAGCATGACGCTCGATGAAGTACTGAACTCGCTGTTTCCCCGAGGCCATTCGATTGTGCGCAATGGCGGCCTGCTGACGGGCCACGCGGAACTGGCCGGCACGCGCGTCGACGTGATCGGTGTGTCCGACCGCCTGCCGTTCGGCATCGACGAGGCGCTGACGCTCGCATCGCGCGTGCTTGACACGATCGAGCGCGGCGGCGATACGCCGATCGTCGTGCTGGTCGACAGCGACAGCCAGCGGATGAGCAAGCGCGACGAATTGCTCGGCCTGAACGAAGGGCTGTCGCATCTCGCGAAGTGCCTGATGCACGCGGATCTCGCCGGACACCGGACGGTCGGCGTGCTGTACGGCCACACGGCCGCGGGCGCGTTCATCGCGACCGCGCTCGCGACGCGCACGCTGCTCGCGGTGCCGGGCGCCGAACCCGAGGTGATGGACCTGCCGTCGATGTCGCGCGTGACCAAGCTGCCGATCGACGTGCTGAAGGAGATGGCGCGTTCGACACCGGTGTTCGCGCCGGGGCTCGACAACCTCGTGAAGATGGGCGCCGTCGACGCCGTGCTCGATCCGTCCCGCGCGCTCGACGCGCAGGTCGGCGAATGGCTCGGCAAGCCGGCCGAGCGCGTCGACCGGCGCGCGGCGCGCGGCCGGCCGGTCGCGACCGACGTGGCCGCCCGCGTCGAGGCCCTTGCGCGTGCCGCACGCTGAGCTGCCGCTGCGCCGCCACACGCTCGTCACGCTGACGGCGGCCGGGTGGGGCGCGGCCTTCGCCCGTGACCCCGCGCTCGCGGGCGATCCGCTCGTACGCGCATGGGCCGAGCGCGGCTGGCCGCTGATCGTGCGTCGCGCGTCGCCGGATGAAGCCGCTGCCGGCCGCGTGCCGCTCGGCCTGCCGCTGCCGCCTTCGGCGGGCAAGCGGCGCATCGCGCTGAACGTGGCCGCCGACATGCTCGAAACGGTCGGCCCGCTGCCGGCATTGGCGGACGTCCTCGCCGTAGCGCCCGCCGCGTGGCATGCGCCGCTGCGCGAGCTCGATGCGCTCGGCGCGCGCTGCGGCGTGCAGGGCCGCGTGTTCGGCAGCCTCGCCTGGCAGGCGCTGACCGGCGAGCCGTACCTGAGCGCGTCGTCCGATCTCGACATCGTGTTCCCGCTGCCGGACGCCGCGTCGCTCGCGCCGCTGCTCGACGGTCTTGCGGCGATCGACGCACGTGCGCCGATGCGTATCGACGGCGAACTGCTGCGCGACGACGGCGCGGGTGCGAACTGGCGCGAACTGCACGCGCGGCTGCCCGAAGTCGCGGTGAAGACCGCGACTACCGTCGAATTGATGCGCGTCGATGCATTCATCGGAGGCACCGAATGAACGCCGGGGCTGCCTGCCGCGTCGCGTCGCCGTCGGAGGCCGAGCGCATCGCCGCGCTGGCCGAGCGCAGCCTCGTGCTCGAGATCGACACCTATCCGAAGCCGGGCCTCGTCAGTCACGTCGACACCGGCAGTCACGCGGACATGGACGCCACGACGTTCGCGCGCAGCGCCGCCGTGCTGCGCCCGTACTTCGCGGAACTCGCCGACGCGGGCGCGCGCGATGCCGACATGGCCGTGCTGCGCAAGATCGGCCTGCGGGCCGAGCATGCGATGCTCGCCGCGACCGGCGGCGTCAATACGCATCGCGGCGCGATCTTCGGGCTCGGGCTGCTGTGCGCGGCCGCCGGCCGGCGTGCGATGCCGGGTGCCGTACCGGACGGCACGACGCTCGGTGCGTTCGTGTCCCGCCGCTGGGGCGTCGAGATCCTCGGCGGCCCGCGTTTGCCGGACAGCCACGGCGAGCGCGCGAGCCGCCGCTACGGTGTCGGCGGTGCGCGTCGCGAGGCGGCCGACGGCTTCCCGACCGTGTATGCGATCGGACTGCCCGCGCTGCGCCGCGCCCAGCGCGACCTGCCGGACGACCCGGAAGCCGCGCGCATCGACGCGTGCTTCGCGCTGATCGCCGCGCTCGACGACACGAATCTGCTGCATCGGGGCGGTCAGGACGGCCTCGATTTTGCCCGCGCGACCGCCCGCGCGTTCGTCGCGCGCGGCGGCGTGCGCGCGCGCGGCTGGCGGTTGCGCGCGGCAGCTGCGCATCGTGCGTTCGTGGCGCGCCGGCTGAGCCCGGGCGGCGCGGCCGACCTGCTCGCGATGAGCGTGTTCGCCGATGCGCTCGAAGCCGAAGGACGTGCGCGATGACGCTGGCCATCCTGTGCTCGGGGCAAGGCGCGCAACGTGCCGACATGTTCGACCTGACCGGATCGGCGCCGCAGGCCGACGCACTGTTCGCGCACGCGGGCCGGCTGCTCGGCGACGATCCGCGCACGTGGGTCCGGCGGGCCGGGCCCGACGCGCTGCAGGAAAACCGCGCCGCGCAGATTCTCTGCACGGTCCAGGCGCTCGCGGCGGCCGCGCTGCTCGACGCGGTGTGGCCGCGCCGGCGCTGCGTCGCGGGCTACAGCGTCGGCGAGGTCGGCTCGTGGAGCGTCGCGGGGATGATCGACCCGCACGACGCGCTCGACCTGGCCGATGCGCGTGCACGCGAGATGGATGCCGCGAGCGGCGGCGACGAGCGGATGGCGTTCGTGCGCGGCCTGACGCGGGCGCGACTGGCGCAGCTGTGCGACGGTCGCGACGCGGCCATCGCGATCGCGAACCCCGGCGATGCGTTCGTGGTCGCGGGGCGGCACGCCGATGTCGCCGCCGTAGCCGACGACGCGGCGCGCGCCGGCGCGCTGCGTGTCGCGCCCGTCTGCGTGCGGATCGCGTCGCACACGCGCCGGCTCGCGGCGGCCGTGCCGGCTTTCCGCGCGACGCTGGCCGCGACGCGCGTGCGCCGGCCGTTGCCCGGCACGCGGCTGTTCTCGGGCATTGACGGCGCGTCGGTGCTCGATGTCGATACGGGCCTCGACAAGCTCGCGCGGCAGATCGCGGAGCCGGTCGAGTGGGCGGCCTGTCTCGCCGCATGCGTTGAGGCCGGCGCGACCGCGTTTCTCGAACTCGGCCCCGGGCGGGCGCTGGCGGAAATGGCCGGCGGCGCGTATCCCGCGCTGCCCGCGCGCAGCGTCGCGGATTTCCGTTCCGTCGACGGCGTGACGAGCTGGCTCGCGCGCGTCGCGGCCGGCTGATCGGCGGGTCGAAATCCGGCTTGAAACACAGTCGCGGGGCACCTGTTCCGCACTGTGTGTTGCGCCGGCGCAGCAGCGTCGCAGCCGCCTCTTGTCACGCGAAATGGCGTCGCTACAATGGCGCCCGCCATGAGACCAGCCGCCTTCCTTTTCGTCGCGTTTTTCTGCGCGACGAGCGCCCACGCCAGCCAGATTCCGTCCGATGCCGCATCGGTCGGCACGTACTTTTCGTATGACAACGCGGCGGTCGACGCGACCGTCGATCTGATCGAACAGGCGCAGCGCCGCGTGCTGCTGGCCGGCTATACGCAAGTGCCGCCGGCGGTCGCGAACGCGCTGAGGGCGGCCCGTGCGCGCGGGATCGAGGTGCGCGTCGTGCTCGTGCGTTCGCCGCGTGCGGGCCGGACCAGCGGCGCCGGCTATCTGAAATCCGCCGGTGTCGACGTCGCGATCGATTCGCGGCACGGCGGCCCCGCGTCGCGCTTCATGATCGTCGACGACAGCGTCGCGCTGACGACGCTGTCCGACGGCGCGGCCGAGCACGCCGACACGGTGAACGTGTTCCGACGCGCGCCCGAACTCGCGCAGTCCTACGCGCAGTCGTTCTGGCGGCTGTATCGGCAGGCCGCCGGCCTCTGACCCTTTCCCGCGGCGCGTCGCGCGCCGGTATGACCCTGCTTGCATCGGCGCGACCGATGAACCATGCTCGTTGACATGGCGTCGGCGCGGCTCGCGCGCACCCAGCGCAACGGCAGGGAGCCGATCGTGACCGAAAGCAGTTTTGGCGATCGCGCGGATGCCGGCCGCCAGTTGGCCGACGCGTTGCGCGAATACGCGGGGCGAACCGATGTCGTCGTGCTCGCGCTGCCGCGCGGTGGCGTGCCCGTCGCGTATCCGGTCGCGTGCGCGCTGCGTGCGCCGCTCGACGTGCTGGTCGTGCGCAAGCTCGGCGTGCCGTTCGACCCCGAGCTCGCGATGGGCGCGATCGCGACGGGCGGCGCGATTCATCTGCAGCGTTCGGTGATTCGCGCGATGGGCGTATCGGATGCGCAACTCGCCGACGTGATCGCGCGCGAGACCGCCGAACTGCAGCGCCGCGAGGCGCTGTACCGCGGCGCGGCGCCGCCGCTGGCGGTGGACGGACGCATCGCGATCGTCGTCGACGACGGTGTCGCGACCGGCGCGTCGATGCGCGTCGCGCTGCAGGCGCTGCGCGAGCGCCATCCGGCGCGCCTCGTCGCGGCGGCGCCGGTCGCGCCGGCGGGTGCGGCGCATGCGTTCGACGGCCTGGCCGATGCGTTCGTCGCGGTGTCGCAGCCGGCGCGGTTGTTCGGAATCAGCCAGTTCTACGCGCGCTTCGAGCAGACGAGCGACGACGAGGTGCGCGCGCTGCTCGACGCGGCGCGCGCCTGATCCGTCGTCACGTCCGACGGTTCCGGCGCGGGCGCGGGCGCGGTCGGCCGGCTTCCGCCTGCGCGAACACGCGCTGCATCGCCGGATGGACGTTGCCGTGCCAGCGTGGCCCCGTAAACAGCCCGTAGTGATCGCAATCGTCGACGTCGACGCGATGGCGCGCATCGGCCGGGAGGCCGCTGCACAGGTCGAGCGCCGCATGCGTCTGGCCGGCGCCCGTGACCGCGTCGCGGGCGCCTTCGACGGTCAGCAGCGCGACGTCGCGCAGCGCGGCCGGTTCGACGCGCCGGCCGCGCACGTGCCACGCGCCGGTCGCGAGCAACATGCGCTGGAACACGACGTCGACCGTGTCGAGAAAATAGTCGGCCGGCATGTCGAGCAGCGCGGTGTATTCACGCAGCGCCCGCCGTGCATCGGCGAGCCCGGCCATGTCGAAGCGGGAAGCGGCCAGCGCATAGGTCTCGATCAGTGTCAGGAAGCGTTGCGGATACAGGAGGGCGATCTCGCCCTGCTGTAGATACGTCGGGAACACATGGCGGCCGTGTCCCGCGAAGCCGGGCGGCACGATGTCGATCAGATGGCGCCGGCACCAGTCGAGCGAATGGGCGGCCGCGGCGACGCCGAGCGCGCTCGGGTTCCGCCGCGCATCGAGCGGGCCGCCGATCAGCGTGATGCTCGCGGGCGGCGCGAGGCCGCGCGCCGCCCGCAACGCCAGGGCGCCGAGCGCCGGCACGGTCGCCTGGCACACGGCGACGACGTGCAGCGGCCGATCGTCGTGCTGCAGGGTGCCGACGAAGCCGTCGAGCATCGCGACGTATTCGTCGAGTCCGAAACGGCCGGCCGCGAGCGGCACGTCGCGCGCATTGCGCCAGTCGGTCACGCAGACGTCGCCGTCGGCGAGCAGCGTTTCGGCGGTTTCCCGCATCATCACGGCCGCGTGCCCGACGAGCGGCGCGCATAGCAGCACCATGCGGCGCGCGTCGGCGCGCGCGAAGCGCCGCAAGTCGCAAAACGGCGTGTGCGCGACGACCTGCTCGCCGACGTCGGGCCACGCGAGGTCGAAGCCCGGCGGCGCGGCCTGCGGGCCGAGCAGCGGTTCGAACAGGTCGTCGTAGCACGACGACGCGGCATGCGGCAGCGACGCGGCCGGCCATGCGTCGAACGCATATCGCGTCGCCGCGCGCCACGCGCGCATCCATTCCCGCTGCTGCTCGACGACGGCGTACCACATGGCGGACCCTGGGGCGGAAGGAGCGTGAACCTGCATTATGGTCGCAGGGGGCGGGCAGTGCGAGTCCGATGCGCGGCTGGCTGATGCGCGTCAAGCGCTAGGCGCTGCCGCGCGACGCTGCTACAGTCATCGGCCCCATCCTCGTAAGCGGAGCGTTCGCGATGAAGCTGATCGGCATGCTGGATTCCCCGTTCGTGCGCCGCGTCGCCATTTCGGCGAAGCTGCTCGACCTGCCGTTCGAACACGAGTCGATCTCGGTATTTCGTCATATCGACCAGTTCAGGCGGGTCAATCCGGTCGTCAAGGCGCCGACGCTCGTGACCGACGGCGGCGCGACGCTGCTCGATTCGTCGCTGATCGTCGACTATCTCGACCACCTGGCCGCGCCGGAGCGGCGCCTGCTGCCCGGCGCCGTCGAGGCCCGGCTGCGCGCGCTGGTGCCGATCGGCTTCGCGCTGGCCGCGGCTGAGAAAACCGTGCAGGTCGTCTACGAGCAGGCGTTGCGGCCATCGGACAAGCAGCACGAACCGTGGATCGAACGCGTGCTGAGCCAGCTCGAAGGTGCATACGGCGCGCTAGAACCGCTGGTCGCGGCCGCCAACGGCTGGTTCGGCGGCGCGCGACTGCTGCAGTCGGACGTGACGGTCGCGGTGGCGTGGCGCTTCACGCAGTTCATGGCGGCCAATTACCCGGTGCTCGCGCGGATCGATCCGGCCCGTTATCCGGCGCTTGCCGCGCATTCCGCGCGGGCGGAAGCGCTGCCGGCCTTCGTCGACACGCCGCTCGCCTAGCTTGTGAAGCGGCCCGCCGGGCTGTCACACGCCGCTCGCCGTTGTCCGGCAAGCCGCCGCCGATTGTTCTCGGCCGCTGACAAGTGACTTCGCATTCGCGCTGTTTATCCGGCGGCGACCGATCCCTAGAATCCACTCCATCAAATCACGCATTGCCAGATGGAGCCGACGATGAAAGCCCTGATTGAATCGAGCCTGTACCACCCGTCCGTCGTGTTGGCGCTTGCCGGGCTCACGCAGCTGATGGTCGAGCGCGATTTCAATCTCGGCCAAGTCGGGATGATCGTCGCGGCGCGCGGTGCGCAGGCGGCCGTGTCGCGGTCGCGCGCGCTGATCTTCTGCCGTCACTGCGAAGCGCACGCATGAATGCGCACGCCGCCTGAATGAAAAAAGCCCGGCCGGCGCAAGCCGGTCGGGCGGATCGGGTTCGATCGGGCCCCGGCTTCGGCCGGGGCTTTTTCATTGGGCGACGCTCACGCGCGTGCGGGAGTCGCGACGCCGTAGATTTCCGATTCGTCGTCCTCGTCGCGCAACTGGCGCGCGAGCTGGTGCGCTTCGCGGCGCGTCGCGACGGCCGGCGGCGAGCCCTTCAGCGGCTGGCGCGCGGTTTCGGCGAGCGCGACGACCGACACGATGCCGATCAGCGCGGCGCCCATCATGTAGTACGCGGGCATCATCAGGTTGTGCGTCACGTCGACGAGCCACGCGGTCACCAGCGGCGTCGTGCCGCCGAACAGCGACACCGACACGTTGAAGCCGATCGCGAGCGCGCCGTAACGGATCTCGGTCGGGAACAGCGCGGGCAGCGCCGACGGCATCACGCCGGTGAAGCACGACAGCAGCACGCCGAGGATCAGCAGGCCGCCGAACACCGATGCCGTGGTGCCCGTGTGGATCAGCATCAGCGACGGGATCGACAGCACCAGCAGGCCCACGCAGCCGGCGAGCATCACCGGCTTGCGGCCGACCTTGTCGGACAGGCGGCCGGCGTACAGCGTCATCGGCATCATCAGCACCATCACGAGCAGCACCAGCACGAGGCTGTGCGATTCGTCGAAGTGCAGCGTCGACGACATGAAGCTCGGCAGGTACGACAGCACCATGTAGTCGGTCACGTTGAAGATCAGCACGAGGCCGACGCACAGCAGCAGCGCACGCCAGTTACGCATCAGCGTTTCGCGGAAGCGCGTCTTCGGCACGGCCTTGTCCTGCGCTTCGCGCGCTTCGGCCTGGCGCTTGAACGCGGGCGTTTCCTCGAGCTTCATCCGGATGTAGAGACCGATCAGGCCGAGCGGCCCGGCGATCAGGAACGGCACGCGCCAGCCCCACGACAGTAGCGCCTCCTGCGACAGCGACGCGGTGAGCAGCGCGACGACGCCCGCGCCCAGCACATAGCCGATCAGCGTGCCGAACTCGAGGAAGCTGCCCATGAAGCCGCGGCGCTTGTCGGTCGAGAACTCGGCGACGAAGGTGGCGGCGCCGCCGTATTCGCCGCCGGTCGAGAAGCCCTGCACGAGGCGGGCGACGAGCAGCAGGATCGGGGCCATGATGCCGATCGACGCGTAGCTCGGGATCAGGCCGATCGCGAAGGTGCCGACGGCCATCATGATCATGGTGGCGGCGAGCACGCGCTGGCGGCCGATGCGGTCACCGAGCGGGCCGAACACCATGCCGCCGAGCGGGCGCACGAGGAACGCGGCCGCGAACGTGCCGAAGGTGGCGAGCAACTGCGCGGACGGGCTGCTGGACGGGAAGAACACCTTGCCGAGCGTGACGGCGATATAGCTGTAGACGCCGAAGTCGAACCATTCCATCGCATTGCCGATGGCCATCGCGCTGACGGCGCGCTTGAGCAGGCTCTGGTCGACGACGGTGATGTCGTCCGCGGCGAGCGGGGCTTCGCCGGACGACGAAGCGAGGGAAGAGACAGCGGTCGGGCTGACGTGTGTTGCGGTCAAGGTCATGCACTCCTTTGACAGCGCCGGAACGGGCGGGCCGTCCGACACGGTTTGCCGGCGAGCGCGGTGTCGTGTGCTGCGCGTCGGGGCAGGCCTTTAAGCACTTACTGCGCGCAGGGCAGCAAAGGGCCAAGGGGCTGCTTCGACGCGGGCCCGATGGGCCGTCGCGACAGTGCGCTCATGAAGAATGGGCCGCGTGATGCAAGCGGCGGATGCCGGTGCGGACGATGGGTCCGGCGTTCCGGCAACGCCCCGGAGGGGCAACGAAACGAGAAAAGCGGGCCTGTCGGGCGGGCTTTCCTGTGGATGCAATTTCGATCGAGGCACCGGCCCGCAACGCGCGGCCGGACTTCTCTCAAAATCGAAAAGACAGAGATTGAATGTTGAAACAGGCGACATGATAGCACGATGACGGACGATCGTGCAAATTGCCTGGAGTCGCCCGTCTGGCGGGGCATCCGCCGCGGCCCGCTCCGGTATGATCGGCGGCGCGCGGCGCGGCCGTGCCGGCCGCCGCGACGGGGCTGAATTCGCGAGGAACCGGATGACCGAACTGATGAGGATCGCGGCGCTGTTCGCCGCTACCGCGCTGGCCGAAATCGTCGGCTGCTACCTGCCGTGGCTCGTGCTGAAGGCGGGGCGACCGGCCTGGCTGCTGGTGCCGGCAGCGCTGTCGCTCGGGCTGTTCGCTTGGCTGCTGACGCTGCACCCGAGCGCGGCGGGGCGCACGTATGCCGCGTACGGCGGCATGTACATCGCGGTGGCGCTGATCTGGCTGCGGGTGGTCGACGGCGTCGCGCTGAGCCGCTGGGACATGGCGGGCGCGATGCTCGCGCTCGGCGGGATGGCCGTCATCGCGCTGCAGCCGCGCGCATAGGCGCGGCCGCGGCGCGGGCCGCGTGCGTCAGGCTGCTTCGGCGGTATCCGTGTCGGCGGACTGGCGCCACACGCAGGTGCCCTTGACCGACTTGTCGAGCTCGTCGAGCTGAGCCTGGTGCGCGGCAAGCTCGTCGTCGCTCGCGATCACCACGGCGAGGTCGAGCGCGGCGAGCGACACGCGCTGGCCATTCGCCGCGCCGCCGCCGACGCCCGCGTCGTCGAGCATGTCGATCACGAGGCTGTCCTGGCCGCGCGTCATCGCGAGATACACCTCGGCGAGCAGCTCCGAGTCGAGCAGTGCGCCGTGCAGCGTGCGGTGGGCGTTGCTGATGCCGAAACGGTCGCAGAGCGCATCGAGCGAATTGCGCTTGCCCGGGAACATCTGCTTGGCCTGCACCAGCGTGTCGATCACGCCGCCGCAATGCTCGGTGAACGGCGGCAGGCCGAGCCGCGCGAATTCGGCGTCGAGAAAGCCCAGGTCGAACGGCGCGTTGTGGATGATCAGCTCGGCGTCCTTCACGAAGTCGAGGATCTGGTGGGCGACTTCCGCGAATTTCGGCTTGTCGCTCAGGAATTCGGTCGTGAGGCCGTGCACCGCCAGTGCGCCCGGATCGCTGTCGCGTTCGGGGTTCACGTAGAAGTGCAGGTTGTTGCCGGTGAGCCGCCGGTTCAGCAGCTCGACGCAGCCGATTTCGATGAGACGGTCGCCCGTGCGGGCGTTCAGGCCGGTGGTTTCGGTATCGAGAATGATCTGGCGCATGTCGGGAAAAGCAAGAAAAACGGGGGAGGGCGGCCGGTGTTCAGGCGGCCAGCGATTCGACGCCGCGGTTCGCGAGCGCGTCCGCGCGCTCGTTTTCGGGATGGCCTGCATGGCCCTTGACCCACCGCCATTCGATCTCGTGCTGCACGACGAGCGCGTCGAGCCGCTTCCACAGGTCGGCGTTCTTCACCGGCGCCTTCGCCGCGGTGACCCAGCCTTTCTTCTTCCATCCGTGGATCCACTCGCTGATGCCTTTCTGCACGTATTGCGAGTCGGTATGCACGATCACGCGGCACGGCCGCTTCAGCGCTTCGAGCGCGGCGATCACCCCCATCAGCTCCATGCGGTTGTTGGTCGTGTTCGGCTCGCCGCCGAACAGTTCCTTTTCTTGATTGCCGTAGCGCAGCAGCGCGCCCCAGCCGCCGGGGCCGGGGTTGCCCTTGCAGGCGCCGTCGGTATAGATGTCGATGGTGTCGGTTGTCATGAACGTTCTTGGTGAGTGGTCGGGGAGGCCGCCGGCGTCAGGCCCGGTGCGAGCACGGGCTTCTTCATCTTGATCGGACCGACGAGGCGCATGCCGCGCACGCGCTTGACGGCCGTCACCATGTAGACGGCGCCGAAAATCGGCCACCAGCGGTCGCCGGCGGCCTCCATGAAGCCGTAGCGGGCCAGCCACTGGTCGGTGGCGAGCGGCGGCCGGTAGCAGCCGAAGCGGCCGCGTTCGAGGTCGAAACCGAGCAGCTTGATCCAGTCCTTGAGCCGGATGAACGCGATCTGGTCGCGCGTGGCCGGCACGAACGGGCGGTTGGCCATGCGCCCGAACGACTGCCGCATGCCCCACAGGCTCAGCGAGTTGAAGCCGGTGATCACGAGCTGGCCTTCCGGCATCAGCACGCGCTCGGCCTCGCGCAGCAGGCGGTGCGGGTCGGACGTGAATTCGAGCGTGTGCGGCATCACGATGAGGTCGACGCTCTGCGATTCGAACGGCAGGTCGAGCAGGTCGCACCAGGTCGTGCTGCGATCGGCGGGCGCGTGGCCCGCCGCGTGCGCTTCGCGTGCCCACGGATACTGATACGGCGCGCTCGCGCCGCTCGCCGGGTCGAGCACGAGGCCGCGATACGGCATGCGGTTCTCGCGCAGCGCGTCGAGCTGCGGCAGGCCGAGCTGCAGCGCGTGGAATCCGAAGACGTCGGACACGATCCGGTCGAGCTGCGCCTGTTCCCAGCCCAGCACGTAACGGCCGGGCGGCGAGTCGGTCCAGGCGGGCCAGTCTATAATTTGACGGTCAGACATAACGATGATTGCGCGCCCATGAACGAGCTGGAATACGTGCCGGTTCCGGCATTCGAAGACAACTATATCTGGCTCGTCTCGGACGGCCGCGATGCGATCGCCGTCGATCCGGGTGAAGCCGCGCCCGTACGCCGGGTTCTTGCCGAACGAGGCTGGCGGTTGACCGCTATTTTACTCACGCACCACCACGCCGACCACGTCGGCGGTGTCGAGGCGCTGCGTAATAGCCAACCGGACGATGCGCCGCTGCCCGTTTACGGCCCCGCGGCCGAAGCGATCGACGTGGTCACGCGACCGCTTGCGGGCGGCGATCGCGTGACGCTCGACGCGCCGGCCGTCGCGTTCGACGTGCTCGACGTGCCGGGCCATACGCGCGGCCACATTGCTTACTTTCAGGCGGCCAGCGAACGCGCGGCCGGGCAGGGCAGCGCGGCGCCGCACGTGTTCTGCGGCGACACGCTGTTCTCGTGCGGCTGCGGCCGCCTGTTCGAGGGCACGCCCGCGCAGATGCTCGCGTCGCTCGACGCGCTCGCGGCGCTGCCGGACGACACGCGCGTGCATTGCGCGCACGAATACACGCTGTCGAACATCCGCTTCGCGCTCGCGTGCGAGCCGGGCAATGCGGCGCTCGCCGCGTGGCGCGACGACGCGCAGGCGCTGCGTGCGCGCGGCGTGCCGACGCTGCCCACGACGATCGCGCACGAGCGTGCCGTCAACCCGTTCATGCGGGCCGACAGCGTGGCGATCCACGCGACGCTCGCGGCCGAGCTGCACGAAACGGTGACGGATCGTCTGGCCGCGTTCACGCTGATGCGCGAATGGAAAAACCGGTTCCGATGACGTTTTCCGGAGGATTCCGAAGCTCAAGCGGTGTCTGTAAAAATTGCTCCAAATGTAGGATTTCGCTGAGTTTTCGGTGTTTTTATTGACGTGAAGCACGCACTTCCGTAGTATCGCCTGCAATTTCCAGCCGTCGGAAGCAGAGATTTTCATGCGACTTATATTGAGTGCGATGGTGGTGCTGCTACTCGCCGCTTGTGCGAGCCAGCCCCCTGTCGCCAACAACGCCGCCGATTCGCAGGCGGCGTCCAACTACCTCCGTAAATCAGCCACCGCCAAAGAAACCGTCGACGTCGACAAGCAGTCCGTCGGCGACCTGACCACTGCGGACTCCGATCTCTGGGCGCGCATCCGCCGCGGCTTCCAGATGCCCGACCTGCAGAGCGATCTGGTCGACATGCAGACGACCTGGTACACGCAGCGGCCCGATTACGTGCAGCGCATGACCGAGCGCTCGCAGAAGTATCTGTACCACATCGTCGAAGAGCTCGAGGCGCGTCACATGCCGACCGAGCTCGCGCTGCTGCCGTTCATCGAGTCCGCGTACAACCCGCAGGCGCTGTCGGTCGCGAAGGCGGCCGGCATGTGGCAGTTCATGCCCGGCACCGGCCGCACCTATAACCTGAAGCGCAACATGTGGCAGGACGAGCGCCGCGACGTGCTCGCTTCAACGAGCGCCGCGCTCGACTACCTGTCCCGCCTGCACGACATGTTCGGCGACTGGTATCTGGCGCTGGCCGCGTACAACTGGGGCGAGGGCAACGTGCAGCGCGCGATCGCGCGCAACCAGGCGGCCGGCCTGCCGACCGACTACCAGAGCCTGCGCATGCCGAACGAGACGCGCAACTACGTGCCGAAGCTGCAGGCGGTGAAGAACATCATCGCGAGCCCGCAGCAGTATGGCCTGACGCTGCCGGATATTCCGAACCACCCGTATTTCGTGACGGTCACGACGTCGCGCGACATCGACGTGGCGGTGGCCGCGAAGCTCGCGAACCTGCCGCTCGACGAATTCCGCTCGCTGAACCCGTCGTTCTCGAAGCCCGTGATCCTCGGCGCGACCGAGCCGCAGATCCTGCTGCCGTTCGACAACGCGTCCGCGTTCGAGAAGGGCCTGAAGTCGTATAGCGGCCAGCTGTCGTCCTGGACCACCTATACGGTCAGCGAGCGGGCACGCCCGGCTGCGATCGCCGAGAAGATCGGCGTCGACGCCGATACGCTGATGTCGGTCAACAAGATTCCGGCCGGCATGCGCCTGAAACCGGGCTCGACGATCGTCGTGCCGCGCGGCAATGACGACGACGAGGACATCAGCGCGGACGTCGCCGAAAACGGCGCGCTCGCGATGGAGCCGGACGTTCCCGATACGCGCAAGATGCTGATCCGCGTGCGTCGCAAGCAGTCGATGGCGGCGCTCGCCGGCCGCTACGGCGTGTCGGTCGGCCAGTTGAAGGCATGGAACCGGACGCACCGCGATCTCGTGATGCCGGGCCAGGCGCTCGTGCTGCACGTGCCGGTCGGCCGTTCGGTGCCGGCGGAACCCGGTCCGGAGCGGATCGCGACGTCGGCCGCCGGTGCGCACATCGAGCGCGCGAGCCTGGCGGTGGGCGGCAAGTCGCATGGCGGCAAGCGTGGCACCGTCAAGTCGTCGGTGAAGTCGGCGAAGTCGGCGAAGGCCGCTCCCGCGAAAGCCGCGCCGGCCAAGACCGTCGCGCACAAGGGCAAGAAGAAGTAAGCGCGGCCGTCGCGCGCGGCGCAGCGGCCGGTGAGGCTCGCACGATTGCGCTATCATCCGACGAATTCGACGAAACGCCGTCACCGAGGTGACGGCGTTTTCGTTTGTGCGCGGCGGCGCTGCGTCGCGCGTCTTCATCCAACAAGGAGAGGCGATGTCGTCGATGCAGGTGAGGGCGCTTGCGCTGTTTTCGGTCGGGTATTTCGTGTCGTACGTGTTTCGCGGCGTCAATCTGGGCTTCGCGCCGTTCGTCACGCACGAGCTCGGGCTGTCGGCCGCCGATCTCGGCCTGCTCACCAGCCTCTATTTCCTCGGCTTCGCGGGCGCGCAGATTCCGGCCGGCGTGATGCTCGACCACTTCGGCCCGCGCCGCGTGACGGCCGGCATGCTGCTGTTCGCGGCGGCCGGCGCGGCCGTGTTCGGCGCGGCGCACGGCATCGGCACGATGATGGTCGGCCGGCTGCTGATCGGCGTCGGCGTATCGGTGTGTCTCGGTGCGGCGTTCAAGGCGCTCGCGCAGCATTTCCCGGTTGGCCGGCTGCCGCTCGTGAACGGTTTGGTGATGGCCGTGGGCGGCCTCGGCGGCGTGATGGTCGGCTCGCCGCTGACCTGGCTGCTCGGCTGGGCGAGCTGGCGCGCGATCTGTTTCGGCCTCGCGGTGCTGACGGTAGTCGTCGCGGCCTCGATCGGCTTCGGGGCGCCCGACGCGCAACAGGCGCGCCACCAGGGCGGCCTCGTCAGCCAGTTCAAGGGCACGTGGCACATCCTGACGAGCCGCGCGTTCTGGAAGATCGCGTCGTTCTCGGTCGTCACGCAGGGCGTGTTCTACGCGATGCAGTCGTTGTGGGTGGGGCCGTATCTGCGCGATGTCGGCGGGTTCGACGCGCCGCATGCCGCACGCCTCGTGTCGGTGCTCGGTTTCGCGATGATGGCCGGTTGCGTCGGCTTCGGCGCGGCGGCGCGCGTGCTCGAGCGGCGCGGCGTGTCGGTCTACGCCACCTGCGGCATCGGCATGGCGCTGTTCGTCGCGACGCAACTCGCGATCGTCGCGCGCGTGCCGTTGCCGCCGGCCGTGCTGTGGGCCGCGTACGGGATGTTCGGCGGCGTGGGCATCCTGACCTACGCGGTAATGGCCGGCCACTTTCCCGCCCATCTGATCGGCCGCGCGAACACGACGCTCACGCTCGTGATCTTCCTGCTGATCTTCGCGTTCCAGATCGGCGTCGGCGCGGTGCTGTCGCACTGGCCGGCGGTCGACGGCCGTTATCCGGCCGCCGCGCATTTCACCGCGTGGGGCGTGCTGCTCGTGCTGCAACTGGCGAGCGCGGTCTGGTACGTGTGGCCCGCGCGCGGCGGCGGCGCTGGCCAAGCGCACTGATCCGGCGGTACGCTGGTGGGCAGGCGGCCGCGAAAACGGGGCCGCAGCACGGCGCGCTGCGCCGCCGAGCGCGGTGCGCGCACGATCGGACGGCCATATCCATTGAAGATGGGGCCATTTTCAGGCTATAATTTGAAAGTTTGTGCTGATCAACCTCGCACCCTAGCGCCTACCTCATTCATCCCGTTCATCCGCCGCACGCCGCCTGCCGGGCGATGCCGCGAAACCTCGTGCGCCACGCGCCGGGTTCGCGTCTCGACAATGCAGGCCGCGTCCAGCTAGCGACCGCGCGCGCCCACGCAGCGCGGCGCTTGCGCGGCAGGGTAAACAGGTCGGCAGCAGGGTGTTCCCCAAGGAGCCTCCCGTGTTGCCGTCTTTTTCTCCCGCCTTGCTTGCACTCGCCGACGGCACGGTCTTTCGTGGTTATTCGATCGGGGCCGAAGGCCATACGATCGGCGAAGTCGTGTTCAATACCGCGATCACCGGCTATCAGGAAATCCTGACTGATCCGAGCTACTCGCGCCAGATCGTCACGCTCACCTATCCGCATATCGGCAACGTCGGCGTCAACGCCGAAGACGTCGAAGCCACGAAAGTCCATGCCGCCGGCCTGATCATCCGCGATCTGCCGACGCTCGCATCGAACTTCCGCATGGACCGCACGCTCGGCGACTACCTGCGCGACGAAGGCGTCGTCGCGATCGCCGGCATCGACACCCGCAAGCTGACCCGCATCCTGCGCGACAAGGGCGCGCAGAGCGGCTGCATCCTGACGGGCTCCGACGACGAAGCGAAGGCGATCGAGCTCGCGCGCTCGTTCGAGGGCCTCGCCGGCATGGATCTCGCGAAGGTCGTGTCGACCACCAAGCCGTACGAGTGGAAGCAGACGGAATGGCGTCTCGAAGGCGGCTACGGCATGCAGGAAGCGCCGAAGTACCGCGTCGTCGCGTACGACTTCGGCGTCAAGTACAACATCCTGCGGATGCTCGCGGAGCGCGGCTGCCAAGTGACGGTGCTGCCCGCCCAGGCGAGCGCGGCCGATGCGCTCGCGCTGAATCCGGACGGCGTCTTCCTGTCGAACGGCCCCGGCGACCCGGAGCCGTGCGATTACGCGATCGCGGCCACGAAGGAATTCATCGAGCGCGGCGTGCCGACCTTCGGCATCTGCCTCGGCCACCAGATCATGGGCCTCGCGGTCGGCGCGAAGACGCTGAAGATGAAGACGGGCCACCACGGCGCGAACCATCCGGTGAAGGATCTCGGCGACGGCCGTGTCGTGATCACGTCGCAGAACCACGGCTTCGCGGTCGACGCCGATTCGCTGCCGGCCAATGCGCGCGTGACGCACGTGTCGCTGTTCGACGGCACGCTGCAGGGCTTCGAGCTGACCGACAAGCCGGCGTTCTGCTTCCAGGGTCACCCGGAAGCGTCGCCCGGCCCGCACGACATCGGCTACCTGTTCGACCGTTTCACCGCGCTGATGGACGCGGCGAAGCAGCGCACCGCTTAACGTCATCGACGCAACCGAAGGACGGGAGATTCACATCATGTTCGGCCACGCACTCGGCATCACGGATATCTGGACCTACGTGTTCGGCGTGATCTTCATCATCCTGCTGCCGGGGCCGAATTCGATGTACGTGCTGTCGCTCGCCGCGCAGCGCGGCGTGAAGGCCGGGTATCGCGCGGCCTGCGGCGTGTTCGTCGGCGATACGGTGCTGATGGTGCTGTCGGCCGCGGGCGTCGCGTCGCTGCTGAAGGCGAACCCGCTGCTGTTCTCCGTCGTCAAGTACGGCGGCGCCGCCTACCTGCTGTACATCGGCACCGGGATGCTGCGTAGCGCGTGGAGCAAGCTGCGCGCGCGCGGCGAAGCGCCGGTCGAGGCCCGGCAGGCGGTCGACGGCGAGCGTCCGTTCCGGAAAGCGCTGATCGTGAGCCTGCTGAATCCGAAGGCCATCCTGTTCTTCATCTCGTTCTTCATCCAGTTCGTCGACCCGGCATTCCCGCATCCCGCGCTGTCGTTCGCCGTGCTCGGGGCGATCGCGCAATGCGCGAGCTTCCTGTACCTGAGCACGCTGATCTTCGCGGGCGCGCGGCTCGCCGAGCACTTCCGCCGCCGCCGCAAGCTCGCGGCAGGCGCGGCGAGCAGCGTGGGCGGCCTGTTCATCGGTTTCTCGGTGAAGCTGGCGCTCGCGACCATGAGCTGAGCGCCGCCGGCCGACCCACGACAACGATTACTTATTGAATTCATAAGCCATGCCAAAACGCACAGACATCAAGAGCATCCTCATCATCGGCGCCGGCCCGATCATCATCGGCCAGGCGTGCGAGTTCGACTATTCGGGCGCGCAGGCTTGCAAGGCGTTGCGTGAGGAGGGCTACAAGGTCGTTCTCGTCAACAGCAACCCGGCGACGATCATGACCGACCCGAACACGGCCGACGTGACCTACATCGAGCCGATCACGTGGGAAGTCGTCGCGCGCATCATCGAGAAGGAGCGCCCGGACGCGATCCTGCCGACGATGGGCGGCCAGACCGCGCTGAACTGCGCGCTCGACCTGCATCACCACGGCGTGCTCGAGAAGTTCGGCGTCGAGCTGATCGGCGCATCGCCGGAAGCGATCGACAAGGCCGAAGACCGCCAGAAGTTCAAGGAAGCGATGACCAAGATCGGTCTCGGTTCCGCGAAGTCGGGCATCGCGCACTCGATGGAAGAAGCGACCAAGGTGCACGCGCAGATCATGGCGGAGACGGGCGGCAGCGGCTACCCGATCGTGATCCGTCCGTCGTTCACGCTCGGCGGCTCGGGCGGCGGCATCGCGTACAACCGCGAAGAGTTCGAAGAGATCTGCAAGCGCGGTCTCGACCTGTCGCCCACGCGCGAGCTGCTGATCGAAGAGTCGCTGCTCGGCTGGAAGGAATACGAGATGGAAGTCGTGCGCGACCGCGCCGACAACTGCATCATCGTCTGCTCGATCGAAAACCTCGACCCGATGGGCGTGCACACCGGCGACTCGATCACGGTCGCGCCCGCGCAGACGCTCACCGACAAGGAATACCAGATCCTGCGTAACGCGTCGCTCGCGGTGCTGCGCGAGATCGGTGTCGACACGGGCGGCTCGAACGTGCAGTTCTCGATCAACCCGAAGGACGGCCGCATGGTCGTCATCGAGATGAACCCGCGCGTGTCGCGTTCGTCGGCGCTCGCGTCGAAGGCCACCGGCTTCCCGATCGCGAAGGTCGCCGCGAAGCTGGCGGTCGGCTACACGCTCGACGAGCTGAAGAACGAAATCACCGGCGGCCAGACGCCGGCGTCGTTCGAGCCGACGATCGACTACGTCGTCACGAAGATCCCGCGTTTCGCGTTCGAGAAGTTCCGCGAAGCCGATTCGCGCCTGACCACGCAGATGAAGTCGGTCGGCGAAGTGATGGCGATCGGCCGCACGTTCCAGGAATCGTTCCAGAAGGCGCTGCGCGGCCTCGAAGTCGGGGTCGACGGTCTCGACGAGAAGTCGACCAACCGCGACGAGATCGCGATCGAGATCCACGAGCCGGGCCCGGACCGCATCTGGTACGTCGGCGATGCGTTCCGCATCGGCATGACGGCCGAGGAAATCTTCGCGGAAACCGCGATCGACCCGTGGTTCCTCGAGCAGATCGAGCAGATCATCCTGAAGGAAAAGGCGCTCGCGGGCCGCACGCTCGCGTCGCTGACGTTCGACGAGCTGCGCTACCTGAAGCAGAGCGGCTTCTCCGACCGCCGTCTCGCGAAGCTGCTCGGCGCGACGCCGGAAGACGTCCGCAAGCGTCGCGTCGAGCTGAACGTGCGCCCGGTCTACAAGCGCGTGGACACGTGCGCGGCCGAGTTCGCGACGAAAACGGCGTACATGTACTCGACCTACGAGGAAGAGTGCGAGGCGCAGCCGACCACGAACAAGAAGATCATGGTGCTGGGCGGTGGCCCGAACCGGATCGGCCAGGGTATCGAGTTCGACTACTGCTGCGTGCACGCGGCGCTCGCGATGCGCGAGGACGGCTATGAAACGATCATGGTCAACTGCAACCCGGAAACGGTGTCGACCGACTACGACACGTCCGACCGCCTGTATTTCGAGCCGCTGACGCTCGAAGACGTGCTCGAGATCGTCGACAAGGAAAAGCCGGTGGGCGTGATCGTCCAGTACGGCGGCCAGACGCCGCTGAAGCTCGCGCTCGACCTCGAGGCGCACGGCGTGCCGATCGTCGGCACGTCGCCGGACATGATCGACGCGGCCGAAGACCGCGAACGCTTCCAGAAGCTGCTGCAGGATCTCGGCCTGCGCCAGCCGCCGAACCGCACCGCGCGCGCCGAAGACGAAGCGCTCGCGCTGGCCGACGAAATCGGTTATCCGCTGGTCGTGCGTCCGTCGTACGTGCTCGGCGGCCGCGCGATGGAAATCGTCCACGAGCCGCGCGACCTCGAGCGCTACATGCGCGAGGCCGTGAAGGTGTCGAACGATTCGCCGGTGCTGCTCGACCGCTTCCTGAACGACGCGATCGAGTGCGACGTCGACTGCATCTGCGACGGCGAAGCCGTGTTCATCGGCGGCGTGATGGAGCACATCGAGCAGGCGGGCGTCCACTCGGGCGACTCGGCATGCTCGCTGCCGCCGTACTCGCTGTCGAAGGAAACCGTGGCCGAGCTGAAGCGCCAGACGGGCGCGATGGCGAAGGCGCTGAACGTGGTCGGCCTGATGAACGTGCAGTTCGCGATCCAGCAGGTACCGCAGGCGGACGGCTCGAAGCAGGACATCATCTACGTGCTCGAAGTGAACCCGCGCGCGTCGCGCACGGTGCCGTACGTGTCGAAGGCGACCAGCCTGCCGCTCGCGAAGATCGCGGCGCGCGCGATGGTCGGCCAGAAGCTCGCGCAGCAGGGCGTGACCAAGGAAGTCGAGCCGCCGTACTTCAGCGTGAAGGAAGCGGTGTTCCCGTTCGTCAAGTTCCCGACCGTCGATCCGGTCCTCGGGCCTGAAATGCGTTCGACCGGCGAAGTGATGGGCGTCGGCCAGACGTTCGGCGAAGCGCTGTTCAAGTCGCAACTCGCGGCCGGTTCGCGCCTGCCGGAGTCGGGCACGGTGCTGCTGACCGTGATGGACGCGGACAAGCCGAAGGCCGTCGAAGTCGCGCGCATGCTGCACGACCTCGGCTACCCGATCGTCGCGACCAAGGGCACGGCTGCCGCGATCGAGGCGGCCGGCGTGCCGGTGAAGGTCGTGAACAAGGTGAAGGACGGCCGTCCGCACATCGTCGACATGATCAAGAACGGCGAGATCGCCCTCGTGTTCACGACGGTCGACGAGACGCGCCAGGCGATCGCCGATTCGCGTTCGATCCGCATGAGCGCGCAGGCGCACAAGGTCACGTACTACACGACGATGTCGGGCGCGCGCGCGGCCGTCGAAGGCTTGCGCTACCTGAAGGATCTGGAAGTCTATGATTTACAAGGTCTTCACGCTCGCCTAAACTAAGCAGTCAGTTACCTGTCGAAGCAACACGTGCCGCGATTAGGCGGTGTTTCCAGTGCATCGGAAGCGCGCTTAATCGCGGTGATTTTTTTTATAGCCGTTTTTAGCGATTGAGCCGTTTATGAGCACCATTCCGTTGACAAAGCGTGGCGCGGAGCAACTGCGCGATGAATTGCAGCGCCTCAAGTCCGTCGAGCGGCCGGCCGTGATCAACGCGATCGCGGAGGCCCGCGCACAGGGCGATCTGTCCGAAAACGCCGAATACGACGCCGCGAAGGAAAAGCAGGGCTTTATCGAGGGCCGCATCGCGGAACTCGAATCCAAGCTGTCCGCCGCGCAAATCATCGATCCCACGGTGCTCGACGCCGATGGCCGCGTGGTGTTCGCCGCGACGGTCGAACTCGAGGATCTCGAGTCGGGCGACACCGTCAAGTACCAGATCGTCGGCGACGACGAAGCCGATATCGATCACGGCCTGATCTCCGTCAGCTCCCCGATCGCGCGTGCGCTGATCGGCAAGTCCGAAGGCGACGTCGCGGCCGTGCAGGCGCCGAGCGGCGTGCGCGAGTACGAAATCATCTCGGTCAGCTACATCTGAAGCGGGGCGACGTGATGCCGCATCGCGTGTTCCGTCTGCTGTCGGCCGTGTGGGTCGGCAGCCTGCTGACGATCGGGTATGCGGTCGCGCCCGTCCTGTTCAAGACGCTGGAGCGGATGACTGCCGGCTCGGTCGCCGCCCAGCTGTTCCGCATCGAGGCGATCCTCGGCGTCGTGTGCGGCGTGCTGCTGCTCGCGTTGTCGAATCAGCAGGTGCGGCGCGGCAGCACCGAATATCGCCGCGTGCGCTGGATCGTCGCCGCGATGGTTGTGTGCGTGCTGGTCGGGTATTTTGCGCTGCAGCCGTTCATGAACGCGCTGCGGGTGGCCGCGATGGATGCGGGCACCGATATCGCGAATTCGCCGTATGCGAGCCGCTTCGGGATGCTGCACGGCGTGTCGAGCGTGTTCTATCTCGTCGAGAGCGTGCTGGGGCTGATGCTGATCTGGCGTCTGCCGGCGCGCGACGCCTGAGCGCCGCGCCGCTGCGCATGGCGCAACGACGGGGGCAGGGCGGCACGGGAATCCGTGCCGCATGCGCGCTTTACTTGTCCTGGAACGGCCGCTTCGTGCTGGCCTGGCGCTTTTTCGCGCGCTTCACGGTGCCGCCTGCCGTCACGCGCTCGTTGCCGCGCACCGTGACCTTGACCGGCCTCGGGCGGCGTACGGGGCTCGCGTTCGGCGACACCTTGACGACTTTGACGGTGCGCGGTGCACGGCCTTTCTTGTCGTCGACGGCTTCGGCCGCGCTGGGCAGCGCGCCGGCACGACGGCCGCGTGACGGGGCCGCCACCGCGGCCTCGGGCTTCCAGATCACCAGCAGCTTGCCGATGTGCTGGATCGGCGCCGCGTTCAGGCGATCGCAGATCTCGTCGTAGATCGCAATGCGCTCGTCGCGCTCGTCGCCGAACACGCGGATCTTGATCAGCTGGTGCGCGTCGAGGTGCACCTTGATTTCCTTGAGCACGGCGTCGGTCAGCCCTTCGGCGCCGATCAGCACGACGGGCTTGAGCGCATGGGCCTGGGAGCGCAGCGCGGAGCGCTCGGCGGGAGAAAGCGAAAGGGCGGGCATGGAAATGTCGAAATCTAAATAAGGGCGCGCCGACTGAAAAGCGATCGCGGAACGTTACCGCGTCAGCCGTGCGCCGAAACCACGTAAAATCGCGGCTTGGGCCTGAAAAGGGGCCGCAGCCGCGCGAAGAAGACGCGTATTATCCGCTAAAAGCGCGGCTTCACGAAGCAATGGGCAGCAATCTCTCTCTCGAATGGCAAAAAACCGCTTCAACCAGCACTGGCTGCACGACCACATCAACGACCCGTACGTCAAAATGGCGCAGCGGGAGGGCTATCGCGCGCGCGCCGCGTACAAGCTGAAGGAAATCGACGAGCAGGACAAGCTGATCCGTCCGGGCCAGGTGATCGTCGATCTCGGCGCCACGCCGGGCAGCTGGAGCCAGTATGCCCGCAACAAGCTCGCGCAGGGCAGGAAGCGCGACGCGGAGCGCGAAGGCGGCATCGACGGCACGATCGTTGCGCTCGACATCCTGCCGATGGAGCCGATCGCCGACGTCCACTTCCTGCAGGGCGACTTCCGCGAGGACGACGTGCTCCGCCAGCTTGAAGAAGTGCTCGAAGGCCGCGCGGTGGACCTTGTTATTTCCGACATGGCCCCCAACCTCTCCGGCGTGGCCTCGGCGGACGCGGCGCGCATCGAGCATCTCTGCGATCTGGCGCTCGAATTCGCGCAGAACCATCTGAAGCCGGACGGTGCGCTGCTCGTGAAGTGCTTTCACGGCAGCGGCTACAGCCAGATCGTCGAGAAGTTCAAACAGCAGTTTAAGGTTGTCGCGCCGCGCAAGCCCAAGGCATCCCGCGACAAATCGTCCGAAACGTTCATTTTGGGTCGGCAATTGAAGCATCCGCGTTGATGCGGAGCGCGATGCCGCAAACGGGCTCCGGCCCTTGCCGGACAAGCGAAGCGCTATCGCGGCGGTTGTCAATGCTTATGGCAGGGGTGGTCGGACTGGATTAGAATGACCGAGGGGCGCCGCAAGGAAAATGTAGGCGCTCGTCTACGAGTGAAGGAGTGGTGCTTTGAACAACAATATGTTTTCGAAGGCAGCGGTGTGGCTGGTGATCGCACTGGTGCTGTTTACGGTGTTCAAGCAGTTCGACAAGCCCCGCGTCCAGGAAGGCGTGTCCTATTCGCAGTTCATGGACGACGCCAAGAACGGCAAGGTCAAGAACGTCATCGTTCAGGGGCGCAACCTCACCGTCACTCCGGCTGATGGCCAGAAATACCAGATCGTGTCGCCCGGCGACATCTGGATGGTCGGCGATCTGATGAAGTACGGCGTGCAGGTCAGCGGCAAGGCCGACGACGAGCCGAATGCGCTGATGTCCGCGCTGTACTATCTCGGGCCGACGATCCTGATCATCGTGTTCTGGTTCTACATGATGAGGCAGATGCAGGGGGGCGGCAAAGGCGGCGCATTCTCGTTCGGGAAATCGCGTGCGCGGCTGATCGACGAGAACAACAATGCGGTGAACTTCTCCGACGTCGCGGGCTGCGACGAAGCGAAGGAAGAAGTGTCGGAGCTCGTCGACTTCCTGCGCGATCCGCAGAAATTCCAGAAGCTGGGCGGCCGCATTCCGCGCGGCGTGTTGCTGGTCGGCCCCCCGGGTACCGGCAAGACGCTGCTCGCCCGCGCGATCGCGGGTGAAGCGAAGGTGCCGTTCTTCAGCATCTCGGGTTCGGACTTCGTCGAAATGTTCGTCGGCGTCGGCGCCGCTCGTGTGCGCGACATGTTCGAGCAGGCGAAGAAGCATGCGCCGTGCATCGTGTTCATCGACGAAATCGACGCGGTCGGCCGTCATCGCGGCGCCGGCATGGGCGGCGGCAACGACGAGCGCGAACAGACGCTGAACCAGATGCTCGTCGAGATGGACGGCTTCGAGGCGAACTCGGGCGTGATCGTGATCGCCGCGACCAACCGTTCCGACGTGCTCGACAAGGCGCTGTTGCGTCCCGGCCGTTTCGACCGCCAGGTCTATGTCGGCCTGCCGGACATCCGCGGCCGCGAGCAGATCATGCGCGTGCACCTGCGCAAGGTGCCGATCGCGAACGACGTCGACGCGGCGGTCATCGCACGCGGCACGCCGGGTTTCTCGGGCGCCGATCTTGCGAACCTCGTGAACGAGGCTGCGCTGTTCGCCGCCCGTCGCGGCAAGCGCATCGTCGAGATGCAGGATTTCGAGGACGCGAAGGACAAGATCTTCATGGGTCCGGAGCGCAAGTCGGCCGTGATCCGCGAGGAAGCGAAGCGCGCCACCGCGTACCACGAGTCGGGCCACGCGGTGATCGCGAAGCTGCTGCCGAAGGCCGACCCGGTGCACAAGGTCACGATCATCCCGCGCGGTCGCGCGCTGGGCGTCACGTGGCAGTTGCCGGAGCATGACAACGAGACGTATTCGAAGGATTACCTGCTGGACCGCCTCGCGATCCTGTTCGGTGGCCGGGTGGCCGAAGAGCTGTTCATGAACCTGGTCAGCACCGGCGCATCGGACGACTTCAACAAGGCCACGCAGACCGCGCGTGCGATGGTTGCCCGATTCGGCATGACCGACGCGCTCGGGCCGATGGTCTACGTCGACGACGAGAACGATGCTTCGCCGTTCGGCCGCGGCTTCACGCGCACGATCTCGGAAGCGACGCAGCAGAAGGTCGACTCGGAAATCCGCCGCGTGCTGGACGAACAGTACAATCTCGCACGCCGCCTGCTCGAAGATAACCGCGACAAGGTCGAGGCGATGACGGCCGCGCTGATGGAGTGGGAGACGATCGACGCCGATCAGATCAACGACATCATGGAAGGTCGTCCGCCACGCTCGCCGAAGAGCTCGCCGGCTGTCGGCGGCGATTCGTCGGGCGGCGGCAGCGCCGAGGTCAAGCCCGGCAGCGCGCCGGCGCCGGCTACGCCGGCGGCATAATCTCCGCTTTAGCACCGTTCACGGGCTGGTGTGGCTTCACACCGGCCCGTTTTGCATTCATCCACGCCCGTTGCTCGTGTCCGATTCCGCAGTGTCCCCGTTCATTCCCGCGCCGCTTCGGTGTGGCCGCTTCGAACTGACGTTCGAGCGCCCGCTCGTGATGGGCATCCTCAACGCCACGCCCGATTCGTTCTCCGACGGCGGCCGCTTCCTCGTGCGCGACGATGCGCTGCGCCAGGCGGAGCGGATGATCGCCGACGGTGCGGATCTCATCGACATCGGCGGCGAATCGACGCGTCCCGGCGCGCCGCCGGTGCCGCTCGACGAGGAACTCGCGCGCGTGATTCCGCTCGTCGACGCGCTGCGGCCGCTGAACGTGCCGCTGTCGATCGATACCTACAAGCCGGCCGTGATGCGCGCGGCGCTGGCCGCCGGCGCGGACCTGATCAACGACATCTGGGGGTTCCGCCAGCCGGGCGCGATCGATGCGGTGCGCGACGGCAATAGCGGCCTGTGTGCGATGCACATGCTTGGCGAGCCGCAGACGATGCAGGTCGGCGAGCCCGACTACGGCGACGTCGTGACCGACGTGCGCGATTTCCTTGCCGCGCGCGCGCAGGCGCTGCGCGACGCGGGGGTGGCGGCGGAGCGGATCTGCGTCGATCCCGGCTTCGGATTCGGCAAGGCGGTCGTCGACGACAACTATGCGCTGTTGGCCGCGTTGCCGGACACGGCGCCCGCGCGGCCCGACGGGCGTGCGTATCCGATTCTCGCGGGTATGTCGCGCAAGTCGATGCTCGGCGCGGTGATCGGCGGCAAGCCGCCGATGGAGCGCGTCGCGGCGAGCGTGGCGGCCGCGTTGTGCGCGGTCGAGCGGGGCGCCGCGATCGTGCGCGTGCACGACGTCGCGGCGACGGTCGATGCGCTGAAAGTATGGAATGCCGTGCGCGCAGCCGCGCGGCAACGATAAGCAAGTCAGAAAGACGAAGGAGGAAGGACCCCATGGGACGTCGATATTTCGGCACGGACGGTATTCGCGGCACGGTGGGCGAAGCGCCCATCACGCCGGACTTCGTATTGCGTCTCGGCTATGCGGCCGGCAAGGTACTGGCCGGCTCGGCCGACGTCGCAGCGGGCTCGCGTCCGACCGTGCTGATCGGCAAGGACACGCGCGTGTCGGGCTACATGCTCGAAGCCGCGCTCGAGGCCGGATTCTCGGCGGCCGGCGTCGACGTGATGCTGGCCGGCCCGATGCCGACGCCCGGCGTCGCGTATCTGACGCGGGCGCTGCGCCTGTCGGCCGGTGTCGTGATCAGCGCGTCGCACAACCCGTATCACGACAACGGGATCAAGTTTTTCTCCGCCGACGGCAACAAGCTGCCCGACGACACCGAAGCCGCGATCGAAGCGTGGCTCGACAAGCCGCTCGAATGTGCGGCGTCCGACGGTCTCGGCAAGGCCCGCCGCCTCGACGACGCGGCCGGCCGCTACATCGAGTTCTGCAAGAGCACGTTTCCGGCCGCGTTCAACCTGCGTGGGCTGAAGCTCGTGATCGATTGCGCGCACGGCGCTGCGTACCAGATCGCGCCGCACGTGTTCCACGAGCTCGGCGCGGACGTCATTCCGATCGGCGTCGCGCCGAACGGCTTCAACATCAACGACGGCGTCGGCGCGACCGCGCCGGACGCGCTGGTGCGCGCGGTGCGGGCGAACCATGCCGATCTCGGCATCGCGCTCGACGGCGACGCCGATCGTTTGCAGGTCGTGGACGCGACCGGCCGCCTGTACAACGGTGACGAGCTGCTCTACGTGCTCGTGAAGGACCGGATCGCGACCGACGGCAAGGTCGAAGGCGCGGTCGGCACGCTGATGACGAACCTCGCCGTCGAAGTCGCGCTGCAGCGCGAGGGCGTGAAATTCGTCCGTGCGGCGGTCGGCGACCGCTACGTGCTCGAGCAGTTGCGCGAGCACGGCTGGCAGCTCGGCGCGGAAGGGTCGGGCCACATCCTGTCGCTCGACCGGCACTCGACCGGCGACGGCATCGTGTCGGCGTTGCTCGTGCTGGCCGCGCTCAAGCGCAGCGGCCGCACCCTCGCGCAGGTGCTTGACGGCGTCACGCTGTTCCCGCAGAAGCTGATCAACGTGCGGATGAAGCCGGGCGCCGACTGGAAGGGCAGTGCGTCGATTCGTGCTGCGATCGATGCCGCCGAAGCCGAGCTCGCCGGCAGCGGTCGCGTGCTGATCCGCGCATCGGGCACGGAGCCCGTGCTGCGCGTGATGGTCGAAGCGCAGCAGGCCGTCGATGCGGTGCGCCACGCGGAGACGATCGCCGACGCGGTGCGCGCCGCGACGGCCTGATCCGGCCAGGCGCGCGCGCCGGTCCGGCCGCCCGCGCGCCGGCGCCCTCGGGCGCCGTCGTTTCGTCAGACGCAAAGGTTTGCGCTACCTAATAGAAGCAAGCGCCGGCAACCGCGTCCTTTTCGATCGACTCAGGCATCCGACCCCGGAACCTGCCTGCCGCCGGCCCGGGCTTTCCCTCCGGCCGACGCTGCGCTACGATGCGCCCGAACGTCGCTTAAAACCCGGCGTTCATCCCTCCCTCCGAGCCAGGCGATCCTTGCCGCCAGCGCCGCTCCCGCGCCCCGACGCGCCACCTGATACTCCCTTTCAACCAGTCATGTTACTGTCACGCCAGTTTCATCGATTGTCACATTACCGTCATGAGCAGCCCCTAACCTTCGCGGTGCCGTAGTCATCCGCTCACACACTGGAGGTCTCATGAAATTGATGCAAACCGCGATTGCCGGCCTGGCTGGCGCGCTTTTCGCCGTCGCCGCTCAAGCTGCCGACATCACGGGCGCAGGCAGCACGTTCGCCATGCCGATCTATACGAAATGGGCTGCCGACTACCAGCAGTCCGGCGGCGCGAAGGTGAACTACCAAGGTATCGGTTCGTCGGGCGGCCTGAAGCAGATCAACGCGAAGACGGTCGATTTTGCAGGTTCGGATGCTCCGCTGAAGGATGAGGAGCTCGCGAAGGAAGGCCTGTTCCAGTTCCCGACGGTGGTCGGCGGCGTGGTGCCGGTCGTCAACGTGCCGGGCGTGAAGGCCGGCGAACTGACGCTGTCGGGCCCGGTGCTCGGCGACATCTACCTCGGCAAGATCAAGAAGTGGAACGATCCGGCGATCGTCGCGCTGAACCCGAAGGTCAAGCTGCCGGATACGGACATCGCCGTGGTCCGCCGCGCCGACGGCTCGGGCACGAGCTTCATCTGGACGAACTACCTGTCGAAGGTCAACGACGAGTGGAAGTCGAAGATCGGCGAAGGCACGACGGTCAACTGGCCGACGGGCACGGGCGGCAAGGGCAACGACGGCGTCGCGGCCTTCGTGCAGCGCCTGCCGGGTGCGATCGGCTACGTCGAGTGGGCGTACGCGAAGAAGAACAACATGACCTACACGGCCCTGAAGAATTCGACGGGCACGGTGGTCGAGCCGAAGACGGAAACGTTCAAGGCCGCGGCGGCAGGCGCGAACTGGTCGAAGTCGTTCTACCAGATCCTGACGAACCAGCCGGGCAAGGAAGCGTGGCCGGTCGTCGGCGCGACGTTCGTGCTGCTGCACGCGAAGCAGGACAAGCCGGAACAGGGCGCGGAAACGCTGAAGTTCTTCAGCTGGGCGTTCAAGAACGGCGAGAAGGCTGCGGACAGCCTCGACTACATCTCGCTGCCGGCGACGGTCGAGACGGAAATCCGCAAGCAGTGGAAGACGAAGGTGACGGACGCGTCGGGCAAGCCGGTCGCCGCCGAGTAAGCATTGCAGCGGTTCGCTGCCCGGCCGTGCCGGTCGGGCAGTGTGTGCGGTAAAGCCGGGCGTTACGGCGCCCGGCGATCAAAAGCAGGCACCCATGTCTGATATTTCATACCCGTCCTCCCGATCGCCCGACAATGCGCAGCAGCGCGCGCCGAGCCGTCTCGGGGATATCCTGTTCGGCGGCCTTGCGCGGCTCGCCGCGATCGTGACCCTGCTGCTGCTCGGCGGGATCATCGTTTCCCTGATCATTGCGTCGATGCCGACCATCCAGAAGTTCGGCGTCGGCTTCCTGTGGCAATCCGAGTGGGATCCCAACTCGGACATCTACGGCGCACTCGTGCCGATCTACGGCACGATCGTGACGTCGATCATTGCGCTCGTCATCGCGGTGCCCGTCAGTTTCGGCATCGCACTGTTCCTCACCGAATTGGCGCCCGTGTGGCTGCGCCGTCCGCTCGGCATCGCGATCGAGCTGCTCGCCGCGATTCCGTCGATCGTGTACGGCATGTGGGGGCTGCTCGTGTTCGCGCCGATCTTCGCCGAATACTTCCAGAAGCCGCTCGGCCGCCTGTTCCAGGACGTGTGGGTGCTCGGTCCGCTGACGTCGGGCCCGCCGATCGGCATCGGCATCCTCGCGGCCGGCGTGATCCTCGCGATCATGATCATTCCGTACATCGCATCGGTGATGCGCGACGTGTTCGAGGTCACGCCGGTGCTGCTGAAGGAATCGGCATACGGGATCGGCTGCACGACCTGGGAAGTGATGTGGAAGGTCGTGCTGCCCTATACGAAGACCGGCGTGATCGGCGGCGTGATGCTCGGCCTCGGCCGCGCGCTCGGCGAAACGATGGCCGTGACCTTCGTGATCGGCAACACCAACCTGCTCGACAGCGTGTCGCTGTTCGCGCCGGGCAACAGCATCACGTCGGCGCTCGCGAACGAATTCGCGGAAGCGCAGCCGGGCCTGCATACGTCCGCGCTGATGGAGCTCGGCCTGATCCTGTTCGTGATCACGTTCATCGTGCTGTCCATCTCCAAACTGCTGTTGCTTCGTCTCGAGAAGGGAGAGGGCAAGAAATGAGCGAGCCCATCATGAATTTCCCGGGGCCGAGCGGCGCCGCGCTCGACGCGATGCGTAATCGCCTGCAACGCAAGCGCAAGGCCGTCAACGCGATCGCGCTCACCGCGTCGCTCGGCGCGATGGCCTTCGGCCTGTTGTGGCTCGTGTGGATTCTCTACACGACGGTGCACCTCGGCGTCGGCGGCCTGTCGCTGCAACTGTTCACCGAATCGACGCCGGCGCCGAACACGGAAGGCGGCGGTCTCGCGAACGCGATCGTCGGCAGCCTGCTGCTGTGCGGCTTCGGCACGCTGGTCGGCACGCCGATCGGCATCCTCGCGGGCGTCTATCTCGCCGAATACGGGCAGAAGAACCTGCTGGCGAGCACCATCCGCTTCATCAACGACATCCTGCTGTCCGCGCCGTCGATCGTCATCGGCCTGTTCGTGTATGCGATCGTCGTCGCGAAGTCGGGGCGCTTCTCCGGTTGGGCCGGCGTGATCGCGCTGGCGCTGCTGCAGATCCCGATCGTGATCCGCACGACGGAGAACATGCTGAAGCTCGTGCCGAACGCGCTGCGCGAAGCGGCCGTCGCGCTGGGCACGCCGAAGTGGCGCATGGTGCTGAAGATCACGCTGCGCGCGTCGGTCGGCGGGATCGTGACGGGCGTGCTGCTCGCGGTCGCGCGGATCGCCGGCGAAACGGCGCCGCTGCTGTTCACCGCGCTGTCGAACCAGTTCTTCTCGTGGGACATGAGCCAGCCGATGGCGAACCTGCCGGTCACGATCTACAAGTTCGCGATGAGCCCGTTCGCGGAATGGCAGTCGCTCGCGTGGGCGGGCGTGTTCCTGATTACGCTCGGGGTGCTCGGACTGAACGTCCTGGCGCGCTCGATCTTCTCGAAAAAGTAACGGCGGAGCAATCCGATGAATATGGCAGAGAGCCACCTGAATCCCGTCGAGCGCACCGCTGCGCCCGCCGGCACGCAAGACGCGGCGCACGGCCGTCCGCTCGCGCCGCTGAACGCGAAGATCGAGGTCAACAACCTCAACTTCTTCTACAACAAGTTCCACGCGCTGAAGAACATCAACCTGCGCATTCCCGAAGGGAAGGTGACGGCGTTCATCGGCCCGTCGGGCTGCGGCAAGTCGACGCTGTTGCGCACGTTCAACAAGATGTTCGCGCTTTATCCGGAGCAGCGCGCCGAAGGCGAAATCCTGATGGACGGCGAGAACCTGCTGACGACGAAGCGCGACATCTCGCTGCTGCGCGCGCGAATCGGCATGGTGTTCCAGAAGCCGACCCCGTTCCCGATGTCGATCTACGACAACATCGCGTTCGGCGTGAAGATGTTCGAAAAGCTCACGCGCTCGGAAATGGACGACCGCGTCGAGTGGGCACTGACGAAGGCCGCGCTGTGGAACGAAGTGAAGGACAAGCTGGGCCAGAGCGGCTACGGGCTGTCGGGCGGCCAGCAGCAGCGTCTGTGCATCGCGCGCGGCATCGCGATCCGTCCGGAAGTGCTGCTGCTCGACGAACCGTGCTCGGCGCTCGACCCGATCTCGACGGGCCGCATCGAGGAGCTGATCGCGGAGCTGAAGAGCGACTACACGGTCGTGATCGTCACGCACAACATGCAGCAGGCCGCACGCTGCTCGGATTACACGGCCTACATGTACCTGGGCGAGCTGATCGAGTTCGGCGACACCGAAAAGATCTTCATCAAGCCGGTGCGCAAGGAAACGGAAGACTACATCACCGGCCGCTTCGGCTGATGACGGAGAACAACAACCATGTCGGATAAACATCTGTCGAGCCAGTTCGACGCGGACCTGAATGCCGTGTCGTCGAAAGTGCTGGAAATGGGCGGACTCGTCGAGTCGCAGATCGTCGGCGCGATGCGCGCGCTGAACGAGTTCGATCGCGATACGGCCGAGAAGGTGATCGCGGCCGAGGAAACGCTGAACGCGATGGAAGTCGACATCGACCAGGAATGCGGCAACATCATCGCGCGGAGGCAGCCTGCCGCGCGCGACCTGCGTCTTTTGATGTCGATTTCGAAAACGATTACGAACCTCGAGCGCGCCGGCGACGAAGCCGAGAAGATCGCCAAGCGCGTGCGCCGCCTGGTCGACGAGCCGTCCGCGCGTGCGGTCAACATCGCCGAGATCAAGGTGTCGGGCGAGATGGCCGTGACGATCCTGCGCCGCGCGCTCGACGCGTTCGCGCGCCTCGATACGGTGGCCGCCGCGCAGATCGTCAAGGACGACAAGGAAATCGACATGGAATTCCGCGCGTTCGTGCGCAAGCTCGTGTCGTACATGCAGGAAGATCCGCGCACGATCTCGGTGGGCCTCGACTACCTGTTCATCGCGAAGGCGATCGAACGGATCGGCGACCACGCGAAGAACATCGCCGAATTCATCATCTACATCGTGAAGGGCACCGACGTGCGGCACCAGCCGCGCGACACGCTCGATCGCGAAGCCAACAGTTAATCGACTCCATAGGAAGAACAGAGGTGCCGATGCCCAGCAACATTCTCGTCGTTGAAGATGAGCCCGCGATTTCCGAACTGATCTCGGTGAATCTCCAGCACGCCGGTCATTGCCCGATCCGCGCGTACAACGCCGAACAGGCTCAGAACCTGATCAGCGACGTGCTGCCCGATCTCGTGCTGCTCGACTGGATGCTGCCGGGCAAGTCCGGTATCGCGTTCGCGCGCGACCTGCGCAACAACGAACGGACCAAACACATTCCGATCATCATGCTCACCGCCCGCGGCGACGAGCAGGACAAGGTGCTCGGCCTCGAAATCGGCGCGGACGACTACGTGACGAAGCCGTTTTCACCGAAGGAACTGATGGCGCGCATCAAGGCCGTGCTGCGCCGCCGCGCGCCGCAGTTGACCGAGGACGTCGTGTCGATCAACGGGCTGCGCCTCGACCCGGCCACGCATCGCGTCGCCGCGCACGGCGACGGCAGCGAAATCAAGCTCGATCTCGGCCCGACCGAGTTCCGCCTGCTGCATTTCTTCATGACGCATCCGGAGCGCGTGCACAGCCGCACGCAACTGCTCGACCAGGTGTGGGGCGACCACGTGTTCGTCGAGGAGCGCACCGTCGACGTGCACATCAAACGACTGCGCGCGGCCTTGAAACCGGCCGGCTGCGATGCGATGATCGAAACCGTGCGCGGCAGCGGCTACCGCCTCGCGAAGCACGCGTAACGTATTCGGGCATGCCGTGTGCCGCGGCGTGTCGTTCCTTCTTTCGGACGCTGAATCATGAACATCATCTGGGCGCGCTTTCTGGTGTCGCTCGTGCTGCTCGTGCTGATCGGCGTATTGGTCGGCGTCTTCGCCGGCCCGACCGCGGGCCTCGTGTTCGTGGTCGTGATGCTGGTCGCGCAGGGCTTTTTCAGCACCTTCCATACGCAGCGTCTGTGGCGCCTGCTCGATGCGCCCGTCTACGGCGAAGTGCCGAGCGCGCCGGGCATCTGGGGCGAGATCTACTATCGTCTGCACAAGCTCGCGAAGCAGTGGCATGCGCAGGTGCGGCAGGTCGAGCAGCAGCATTCGCGCTTCATCCAGGCGATCCAGGCCTCGCCGAACGGCGTCGCGATGCTCGACGACCACGACCAGATCGAGTGGTGCAACGCGATCGCCGAAGTCCATTTCGGCCTCGATGCGAAGCGCGACCTGCGCCAGCACATCACGAACCTGGTGCGCCATCCCGATTTCGTCCGCTACCTGAATGCGCAGCATTACGACGAGACGCTGTTGATGCGCGGCATGGGCGACTCGCGGCAGAACGTGCTGGCCGTGCAGGTGTTTCCGTACGGCGAGAACCGCAAGCTGCTGCTCACGCAGGACATCACCGAGCTCGAGCGCACCGACGCGATGCGGCGCGACTTCGTCGCGAACGTGTCGCACGAGTTGAAGACGCCGCTCACCGTGCTGTCGGGCTTCCTCGAGACGATGCGCGAGCTGCCGCTGAGCGAGGACGACCGCGCGCGCTATCTCGACATGATGGAGCAGCAGGCGTCGCGGATGCGGCACATCGTGACCGACCTGCTGGTGCTCGCGAAGCTGGAGGGCGAGAGCAAGCCGCCGGTCGATCACGCGATCGACATGCGGGCGGTGTTCGACCACCTGAAGGAAGATGCGCACACGCTGTCGAACGGGCATCACGACATCGCGTTCTCGATCGACGAGACGCTCGGCGTCACGGGTGCGCAGACGGAGCTGTTCAGCGCGTTCGCGAATCTCGTCACGAATGCGATCCGCTACACGCCGGACGGCGGCAAGATCGTCGTATCGTGGCGGCGCGAGGGCGCGCAGGGCGTGTTCTCCGTCACGGACAGCGGCTTCGGGATTCCGGCCGCCGACCTGCCGCGGCTCACCGAGCGCTTCTACCGCGTCGATCGCAGCCGTTCGCGCGATACCGGCGGCACGGGCCTCGGGCTCGCAATCGTCAAGCACGTGCTGCAGCGGCACGACGCGCATCTGTACGTGCAGAGCGAGGAAGGGCGCGGCAGTACGTTCACCGCGCGGTTCCCGGGCTCGCGCGTCATCGCGATCCGGCCGGCCGCTTACGAAGCATGATCGCGTAGCGGCTCGGCGGTCGAAAAAAAGCAACCCGCGGGTTGCTTTTTTTCATGGCGATGCGTCGGCGCGACTCGCATCGCACCGGCGGCTCACGAGCAGAACTTCGCGAGCAGCCCGAGCTGCGCGTTGCGGATCGTCTTGCCGGTGCGGCGGCGCCGATAGTGGCCGTCGCTGTGCATCTGCCATGCCGACTGGTTATCGCCGAGGCACACCGACAGCCCTTCGGCGATCACGCGCCGCTTGAGCTTGCGCTCGCGGATCGGGAACGCGACTTCGACGCGGCGGAACAGGTTGCGGTCCATCCAGTCGGCACTCGACAGATAGACGTGCTCGGCGCCGCCCGCGTGGAAGTAGTAGATGCGGTGGTGTTCGAGGAAGCGGCCGACGATCGAGCGCACCGTGATATTTTCCGACAGCCCCGGCACCCCGGGCTTCAGCGCGCAGACGCCGCGCACGATCAGGTCGACCTTGACGCCGGCCTGCGACGCTTCGTACAGCGCGGCGATCACCGACGGCTCCAGCAGCGCGTTCATTTTCGCGACGATGCGCGCACGCTTGCCGGCCTGCGCATTGTCGATCTCCGCGCGGATCGAATCGATGATGCGCGGATGCAGCGTGAACGGCGACTGCCACAGCTCGTGCAGCGTCAGTTCACCGCCGATCCCGGTCAATTGCTGGAACACGTGATGCACGTCCTCGCAGATCTTCTGCTCGGCCGTCATCAGCCCGAAGTCGGTGTAGAGGCGCGCGGTGCGCGGATGATAGTTGCCGGTGCCGAGGTGCACGTAGCGGCGCAGCGACGCCTTGCCGGCCTGCACGACGCGCCGCACGATCAGCATCATCTTCGCGTGGCACTTGTGGCCGACCACGCCGTACACGACGTGCGCGCCGACGGCTTCGAGCTGCGACGCCCAGTTGATGTTGGTCTCCTCGTCGAAGCGCGCGAGCAGCTCGACGACGACGGTCACTTCCTTGCCGTTGCGCGCGGCTTCCATCAGCGCGTCCATCAGCGGCGAGTCGGTGCCGGTGCGGTAGATCGTCTGCTTGATCGCGACGACGCTCGGGTCTTTCGCGGCCTGCTGCAACAGCTCGAGCACGGGCTGGAAGCTCTCGTACGGGTGGTGCAGCAGGATGTCGCCGGCATCGATCGCGTCGAACATCGTCGGCGCGTTGGCGATTGCCGCCGGCGTCGACGCGATGAACGGCGCGAACTTCAGGTCGGGGCGGTCGACGAGATCGGGAATCTGCATCAGGCGCACCAGGTTCACGGAACCCGCGACGCGATAGCAATCCTTGTCGCCGAGTTCGCTTTCCTCGAGCAGGCGTCGCACGATGTGTAGCGGCGTGTCGGCCGATACCTCGAGGCGTACCGCGTTGCCGAGGTGGCGCGCGGGCAGTTCGCCCTGCAACGCGACACGCAGGTTCGTGATTTCGTCTTCGTCGACGAACAGCTCGCTGTTGCGCGTGATGCGGAACTGGTTGCAGCTCTTCACGACCAGTTGCGGAAAGAGTTCGCCGACGAAGCGCTGCATGAACGAACTCAGCAGCACGAAGCCATGCTCGAAACCCGACAGCGCATGCGGCATGCGCACGACGCGCGGCAGCGCGCGCGGCGCCTGCACGATGCCCATCACGGCCTGGCGGCCGAACGCGTCGCGGCCTTCGAGCTCGACGACGAAGTTCAGGCTCTTGTTCAGCACGCGCGGGAACGGGTGGGCCGGATCGAGGCCGATCGGCGTCAGCACGGGCAGCAGTTCGTCGAGGAAGTAGCGCCGCGCCCATTCGAGCTGCTCGTCGTTCCACGTGTCGCTCGCGTGGAAGTAGATGCCTTCCTGTTCGAGCGCCGGCAGCACGGTTTCGTGCAGCATCGTGTACTGTCGATGCACGAGCCGCTGCGCGCGTTCGACGACGAGATCGTATGCGTGCTGTAACGACATGCCGTCGGGTGTCAGCGCGCCGGGATTGTCGCGGATCTGCTCCTGCAGGCCGGCCATCCGGACTTCGAAGAATTCGTCGAGGTTGCTGCTGGTGATGCAGATGAAGCGCAGGCGCTCGAGCAACGGGACTTGCGGGTCGGCCGCCTGGGCCAGCACGCGCTCGTTGAAACCGAGGATGCCGAGTTCACGATTGAGAAGCGGGTAACGGACGGACATCGGCAGAGTAGGGGGTAATTCAGGCGATGATTCGAAAGGACGCTCGGAAACTCTCACGGTACGATGACGTGCTGATGACAATCATGGTTTTATATCGGGAAATTCTACGCCCGAACGCTTTCGTCGCATAAATGTTTCGGCTATATGGAATGGCGCGGTGTGCATGCCCGTGAAGCGTGGCAGCGGCAAGCGTTCCACGCTTAAAATGTCGCCTTTGATTGATCGCCCGTGGTGGCCGGAACGGCTGCCGCGGAAGAACGCGCACGGAGCCCCCTTCTGATGGTTACAACTCCCCACTTGCTGGCTGCCGTGGATCTCGGCTCGAACAGCTTTCGGCTGATCGTCGGGCGCGTCGAGGAAACGCCGGCGGGCAGCCAGATCTATCCCGTCGACGCGCTGCGCGAGCCGGTTCGGCTGGCCGCGGGGCTGTCGAGCGACAAGATGCTCGATCGCGCGTCGCAGGAGCGTGGCTGGGAGGCGCTCAAGCGGTTCGGCGAGCGCCTGCGCGATTTCCATCCCGATCACGTGCGCGCGGTGGCAACCAACACGCTGCGCGTCGCGAAGAACGCCGCCGAATTTCTCGGCGAGGCGGAGGCGGCGCTCGGTTTCCCGATCGAAGTGATCGCGGGCCGCGAAGAGGCGCGCCTCATCTATGCGGGCGCCGCGCACTCGGTGCCGGCGAGCGCCGGCAAGCGGCTCGTCGTCGACATCGGCGGCGGCTCGACCGAATTCATCATCGGCTCGCACTACACGCCGATCGTGATGGAGAGCCTCTATATCGGCTGCGTGAGCCATAGCCGCGCCTTCTTCCCGGCCGGCAACGTCGACGAATACACGATGCGGCAGGCCGAGCTCGCGGCCAAGCGCGAGATCCAGATCATTTCGAGCGAATACAAGAAGGCCGGCTGGGACCAGGCGATCGGTTCGTCCGGCACCGCGCGCGCGCTCGCGGAGCTCGTCGAGGCGAACGGCTTCAACGATCCGGGCATCACGCACGGCATTTCGCGCGGCGGCCTCGAGCGGCTGAAGCGTGCGCTGATCAAGTCGGAGAACGTCAACCGGTTGAAGCTGATCGCGCTGAAGCCCGACCGCGTGCCCGTGCTCGCGGGTGGCCTCGCGATCATGCTGGCGGTGTTCGAGGAGCTGGGCGTCGACTACGTCGATACGACCGACGGCGCGCTGCGCCTCGGCGTGCTGTACGACCTGCTCGGCCGGACGCAGCACGAGGACATGCGCGCGGTGACCGTCGAGGGGTTCACGCGCCGCTACGGCGTCGACCGTGCGCAGGCCGAGCGGATCGGTGCGCTCGCCGCGCGTTTCTACGACGAACTCGAGGAAGACGACGAGGAAGCGCGGGAGGAAGGGCGGATGTTCCTCAGCTGGGCCGCCGCGTTGCACGAGATCGGCCTGTCGATCTCGCACAGCGCGTATCACAAGCATTCGGCCTATATCGCGAGCAACGCGGACATGCCGGGTTTCTCGCGCACCGACCAGGCGCGGCTCGCCGCGCTCGTGCTCGGCCATGCGGGCAAGCTCGGCAAGCTGTCGCAGGCGCGCGAGGTCGAATGGCCGCTGCTGTTCTGCCTGCGGCTCGCGGCGCTGCTGTGCCGGCGCCGGACCGATGCGGGGCTGCCCGATATTTCCGTTTCGCAGATGAAGAAGGGCGGGTACGAGGTGCGCCTGCCGAACGCGTGGGTCGAGCAGAACCCGTTGACCGACTACAGCCTCAGCCAGGAGGCGGCGGAGTGGGAGAAAGTCGGCATCCCGTATCGCGTGGTTTATACCGGCGCGTGACAGGGCGATAGCGGCCCGATAGCGGGCTCGGAAGGTGCGGTGGGTTCCGCTGGGGTGTGCCGATGGCGGCGCCCGTCAGGCGTCGCTCCGTACGATCGTCAGCGGCCGCGCAACGCGGGCGCTGACCGGCCGCTCAATCCGACGAGCAGACGATCGCGGTCAGGAACGGGAAAGCCTGTTTGACGGTTGCGTCGCTGCCGGCCTTGCGCACGGCTTCCTCGACCGCGCTTTTCGTGCCGCGCACGACGACACCGTAAGCCCAGTCGCCGATCGGCTTGCCGTCGCCCGGACGGAAGATCGGGTCGTTCGCCTGATAGCCGAGCACGACGTAGACGCCGAAGCCGTATGCGGTCAGCGAGCGGTTCGTGCGGAACGCATTGACCGAATTCGATTCGACGTGCATCGGCTCCGACTGGATGTCGCCGGCCGCGAGCAGCGGCGCGACGAACTTGTGGCCGGTCGAATGGCAGTCGAGCGCGTCGTCGAGCGCTTTCGCCGACGCAGGGCCGGCGGTGGCGAGCATGAGCAGCGACGCACACAGAGCGGTTTCGAGAATGTTGTTTTTCATGCGCGGATGCGGATTGTTCACACGTATTATCGCGTGTTCCAGCAAGTTCCGTGCGCGGGCTGCGCGAGGAGGCGCGGGCGCGTCGACGCGGCGGTTGGTGCGTGCTCGGCCCGCGCTGCGGCGAGTCCTGAAAAGCGGCAGGCGATTCAAGGGCTCGTAAAAAGCGCCCGTAAACGGAAAAAGGGGTTACACGCTTTTGGCATGTAACCCCTTTGATTCCTTGGTCGGAGCGATAGGATTCGAACCTACGACCCTCTGATCCCAAATCAGATGCGCTACCAGGCTGCGCTACGCTCCGACGAGCCAAAGATAATAACGTCGAATGGCCGAATCGGTCAATCACGATATGCGGGTAAATGCCGCGGCGGTGAGCGGCCCGCGATTTGCGACAATTCACGGGACAATCGGCCGGCCCGCACGCATGCGCGCGCGACCGCTCGCCGAGGCAAGGAGACATCATGATGAACCTGATCCTGTGGCGCCACGCCGAAGCCGAAGATTACGCGACGAGCGATCTCGCGCGGCAGTTGACCGTGCGCGGCCGCAAGGACGCGCAGGCGATGGCCAAATGGCTGCGCGGCCGGCTCGAGACGAATACCGTGATCCTCGCGAGCCCGGCGGCGCGCACCGTGCAGACCGTCGAGGCACTGACCGACCAGTACCGGACCATCGACGCGCTCGCGCCGGGCGGCAGCGTCGACGACGTGCTGGCGGCGGCCGGCTGGCCGGAAGGCATCGCACCGACGGTCGTGATCGTCGGCCACCAGCCGACGCTCGGCAGCGTCGCCGCGCAATTGATCGCCGGCGACGACGACAGCTGGAGCGTCAAGAAGGGCGGAATCGTGTGGCTCGCGAGCCGCACGCGCGACGGCAGCCGGCAGGCCGTGCTGCGGGCGGTTTTGACGCCCGAACTCGTGTAAAGCCCGCCTGAATGGGTTTGAAGGGATTGATCATACGGTTTTGCAAGCTTTCTGCTAAAGTCAATTCGGCGACACGTCATTGAAAAGACATGGTCGTGCCACGTAACGGTCACGGCCGGTTACTACATTGGCGGGCATGTCGTCCTATTCCTTACGATCAGGAAAGCCTAATGCGAGAACTGCCGACGCCTACGCTCCCTTTTGCCTCGCTGCCCCTCGACACGTCGCGGCGCCACCTGCCGCGCGCCAGTGAAACCGTCACATCGGAATATCGCCTGCGCGCCGCATGGGCGCGTACGGAAGACGAATTGCGCGAAGCCCAGCGCCTGCGCTACAGCGTGTTCGCCGAAGAAATGGGCGCGCAGGTCAGCGGCCCGTCCGGTCTCGACGTCGATCCGTTCGATGCATATTGCGACCACCTGCTGGTCCGCGATCTCGACACGCTGAAAGTCGTCGGCACGTACCGCGTGCTGCCGCCGCACCAGGCGGCACGCGTCGGCCGCCTGTACGCCGAAGGCGAATTCGACCTGTCGCGCCTCACGCACCTGCGCGGCAAGATGGTCGAGGTCGGCCGCTCGTGCGTGCACAGCGACTACCGCAGCGGCGCCGTCATCATGGCGCTGTGGGGCGGCCTGGGCGCGTACATGATGCAGAACGGCTACGAAACGATGCTGGGCTGCGCGAGCGTGTCGATGGCCGACGGCGGCCACTACGCGGCGAACCTGTACCAGTCGCTGTCGGCGGGCTCGCTGACGGCGCCCGAGTATCGCGCGTTCCCGCACACGGCTTTGCCGGTCGACGAACTGCAGACGGGCACCGTCGTCGCGCCGCCGCCGCTGATCAAGGGTTACCTGCGGCTCGGCGCGAAGATTTGCGGCGCACCGGCCTGGGATCCCGACTTCAACTGCGCGGATTTCCTGACTCTATTCCGCCTGTCCGACATCAACGCGCGCTACGCCCGCCACTTCCTGGGCTAAGCGGTCTGAACCGCGTCGCGCCGGCGACCTGTGGCGCACGCAAGCGAACGCCGTCGCGTGGCAAGTCCTGCGCGACGGCGTTCGCGTATCCGGTCCATGGGTGCGTATCGAGCCCCGATAATTTCAGCGACACGCAATGACTACCGTACCGCCGAGCGGTACGTTCGCGCAGCCCTGCGGGAGGGCCGGACGGCCGCGACGCGCTCAGTGCTTGCGCCGCCAGTCGAGCAGGTGGTGTTCCGCCATCCAGTGGTGGATCATCCCTTCGCCTTCGTGGCTGCGCTTGTATTCGCGCGACTCGAAGTACGACAGGGCGGCCAGCACCATCAGACCGATGAACAGGCCGATCAGGCCCGCGATTTCTTCAGACGACATGGCAGCCTCCTTTCAACGGCACAGCGCCATGCATATATAGTAGGACATGCGCGGCGCAACCCCGAAACCGGATTTCCGCTAGACTCGGCGCGGTCCCGGCGTGCGATGGGCGCGCCGTTTTCCGGAGCCTGACCTGATGACCCGTTTCATGCTGGCCGTGCTGGCCGCATCCCTCCTTGCCGCCTGCAGCAGCGATCCGCACCAAGCGCGCCGCGGCCACCCGCCGGAAGATCCCGCCGACTATCACGGTGTGCCGACCGACATGACGCCGCCATCGATGCTCGACGCGCCGTCGCCGAAGCCGGTGCAGTAACGCTCGGCCGGCCCGCCGTCACGCGCGGGCCGCGGACGCGGCCTGCGGGTCGGCGCCAATGCGTCGCAACAGCGCGGGCAGGTAGCGCGCGAGCGTCGCGCCGCGCGCGGCCATGTACAGCAGCAGCGCGAACCAAAGGCCGTGATTGCCGAACGTTCCGACGGCTGCGAGCGTGGCCGCGATGAAGATCGACAACGACACGACCATCGCGCGCATCAGCGATTGCGTCTGCGTCGCGCCGATGAACACGCCGTCGAGCAGGAAACCCCAGACCGACACGATCGGCGAGATCGCGGCCCACGGGAGGTAGCGCAGCGCGACGGCGCGGATTTCGGCCTGGTCGGTCAGGCGCGCGACGATCCAGCTCCCCGCTGCCCAGTAAACGAGCGCGAACAGCAGCGCGCCGAGCGCCGACCAGAACAGCGTGACGCGCACGGCTTGCCGGAATGCGCGGCGATCGCGCGCGCCGGCCGCCGCGCCGACGAGCGCCTCGGCCGCATGTGCGAATCCGTCGAGGCCGTATGCCATGAAGGTCTGGAAATTCAGCAGCAGCGCATTCGCGGCAAGCGTCGCGTCGCCTTGTTTCGCGCCGAGATGCGCGAACCACCCGAACGCGCCGAGCAGGCACAGCGTGCGCAGGAAGATGTCGCGATTGAGCGCAATCAGCCGCCTGAGCGCGTCGCGGTCGGCAAGCGCGCGTACCGCGAGCGGCGCCAGGCCGCGCGGCCGCAGCCGCCACAGCATCCACGCGCCGAGCGCGAAGCCGCATGCGTCCGCGGTGGCGGTCGCCGCGCCGATACCCGCGATGCCCCAGCCGAAGCCGTACACGTAGAGCAGCACGGTGGCGATGTTCACCGCGTTGATGAACACCTGCGCGACGAGCGCGAGGCGGACGCGCTGCATGCCGAGCAGGTAGCCGAGCACCACGTAATTCGCGAGCGCGAACGGTGCGCTCCAGATCCGTGCATGGCTGTATGCGAGGGCCGTCGCACGGACCGCATCGCTGCCGCCGAGCGCGGAAAGCGCGAACGACAGCAGCGGCACCTGCAGCGCCAGTACCGCGGCGCCGAGCGCGAACGCGACGATCAGCGCGCGCAGCAGGTTCAGGCGGATCCCGGCGGCGTCGCCGGCGCCATGTGCCTGCGCAACGAGCCCGGTCGTCCCCATCCGCAGAAAGCCGAAGCCCCAGAACACGAAATTGAAGAACAGCCCGCCGAGCGCGACGCCGCCGAGATATTGCGCGCCGTCGAGGTGGCCGGCGACGGCCGTGTCGACGGCGCCGAGGATCGGCTGGGTCAGGTTCGCGACGACGATCGGGAACGCGAGCGCGAGGACGCGCCGATGCGTGACGGCGGCCGACGCGCCGCCGGCCCCGTGCGGTAAGGCGGAGTCGGACATGGCGGACGCGTCAGGCGCGTTCCTGCACGCAGACCCACGGCGACACGACGACCGCCCACAGCTCCGGATTGCGCGCCGCGTAGTCGGCGGCGGTCTCGGCCGGCATGCGCGCGACGAGGCCGGACGACAGCCAGCGCGTGACCTGTTCGGCGTCGTCGCTGGCGACGGCTTCCGCGACGCTGACGAGATCGAGGTCGCGTGCGATCGACAACAGCTTGCCCTGCGCGAAGAAGCGCTCGAGATCGCACCAGTCGATTTTGGCGGTCTCGCCGAGGAGTTTGGCGTAGAGCGGGCTGTGCGACGCGCCCGCGGTGGCGTGTTGATCAGAGGACATCGGTTTCTTGGAAAGGCTGCGTGGCGCCACTATAAACCATCCGGCCGGGCGGGCCGAGCCGCTCACGCATCGCGCAGCGCGCGGCGCACGATCTTGCCGGTCGCGGTCATCGGCAGGCTGTCGACGAACGCGATCGCGCGCGGATACTCGTGCGCGGCGAGCCGTGTGCGCACGTGCGCCTGCAGCGCGCTGACGAGGGTGTCGTCGCCGACGTGGCCGGGGTTCAGCACGACGAACGCCTTGACGATCTCGGTGCGCGTCGCATCGGGCACGCCGACGACGGCCGCCATTCGCACCGCCGGATGCGTGAGCAGGCAGTCCTCGATCGGGCCCGGGCCGATCCGGTAACCGGCGCTCGTGATCACGTCGTCGTCGCGGCCGACGAAGCGCACGAAACCGTCCGCGTCGATCGTGCCCGTATCGCCGGTGAGCAGGTAGTCGCCCGCGAATTTGTCGCGCGTCGCGCCGGGGTTGCGCCAGTATTCGAGAAACATCACCGGGTCGGGGCGGCGCACCGCGATGCGGCCTTCGGCGCCGGGCGGCAGCGGCGTGCCGTCCGCATCGACGATCGCGACCGCATGACCGGGTACCGCCTTGCCGATCGCGCCGGGTTGCGCATCGAACAGCGCCGCGCACGACGACAGCACCATGTTGCACTCGGTTTGCCCGTAGAACTCGTTGATCGTCACTCCGAGCGCGTCGCGGCCCCACGCGGTCAGTTCGGTGCCGAGCGATTCGCCGCCGCTCGCGACCGATTTCAGCGACAGCGCGTAGCGTTCGCGCGGCGCCGCGACGGCGCGCATCAGCTTCAGCGCGGTGGGCGGCAGGAACGCGTGGGTGACGCCGTGCCGCGCCATCAGCGCGAACGCCGCGTCGCCGTCGAATTTCTCGAAGCGGCGCGCGAGCACCGGCACGCCGTGATGCCATGACGGCAGCAGCACGTCGAGCAGCCCGCCGATCCATGCCCAGTCGGCCGGTGTCCAGAACAGGCGTGCGTCGCGCGGGAAGCACTGCTGCGACATCTCGACGCCCGGCAGGTGGCCGAGCAGCACGCGATGCGCATGCAGCGCGCCTTTCGGCTTGCCGGTCGTGCCGGACGTATAGATGATCACGGCCGGATCGTCGGCGGCCGTATCCGCGGGCACGAAATCCGGCGCTTCGGCGGCGAGCGCCGCGTCGTAGCGCAGTACGCCCGGCGCGTCGGGCGCATCGTCGCCGATGCAGTAGACGGTATGCAGCGCCGGCAGTTGCGCGCGCAGCGGCGCGATCTTCGCGTAGCCGGCCGCGTCCGTGACGAGCGCGGCGGCCTCGCTGTTCGCGAGCCGGTACTCGAGCGCATCGACGCCGAACAGCGTGAAGAGCGGCACCGCGATCGCGCCGAACTTGTACGTGGCAAGGTGGGCGATCGCCGTTTCGGGGCCTTGCGCGAGAAAGATGGCGATCCGGTCGCCGCGCCGCAGGCCGGCGCGCGCAAAGCTGTTCGCGAGCCGGTTAGAAGCATTCCTCAGGTCGTCGAACGTGACGCGGAAAACGTCGCCTTGCGCCGTTTCGTGGATCAGCGCGAGGCGTCCGCTGCCGTCGGCCCATTTGTCGCACACGTCCACGCCGATGTTGTAGCGCGCCGGAATGCCCCACTGGAAGCGGGAGAGGAGCTGGTCGTAGCAATCGGCGGCGGGCAGCATCGCGTGGTCTCCGGGTGTCGAGCGTGGCGTCGGGTGAACGGCTTACATCAGGAATTCACGTAGACGAATCGACAATGGTGTTTCCTGATAGGGAATGTTCGGACTCGTCCAATAGGTGAGGCTCAGTGCACGATTCGACAATGACGCATAACATCAAGACAAAACAGTGGTGTGACCATGGATTTGCTTCTGATAGCTGCGGGGTTCAGCCTGATTGGAATCGGGGTGCTGGTGGCGTTTGCTCGTCACGTCGATCCGTTGTCCGGCCGTTTCACCGGACGTCTGCGCAAGCGCTGACTCGACTTTTTCCGTTTTCGACGCGACGGCACGCGATGCGCGCCGGCGTCGCGTGCCGTCTGTCGCGCGCTCAGCGTGCCGGCAGGTAGCGTGACGGATCGATCGAGCGGCCGCCGTAGCGCAGCTCGAAATGCAGCGCGACGCGATCGCTGTCGCTGTTGCCCATTTCCGCGATCGATTGCCCTTGCGTGACCGACTGGCCTTCCTTCACCAGCAGCGCGCGGTTGTGCGCGTAGGCCGTCAGGTAATCGGCGTTGTGCTTCAGGATGATCAGGTTGCCGTAGCCGCGCAGCCCGTTACCGGCGTAGACCACGACACCCGGCGCGGCCGCGACCACCGGCGTGCCCGGCGAATTCGCGATGTCGATGCCCTTCGATTTCGAGCCGTCGAACGTGCGCACGACGTTGCCGGCCGCCGGCCAGATCAGCGCAATGCTCGTGGCCGGCTTCACGGCCGATTCGACCGGCGCGGACGGTGCCGGGCGGGCGCGGCCCGCGCTGCCGGTGCCGGTGGTCGACGGCCTCGACGCGGTGGTCGTGCCGGGCGGCGGTGCGATGCGCAGCACCTGGCCGACTTCGATCGCGTCCGGGTTCGTCATCTGGTTCCAGCGCACGATGTTCTGTACCGACGTGCGGTTGTCGCGCGCGATCTTGTACAGCGTGTCGCCACGCTCGACGCGATAGAACCCGGGGCCGACGGGCGCGGAGCCGCACGCGACGAGCAGGGCGGCGCAGGCGGCTGCGAAGAGTCGCTTCGTTGTTGTTCCGAACATTGAACCTCGCAAAACCCCGCCGCGCTTGACGCGGCAGGCAACACAAAACGTCAGATTTTAACGGGTTCGACCCGCGCACCGCAGTTTCGGTGGCAGGTGCGGCTCCGCGCCCCGGTTCGGTGCGTGTCGAATCAGCCGGCGAGCGGCGCGACGCGGATCCGAAGCGTGGCCGTTTCGGTCGCGCCCGGCGCGAGCATGCGCAGCCCGCGGCCGTTGTGGATCGCATCGGGCAGGCCGAGCCACGGTTCGACGCAATAGAAATCCGAATCCGGCTTTTCGGTCCACGTCGTGACCGCGTACCACGGAATCGAGCCCGGCATGTCCAGTGCGATGTCGATCGTGCGGCGGCGGCCCGGCATCACGATGCGCACCGGCGCGGACGGCTGGCCGTCGAGGCAATGGAACCGATCGAGGATGTCCGGATCGTCGAGGCGATAACGGGCCTGGCCCGGTTCGGGCGGGCTGATCGAACCGTCCTCGCGCTGTTGGCAACGGTGCGTCGGCGGCAGCTCGAGGACGGTGTCGGCCCGCTCGCCGTGCGGCAGCGCGAAATAGAAATGGTGGCCGGCGTAATAGGGCAGCGGCGTGTCGCCGCGATTGGTCGTCGTCAGCGCGACGTCGAGCGTATGGGCGTCGGCCAGCCGGTAGGTCGTTTCGAACCGGAAATCGAACGGGTAGCTCGCGCGCAGCGCATCGTTCGCGTCGAGCGTCATCGACAGCGCGGCGCCGTCGGCCGACGGGTGCGCGTCGAATGGCAGATCGCGCGCGAAACCGTGCATCGGCAGGTCGCGGACGACGCCGGCCGCGTCGCGCCAGCGGCCGATCTCGCCGTCGACGCGGTGGCGGCCGAGGAACGGGAACAGCAGCGGATTGCCGCCGCGCACGCGGGCGAGGTTGCTCCAGTCGGCGGTTTCCGGCCAGAAGATCAGCGGTTCGCCATCGACGTGCCAGGACAGGAGGCGGCCGCCGAATTGCGGGGCGACCCGGACGAGCGACGGGCCGGCGTGAAGTTCGTGGATGTCGTGTTGCTGGAAGATCGGCATGGCGAATCGGGTTGGGCGGGTGAGGGGAGCAACGTGCGTTCCATTATCGGGCCGCGGCCGCTCGGGGAAAACCCTTCTCGGGAAATTGCGAGTTTTTAACACTGTCAACCGTCGGGATAATGCCTCTAAACCGGTGATGTTGCCGGGTCATGACACTTCGTGGAGGGGGCCATGGATCTGGCAATGGCAATGGGAATCGCACTGTTCGGCATGTTTACCGGCAGCACGGTATTATTTTTCTATCAGCTCGGCCGCTGACGGCAATTCCTGCCGAAGTCGACAGGCCCGCCATGCAAATGGCGGGCTTTTTGCTTTCTGCTCGCTTACAAATTGCAAGTGTTTGTGTGCATCGCCGCAATATCCTGCCAAATGCCTTGGCGCAGTAATCCTGGCTCGGCATAATCGGGGCGCGTTTTTCAGGACGCGCATCGCGTCGTCCGCCTTCCTTCCGCTTAATCTTCACTAAAAGGACCGACGCGTGAGCCTCTGGTTTCTGGTATTCCTGAGCGTCCTGCAGGGCGTCACCGAACTCTTCCCCGTCAGCAGCCTTGGCCACACGCTGCTCGTTCCGGCGCTGTTCGGCATGCACATCGACAAGCACGCGCCGCAACTGCTGCCATTCCTCGTCGCGCTCCATCTGGGCACCGCGCTGGCGCTGCTGTGGTACTTCCGCGCGCGCTGGATCGCGCTGATCGGCGGCTTCTTCGCCCAGCTCGGTGGCCGCAAGAACGACGACGGGCACCTGATGTGGGCGCTGATCATCGGCACGATCCCGACCGGCATCGTCGGTCTGCTGCTCGAGAAGCGCATCGAGCGCGTGTTTCACGATCTGCGGATCGTCGCGGTCGCGCTGATCGTCAACGGCGTGTTGCTGTGGGTCGGCGATCGCATCCAGCGTAGCCGCGCGCATCAGCCGCCCGAGAAGATGACTTTCAAGCAGGCGTTCTTCGTGGGCCTCGCGCAGATCGGCGCGCTGATTCCCGGCTTTTCGCGCAGCGGGCTGACGATGATCGCCGGCAACGTGGCCGGCCTGACGGCGGAGAAGGCGGCGGAATTCTCGTTCCTGCTCGGCACGCCGATCATCTTTGCCGCGGGCGTGCTGGAATTGCCGAAGCTGTTCCATGCGCGCGACCAGCTCGCCGATGCGCTGCTCGGCGGCGTGCTGACGGCGATCGCCGCGTATCTGAGCGTGCGGTTCCTGATGCGCTATTTCGAAGGGCGCGGCCGGCTCGCGTCGTTCGGCGTGTATTGCGTGATCGCCGGCGTGTTCTGTCTCGGCTGGTTCATGCTGCATCCGCAGCCGGTTTGATGCCGTGGGCGCCGGTCTCGCGTGATCTGGTGCGATGATCGGGTATAATTTCGGGCTCGGCTTCATGCCGGGCCCGTTTTGTTTCGGGGGTTTGAGGTGTCGTGGGGCAGTGGGCGGTGCTGCTGCTTCGTGATTCAAAAGCCCGTGCCGAATGCGGTCCGCGTCACGCCGTGTCTTTTCTCCCCGACCGCCCTTAGCTCAGTTGGATAGAGCAACGGCCTTCTAAGCCGTAGGTCACACGTTCGAATCGTGTAGGGCGGGCCAGTCAAATCGAAGGTTTGCGCCTGCCGTGACGGCCAATCTTCCGGTGCGTTAATTTCCATGTAGGGGCCATGTAGGCATTTCGCCAGTATCACTGGATTCGTTGCGGGCATAGTCACGCATGGCATGTCGAGGGAACAAAGCTCTTTCGAGAATCGTGGCGCCCGAGATGCCAGAACAAGGGTGACGTATATGACGTCTCCGATATGCGTCGCTTAGCAAAAGCACATGATACACGGTGCCTCTCTTGCCAAGAACGCCGCGACGAAACTTGAACGAGCATGCGTACATGGCCATCGCTGGTCGGCAGTGCCGGGAGTAATCGTTGCCTGAAGGTGGCGTCATGTATGTGCGTACGATGGCTGGAAGTTAGTGCACAAGCCGATGCGCAGAATCGCAAGGAAGCGCTGCGGTCAATCCATCTCGACGGACTATGTGAGTTTCAGCACGAGGTCCGAATGGGAATGCCTTGCGACACCGAATACCATCCATAAATGGTCACTGGTGTCGAGTGTGTGCCCGCGCGGAGATGACTACGAATCCAAAGACCATTCGTAAGCGCCGCCATTTACCGACTAAGGTCTGATAGCGCGCCCGGTGGGCAGTCGAGCGGTCAGTAGAGGGTGTTTTAGAATTTGGCTGGCTGACACGATCAGCATGAAACACCCGAATAATCGTCAGGAATGTAAACGAGGGCGTCATGTTTAAGGGCATCAGCGCCATTGTGATTGGGGTTGGCCTTCTTGTTGCTGCTGCAATCAGCGCACAGTCGACTAGAGCATTTCTTCGAACATCGATTGTGGTGCCAGGCCTCGTCGTTAAGCTCAATGTTGGCGGATACCATCCCGAGATTCAATTCACCACCAAGGCAGGACAGCATATTTCGTATCCGCAAGGCGGGATTGTCACTAAAGTGGAGCTGGGCCAGCGAGTCGAAGTGCGATACCAGGCCGACGATCCTGATGGCAGTGCAACAATGAACGTTTTCGCCGCGATCTGGGATTCAACGATAGTTTTTGCCTCCATGGGCGTAGTCGCGATCGCGTGCGGGATCATGAATTTGCCGTTGCGGACATGACATGGGAGTGGACAAAGTCATTTTTGCCGGACACGTCGGTCGTGTGTCCCGATAGACTCAGGTTGTAAGATCCGTCATCCGGGTAGATGAGGCGTCAGCCACGAATCGAGGTAAATAAACGAACATGACGAAGTCAGCCGATGCAATGAAAGCAGTATTTTTCTGCCTGCTTGGTTTGGCCTTACTCGCAGGTATGGCCTATTCGATTGTTGATACGCATGTCTTTCTCAAGAACGCTGAGGTTGCGAATGGGCAGGTCGTTGCGTTAAATGCCGGCGGTAGTCATCCGGAAATTGCATTCGTGACCTCCACCGGCGAGCATGTCTCATATGCTCAAGGCGGTCTCGTGTTCGGTATGAAAGTCGGTGACGCGGTGCAAGTGCGCTATCTGGCATCTTCGCCGAAGACATCTGCAACCTTGGATCGGACTTTGGCGATCTGGACCGTACCGATCTTCCTGGGTTTCTTTGGTGTGAGTGCGGTGTTAGGTGGTTTCTTCAGTTTCCCTCGGCCTTGACCTTCTGGAATAAGTCCATGTCTTTCTTGCGACGTAGTCAATGGGAGTACCAGACTGGCTCGACGTTCGGTGCGAGCATCGAATTCGTTATGGGCTCGGGCGGTGAAATTTTATTGAAGAATCCGGCGGGACAGTTTCAGCGATTCTGGTACGGTGGCCTTGGTGTAGGTTTGGGCGTCGGCGTCAAGATTCCGAAGGTTCGGTTGCCGAAGTTCGCGATCAAGGGGAAATCTGTGGGCGGAAGTGGTTCGGCGGAGGCGTTTCCCAGCATCGGCTGGATCTACATGACATCGGCCTTCTCCGGGACGGAGCTTGAGCATTCCGACTTTCAGGGAGGCGCCGTTTATCTTGACGGAAGTGCTGAAATTCTGTTGGCTGGCGGTGGTGGTTCGGTCATGTTGCTTGGTATCAACCCGGCATTGCTGTCGCTCGCGCTAAGCCAGCTTACGATCAACCCGATGCTGTTCGAGTGGGTGATGCAACAGGCAAAGGCGCTCTTGATCATGGCGGGTGTCAATGCGGGGCTGAACGCGGACGGTAAGGGCTTCGGCGGCGGGGCCGGAATTCTGGCTGGTTACGTCCACTGACCTATATCAGCGGTTGTGTTCCAGGGCGTGGAGCGCACCGCAAAAGCTCCTTGCCGCTCTCGGCCGATAACACGACGAGTTGGACGTAGCTGTTTGACTGAGCGTACGGGCCGAAGAACCGGTCCATGACAGCCGAGAACCGATGCAGGCTGACATCTCGTGTCGCAGCCTCGGAGAACGAAAGCAGGATCTCCACACCGCGAACAAATGACGGGAAGTGATTGTCGAGAGACATCCACCTGATCGCCGGTTTGTAGTCGAGGGATGCGATCGCGTCAATGCAACGTTGGGCAACCACGCTGGAGTGCGGAGCATGGAAACGGAGAAACGCCTTCAGCGCGGGTAGGCCCGTCCGCGTCAGGTCGAGCGGATGCGGCGCCAGTGCCGACAGGACGCGCCAAAGCGCACCGCCACGCGGCAGGGCAGCCGGCAAGGTGGGGCGGGAGAGCAGCGTGATCGGGCACGCCAATGCCGAACCCTCGTACAGAAGATCGCTATCCGGCGCACCGATCGGCAACCGGGACGGCATTGCTCCGTTGGTGGCCAGGACATCGACATCGACCTGAGGGTGTCGCGGATGAGCGGTTTGACCCTTTAAGTCGACCAACGCCAGTTGCGATTCCGCCAGCGCGCCGTCCAGCATGGCTTCCGGATCTCGGTAGGCCAGCCAATAGATGGCGGACGAATCCATGGGCCGCGCGTGACTGAATGCACGATACGGCCACACCTGCGTGCGCGGTGCCGCGTGTGAAGCGATGGCGGCCTTGTCTTCGCCCGACTTCGTACGCTCGCCCAGATACACGGCTTCAACCGAGTAGACGCTCAGCGGAATGCCGGTTGCCAACGGGGTCGGCGTGATCGGATAGGTGGCATCGTGACGGGTTAGCTGGATAGGCGTTGCCGCGCGTTCGAACAGGTTGACGACCGGTGTGCAAAACAATCGAAACGTGCTGATGTTCAGCGTTGCCAGGATCTGAGCGGCGCCGGAATCATGGCCGGTGCCCTGCACGGCGATGTGAAGCGTCAGCCGTCGAGCTGCTTCGGCGCGCGCGGCGCGACGCATTCGACCCAGGTCGATGTCGACGAAATCAAACTTCTCGGGAAAGGCAAAATACTCGATCAAATGCCTGAACGATTGTGCGCTTGTATCGTCTTCGTTCGGCAACAATCGCTCGCCTTCGGCAAAGCCGGCCGCCTCAACGGGGACTTTCGACAAGCGGGTCCAGCGTCCGCTTTCGTCCACCTCAACGTAGGCGGCCGATGCACGGAGCAACAGCGTATCGGAAAGCGCGGCGACGAGCGGCCGCTCTCCGGACAGATGTACCCGCACTGGGGCGGACGGAATGGCGTCATCGAATGCTTGCGACGCGGATTCGCTTGTAAAGGTAATCGAAATGATCCCCGTCACTTCTGCCGGAATGCGCGCCGCTGCTGGCGCAAGCGTCGCTGGTGAATAGCGAGCCGAGTGAATACGTAATGGCGACAACGTGACGTCGTAGACGGTGCGGAAGCGACACGGTGCGGCATTGGCGTCCAGCATCGTGCCGCGCTCTATCGTCAGCGGTTCGGTAAGCTGACCGAACAGAACCGATGGGTCGAACGAGGCAACCGCGCATGACGGGACCGTGCGCAGATACTGAGGATAGGCAATTTCGAGAAGTGCCTCGGTGAATTGCGGGTAATCATCATCAAGCTTCGCATCGACACGAGCGGCCAGCAGCGCGAACGTCTGTACCATCCGGTCGACGTGCGGATCTTCGACGTGGCCGCCAGACATGCCGAGGCGTGCTGCAATCTTCGGAAAGCGTCGAGCAAAGTCCGCCAGACTGCGTGCAAGCAGTCCGACTTCACGTTCGTAATGTGACAGCAGGTGGTCCATTCGCCGCAAATATTCAATAATCCGCGATAATCGGTCCCCGTTTTCCGGAGCCGACATCTAGTCCAAATGGCGCGCAGACATATTAGAATGGCCGCGCCGACAAAAAACTGCCCCTCTGCTGAGAGATTCCGAGGCTACATATGCAAATGTCCGAAATTGCGAGCTTCTTCCAGCTCCAGAGCAATCGCCTGTTTACGATTGAAACGCCTTTGAAAGGGCGATCGGATCTCGTACTCGTCGATTTCCATTGTACCGAGGGGTTATCTCAGAATTTTGAGATGCGTGTCCGGCTAGCGTCGCAAGACAAGAATATCGAGCTGAAGAAGCTGATCGGCCAACCTGTGACAATCACGTTGCAGTTGACCGATGCACTCGCCAGCTCCGAAGAGCGTTACTTCCACGGATACGTCGCAGCGTTTTCGCATCTGGATACCGATGGCGGTTTTGCGATGTACAGCGCAACGATCCTTCCGTGGCTCTGGATGCTCTCTCGCCGGCAGGACATTCGGATCTTTCAGGAAGAGAATACAGAGGCGATTCTCGCGCGCGTGTTTCGTGAGTACGGCAAGCTCGCGTCGTTTGAGTTCCGGCTCTCGAAAGGAACGCAGAATCGCAGCTATTGCACGCAGTACCGTGAGACGGATCTTGCTTTCGTCGAACGGCTGATGCGAGAGGATGGCTTGTTCTATTACTTCGAGCATGCGAAGGATGGGCACAAGCTGATCATTGCCGATAACTCGGTGACCGCGAAGCCGATCGACGGGCGCAGTCCATCGCTGCAATACAACCAGAGCGAGGCGATGGACAATCTCGCCGTCATCACGTCATTTCAAGCACAGCGTCAGCTTGCACCGGACACGGTCGGACTGAAAACTTTCGACTACAAGATTCCTCATGCTCGGCGATTCGTGTCGGGTGGAACGGAGGTCAATCAAGGCGATGTCCCGTCCTACGAGATCTACGACTACCTCGGCGAGCATGGCTTCGCTGACAGCGATCGGGGTGAAGAGCTCGCGCGCTTCCGGACGGAAGCGCTGGCTGCACACAGCAAGACGTTCGTCGGGGTGACGACGGGTCGGCGGATGATGCCGTGCCGATACTTCGAGCTGGACGACCACTACGATCACGCCAGTACCAAACAGGAAGACCGGCAATTCCTGTTGCTGACTGTGTCACACACCGGCACGAACAACTATGAGCCCGGTGAGGGGAGTTCGGCGTATTCGTGCAGCTTCACCTGCATTCGCAAGAAAATTCCGTACCGTCCGGCATTCGAAGGGGAGCGTCCGACAATCGTCGGGCCGCAGACGGCGATCGTCGTAGGTCCGAAAGGCGAAGAGATTTATACGGATAGCCTCGGCCGGGTGAAGGTGCAGTTCCACTGGGATCGTCTCGGCAAACGCGACCAAGGGAGTTCCTGCTGGGTGCGCGTGAGTCAGCCGTGGGCGGGTAGCGGTTTCGGGATGATTCAGATCCCGCGAATCGGGGATGAGGTGGTCGTGAGCTTCCTGGACGGAAATCCGGACCGTCCCCTCGTGACGTCGCGCGTTTACAACTCGCAGAACATGCCGCCGTGGGCGTTGCCAGCCAACGCGACACAGAGCGGGATTCTGACGCGTTCGATCAAGACCGGTAACGTCAACACGGCCAATGCGATTCGCTTCGAGGACAAGAAGGGTGAGGAAGAGGTCTGGCTACACGCCGAGAAGGACCAGCGCATCGAGGTCGAGCACAATGAATCGCATTGGGTTGGCAACGATCGCACCAAGAATATCGATCACGATGAGACTGTGCACGTCGGCCACGATCGTACGGAAATGGTCGACAACAACGAGACGATTCACGTTGGGGTGGATCGGACCGAGACTGTTGGCAACAACGAGACGCTGACGGTCGGTGGCAATCGGAACGAGACCATCCAAGGGATGGAGAATCTCCTGATTGCACTGACGTCGACGGAGACGGTCGGACTTGCGAAAGCACTGACCGTGGGCGGCGCGTATACGGTGACGGTAGCGGGCGCGATCAACACTGCGGCCGGGCTCGCCAGCGCCGAGGAGGTGGGGCTGTCGAAAACCACGATGGTGGGCAAGACCTATACGGTTACTGCCGGCGATCGCATCGAGCTGCGAACCGGTAAAGCGTCGATCGTTCTCGAAAGCAGCGGACACGTCACGATTAGCGGGACGAGCATCGACATTCTCGGTTCCGACGCGGTGAAGGTCGACGGCAAGACCGTCGATCTGAACTAAGTGCTACGACGATGGAGTTCCGTAACCTCACGCCCTTGCATGCGATGGCGTTCAATGCCGTCGACGTGCCGGGCAACGAAATCCACGTGGTGGCGCTCAAGGCAGCATATCGGCTTGAGCCGACGCAGTCGCTCGACACCGATGGCGATACGCATCAGTGCGTGCTGCTGAGCGGGGACAATGCCGTCCCGTTGGCGATGGCAGACGAATACGAAGGCGAAACGGGTAAGAGCAGCGTGAAATGGGAAAGCGATCTCGCGCCGTTCAAACCGAAGTGTGATGTCCTGGTTCGAGCGACAGCACACGCCCCGCATGGCACGCCTGCGGCATCGTGGCCCGCTCGCGTACGCGTATTCGACGCCGGGACGATGGTCATCGACAAAGGACTGCGCGTCACGGGACCGCGCTCATTTACGAAGGGCTGGCGCGGGTGGAAGCTCGGTGAACCTGAACCGACACGAGCTGTTCCGGTGCGCTGGGAGCAGGCATACGGCGGCACGAGCCGCGTCGCCCTTGCGCAGAGCGCAAAGGGGACGAGCGCGGATCTTGAATTGAACGAAGTCTGCTTCACCAACCCGCTGGGCCGTGGTTGGGTCGAGAAGCGCTTCCTCGATCGGGCGACCCATAAGTCGGTCGTCGCTTCGTTGTGTGCATCATCGATTCCAGGACCGTTGCCGAAGATTGCCGAAATTCTGGCGCCGCAGATAGAAGCATGGGACATTCCGATAACCAGTCTCGACGTTGCCGAGCACTCCGCTTCGGGGCTGGATGCCAAGCAGATGAAAGAGGTCGTAGCCCGCTATGCGACGACGCCTGTCGGATTGGGTGTTGTCGGTCGCGCCTGGACACCCCGTTTGCAGTTTGCCGGGACTTACGACGAGACCTGGCATAAGACACGATGGCCGTACCATCCAGTGGATCATGACTTCCACTATTGGAATGGTGCGCCGGCAGATCAGCAGATCGAATGGCCTACGCCGGGACTCGCCTTCGAGCTTGCCAATCTCGCGCTGCCGGAGCACACGCATGCAGGCTTTTTGCGTGCGAGGCTTCCGGGGCATCGCGCCCTTGTGGCGCTTCGCTTCAAGAGCGGGGAAATCGTGCCACTCGAGATGAAGCTCGACACACTTTTGATCGATACGGAAGAAATGCGCGTATCGGCTACATGGCGGGCGGTTTTTCCGTTGCAGCCGGCGGTGCGCGTGTGCGAGGCGCGTTTCGAACTGGATCGGCATGCGCCTCTGCTGCGAATGGCTGTCCCGAAAACAACCAGCGAACCGGAGGACGCGTGGCAGACAACGTAATGGCTCGCAAGGATGGCCAGTGGACCATCGTGTCGATGATGCCGGACGTATGCAAAACCCCCATGGGGAGTAGCACGCCGCCCGTACCTTATCCTGTCACGGCGAGCCTCGGCGAGAGTCAGATGACGTCGAAGACGGTCTTTGCGAACGGCAATCCGATCGTGCGGTTCGATTCGAGTTTCGCGCCGGATACGATCGGCGATCAGGCCGGTGTGGCACATGGAGTCGAAAGCGGAACCGTTGGCGCCAAGTGCTGGCCTATCGACCATAGCAAGACCGTCCGGGTCGAGAGCAAGATGGTCGTGCGTCACAGCGATCAGTTCTGGATGAACGGCAATTACGTCGGGAAGGAAGCAAAGGCTGCCCGTTGGCGTGGTCGGAAGGCCCAGATTGCCGAGGCACGGGAGAAAGCTGCTTCGATGCCGCCGGGACCGGAGCGGAGCAAACTCGAAGCGGCGGCAAATCGCTTCGAGCAAAACAATACGGCCGTCGAAAAGGCGCGCTTGGCTGAGAACGTTTACCACCCGGAGCAGGCGGCGCCAGAGGGATGGACGAACGTCAGCAGCGACCCTGCGAAACTGGCTCAGTTCAAGTTGAAGCCCAACGATTTTTCGATACCGGGGACAAACTTTCGTGCGCAGGTCTACGAGCCCGATCCTGCAGTTTTCGGAAACGATCTCAAGACGCAGGTGGTTTTTCAGGGAACAGACAAGTACAAGTGGTCCGACTGGGCCAATAACATCGCTCAAGGGGCCAATAAGAACTCGGCCTATTACGATCGTGCAGTCAAGATCGGGCGAGCGCTTGAGAAGAGTGGAACCGATGTGGATATTGTGGGGCATTCGCTCGGCGGCGGCATGGGTTCTGCCGCATCGCGCGCAAGTGGCTTGGCTGCGACCACGTTCAACGCAGCTGGCCTCAATCCGGCGACGGTAGCGCGCTATGGCGGGACACCGGTGGCATCCGATATTCAGGCGTACCGCGTGGAAGGGGAGATCCTGACGAAGGTTCAGGAAGGCAGTCACGGCATGATGCCTACAGCTGTAGGCACACCGCACATCCTTCCGGGAACGGGTGGTGCGGTCGCACGCCATGGCATGAATCAGGTCATCGATGGCATCGAAGCACAAAAAACAGCCGATCAGGCGACGATCGTTCAGGAGACGCGTCCTTGAGGACCAAGACGACAACTTCGCCGGCCCGAAGCGTGAGGCACCCCGCGCGGTGGCGGCGGATGGCTCTGGCCGCTGTCTCTGCACTAACAATCATCGTAAGTGGATGCAATATGAGCGCGAACTCACCCAGCAAGTATTTTGACGGCAGCTATCTGTCTGCTGCCAAGGCGATCAGCGATGGCGACGTTGCTCAACTGAAATCGGCGTTGTCCGGGATCGACGTGAACAAGCCTGGGCGACAAGAGATGACGTTGCTTTGGTTTGCCATCTCGACCAAGAATTTCCCCGCGATCAGCGAACTGATCGCGCATGGCTCAAAGCCGGACGCTCAAATTGTGGAGGGGCTGGGCAGCGCGATGTACTTCGCGATCACCAATGAAGACACTCGCTACCTGAAGGCCATGCTCGATGGGGGCTTGTCGCCGGATACGGTCGATAGCGATGGCACGAGTCTGTTGCAGCGGGCGATGGAAGGCAACGGCGCGATGGAACGAGTAAAACTGCTAGTCGAACATCACGCAAACATCAATCATCGCGACAGCATTGGCGGGACCGCACTGGATTCCGCGCTCGACGTCGCCAAGCCGGACATTGCGATTTTTCTCGTTGAGCATGGTGCCGATGTCAACGCCCATACGACGAACGGCGTGAGCGTGGCCTACTCCGTGCAGAAAGACATCGACGCACTGCAACCAGAGGCCAAGCAGGCCACGGTCACCGACATCTCGTTGGATAAGGATGGGCAACCGGTCAGAACGGCACAGACGCCTCCCGCACCAGGGTTGTCGCCCGAGGGCAAGGAGCGCTTGGAAAAATTCGAGCGTCTGCGCGCGCTGATGATTGCGAAGGGGGCGAAGTTTCCGCCCGACCCGCCGGCGAAGGTTCGAGAACAGATGAGCCGAAAATAAGGCGCGGGGCATATCGTGAGCGATCAAGGGAACACCGTCGGTAGGCTCTACGGACAAACGGCCATGTCGCGTGTTGCGGCGTCGGCGGCCAATCCACCTGTCGTGGCTGAAACAGCGGCGGAAGCGGGATGGTTCAGTCAGGCAGTGGGATACGTTCACACCGGACTGGATGTCCTTGGGGCCATCCCGGAAGTTGGCGCCATATTCGACGGTGCGAACGGTTTGATTTACGCGGCCGAAGGCAACACTGCGGAGGCGGCTATTTCCGGTGGCTCAGTCATTGCGGACCTTGTGCCCGGCTTAGGTACGGCCGGAAAAGCTGTCAAGTACGGGGCAAAGGGCGTAGCAAAGCTGGGGGCCAAGGAAGCTGCGGAGCAACTAGCGAAGCAAGAAGCGAAAGTACTCGCCGAGAAAGAGGCCAAGCAATTGGCAGAGCAGGAAGCTAAACAGGCCGCAGAGCAAGCCGCTAAAAAGGCCGAGAAGGAAGCCGCGGAGAAGGCGGAGAAGGAAGCCGCTTCGAATGGCGGAAAAGACGGCGGCAAGGTCAAGGGTAAGGGTCGCTGCAATCTTCGTCCCTACCAGCCAGATACCTGCAAAGCGGAAGGAAAGACCGGACATCATGTCGTGGCAGACCGAGCTTTTCGCTTACCGGGGGCGCGCAGAGGATCTGAGCGTCGTCAGATTCCTGGAGGCATTTCAGAAGGCGATGGTTTGGTGATCTGTTTAGAGGGCAAGGATCGTACACCGACAACCGAGCATGGTAAGGCGCACGCATTGTACGATGCAGCGGAGTTGGCATTGGGCTTGAAGGGCAATCCGCCGGGTACGACTGAACTCTGGAAACTAGAGGCGGCAGGAGCAGCATCGGTCGCAGCGGTAACAAAATGTAATCCAGCTTTAATTATGGCTGAGCTTCGGGCGTACCATCAATCGAAGGGCATGGGGCCGGACTTCAAGGTCCGTGCCGATCCGACGGGGGGCTTAACTAAGGGTATGGAATTGAAGGATTTTGCCGAGCAGATGAAGACTGGGGCAGGCGACTTCTGAGGAAGATTTTTATGGCGAAGCAAAAAACGAAGCTGACATTCGGCACTGGTTGCGCGATTAATCGAGACATGTTCTATCTGTCCAGCACTTTGGACGAGTTGGAGGCTACGGAAGACACTCCTGTTTCGCGGATGGTGTTTTATCAACATCAAACGGCCGACAAATGGTTCTACCATGACCTTCCTGCGTGGCGTGTCGTGTCAACCTGCTACCCAAATCCCGCTCCCAATAGTGTTCGCAAGATCTATGCACTGAGTGAGCAGGGGGACGTCGAAAGTTACAGTCGGGATGGTTCGGTAATCGAGAAAATCGCGGATGCTGGCCTAGAACCGGTGTCACCCAACTACGGATACGTTACGCGTATTCGAGAAATTGATGGTCACCTTTATGTTTGTGGATATGGTGGCCAAGTCTATAAGCGCGACTCAGCGGGCTGGGCACATGTTGATGCCCAGCTTCTCCAGAAGAAAGTTGACATTGGTAGCATTGAAGATCCGAGCGAGTTACTTGCGGCATTGACCAAATCCGCCGACGAAACGATCGGTCTCATCGATATCAACGGTCTCGATGAGAAATCTATCTATGTCGTCGGTAATGATGGATACATGGCATTTTTTGACGGCACGAGCTGGACAAAATTGCCAAAAGCAACAGCAGCTCATCTCAATTGTGTCATGCCAGTCTCGGCCGATAGCGTTTGGGTGGCCGGAAGCAAAGGGACTTTGCTAAAAGGCAACTTTCAGACCGGTTTTAGTGCGGTGGCCCGGAAGAGCCTCAGTACGGACTTTTATTCGTTGGCGTGGCTTAACGATCGGCTCTTCATCGGTGCCGGCGACGGCATCTATGAGTTCGATGAAAATGGACCACAAAGGTTGATGGTTAGCGACAAGTTTTCCTTGGACGGCGTTTCGACCGTGGAGGCGAAGGACGGTGTTTTATGGGTGTTAGCGTCTCGAAGGCTGGCCCGATACGACGGGGCACAGTGGGAAGTATTCGAAAATCCTCACAATGGTCCCTGAAGTCTGGGCAGGTTTGAGTATCGTCGACCTAGGGGCTCTCGGAAGAATTGATCATGGACGTATATTGAATTAATGCGATCTATGACGGGAGGTCATTCGAGGGTTCTTGTCTGTGACATCGAGATTGTGCGTCGTTGCGTAAGGTTGAAGTCATGAAGCTCTCGGAAGATCTGATCAAAGACATATACGCTTACGGCGCCGCTGGTCGGGAGGCGTGGAGGAAGGGGGAAATTGCTGACGCTGAGGCACGTTTCATAAGAGCGTGGGAGGTTTTGCCGGAGCCTAGAGAACAATATGATCTCGCGCAATCGATGGCACGCGGATTCGTGGTTTTTTATCGCGATACTAAACAGTTTGATAAGGCTGTTCACTGGTTGGAAGAAGTGAAGAAGGCATACGGTTCTGGAGCCGGCCCGGATCTGACAATCGGATTCCTCAGCGGAACAGTGTATTTCGAAGCCGGTGAGCTGGATAAATCCGCGGAATTTTTTGTGCCGCTGTATGAACACTTTGGAAGTAGACCGTTTACCGGTGAGGATAAGAAGTATCTTGAATTCGCGAAGCGTGCATTCAAGGGAAACAAATAAAGATGACCAAGCTTCCCAAGAAAATCCAAGATGAGTTAGATGCTCTCTCGGAGCAGGTAATGTCTTGTGTGATGCATCGAAGTTCGATGAAGCGATTCAGCGATGGGGTGCAGCTCACGAGTTGCTTCTCGAACCTCGGATTGATTGGAAAGCGTACACGTGGCTCTCCGCATCGATTGGTGATGCGTAATATCAGCTCGAAGAGTTTGAGGCATCGCGACAGAGCTTCTTTGATGCGCTCAATGGCCCCGGGCGGACAAGAGAATTGAACCGCACCGGGAATCGTGGAGGCTGGTTTGTTTAAGTTAATGCGGACACGTCAGCGGCATTTCTGAGTTGCCTGTAGTAGTTTGCCTCAGCTTCAGCAGGCGGGATATAGCCGAGCGGTTCCATCAGCCGATGGTGGTTGTACCAGGCGACCCATTCCAGCGTAGCCAGTTCGACGGATTCCCTCGTTTTCCAAGGGGCGCGCCGATGAATCAGTTCCGTCTTGTACAGGCCGTTGATCGTTTCGGCTAGCGCATTGTCGTAGCTGTCGCCCCGGCTGCCGACCGACGGCTCGATGCCGGCCTCAGCCAGCCGTTCGCTGTAGCGAATGCTGACGTATTGGGCCCCTCTATCGGAGTGGTGTATCAAAGTCCCGTCCTCGCCCGGTTGGCGGGCGTACAGCGCTTGTTCAAGTGCATCCAGAACAAAGTCCGTGGTCATCGACGAGCTGACGCGCCAGCCAACAATACGGCGGGCGAACACGTCGATCACGAATGCCACGTACAGCCAGCCTTGCCATGTCGAGACATACGTAAAATCCGACACCCAGAGCTGATTCGGTCGGTCAGCCTTGAACTGCCGATTGACTCGGTCCAGCGGGCGCGGCGCGCTCACATCGGGAGTCGTCGTGCGAACACGCTTACCGCGAACTGCGCCACGCAAGCCCTGCAGCTTCATCAACCGTCCGACCGTGCAGCGTGCCACCGCAATGCCTTCCCGGTTCATCTGCTTGCAGACCTTCGGCACGCCGTAGACCTGCATGTTGGCCTGCCAGACACGCTTGATCTCCAGTTGCAAAAGCTCATCGCGTTTCGCGCGGGCGCAGCGTTTCGACGGATCGCGAAGTTGTGCTGCATGGCGTCGGTAGCCCGACGGGGCAATCCGCAAGACCTTGCAGATCGGCTCGACCCCGAAGGTGTCGCGATGCTGATCAATGAAGGCCTTCAGGACTTGAAACGGCGGTCGAGCTCCGCCTGGGCGAAAAATGCGCTCGCCAGTTTGAGAATCTCGTTGGTCCGGCGCAGTTCCTTGACCTCGCGCTCCAAGGCTTTGATGCGTTCACGCTCGGCCGTACTTACGCCATCGCGCTCTCCACGGTCGACCCCGTCGCGCTTAACCCAATCCAATAGCGTCTGCGGCGTGCAGCCGATCATCGGCGCAATCGATTCGACTGCCGCCCACATCAACGGGTGCTCGCTACGCTGCTCGCGTACCAGGCGCACTGCACGCTCTCGGACTTCCGGGGAAAACTTGCTTGGCTTCTTGTTCATGGCTCCATTCTCTCAAGAGTTGGAGCCTCCACAAAACTCGGTGCGGTTCATGGTGCTAAAGTGCTCAAGCCTGTCAAGGAGAAGCTAAAGCCCGGCACGCCCGAACATAAGGCATCAAGGTGGGAAAGATATAAAGCACGAGGTGGGAAGAAAGACTACGAGGCCTGGAGCAAGCAATATGACATGAATATGCGCAACTACGAATTTGGCGCTGCGCGTGAATCTGCATATCGTGATGCCATGAATGCCTCTGAAGGCACACTTAAGACGCCTCTTACCAATCGTCAGATTGATATTCTGAAGGCAGACGAAATGTATGTCGGGCAACTCAAAACAGGACCGGTAAGCTTGACGAAGGAAAACATCTTGGCAATTCAGAAGGATGGGGAGCTGGTCAAGCAAGGGTGGCAGGTCGAGCACATTCTTGAGCAAGGTGCGTCAAAGCCATATCTCGATGCTTTAGGTAAGGCGGATGTAGATGCGCATATTGGTCCTAAAATTCCTTAAGGGAAGTATGAAATGGCTTTCGATAGAAAATCGGCTGAAGAAGAGTTTGATAATTTCCTGATTGACATGGATGACCAGTTGGATTGGTTGTCTGGGAAGGCGGAGGAGCATGGTATTGAATTGGACGTTGCGCTGGACGACTTGTCGAAGTTGGAGAAGTTATTTGATCTCCTGTCTGATGGGAAGGACAAGGATTATGTGTCGAGGCTTGTTATTACTTTCGCTCGATTTCTTGGTGAAATTGTTAGGGAAAACTACGGTGGGAAATGGACTCTGCCACTTGATGATGAGAAGAGTATAAATTTCAATACTCCTGTCATAGTCGGGCATGTACCAATAGATGGGCTCGAATTTGCACCGCTATCGGTGATGCGAGCGTACGCGCTTCGTAGAAAGCAGGGAACCTTGCGCCGGGCCGTGGATGCGCAGGTAAATCCTAAGCCAGTGGATTTGAGTGGCTTAGAGGAGGAGTGAGTGGGACATCTCGGCACTCCACCAGCATAGGTCGCGGTGGTATATTGGGCTCTGTGGCTTATCAATTGAGACGTAAAAGCCTAACGTCGATGAAGAGTTCGACCTATTGGATTGATGCAGTCCGTCACATGAGGCTATTCGAGAATTCTCGTCCCCGGTGACATTGAGGTTGTGCGTCGTTTCGTAAGGTTGGGGTCATGGAACTCTCGGAAAACTTGATCAAAGACATATACGCTTACGGCGCCGCTGGTCGGGAGGCATGGAAGAAGGGTGAAATTGCTGACGCTGAGGTAAGTTTCATAAAAGCGTGGGAGATTTTGCCCGAGCCTAGAGAGCAATACGACCTCGCGCAGTCGATGGCATGCGGATTCGTCGTTTTTTATCGAGATACTGAGCAGTTTGATAAGGCTGTTCACTGGTTGGCGGAAGTGAGGAGGGCGTACGGTTTCGGAACCGGCCCGGATCTGATAATCGGATTTCTCAGCGGAACGGTGTATTTCGAAGCCAGTGATCTAGATAAATCTGCGGAGTTCTTTGTGCCGCTGTATGAGCAATTTGGAAATAGGCCATTTTCCGGTGAGGATAAGAAGTGTCTCGAATTCGCGAAGCGTGTATCGACAGGAAGAGAATAAAGATGGTCAGACTTCCCAAGAAAATCCAAGATGAGTTAGATGCTCTCTCGGAGCAGGGCAATGTCTTGTGTGATGCGTCGAAGTTCGATGAAACGATTCAGGGATGGAGTGCAGCTCTGGAGTTGCTTCCCTAACCTCGGCTTGATTGCGAGGCATATGAGATCAGGAGAGAACGGTTCCGGCTCGACGAGCTCGGGTGAGGAGAAATCAGGCCGCCACCTTGGCAAGTATTGATGCCGGTAGAGAGCCGGGCTCGGTCTCGTCACGGCTTTGCGGCATACCGCGCTTGCGCGTCAGTTTCGCATAGCGTGCCGCCGTCATGCGCGAGCCGTTTGCTTCACCCCAATTTCTCGACCGCGAACTTCTCCTGCTCGTCATTTCGATGCGGGCGACATGCAATCCGCATAGATTGGTCGGCGGTCGGATTGACCTGCCCCCCAACAAACAGGGCCAACCGAAACCTAGTAAAGTTCATTTTCGGAGAAGACGAGCATGAAGAAGCGCTTTACGGAAGAGCAAATCATCGGCTTTCTGAAGGAAGCCGCGGCCGGCCTGCCGGTCAAGGAGCTGTGCAGAAACACGGGTTTAGTGACGCGTCGTTCTATACCTGGCGTGAGAAGTTCGGCGGCATGGAGATATCGGAAGCCCGTCGACTCAAGGACCTGGAGAGCGAGAACGCGCGGCTCAAGAAACTGCTGGCTGAAGCGATGCTCGACATGGAAGCCTTCAAGGTATTCGTGAAGGGAAAGCCCTGAGCCCACAAGCCAAACGCGAAGCAGTGGTGGCGATTCGGGAGAAGGTCAATATCTCCGAACGCCGCGCCTGCCGGCTTGTCGGGCTTTCTCGCAGTGTGCTGCATTACGACGCGAAGCCAGATGCCGAGAATGAAGCGTTGACGGCGCGCTTGGTCGAACTGGCCCATGAACGCCGTCGGTTCGGCTACCGCCGACTGCATGCGCTGGTGGAGCGCGAAGGCATTCACGCGAACCATAAGCGGGTGTATCGCCTCTAGCGTGAGGCGGGACTGGCGGTGCGACGCCGCCGCCGACGCCACGGGGTGATGATTGAACGCGAGCAACTGAGTTTGCCGAGCGCGCCGAACGAGGTCTGGTCAATCGATTTCGTCATGGATGCGCTCTCCAATGGCCGCCGCTTGAAGTGCTTGACCATCGTCGATGACTTCACGAAGGAGTCGATCGATATCGTCGTTGATCATGGCATTTCTGGCCTGTATGTGGCTCGAGCGCTGGACCGAGCAGCGCGTTTGCAGGGCTATCCCAAGGCCGTGCGAACGGATCAGGGACTGGAATTTACTAGCCGTGCGCTCGACCAATGGGCCTACGCCAATGGCGTGACGTTGAAATTGATTCAGCCAGGCAAGCCAACGCAGAACGCGTATATCGAGTCGTTCAACGGCAAGTTCCGCGATGAATACCTCAACGAGCACTGGTTCACAAGTCTCGCGCATGCTCGGGCGCTCATAGCGACGTGGCGTCAGGACTACAACGAGGAACGGCCGCATAGCGCGCTGAACTACCTGCCGCCAGCAGAGTTTGCTGCGAAACACCGGGCAACAGCGGATGCTCCTGCCGCTTTCCAGGAGCTGGTTTAAAGGGACTTTGCTAGGAGTCCGTTGGCCCTATTGAAGGGGCAGGTCATTCGGACAACGCCTTGGCACGGACCATGAACGCGTCCCACGTGGAGACGGCGATGCCGAGCTGGCGTTTGACGGCAGCAGCGTCGAATTGCGATCGGTGTGAAACCTTGATTGCGCCGGCGCTGTTACCTAAAGCGATTTGCAAAGTATTGTTGCAGACGACACGGACCGACGTGAATTGCGCCGTCGTCGCGAGCGTGCCGTCGCAGGCCGTCGCGAGCAGAAGGTAACCGTTGACCTTATCCTTGCTTTTGAGATTGCCGGACTGCCCCGTGCGTGCGAGCGCCCAGAGCTTGCGGCCTTCCTTGAGCACACCGGCCGTCTCGAGCTGGAATCCTCCGATCTCGGTCAGATCGCGATAAAACTCCAGGATCTCTTCGGGTTGCACGACCTGATAGCGCGCGGAGACGACGGACAACGGCGCCTTGTTGTCCGACCGGTACAGCACTTTCTGTTCGGGAAACGCGTGAATTGAGCCGAGGCTGCGGTCGCCGGCGGCGACGAAGCGTACTTCGGCTTCTTCGATGCGCCAGTCCATGCCGGCGGCGCGAGCCCAGACTTCGAGCGGTTGTTTGGGGGCGAGCTTATTGCCAAGACCGTGCCAGGGTTCGACACCGATGTAGGCCATGGTTTGGACGAGATGCATGGAAGACTCCTGTTCGATAAAGAAGGCATAACGCCCGGCACATGCCGGGCAGATCGGATTGAACGAGTGACGAGCGGATGACGCGCAGCGTTGCGACGAAAGCGACGAGTGCGACGATCAGACGTGTTGTGTGCCGAAGGCGTGTCCGCATGATCGGCACCGGTAGTTCTCGAGAACGGCGTCATCAATGGCGGACCCGACGGCAGAGCCGGCCGCACACCCGGCGGCACTGCCGACCAGACCGGCGATTACCGCACCGGCCAGTCCACCGAACACTGAGCCGAGGGGGCCACCGATCGCGCCGACGGCCGCTCCGGCTTCCGCGCCGGACAGCGCCATCGCCATACCGCCCGTAGCGCCGGCGACGCTGCCGATCGTGCCGCCCGTCTTGCGCGCGAGGTTGAGCGTTTCGACGCGCGGTGAACGGCAGTGTGGGCAGCGCGGCGCAATCTCGTCCGACGCCGACGTATGCAAATCGAGTGCGGAGTCCGGTGCGAACGAAAAGCCGTCGCGATCGCGCGGCGCATGCCGGTCGGGGCGGCGAAAGGCGGAGAGTCGTCCAGGTCGAACGGCTCGACGTCATCGAACTCGAACGGCCCGCGCGAGCGAGCACGTGTGTCGAACGACGACGCATGCCGAGACGCGGTCTCCTCCGGGCGGATCGCGTGCAGCGCATGATCGGGATAGGGCGCGTAGGCTTCCCATTCGTCATCGAACGGATAGCGTGCCGGCGGCGCGGCCAGGGCCGGCGTCGCCGCGCCAGCCGGTGGGGCACTGGGGGGCGTGCCACCGGATCTCCGGTGCCAGACGAAGTAGGCGATCGCGATACCCAATGAGAGAAACACCGCTATCACGGCGGCAAGGACATAGGGGGAAGACATGAAACCTCCGAGCGAAGTGCTCCGACGCGGGAATGCGCCGACGGAGCGGCCGTAGCTGGCCGTGCTCGGGAAGGTGATATGTGACTGAAAGATTTTTGAGTGCATCGGCCGATGCATTGCCTCGATCGCCACGGGCATCGCGTAAGGTCGTATGCCGGGGGCAGCGTTACCCCGCATTGCAGACTCGGCCTAACATGCAGGTTCAGGACGACGTCTGACGAATGGCTTGCCGTGTTTGGGAATTCGGATGAAGCTCGAAGTGAAACCTGCCAACCGCTACACCTACTTTGATCCCCGCGCGATTGTCGCCGCGCTGTTGCAAGGGGCAATCCAAAGAACGATCGAGGCCGACGATCCGCTCTACGAGCGTCTTCCGCCTCCAGTTCGCTACCGGGCTACCGGTGCGATCAACGCGTGGAAGCGCGTCATGCAGGAAGGGCATAAGACTGGCGACGCGGATTTTTTGGACGGCATGCGCAGGTTTCCGCTTGCACTGCTGTACAAGGAGTTTCCGCGTTTTTGGAAGGGGGGCTCACTCGCCGCCGGCATGAACCTGTACGCGAAACGACTCGAGCGTGGACGCTTCGTGTGGCCGCAGGCGGACTCGGGAACAGTCCATCTGTCAGCCGCCCAACTGTCGATGCTGCTCGAAGGGATTGACTGGCGGCATCCCGAGCGGACGTGGCAGCCGACGCACGCGGCATAAGGCAGGGTGCGGGAGCCCACAAGCGCGTGGCCTTCATTTACACTGGCATGCATGCCAGCCAGCCATCTGCCCGATGACATTGCCGCTCTCAAGCGCATCGTTGCCTCGCGCGACGAGACCATCGCGCAGTTGCTGGCCGAGATCTCGCGACTGAAGCGATGGCAGTATGGCCGCTCATCTGAGCGCATGACAGAACTGATGGACCAGCTGCAGCTCGCCCTCGGTGAGCTGCCCCTTCATGAACGATATGGCCGCACTGGCGAAGGCACCTGATGCCGACGCGACTGTGGATACGCCGGCCACTACGAACCTTGTTCCACTGCGCCGCAAGTCACGGCACTTCCCTGCACATCTTCCTCGCGAAACGGTTGTGCATGCGCCGTCAAACTGCGGATGCCCGGAATGCGGCAAACAGATGCGGGCGCTCGGCGAAGACGTCTCGGAGGTGCTCGACTATGTGCCCGGCTACTTCAAGGTACTGCGCCACGTACGTCCGAATCTGAGCTGCCCGCGCTGTGCCGCAGTAGTACAGAAGCCGGCACCTTCGCGGCCGATAGCACGCTCGATGGCGGGTGCGGGGCTGCTCGCACAGGTCGTCGTCGCGAAGTACGCTGACCATATGCCGCTATACAGGCAGGCCGGCATCTATCGCCGCGCGGGCATCGAACTGGACCGGGCAACACTAGCTTCGTGGGTGCGTGAGGCGGCTGCGCTGCTGCAACCCCTGTCAGACGCACTTGGTGGTTACGCGCGCGCCGCAGACAAGATCCATACCGACGACACGCCCGTGCCGGTGCTGAAGCCGGGGCGTGGCAAGACACGCACGGCGCGCCTGTGGACCTATGTGCGGGATGACCGCCCGGCAGGGAGCCGCGCGCCACCAGCCGTCTGGTACAGGTACTCACCCGACCGCAAAGGTGAACGACCTCGGGAACATCTGGCGGGCTACACGGGAATCCTGCAGGCAGATGTCTTCAGCGGGTGTGACGCGCTGTATCGTGACGGCACGGTCATCGAGGCCGAGTGCTGGGCGCATGCGCGGCGCAAGTTCTACGACCTGTACAAGCTGGACAGCTCACCAATTGCCGAGGAAGCACTGCGCCGCATTGGGGCGCTGTATGCCGTTGGACGCGAGGTTCGCGGCCAGACGCCGGACGTGCGCCTGTCTGCGCGTCAGCTGCGCTGGGCCCCATTGCTCGCTGAACTGAAGGCCTGGTTCGAACACACGCTGTCACAGGTATCGGCGAAGTCGGGGCTGGCGAAGGCGATCAGATACTCGCTGGGGCACTGGCATGCACTCATACGCTATTGCGAAGACGGGCGCATCGAGGTGGACAACAATACGGCGGAGCGCGCGATCAGGCCGCTGGTTCTCAGCAGGCGCAATTATCTGTTCGCAGGCTCCGACGACGGTGGCCAAAGCGCGGCGGTGATCTATAGCCTGATCGGTACGGCGCGCCTGAACGGGATCGAGCCGTTTGCCTACCTGCGCACGGTGTTTGAGCGCATCGCCGATCATCCCATCAACCGCATCGACGAGTTGCTGCCGTGGCGCCTGATGCCGGCTGCACACATCGAGCAGCAAGCCGCCTGACAATCGACCCGATGGTCCAACCCCGCAAACCTGCCGTGCGCCTGGTCAAGGCGCCAGTGCCCGATTACGTACTGCGCGTTGAGCTGAAGTGCATCAAGCCGGCGATCTGGCGACGAATCATCGTTCCCGGCTCGATCCGGCTGGGCAAGCTGCATGTCGTGCTGCAACTGGCCATGGGCTGGGAGGGCGGGCACCTGCACGAGTTCGTCTTCGGCGAAACCAACTATGATGAACCTGATGACTTTGGATTCCAGAGCGATCCACCGATGCTCAATGAAGCACGGGTCACGCTGGCGAAGGTGCTGGGCGGGCTGAAGTCATTCACCTACGTCTACGATTACGGTGACAACTGGCAGCATCGGATCAAGGTCGAGAAGGCGCTGACGCCTGATCTAGACATGCGCCGGCCGCTGTGCCTGGATTGGCAGAATGCGTGTCCACCGGAAGACGTCGGTGGAGTTCCAGGATATGCCGACTTCCTCGAAGCGATCACCGATCCGACGCACGAGGAGCGCGACCACTTCCTCGAGTGGTGTGGCGGCAGCTTCGATCCCGCCGCCTTCGATCTCGTGCTCACGAATCAGCGGCTCTCAGAGGTCAAGGTCTGATCGTCAAGACGGCCTCAGATTGACGCTTACAGAAAAATAGCATTGATTTACGCTTTTCCGCGTTAGCTTGGTTGGCAAAAAACCGTATCGAATTTGGGTATGTGTGTCGCAGGAGCGCATAGAAGAGCCCCGGCAGAGGAGGGCGTTTCGTGCCGAGGCAGCTCAGTTGGAGAAAGCCGTGGGGGCCATGGAGTAAGTGATGGCGTTTTCATTGGTGCGTGTCATGAAAGGTAGACAATCGAGAAATGGGGTGATGTTAGTTTTTGATCTCTATCGTGTTTATATGCAAATTGCTATATGAATACCTGTCAGAGTTAACGGGTTTCCATTCATTCGACATTGATGGTAGCCTAATTGCCGAGGTAGGCATGGTTTTTGCGTAAATTTTTCGTTGAGGCTGTATGAAAACACAAATCTACTCGATTGTAGGGGGTCACTTTAGCTTCTCGTACGGCTCATCGGCGACTCCGTCTACAAAGCGAATTTGTGATCGTTTCAGACGAGAAGTCACATGAATATGAATGTCTATTTGGCAATATTTCGTCACTCCTGTGAATTAATGTATTAATGTGGAAAATCTCTGATTGGTTGCATTGGATGAATTTGTTGGTGCATTTGTTGATCGTTAAAGTAATATCATGATTCCAGTGAATGGGGTTGAAGATTTGAATGTGATGCTTAAATTGCTCGAATGCAAGAATGTAAACGAATGGTCGGCAGCCATGTTCAAGCTGGCTCGTCAGTACGGGTTTCCTTCCGTCTATTTTGGTATTAAGCCATCGAGGGCCGTGTCGTGCCAGTCGGCTTTTGTTCAAACCAATTTCTCGGCGGCATGGCGTCGCATGTATGACGGGCGTTATTCCGAAATCGATCCGATCGCATTGCACTGTCACCGCCATGTGTATCCGCTACTGTGGGATGAAACAACGTTTGCCTCCGATCGGCAGCGGGAATTCTATGAAGAGGGCCGCCGGTACGGACTTCGATCGGGTATCGGCTATCCGATGCACGGGCCGCAGGGGCAGGCCGGCATACTTTGCTTCGCATCGGATGATCCCGCTCGTCAGGATCTCGGGATTCTCGCCTCATTATCATTGCTTCGCGACTTCGCGTGCGAATCGTATTTCAACGTCTCCCGTATCGAAGACACTGGCGGGCCTGCCACTGCGCTGACGCCGCGCGAACTCGAATGCCTGAGATGGGTAACGGCAGGCAAGACGAGCTGGGAGGTGTCGCGAATACTTTCGTGCTCGGAAGCGACGATCAATTTCCATATCTACAACCTGACCAAGAAGTTTGGCGTGCAAACACGCGCGCAAGCCGTGATTCGCGCCATTTCCGAAGGCCTGGTCGCACCTCTTTGAACCTCCGCTCAAGCGCGCTGCCGCGCGGGAGCATAAAGGAATATTTCCGATGGAATTCAACACACTGTCGCCGGCGCAGTGCGCTGGCGAAGCGAGCGCGATCGTTTGCGACCGAGCTGCGATCGAATGGCTCTTGCAGCATCGCGATCACGCACTATTCCTGCACACGGCGACTGTGCAAGGATGGCATGTGAACGCGCAGGCTTGCTGGGACGTCGCCCACCCGCATCTGCAAGGTCATTTCCCCGGACTTCCCATTGTTCCGGGTGTGTTCCTGATCGAGGCTGCGGCTCAAGCGGTTGGCGTGGTGCTTGGCACGGTGTCGAGGCAAGGCGGCGATGAAGCGTCGGGTCAGATGCCCGTATTCGCGGGCCTCAAGACATGTCGTTTGCACCACATGGTGCGGCCAGGAGAAATGGTCTGGTTCGACGTCGACGTGCGGCCCGTGATGGACGGAAAGTACTACGAGGCGACGGCCGTCGCGCGCGACGCTGGCGGCATCAAGATCCTGAATGTCGAATTGAATGTCGCGATGGTGTCGCGCAGCCCAATCGTTGCTTAGGAATCGGCGGTCGGGCTGGTGCGAAGGGCATTGCGCGTTTAGTTTTTCAACGCTGCGTTGGCTATGCCGGGCATAAGCTGCTGCATCACCGGAGCCGGCGAAACACCAGCGCGCCGTTCGTGCCGCCGAAGCCAAACGAATTGGAGAGCGCGACGTCGATCGGCATGTGCCGGGCGGTGATGGGCACGTAGTCGAGGTCGCATTCCGGGTCAGGTTGGACGAGGTTGGCGGTGGGCGGCGCGATTTGGTGATGTATGGCTAGCGCTGTGTAGACGGCCTCGACGCCGCCCGCCGCGGCCAGCAGGTGTCCCGTCACCGATTTCGTCGAGCTGATCGCGAGGCTTTTGGCGTGCGTACCGAAGGCGGCCTTCAACGCGGCGGTTTCTGCACGATCGCCAAGCGGCGTCGACGTGCCGTGCGCATTTACGTATTGCACGCTGTCTGCAGTGACGCCCGCATTGCGCAAGGCATTGAGCATGCAGCGGGCCGCGCCTTCTCCGTTCTCCGACGGGCTTGTAATATGGAATGCGTCCCCGCTTAGGCCGAATCCGGCCAGTTCCGCGTAAATCCGGGCGCCGCGCCGGCGCGCGTGCTCCAGTTCCTCGAGCACGACGATGCCCGCGCCTTCGCCTAGCACGAAGCCGTCGCGCTCGGTGTCCCATGGGCGGCTCGCCGTCTCGGGGCTGTCGTTGCGCGTCGATAGCGCCTTGGCGCGGCCAAAGCCCGCAAGGCTGCTCTCCGTGATCGCCGCTTCTGCGGCGCCAGCGATCATCACGTCGGCATCGCTATACTCGATCAGCCGGGCGGCGTCGCCGATCGCATGCGTCGCGGTGGAGCACGCTGTCGCCATGGCGAGGTTCGGCCCCTTGAGCCCGTACAGGATCGAGAGATGGCCCGCGACCATATTGATGATGGACGATGGCACGTAGAACGGCGACACCCGGCGCGGCCCCTTGTCCTTCATCGTGAAGGCGGTGTCGACGATGGTTTGGACGCCACCGATTCCCGAGCCGACGTGAACGCCCATCCGGTGGGCGTTCACGTCGGTCACCTTGAGACCGCTGTCGACGAATGCCTCCATGCCGGCCACGACGCCGAGCTGAATGAATCGGTCCATATGACGGACCTCTTTTTCCGAAATGAAGCGGGTTGCGTCGAACCCCTTGATTTCGCCTGCGATCTGCGCCGGAAAATCCGTCGTATCGAAAAAAGTGACTCGGCCGATCCCACTGCGGCCGGCAACAATATTCGACCAGTTTTCCTCGACGCCGATCCCGACCGGGGAAATGGCACCAAGACCGGTGACAACGACTCTTCGCTTGTTCATCTTTTTCCTTCTTGATAACACATTGAAAACGTCATGGTCTCGAAAACGGCTGATTGCCGCCATGCGCGCGACATTCAGATCACAGTTGCGTTGGCAATCCCGCCGAGCTCCCTTCCAAGGCACCCGCAAGGCACCCGCGCACCATTCCGTCGGGTGAGTCTGGCATATCGTTCGGCCTCCTTGTACTGGTACTTTTTATAGGTTGGAGAAATTGAGTAGAGTGTTAGAGTTTTGCGAAATAAAAAATAAGGAATAAAAGCTTTGAAGGAATCTCTTGATGATTGGATTAAAGAGAGTCGGGAAGTTAAGGTAAGTCAGTCGATTGGAATACATGTGGATATAAAGGATCTTCTGCCGCATCGGGGAAGCATGTTGTTAATCGACGGTTTGACGTGACCTGCCCCCGGTTTTAGTCCGAACTGCAGTTAGAGTCCGAGGTTAAAAACTGCTGCTTTGCATCGTGCGCCCGAGCGAACTGCACCGGCGTCAGATAGCCGAGTGAACTATGAGGCCGCTCGGT
>NZ_JAUJPV010000016.1:0-176915 GCF_030481585.1 Burkholderia sp. AU45388 | reverse complement strand
TCAGTGCGGTGATGGTCGGTGCGGCCTGGGCGGCACTCGATGAATATGAAGAGATCCTGCGGACCAAAAAGACGATCAATCCGCCGTTCCACGAGCGCTACAAGTCGCTGGAATACCAGCGCACCGTCGGACAGGTGGTGATGGAGATCCGTGCGGCTGAAGTGCAGGTGATCGAGGTCGCGCGGCAGTACACGCAGGCCTGCCAGCAGTGGCAAGCCGGTATCCCATATTCGGCGGAGAAAGATTTCTTGCAGGGCGCAATGGCCACCCAGGCTGGAAAAATGGCCGCGGAGTCGATCGAGAAGATTTTTTACGCGGGTGGCAGCACTGCAGCCAAGAAAGGTCAGCGGCTCAACCGCTATTTCCGGGATATGGCCACCTATCGCACGCATCCGATTGCGCAGTACGACACGGCGGCCGAGGGTGTGGGTCAGGCGCATTTCGGTCTGCCGATTCCGATGCTGGAAGCGGTGGGTGGGGCTCGCAGCAAGCGCTAAGTCCGCAAGGCGGCCTCGAGCACATTGGCGGGGCACGCATCGGAATCGAGGCCGTTCAGGCATGCATTCTTGAAACGACGTTGAGCCGGCGACCCCATAACGCTGGCCTGATCATTTGGAGACGAAATTGAAGCTATTCGGTTATCGAGGTTGGGCTGTGCTTACCGCCCTCTCCGTGATGATGTGCATCAGCATGTCGCTGCCCATTTACGGCGCGAGCGTGGTCAATACGTATATGGCCACGGCGCTGGATTGGAACCGGCAAACGCTCGGTTTGCTGACCTCCGTGAACATGGTGACGGTAGCACTCTTCAGTCCAGTGGCAGCCAACGTCGTCGGACGGATCGGTATCCGCAACAGCCTTGTCATCGGCTGCCTGACCATGGTGGCCGGTGGGGCATGGCTGGCGACCCTGGCGACCCAGCCGTGGGAGGCCGTTGCTGCCTTCAGCGTGCTGATGGGCCTGACCAGTGCATTCAGCGGCATCATTCCCTGCCAGGCGGGAGTCGCCGCCTGGTTTGTACGCCGCCGCACCCTGGCGATTTCCGTCCTCTTTGCCGTGGTGGGCGCAGCAAGTTTCGCCGTCATCTCCCTCATTGGGTCTGTGGTCGAGTCGGCCGGGGGGTGGCGTTCCGGATGGTGGGTGTTCGTCGGGGCCGGCGTCGTGGGGCTGTTGACCAGTCTGCTCTTTGTCCGCAATGCCCCGACGGGAGACGATGCAAACTCCAGCGAACTCCGGTGGGATGAGAAGCATGAAGAAGCGGCGCAGACGACGCGTGAACTGTCGCTGTCGAAGGTGGTGCGATCCCCGCTGCTCTTGAGCGTTGCTTTTGCGATGCTTGCAATCGCCACCGGGGAGGCCTTCATGATTGCCCATTCGCAGGTCTATCTACGCGGCATCGGGATTAGCGCCGCTGCCGCTGCCTTCGCCATGCCGCTCCTGTCGGCGACCATGGTGCTCGGCAACCTGGGGTTTAACCTGCTGGCCGCGAGCACCGATTTGCGGCGTGCGCAAATCATCTCAATGGGGGTCTTTGTCGTTGGCTTCGTCGCGCTGGCAAACCTTCGCACTCCAAACCTGATAACGACTTACGTGGCCGTCGGCTTGGTGGGCGCAGGTTTTGGCGCGGGGCAGGTCGGCGTGATGGGGATGCTGGGGCACTATTGGAGTACCCGGTTGTTCCCGATGCTGACTGCCGTCGTACTGCTCATTCAGACCGTGGGCGGATGTCTCGTCGCGATCCTGGCCGGCGCCTATTTCGACGCGCATCAGACGTATCTCCCGGTGATCTTCGTCATCGGGGCGCTGAACGTATTGGCGATCCTGGGATTGTGGGCCACTTCTCCGCACCCGAAACAACATAAGGTGGAACCGAGGTCGACTTCGATCTAATTCTCGCAGGCTCGCCAAGCAATATTAGCTTCGGCAGAATGGCCAAAGCGCGCGCGATAGCGACTCGCTGGTGCTGTCCGACTGAGAGCTGACGCGGACATGGTGGACATGTCAGCGTAAAGCGACGGCTCGCAAACCGTGCCCCGATTCTCCACAACGTAATCGGGGCACCAGGTATTTCATTCTGCAATAGTGTGTCGGGCAAGAAGTCAACACCGTAAGTTCCGCTCAACCGGACCGCAATGTGACTGCACCTGATCTGCGGTGAAAAGTATTGATTCAATATTCTTACTATATCTAATTAGTTTTACTAATTAACTATAAATGTCTGACGAAAGTGTCCAGCCTCATAGATCGATATTCTGCGTGAAGTCGACGAGGGATACCCAGGCATGGCGACAAAGGGCAAAGAGCCATCTGGCTCAATAGGACTATAGAGGAGACATGAAACACTTCACCGGCTTCAAATACACTGGCAAGGCACTAGCCATCGCACTTGCATTCTCATCGGTCGCCGCGATGGCCGCAGATACCGAACCGCAACCCAGTACCTTATCGGCTGACACAGAAAATTACTCAAAGGATGGGAGTACTGTTGCGAGCGTTGATAGTCCGACAGTTGTCGCCCAAGAGACATACGTCTCCGATAGCTTACCCCTCCAAGCGAGCACGGAACCCGGCCAAAACACGCGAGGCCTGAGCGTCAACGTACCGCCTCCGACAGGTGAAATGCCGGGCCGCCGAACTGGCCCGCTGAGCGGGATCGGAAATGCCCTGGACGCGTACGGGATCAACCTCGGCCTGGTCTTGGCAAACCTGACTCTCGCTAACCCTTCGACGGGCACCGCGCCCCATAATTGGGCAAACTATTTCGCGCTGGTTATGTCCGCTGATGTTGACCTAAGCAAACTCATCGGACTTCCCAATACACAGTTTCATATTACCGAGGCATGGGAGCCGCCTTCTCACAATACATATTCTTACGTATTGCAGACCGGCTCCGCCTTTGCGCTCGCTCCTGTCCAAACCGTCAGCTCAGATCTTGTCAAGTTTACACTTTCACATGACCTGTTCGATAAACGGCTCCATATCGAGTACGGTCGTATGAACATCAACGACGACTTCATGGTGCCGACAATGTGTAATGGATGCGTCGCATCGACGCCGGCGCTAACGGTAAATGTGCCGGGGTTCACGAAGTCCCTCTGGGGGGCGCGGATTGCTTACCAGCTGTCGCACAATATACGGCTGGGGCTCGGCGCAATCGAAGACAACAGCGACCTTTTCACAAAATCGTCCGGATGGAATTGGAGTTCGCGGACGAGGACGGGCATCATCGGTGTCGCAAACATGTTGTACACCGGTGATTTTTCCGATAGCCGATATCCCCTCAACGCCGAAGTTGGTGTGTATCACAACACTAGCCCCTATACGGACGACCTCTACAACGTGGACGGATCGAGTCAGGCGCTCAATCCTTTTGGAACTGCGCTCAAGCATGGGAGTGGGACATGGGGGTTCTACGGTCAGGGGAGAAAAGTGATCTGGACCGCAGCGGGTTCTGAGGGCCCAGTGCATCCTAACATCGCATTGTACGGAGGTGCTTTCATCACCCCCGGAGTGGGTCAGTCATACCCCGTTGAGGCCTTTGGCGGGGCCGAGTACGGCGGCTTTCTGAAGAACAGCCCGATGACACTGGTCGGTACCACGGTACGCTATATCCGCCTGAGTCACGAGCGCGCACTTTTTGAGCAACAGCTCAGTACGGTAAGCGGGTGGGGCAGTGATGCCGTCCATCAAAATACATTCTCTTTTGAGCTCCACGCTCAGTACGGGATTGCTCCGGGCATTCTGGTCAATGGTTTCGCGCAGTATTTTCTGCATCCCGACCGGGCACGCATATTTGCGGCCCTCGGCCCTACGCGCAGCGGTATCCAGGTGGGCGTGGGCCTAATTATCGACCTCGGTGTGCTCAGTGGTCTCGCGCGCCCCAAGTAGGGTACTGTCAAGGTCGGGCACGTGACTCAAGCGAAGCTCAACCCAGCCGCCGCCGCACGATAGCGCCGAGGGGCTCGTGCGGGAAAGTCGAGGCCGCGAGCGCCGTTGTTTCAGGATTGACCTGCGCCGGGAACCCTGAGCCAGAATTAGTCCCAGTCGGAAGTCGAGATTTCCGGCTTGCCGCTGAGCCAAATATGGGTAGGGTTGTGGGTAGGAGGCCATCGGCAACTCCGGGAGTCTTATCTAGCGGGTCTCCACGACCGATGGTTGCAGTTGGCTGCCTTCCGCCAGTCATGGCTTCCCGCGCATTCCGGCGACTTCCGTCGCGCCCGGCGCGACGGAGCCGGGCGAGCTAATCACGGCCTGCTTCGCCGTGCAACTCGAATACGCTGTCGATCTCCACTGGAATGCCCATGGGCAGCGTGTGCACGCCGATCGCACTGCGGGCCGGCAACCCGTCCGCTCCGAACAGGTCCAGCAGGACGTCACTCGCACCGTTCGCCACCAGCGGATGCTGGACAAACGAAGCCGAGGCGCGGACATAAACGGTCAACCGTACGCAGCGCCTGACGCGATCGAGCCCGCACCGTTCGTCGAGGCAGGCCAGAATCATCAGCATCGTCAGTCGTGCGCAAGCTTGAGCGCGCTCGATGCTGATGTCTTCACCGACGATGCCCGTGACGGGTGTGCCGTTCTCGAAGGGCCCAAGGCCCGAAACGTGCGCATGATTGCCCACGACCGATACGGTCCGATACGAACCGAGCGGCGCGACGGGTTGCGGAAGAACCCATCCGAGTGCTGCGAGACGGGCAGTGGTGGTGTCAGGCATGGAGCCTCCGTGGAAGAAAGGAGCAAAACCGGGGACACGAGCTTGCGGTGTTTTCGGCGCGCAGAAGCTCCCCTATTGTCAGGCCGAAACGAGATGGCAGGGGCAGGCAGGCGGGCGGTGCGGGTGTTATCGCCGGCTGGCATCGCGCAGCAGCCCGAGGCGCACGAGACTTTCGGCCGTCGCGACGATGGCGTCCTCGCGCGGGCGGGGCGACCAGCCGAGCAAGCTGATGGCTTTCTGGCTGGTGGCGTTCAGATTGCGGCCGAGCAGCGGCAGCGATCCGCGCAGCGCGGGATCCCTGAGTGCGCCGATGCGTACCAGCCAGTCGGGCAGCACCCGGGTCGATACGTGGCGCGCGGCGTCGCCCATGCGCGCCTTGAGCAGCTGGGCGACTTCGGCGAGCCACATGCTTTCGCCGGCAATGGCAAGGAAGCGTTCGCCGTTCGCGGCGTCGTGGGTCATGGCGCGCACATGCAGGTCGGCGACGTCGCGCACGTCGACGAAACCGGAGTTGATGCGCGGATTGCCTGGCTGGCCGTCCAGCATGCCCCGGATCAGGCGGATGGAGTGCGAATAGTCGTCGCCGAGCACGGGGCCGAGAACCGTCACCGGATTGATCGCGGACAGTTGCATGCCGCGTCCTTCTCGCGCCACGAAATCCCACGCCGCGCGTTCCGACAACGTTTTCGACTTCTGATAAGGCCAGACGTCGGCGGCCGTCAGGTTGCTCCAGTCGGTTTCGTCGAAGGGGCGGCTCATCGGCCCGTGTCCGGCGCAGATCGCACCGAACGCGGAGGTCAGCACGACACGCCTTACACCGGCGTCCCGCGCCGCACGCAGCACGCGCAGCGTGCCTGCCACGGCGGGCTTGACCCAATCGTCTTCGCTCGTCTGCGTGCCGGTGGGCGTGGGCGACGCGCCATGCACGACGTAGGCGCAGCCGGCGGTTGCCTGTTGCCAGCCGTTGTCGGCGAGGAGATCCGCCGCGACGAATGACAAACGGTCTCCGGGTTCCGCGCCGCCTCTTTCGAGCTGCGCGCGCACCTGCGTCTCGCGTGCGAGCGAGCGAATGGTGGTTCGTACCTGATAGCCGTGATTCAGCAGCGCCAGGATGCAGTGTTGTGCAATGAAGCCGGTGCCGCCCGTGACGAGAACCGATTGGAGGCGGGTATTGCTGTTCATGTCGTTGATTGTCCCGGGACGAAGAACCGGCAGGTTAAGGCTCGGCGCGCGGCTTGTTAATGCTCCATCGTGCGATTTACTTGCGCGACAGTACGATGATGAGTGACGATCCGTTCCCCGACATCCTGAGGCTCACGAACGCCGAATCGTTTTGGAAGCGAGGACGTCGGATTACCTACGGCAAAACGGTCGTTCGTCCTCGCAAGCGATCTTTGCATTCCGGCCGCCGCCGCGATGGCGTTGTGCTCGGGCGCCGGAAAGTCGGCGGTGAAACCGGGCAACGGCAATGACGAGAAAAACGGCCGTCCGCTACGAGCGAGTGCACTGGAAGCTCGCCGCTGCGTTGACATCGCCGCCGATATACTTGGGCCACAGTGGATAGCGGCACAACGGGCGCGTCCTCCCGAGCGTCGCTGCGTTAAGGTCGCTCATCGTCAGTGTTTCGGGCGCCTTGCCGCTTTCCACCCATTCATCGAGTGCGGAGAGTGAATCGACGGCAGGGTGAAACGGCCCCGTGCCATGGCCGACCCCCGGCATCAGATAAAACCGCACGAAGCCGTCGACCGTTCCTTGTCCGAAACGCTGCACCAGACCGTTGTAATAGTCGGTGCTGGAATCGGTGCTCACGATTTCGTCGGCAAGGCCGTGCGTCATGATGAGCTTGCCGCCTTTCGCGACATAGGCGCTCAGGTCGGTGCTCGTTGCATCGGTCAGTGCCGATAGCGCCTGGACGCGCGACTGATACGCACCGGGATTGACCGGATCGAACGTCAACGAATCGAACGTGGGTACGCGCGTGACGAAGTACTTCACCCATTGATCGCCCGTCACCCACTGGTTCGCGTCTTTCTTTCCTGCAGGATTCGCGGGTACTTTCGATTCGCCGAGATCGCGTGTCGTGTATGGCCCCGCGAACACCGAACCCGCGAGGATGTTGTAGCCAGCGTATTGCGTCACGCCGTTCGCAAGGGGATACGGCAATTGCAACGGCGCGGCGATGGTCCGAACGGTCGCGATCTGCGCATCCGACAGACAGGTGTCGCCCGAATCCACGCCGTTCGGACAGCGCACGGACGCCAGCACCGTCGCCGATTGCGCGTTGCACGCCGCCACGTTGGACACGATGCCGTCGGCGACGCCGTCGAGCGCATCGCACGCGCGCATGACGGCATTTTGCAGCAGCACCGTTTTGGCGACGTCGAGCCAGCCTGCGCCGTTGTTCAAGTAGAGTGCGCGGCCCAGCACGACGTTGCTCAAACGCAGCCCGGTATAGTTGAGCGCCGGGCGATTCACGACGATACCGTCATAGTCCGCGGGCCAGCGTTGAGCTTCGCTCAACCCGTCCCGACCACCGGTTGAACTGCCGAAGAAATAGGTTTTGCCGGGCGCGCTCGCGTAACGCTTTCTGATGAGCGCCATCGCGACGTCGTGTGTTTTCTTCAGACTCAGGCCGCCGTAGTTCGCAAGCGCTTCGTCATTCGCGGCGAATTTGCCGTCGGTGATGCTGGAACTCTGATGCCCGGAATCGTCACCGAACGTCGCGTAGCCGCTGGCAAGCGGCGTCGGCGTGCCCGTGGGGGCCATGTCGAGTGCGTCGACGCCGGTAATCAGCGTACCGTCGAAGCCGCCGCCGCCATAATGCAGCGCCTTGCGGTTCCAGTTGGTCGGCAGATTGACCTGAAACCGGATCGACGGCGCCGCGGGATCGACGGGCGCGATGGCGCCGTTCACCTGGCAATATTCGCCGGCGGTTTCCACCAGTGTCGCGCTCGTGACCGTCGCACCGCCGGTCGGCTCGGCAATCGAAGATGCCGGAATCGCGAGGCCGTTCAATGCCGCGCATTGCGTTGCGGCCGAGGGCGGCGGCGAGCTTGCCGAAGCGCCGCCGCCCGACTCGTTGCCGCCGCACGCGCTGATGCAAAGGCAGAGGGCGAGCGCCCCCCACAACGGTCTGTTGTCCATCGTCGTCTCCAGATGAATTGATTGCTATTCGAGCGCACCGCCTTCCTGTTCGACGCGTGATTCCGCGAGCCGAACGGACGGACCAAACAATGCGCACACGCCGGCCTGCGATACGAACATTGCATCGCCGTTGTGTCCCGCGCCTTGAACTTCATGCAGCGCATGCCGCAATTCCGGATGCCGGGCGCGCAGATAGGCGTAGTACGCGCGGCCGCGCGCGAGGCGGTGCGGGCCTTGCATCATCGCCTCGCATGAGCGGTCCAGAGCCGGGTGCGCCGGATCGTCGTCGTGCGTGCCGAGCAGATAGGTGACGTCGTGATCGACGTAACGACGTTCGAGCGATTGCGCGTCGAGTCCGTCCGCATAGCGGGGAAGTCGCGAAGTGCCGTATTTCCATTCATTGAATCCGGCGCATGCGGTTTGATCAATGCCCTCGCCATGCGGACGCCACGCGTCGAAGTACACGTACGACGAAGGATTCGCAATGACGTAACGTACCTTCACACCGCGTGCGAGACAGCATGCCGTCGCGTTGCTGAGTATCGCGTGCCGATGCGCGACCTGCGCCCCACCGGAATGTCCTGCGATCACGATCTCGCGCAGCTCCGGGTAGCGGCCACTCTGCATGCATTGAACGTAATGTTCGATGAGCGCATCCAGCACATCGAATGAGCTGAGCGGCGCTGGACCGATGGCGTCGAGGCCGCCCATCCACGAGGTCCATTCCCAATGCAGACAGTCGGCCGCCAACGGGTGATGCTCGACGTCGGCCGTCGCGAGAAATTGCGGCACGGCGAGTATCACGCTGTTCGCATCGGCCGTGGACGAGTCGAGCGCGCGCTGCGTCGAACGAAGGTATGCGTCGGCGTCGCGCAATCGGCCGTGCAGCATCACGACGACCTGCGTCGCGGTGGCCGGCGCGACGCTGCCGCCCGTGAACAGCGGCACGCCGGCTTCGCCGCGCGACGTCGAAACGGTCAACCGCTCACTGGCGACGACTTTGACGGGTACTTCGTTACGTGGACGCACTTCGGGGTTCCGAGTAAGGTACATCGCGACGCTCACGCTGTGTCACCCGGCCACAGGTTCGGCTCGCGGCGCAAGCGTCGCCCGGACGACGTGAAGCCGACCAGCAGCAACGAGACGATGCCGGCGAACACCAGATACCACGCCGGCACGATGCGCGAGCCGGTGACGTCGATCAAGGTCGAAACGGTGAGCGGCGCGAGCCCGCCAAACAGCGTGACGGCTACGTTGTACGACAGCGCCACGCCCGTCGAGCGCATGGCCGTCGGAAACAACTGCGTCAGCATGCCGGGGTGCGCGCCCGACATGACGCTGAGCACGACCGTCGCGATCATCTGCGCGCTGAACACGCGTTCGGGCGAAGGCGCCGCGAGCACCCATGCGAAAAGCGGATAGGCAGCGCACACCCAGCCGATCGTCACCGGAAAGAACAGCCGATATGCGCCGATGCGGTCGGCAAGCTTCCCTGCCAACGGATAGCCGACAATGCCGATCAATCCGGAGATCGCCGTGCCGAACAGCGCATTTTTCAGCGGTAGATGCAGCTGATGTTCGACATAGAGCGGCATATAGGAATGCCACAGATAATTGGTCGCCGCTCCGACGACGATGACGCCCATCGCGCAGAGCGCCGCATCGCCACGCTCGTGAATGAATGTCCGTAGCGACTGGCGTGGCGCATGTCCGAGCCGTTCCCGCAACTGTACGAATTCCGGCGACTCGCCGACCTTGTGTCGGATGTAGAAGCCCACCGGGCCAACCAGCGCGCCGAGCAGAAACGGCACGCGCCAACCCCACGTCACGAGCGACTGGTGCGACAGATGCGTGGTGAGCAAGTACGAGCATAGCGACGACAGAAGCAGCGCGACGGCCTGTGACGTCATCTGAAAGCTGCCGAAGAACATCTTGCGTCCCGGCGGCGCGTATTCCGTCAGCATCGCGGCCGCTGTCGCGAACTCGCCGCCCACGGAGAGCCCTTGCAGAATGCGTGCGAGGATCACGATGAGCGGCGCGGCCATGCCGATCGCCGCGTAGCTGGGCGTCAGGCCCATCATCAGCGTGCTGGCTGCCATCAGCAGAATCAGCAGCGACAACGTTTTGCGCCGCCCGTAGCGATCCGCGCATGCGCCTATCACGATGCCACCCAGCGGCCTGACCACGAAGCCGACGGCAAACGTTGCCAGCGTCAGCGTGATGGACACGAATCCGTTGCCGACAGGGAAAAACACCTGCGCGATGATCTTCGCGAAGTAGCCGTAGATGAGAAAGTCGAACCACTCGAGGCCATTGCCGATGACCGATGCGAGCACCGCGCGGCGAGTTTGCGAACGGCTGAGCACCGTTGCGGCCGACGCGGGCATGTTCGCTTGCAAGGTGGGTTGCATGTGTCTCCTTTGATTCTTGTCCAGCTTCCGAAGCAAGCGTACGTGTCGATGTCTTGAATGTAAAATACAGATGAGACACGGTTGCCATATCCAACGCATATACCAGACAAACGATGGAACTCAGACAGCTGCGCTATTTCCTCGCCGTCGCCGAAGAAGGTCAGTTCACTCGGGCCGCCGCGCGACTGCATATCCAGCAGCCGCCGTTGTCGCAGCAAATTCAGGACCTCGAACAGGAACTCGGCTTCGCGCTTTTCGTGCGACAGCCTCGCGGCGTCGTGTTGACGGCGCCCGGCGAGATCTTCGCCGCGCGCGCGCGTACGGTGCTGCTCGAACTGAACAACGCCGTCGTCCATGCGCGCCGGGTGGCGCAAGGCCGGATCGGCACGGTGCGCGTTGCGCTCACGAGTTCGGCTGCGTTTCATCCGCTTACGCCTACCGCTATTCGCAATTTTCGGGACATGTACCCCGAGATTTCGATAGAGATGAGCGAGGTGAATGCGGCGGAGATCATCGAAATGATGTTGAACGGCCGCGCGGATGCAGCCATTCTCCGCAAACCGGTCGAAACGCCGGCTGACCTACGCTTCGAACTGCTGGCCGAAGAACGCATGTTGCTGGTGCTGCCCGTGGGGCACAGGCTGATCGGCGGTCGCTCCGTGTCGCTCAAACAGCTGGCGAACGAGTCGTTCATCTTCGTGCGTCGGCCCGGTGCGCCCGGCATGTACGCGGACTTCATCCGGGCTTGTCAGGCCAGGGGCTTCGAGCCGCACGTCGTGGAAGAGGTGCCGCGCATGGTGACGGCAATCAATCTCGTGGCGGCGGGCGGCGGCGTATCGCTCGTGCCCGCGTCGATGCAACGTTACCATCAGGAAAGCGTGCACTACTGCCGTGTGGCCGGCGATCACGCGTTTCGAGCACCGTTGCATCTCGTCACCCGGCATGACTTGCAAAACCCCGCCGCATCGCACTTCCGTGACGCGTTGCTGACGTTCGTCCAGCGTCATCCACATCGCGAATAAGCCCGGGAAGGGCAAGCGCCTGATGGATTGCGGGCTCTGCAGCCTTCGTGCAATGTCGAAAAATCCTCCGACACGCGGGCCCCTTCCCGGATGCTCGGTCGCTTGACCTTGGCCGCCCGCATTAGCGGAATCGTCGGACACGATTAGCGCGCGAACGGACGCCATGCGGCGTATCGACGAACCTCAACGCCGACTGACTGACAGTGGATGCCCGGCCCATGTCGTTGATTGTCCGGGACGAAGAACCGGCAGGTTGAGACCCGGCCCGCGGCTTGTTAATGCTCTATAGTGCGATTTGCTTGCGCGACAGTACGATGATGAGTGACGACCCTTTCTCCGACATCCTGAGGCTCACGAACGCCGAATCGCTGACGACGGGGGGCTTCTCCGCCGGCGGCGCTTGGGCCGTCCGATTCCCGGCGCCCGACAAAATCAAGTTTTTCGCGGTGGTGAAGGGCACGTGCTGGGTTTCCATCGACGGAGAGGAAACGCCCATCCGCTTTGGGAGCGGCGACGTCGGGTTGCTGACGGCAAAACGGTCGTTCGTCCTCGCAAGCGATCCTTGCGTGCCACCCGTCGACGCGATGGCGTTGTTCTCGGGCGCCGGAAAGTCGATGGTGAAACTGGGCGACGGCGACGACTTCGCGCAGATCGGCGGACACGTACTGCTCGATCCGGTCACGGGCAGCTTGCTGTCGGACGTTCTGCCGCCATGGATTCACGTGCCGTCCGTATCGCCGCAGGCAGTGAGGGTCCGCTGGCTTCTCGAGCAACTCGTGGAAGAGCGTGCGGCCGATCTGCCCGGCGCGCAACTCGTATCGGCCCAGCTTTCACAACTGCTGTTCATTCAGATACTGCGTGCCCATCTGAAGACGTCCGCGTCCTTGACGGGATGGCTGCGCGCGTTCGGCAACCCGCGCATCGCTCCGGCATTGCGGCTGATGCATGGCGATCCCGCGCGTTCATGGCATCTGGATGAGCTTGCCGCCGCGTGTGCGATGTCACGGACCACGTTCGCTTCTCACTTCAGGAGGAGCGCCGGCGTCGCCCCGCTGACCTATCTTGGCGAGTGGCGCATGCGTCTTGCCGAGCGCCGTTTGCGCGACGAGAACGTCCCGGTCGCACTGCTTGCGCAGTCGCTCGGTTACTCGTCCGAAAGCGCATTCAGCAACGCGTTCAAGCGCATGTCAGGGCATTCACCGACGGCATATCGTCATATCGTACGGACTGCTTCCGAAGAAGTGGGCGGTGAGCGCGGCGGCGTTCGCGCGGACGTGGAGGCTACCGGTTCGACGCTGCAGTCGCTTCCATCGAAACCTCGGTGAAATGCGCGAGCGGCACGCAGATCGGATCGCGGGCATGTCCGATTCACGGCCCTCGAGACAGGCGTTGCCCTTCCTTGCGCAAAGACCCTGTGAGATGACGCAATTCGTCCAGCAGTTTGACGGCGGGCGCGGGTAGCGTGCCTCGCCGGCGCCGGAACGCCGTCAAAGTACGTGGCGCATCCAGGCCTTCAATGTCCAGGGCGTCGATGACGCCCGCTTTGCTTTCGGTGTCGTACATCGGTTCGGCCATCCACGAGACAAAGCCACATCGCGCTACGAGGCTTTTGAGCACGGTGACCGAACGGGTCTCGACCGCGATGGCCGGCATCGGCAGGCCGCGGGCCCTGAAGGTTTCCTGCATGTGGGCATAAGGTCCGGTTCCCTTGGGCGTGAGTGCCCACCGTTGTGTCAATGTGTCGTCGAGTCGAAGGCCGCGCTTCGCCCGCAGCGGATGATCGGGGGCCGCGACCACGAAACTCCTGTCGGTCCATGAACAATCGGAGAGCGCAGCGACATCCTCGGTTTCGATTCCCGACGTGCAAAGCGCCAGGTCGATTTCATAAGCGAGCAAGCCCTCGACGAGACGATCCCACACGCCTTCGATCACCTCGACGCGCAGATTGGGCCATTTCTCGAGCACACATGCGATGGCCATCGGCAGGACGAGACTCGCTATGCTGCCCACCGCGCCGACCTTGATCACGCCTTTCGCCAGGCCGCGCATCGCGTCCAGTTCCTCGCGCGCCTGTTCGGCTTCCCTTTGCAGCGACATCGCATGCGGCATCAATGCTTCGCCCAGCGCGGTCAACTGCATCCCTTTGGTGTGACGCTCGAAAAGCGGCGCCCCGACGGACTCCTCGAGCCGCTTGATCGATCTGCTCAGCGCCGGCTGGGTCATGTTCAGCATGGCCGCGGCCCGTCCCAGGCTACCCGCGGACACGATCGTGGTGAACATCATCAGCTGCTGCAGATTGAAACTCATCGTGGCGGACCAGATTGAAAGGAGTGAAGGGGGCGAACGGGATTCCGGGCCGCCCGGCGCCTGCTAGGTGTCTTCCCTGCCAGGGACCGCGGCGCCCGCTCCTTGCGGCGACCGCCGAGCCCCGATGACGGCGAACAGCCTTGTCCGACAAGGCATCCGGGCGGAATGGGCCGCTCCGGCGATCCCACAGACTCATGCCTGAATGTAATGACTTTGAGCCTTTTTGGCAATTTTCAAACAAGGTGCCGAATCCCATACTGCGGCTCATCCCATCACCGCCAGCCTGAGTGGCGAACCGCAGAGGATTCGAGATGCAACGAAACACAAGTGGGCAGCCGACCGTTCGCGATGCCGTCGTGGACTTGATGCGGCGCCTCGAATTGACGTCCGTGTTTGCCAATCCCGGCTCGACCGAGCTACCGATGTTCCGCGACTTCCCTGAGGACTTCCGGTACGTGCTCGGGTTGCAGGAAGCAGTGGTGGTCGGTATGGCGGACGGGTATGCCCAAGCCACCGGCAATGCCGCGCTGGTCAACCTGCATTCGGCGGCCGGTGTCGGCAACGCGATGGGCAACATCTTCACGGCTTTCAAGAACCGGACGCCGCTGATCATCACGGCCGGCCAGCAGGCCCGTTCGATTCTGCCGTTCGATCCGTTTCTGTCGGCATCGCAAGCCACCGAGCTGCCGCGGCCCTATGTGAAGTGGAGCATCGAACCGGCTCGTGCCGCGGATGTTCCGCTGGCGCTCGCCCGGGCTTACCACGTGGCGATGCAGGAGCCGCGCGGCCCGGTGTTCGTGTCCGTTCCGGTCGACGACTGGGATCAGCCGGCCGAGTTCGTCGAGGCGACCCGGGTCAGCACCCGGTTCCGCCCCGATCCGGTACGGATCGCGGAGATCGGCGACGCGCTGGACGACTGCAAACGGCCGGCCATCGTCGTCGGCGCGGAACTCGATCGTGCCGATGCGTGGAGCGAGGCCATCCAGCTGGCCGAGCGCCACAACGCGCGGGTTTATGTTGCGCCGATGTCGTCACGCTGCAGCTTCCCTGAAGATCATCGGCTTTTCGCCGGCTTCCTGCCGGCGATGCGCGAAAAAATCGTTCGGATGCTGAACGGGCATGACCTGATCTTCGTCGTCGGCGCGCCGGCTTTTGCGTATCACGTCGAAGGCAGCGGCCCGCATGTGCCCGACGGCGCGGCGTTGTACCAGCTCATCGACGATCCGGCTACCGCTGCGTGGACCCCGGTCGGCACGTCGGTGGTGGCGAACATTCGCCTGGGGCTGGCGGACCTGCTCGCCCGTCCGGCGCCGCGAGGCAGGCCGCTGCCGGCGCCGCGCGAGGCGGTCGAGCGAGCCGAGCCCACGGCAGTGATGTCGGTCGCCTTTGCGTTGCAGACGCTGTCCGAGGTCCGCAACGCAGCCGATATCGTGGTCGAGGAGGCGCCCAGTTCGCGCCCCGTCATGCAACGTTATCTGCCGTTCACGCGCAGTCGGACGTTCTACACGATGGCAAGCGGCGGTCTGGGCTACGGCATGCCCGCCGCGGTGGGCGTGGCGTTGGCCAAACCCGGTAGCCGCGTGATCGGCCTCATCGGCGACGGCTCGACGATGTATTCGCCGCAAGCGATCTATAGCGCGGTCCTGCTCGATCTTCCGATCACATTCGTGATCCTCAATAACTCGCGCTACGCCGCCTTGCAGGAATTCGCGCCCGTGTTCGGCTTCGCCGCGTCGGAGCCGGTACAGGGCACCGACCTGCCAGGGCTGGATTTCGTTTCCTTGGCCAACGGCATGGGGTGCGAAGGCGTTCGAGTGAACGACGCGCTGTCGCTGAAGCCCGCGCTGGAAGACGCGTTGTCTTCGGGAAAAACACGCGTCGTCGAAATTGTCGTGGCCTGACCGCGAGTCGGTGATTCGGCAGGCCGGTTTTTCAATAATATTCCAGGAGACGGTAATGAATCAGGTAACGATGTTGATCAACGGCGAGCGTGCGATGGCTCGCGATGGCGCGACATTCGAGCGCCGCAACCCACTCGATGACACGGTTGCCTCGACGGCGCCGGCCGCGACCGTCGCCGATGCACAAGCGGCGGTGCATGCGGCGGCCGCCGCGTTTCCCGCATGGTCGGCGATGGGCCCCGGCGAACGACGCGCGCTACTGAATCGGGCCGCGGATGCGCTCGAAGAAAAAGGCGACGCTTTCGCGCTGGCCATGGCAACCGAAACGGGCGCATCCCGCCTGTGGGCGGATTTCAACGTCAAGCTTGCGGCCGACGGGCTGCGTGAAGCGGCTGCGATGATCACGCAGATTTCGGGCGAGGTGATTCCGTCGGACGTGCCGGGCAGTCTCGCGCTCGGCGTGAGGCAGGCCGCCGGCGTCGTGCTCGGGATCGCACCGTGGAACGCGCCCGTCATCCTCGGCGTGCGTGCCATCGCGTTGCCGCTGGCGTGCGGCAATACCGTCGTGCTCAAAGGCTCCGAAACCTGCCCCGCGACCCACGGCCTCATCATCGAGGCGTTGCAGGACGCCGGACTGCCGCGCGGTGTCGTGAACTTCGTCACGAACGCGCCGCCGAATGCGGGCGACATCGTCGAAGCGATCATTGCCGAGCCGGCGGTCAGACGGGTGAACTTCACGGGTTCGACGCGCGTCGGCCGCATCGTCGCGACCCAGTGCGCGAAATATCTGAAGCCTTCGGTACTCGAACTCGGCGGAAAGGCGCCGTTTCTGGTGCTTCACGATGCCGATATCGACGCTGCCGTTCAAGGCGCGGCATTCGGGGCGTTCGCCAATTCCGGCCAGATCTGCATGTCGACCGAACGCATCGTCGTCGACACGAAGATCGCCGATGAATTCGTCGCGCGACTGGCGCAAAAGGCCCGGAGCCTGCCGCTTGGCGATCCGAGAAAGGGGCCGACCGTGCTCGGCTCCGTCGTGGACATGGCGACCGTCAGGAGATGCAACGACCTGATCGACGACGCGCTGGCGAAAGGCGCGACTCTGGTATGCGGAGGGAAAGCCGAGACCACGCTCATGCCGGCCACGTTGCTCGATCACGTGACGGCGGACATGCAGATCTACCGGGAGGAATCGTTCGGGCCCGTCAAGGCGATCGTTCGTGTCAATGGCGACGAAGAGGCCGTCGCATGTGCAAACGACAACGAATATGGTCTGTCGGCGGCAGTCTTCAGCCGTGACGTCGCGCGGGCGTTGACGGTAGCGAAGCGTATCGAGTCCGGGCTTTGCCACGTCAATGGCCCGACGGTTCACGACGAGGCGCAAATGCCGTTTGGCGGGATAAAGTCCAGTGGTTTCGGGCATTTCGGCGGCAAGGCAGGAGTCGCGGAATTTACCGATTTGCGCTGGATCACCGTGCAAACGACGCCTCGTCACTATCCGTTCTGATCGTTGCCGCGGCCAGCGCGCGTGTTTCGCCGTGGAAGCGATGAGCTTCCTGACGGTGGGCGCGAACAAAATAACAACCCTATATCGTTGGAAAGCCTTCGCTCCCGGAACGACGAGCGATCGGCTCAAGGAGACTGCAATGCCTGTCGTCAATGCCGAGTCGTCGCTCGCTCGCACGCGGTTCGAGTTTGATCATCACGTTGGAAGGCGGATTAATCGGGACTGCAATTTTGAATTCGCCAATCCGGCCGCGGGAGCGAAATGAACGATCGAAATCCCGGTTTTCCGACCGTAGACATCGGCCGCACGCTTGATGATGGACCGTTCTCGGCGTTCCAGCGAATGGTTGTCCTGCTCGCCGCGCTCGCGATCGTGATGGATGGATTCGATGGGCAACTCATCGGATTCGCCATTCCCGGCCTGATCAAGGAATGGGGCATCACGCGCAACGCATTTGCACCCGCCGTTGCTGCGGGCCTCGTCGGCATGGGGATAGGCAGCGCATTCGCCGGGCTGTTTGCGGACAGGTTCGGTCGGCGCTGGGCAATCATCGGGAGCGTGCTGGTATTCGGCCTGGCGACGAGTTCGATCGCGCTATCGCCGGACGTCATGACCATTGCGATCCTGCGTTTCTTCGCGGGACTGGGTATCGGCGGCGCACTGCCGAGCGCGACGACCATGACGGCGGAATTTACGCCTGCTCGCCGACGAACGCTCGCCGTGACCGCAACCATCGTTTGCGTACCGCTGGGGGGCATGCTTGCCGGGTTGTTCGCGAGCGTCGTGCTGCCTCATTATGGCTGGCGCGGCCTCTTTCTGATTGGCGGCACGCTTCCCGTCGCGCTGGCGTTCCTGCTGTATTTCGTCATGCCGGAATCGCCACGTTATCTGGCCCGCCGTCACGAACGTTGGAACGAACTGCGTCACCTGCTGACCCGCATGTCCCGCTCGATTCGGCCGGACGCCGTGTTCGCCGATCAGAAGGAGCAGAAGGCTGGGCAGCGTCCAGGCTTTCGTGCGCTGTTCGCCGACCATCAGGGCCGAGACACGCTTGCAATCTGGGTCGCTTTCTTCATGAACCTGGTTGCGGTCTACAGCGCATTCAGCTGGCTGCCGACGATGCTTGCAGGCGAGGGGCTCAGCCCTTCGGTGGCGGGTTCGGGTCTTACCGCCTACAACCTCGGCGGCGTACTCGGCGCAATGGGTTGCGCGGTGGCGATCGGTCGATTCGGGTCGCGCCGGCCTTTGCTCGTGTGCTGCCTGATGGCAGCCGCGAGCGCGCTTTTGCTGCGCGGTCTCGACGTTTCCGCCCACACGATGCTGCTCGTGTTCGGCATCGGTTTGCACGGCCTCTTCGTCAACGCGGTCCAGTCGACGATGTATGCCCTTTGCGCGTACGTCTATCCGACCGAGATTCGCGCGACCGGGACCGCATCCGCGCTCGCGTTTGGACGGCTCGGCGCGATTCTCAGCGCGTTCGCGGGGGCCTTCGTGATCACGCAGGGCGGAGCGCCTGCGTACCTGGGCATGCTGGGTGCCGCGATGGCGATGGTCTTTATCTGCCTGATGATCGTGCGTCGCCATATTCCGCCGATCAAGGGCGCCTGAGCTCGGTCTCCAGGCCGACTGGGGCGAGCGAAACCGGATGGCGGCGAGCCTCGAGCTTTTCGCATCACGATTCAATCTTCGAAGGCGCTGACACGGTGCGAAAAGCGCTTCGCGTTTTCGTGGCATCCGCAAAGGCTGATTTCTCGGCTCGCCTGATCGAGCGGTCGGCACACGTCGGCGGATGCGAGTACACGGCAACTTTCGATGTGGCAGCCTCAAAGGTCGCGGGCATGCGGTGAATAAAGGAATCGCGGCGCATGCCGATAATAGGAAAAGAGAGTAAGACCGTACCTGCAGAACGAGTGACGCAGTCGGGCGGAAGGCATCCGGGCGGCTGTATTTCGGTCGCGCAGGCTGACGGCGACGGTCAAGGCGAATAACCGGAAAATGACATGGCAAATTTCAGCGTCTGGCACTGGATTATCCTGATCCTCCTGCCGATCATCTATCTCGTTCCCGCCGCTCGCATTCTCCGAAAAGCGGGCTTTTCGGGCTGGCTTTGCTTGCTGTTGTTGGTGCCGGTGATCAATCTGGTGATGTACTGGGTCTTTTCCTTCGTCCGCTGGCCGGTTGAAGGCACCGCTACCCGCACCGGTGCATAGCGATAAGAAAAGAACAGAAATGCCAGCTACCGTCTCGGGTTGCCAACAATGAACGATGACATCGGGAACGGAACGAAGACTGCGACGCGTCCCGCGATCGTTACGGGGCTGGCATATTTGTTCCTGACCTTCACGATGACGCTGCTTCGCGCGTATGACGCCGCGGCCCCCATTGGCAAGATTCCGCTCGACCCCGGCAGCGTGTTTCCCGTCTCGGTGCAATGGAGGTGGCACTGGATCCAGATTCCTCTGACCGTGGTTGTCGCGGTCGGGCTGTTCCGTGGTTGGCGCTGGGCAAGATGGCTCGCGCTGGCGGTGCTCGTAGTCGCTGGCGCAATATCGGCTCCCCTATGGGACGTGCGGGCAGCGCCATCATATGTGTTCGTGCTGGCATTGAATCTCGTCATCTGCGCGCTGCTCTTCTTCGCACCCAGCGCGAAGGTCTATTTCTCACGCTCGACCCGGCTCCCTCGAATATTCACGATGCGAGGAGCGATTAGTACCGGTCTGCTCGTTTTTGCGGTTTTTACGGCCCATAGCATCGGCTTTGCCGCATTGAAGAAACCGGACGCGGCGGCCATGTGGGGAAGCTCCGCGCTCTTTCTGCTACCCGCCCTGGTGTTCAGCGCCCTTATCTGCTGGGACCTGCGGCGTTCTGTCCGTGAGATCGGAGCCGCATTGTTGGCCGTGACCGTCGCCCTGATAAGTGTGCAGGTCAAAGTCTTCATCGCCGGACGTGCGTGGCCCACGGGTGCTACGCTCCAGTCAGGCTTGTTTCAGAGCATCCTGCTGACAATCGTCTTGGGTATCAGCGGACTTACGTTCGCGGCATGGGCCGTACGCGCTCGAACGACTGCCGCTCAATGAGCGGCTCATTCATTTTCGAACAGCTACTTCGATAGGGCAGGGCGGAGGGCGACTTATCACTGCGGCACGATTGCCCGTTGACTCGGGTTCGCTGGAGGCGGCCGTTCGCATGCCGCCGGACACAGCGTTGTCGCGTGCTTGATCAGTGCATGCCGTTATCTCGCAGTACGTCCCGCGCAGCGCGAACGACCGCATCTACCGTGATGTCGAATTTCTCGTATACGTCGTTGATTTTTCCGGACTCGCCGAAGCTGTGCATGCCGACGAATCGGCCTTTCGGGCCGATGTATCGCTCCCATCCCAGTTCGACGGCGGCCTCGACCGCGACTCTCGCGGGAGACGCACCCAGCACGGCCTCCTGGTAATCGCGTGGCTGCTCCTCGAAGAGCAGGCGGCACGGCATCGATACAACGGTCGTCGGCACACCTTCCTTCTGCAGGATGTCGCGAGCCTGGACAGCGAGGTGAACCTCCGAGCCTGTCGCGAGCAGCGTGAGTCGGCGCGGCCCACCCTCGGCCTTCCGCAAAATGTAGGCACCCCGCGCCGACTCGTTTTCGTTGCCGGGTTCGTTGCGCAGCAGCGGGACCGGCTGTCGCGACAACGCCAGGAGCGCAGCCCTGCGGGGCTGTTCGAGAATCAGTTCCCAGCACTCTGCCGCTTCGATTGGATCGGCCGGCCGATAGACGGCGAGCTGGGGAATCGCCCGAAGTGCCGCGAGATGTTCGACGGGCTGATGAGTCGGGCCATCTTCTCCGAGGCCGATCGAATCGTGCGTCATCACGAAGATGGATCGCACCCGCATCATCGCGCTCAACCGGATCGCCGGGCGACAGTAGTCCGAAAAACAAAGGAAGGTGCCGCCGTACGGAATCAGGCCGCCATGAAGGGCGATGCCGTTCATGGCGGCGGCCATCCCATGTTCGCGGACGCCGTAGTGGAGGTACGAACCTTTGAACTGGCCCGGCTCGATCGCGATTTGATGCTTCGTCTTCGTATTGTTGGACACCGTGAGGTCCGCCGAGCCGCCGAGCAATTCCGGAATCGCGTCGAAGAGATGATCAAGCACTTCACCGCTGGCCTTGCGGGTGGCCATTTCACGACCACTGGCAATAAAAGCCTGCCGTGCCGCGGCAATTGCCTGCTTCCAGTCATCCGGAAGCTTGCCCGCATTGCGCCGCTCGAATTCGGTACGCAGTGCCAGCGGCGCCCGGCCGACGCGCTCTTCCCACGCGAGTCTTGCATTGCGGCCGCGCGCCCCGATCTCCCGCCATGCTTTCAGCAGGTCGTCCGGGATTTCGAACGGCGGCGAATGCCAGTCGAGGGTCTGTCGTGCGCCCGCGATTTCATCCTCTCCCGGCGCGTCGCTATGCGCGCGCTCGGTCCCGGCCTTCGTCGGAAAGCCGAACCCGATGATCGTCCTGCATGCGATCAAGGTCGGTCTGTCATTCGTCGTTCGAGCGGTCTCGATGGCATGCCGTATCGCATCCGTGTCGTGACCGTCGATTTCCAGGACGCGCCATCCGGCCGAGTGAAAGCGCTCGATCTCGTTGTCCGAGACCGCGAGCTTGGTGGCGCCGTCGATAGAGATTGAATTGTTGTCCCAAAACGCGATCAGTCTGCCCAACCGGAGGTGGCCGGCCAGGGAAATGGCCTCGTGGCTGATGCCTTCCATCAGGCAACCGTCACCGAGAAATACGTAGGTGTAGTGATCGACAAGATCATCGCCGAAGCGCGCATTCATGATGCGCTCAGCCAACGCCATGCCGACGGATTCCGCGATGCCTTGTCCGAGGGGGCCGGTCGTCAGTTCGATTCCCTCGGCGTGCGAGTACTCCGGATGGCCGGGCGTCTTGCTGCCGACTTGCCGGAACCGCTTGAGCTCGTCCAGCGTCATGTCGGAATAGCCCGTCAGATAGAGGAGGCTGTAGAGGAGCATCGACGCGTGTCCGTTGGAAAGTACCAACCGGTCTCGATCGATCCAGTGGGGCGCGGATGCATCGAATTGCATGAACTCCTTGAACAGGACCGTCGCGACGTCGGCCAAGCCCATTGGCGCACCGGGATGACCGCTGTTGGCTTTCTGTACGGCATCCATTGAAAGGAAGCGAATGCAGTTCGCTAGCGCGCGAAGATGGGGATCGCGTGGGGACGGCACGGCCTTGGGAGCCGCCCGGGAATTTGCGGTGGGATCGCTCATCGGTTCTCCTGTGTCAGGTCGGAAAGATGAGGCCGCGGCGCAATATCCATACCTTCTTCGGCGCGACCGTCACGTCCGGTGACGTCGGGTGATGACCGTCAATCGAGGCCGATGGCGCGGCCGCCGTCGAGGAAATCCGCTGGATCGTCGCCGATTCGCCCGGTCATGGGCATCGCCCGGTGGGGTGCGTGGCGCAATGAAGGCATTGCTGCCGGACAAGTGCCGTTCAACGCGAAGCGCATCCAACGCATCAGACGCTCTCGTGGCCCGCTGATGCATATCGTCCGGCTTCGCCTCGGCCGTCCGTCACGCAACGGTCGGCATCGTATTGCTCGACCCGAGCCGAACATGGCGGCTGCGGCCGCCGAAACTTGATCGGGAAAAGCACCAGAAGCTTGCGTATTTTCTTCCGGTTATAGTGGAATCGCTGAAGGTAGACGCGGCGTTTTTTGCCGATATCGTTCAGGTAATGACCGTAGACGGGTGCCGTATGAAAAACAAAATCGACAAGACCGCAGGACCGATCTGGGGCGTGGCGGCAGGATTGCTTCTTGCTGGCGCGGGATTGAGCCTGGGTATTTTCCCGGCGGCGCTGCGCAACAGCGCAAACGACTTCATGGCGTCCGGCGCCGCGATGCTGGGCATCTTCCTCGTCGTCTATTCCACGCACGAACTGCGAAGAAAGCGCGCGCACTGAGCGTCCGCGCACCGCTGATCACGGCCCCGACTCAGCCGGCCCACGGCTCGGGGTGCGCTACGCCTTGCGGATTTCGTGGTCGTAGACGAGCTCGACGATTCGCTTCGTCGGAATACTCGCGCGCAGGCGGTCGACGCTGTCGATCGGAAACCACTTGCATTTCTCGATCTCGTTGCTCGCTTGAGGCGTCTGGTCCGGCCCGACTTCCGCGAAGAACACGTGATGGATTTTCGCGAGCCCGGTGAACTGCATCGAGTACACCAGGTCCTGGCCGGTCATGCCGGTTTCCTCGCCCAGTTCGCGATGCGCGGCTTCGAGCGGCGTTTCCCCGCGCTTGATCGTGCCGCCCGGAAGGGCCCAGCGCGACGCCGCACGCGTGACGAGCAACACTCGCGCATCGCGATAGCAGACGACGGTCGCGCGTTCCTTGATCGGAACGGCAGTCGTTTCGGGGGCTTGGTCGGGCGCGAGGGTTTGGGGCATGCCGTGATTCTAACCAGCACAAATCGATCGGCCAAGGCGCCCTGACCGGGTTTGACGATTGATTGCCGCCGATGCGCGGCCGGCACGCCGCGTGCCTGCGCGAGCGCGCCCGGTGGCAGGGCGGTGCGCGGGACGTCCGATGCCGTTTGGCGCGACGACCGACGTGGCCCGTCACGCGCGCCACGTCGTCATGCGGTTCGCACCGCGATTGCCGTTACTTCCTTTCCGGCAGGAACCAGTTCATCACGAGCGCGCAGATGCCGCCCGTCGCCACGCCCGATTCCAGCACGTTCTTCAGCGCATGCGGCAGGCTGTTCAGGATGTCCGGCACCTGCGACACGCCGAGGCCGAGCGCGAGCGATACCGCGATGATCAGCAGCGCGCGGCGGTCGAGGTGGACGCCCGCGAGGATGTTGATGCCCGACGCGGCCACCGCACCGAACATCACCATCGCCGCACCGCCGAGCACGGGCTCCGGCACGGCCTGCAGCACGCCGGCGACGACCGGGAACAGGCCGAGCACGACGAGCATCCCCGCGATCCAGATGCCGACGTGACGGCTCGCGACGCCGGTGATCTGGATCACGCCGTTGTTCTGCGCGAATACCGAGCTCGGGAACGTGTTGAACACGCCGGCCAGCAGCGAGTTCGCGCCGTTGACGAGCACGCCGCCCTTGATCCGCTGCATCCACACCGGCCCTTCGACCGGCTCGTTCGAGATCTTGCTGGTGGCCGTCACGTCGCCGATCGCTTCGAGCGACGTGACGAGGTAGATGATCAGCATCGGCACGAACAGCGCCCACGAGAAGCCGATGCCGAAATGCAGCGGCGTCGGCACCTGGAACAGCGCGGCCTGGTGCATGCCGGTGAAGTCGAGGCGGCCGAGGAACGCGGCCGCGAGATAGCCGATCGCGAGCGCGATGACGAGCGCGGTGCTGCGCACCCAGACGATCGGCACGCGGTTCAGCAGGATGATCGTGCCGAGCACGAGGCCGGACAGCGTCAGGTTCTCGGCGCTCGCAAAGGTGCCCTTGGCCATCGCGCCGTAGCCGCCGCCCATGCTGATCAGGCCGACCTTGATCAGCGTGAGGCCGATCAGCAGCACGACGATGCCGGTGACGAGCGGCGTGATCAGGCGCTTCACGAACGGCAGGATACGCGACACGCCCATCTCGACGAACGACCCGGCGATCACGACGCCGAAGATCGCGGCCATCACGGTCTCGACCGGCGTGCCCTGCTTGACCATCAGGCTGCCGCCGGCGATCAGCGGGCCGACGAAGTTGAAGCTGGTGCCCTGGACGATCAGCAGGCCGGCGCCGAGCGGGCCGAAGCGCTTGCACTGGACGAACGTCGCGATGCCGGAAATCACCAGCGACATCGACACGATCAGGGTCGTATCGCGGCTGGGCACGCCGAGCGCCTGGCAGATCAGCAGGCCGGGCGTGACGATGGGCACGATGATCGCCAGCAGGTGCTGCAGCGCGGCGACGAAGGCGACCATCGGCGCCGGCCGGTCGTTCGGGCCGTAGACGAGGTCGCGGGCCGGGTCGGCGGCGTCGGCGCCATGGGAGGCGGATGGGGCGGAGGAGGCGGGTTGCATGGCGAGCGGGCCGGACAAGGTGGAAAGTGCGGCATTTTAGCCGAAGGGCCCGCCGGCGCCGCCCGGCCTGGCCGCGACAGGGAGGATTCGGCGGCGCGGGCATCGCGGTGGCCGATATCGCGGACCGGCACGCGGTGCAGGCCGTATTCGATACGCTGACGCGGGTCGATCACCTGGTCGTCACGGCCGGTCGCTTCATTGCCGGCAAACTGAACGAGACCGATCCCGATCATCTGCTCGCCGCGCTGGACGAGCGCATCGCCGGGCCGGTGTACGCGATCCGCGCCGCATTGCCGCTGATACCCGCGACCGGTTCGATCGTGTTGACCGGCGGGCAGCTGTCGGATCGTCCGGGCGCGCAAGGCACGGCCGTCATCGCCGCCGCCGTGCGCGGCGTCGAGGCGCTGGCGCAGTCGCTCGCGCTGGAACTGAAGCCGGTGCGCGTCAATGTCGTCGCGCCGGGCTTCGTCGAGACGCCGCTGTACGACGCGTTTGGCCCGGAAGCGCGCGATGCGATCCTCGCGGGCGCCGCCGCGGCGTTGCCGGGCGGCCGTGTCGGCCGCGCCGACGAAGTCGGGGAAGCGATCGCGTTCCTGCTGGGCAACCGTTTCATGAATGGCGAAATCCTGCACATCGACGGCGGCGGCCGGCTGGTCTGAGCGGCGTGAGGTCAACCACGGTCAGCCGGCGGCGCGTGCTCCATTGCCCCGCGCCGTCGTGCGTGGCGGGCGGGCATCCGGATACGCGCGCTGGCACACGGCGATGACCGTGTCACGCAGGCGGCGATGCACGGGGTCGCCGTGCATGCGCGGATGCCACAGCGCCGACACGAGGATCGCCGGCAGGCGGACCGGCACCTCGAAGCTGCGCAGCCCGAGCGCTTCGATGAGCCCCGGCGAGCACGCGTTGCCGAGGCTCGAGCGCGGCACCAGCGCGATCAGGTCGGTGCTGGCCGCGACACGCATCGCGTCCGGATAGCCCGGCACGACGACGTGCACGGCGGGGCCCGGGCCGGCCTCGCCGGCCGGGTCGTCGGCGGCCCCGTCGAAATCGCCCAACTGTGCGGAAATGACGTGGCGGCAGGCCGCATAGCGCGCGGGCGTGATCCGCGCCGACGCGAACAGCGGATGCCCGGCGCGCGCCACCGCGACGTGCCAGTCGTGAAAGAGCATGCGCGTGTGCAGCTCGGGCGCGTCGTCGCCGCGCTTGCCGATTTCCAGATCGACGGTGCCATCGCGCAGCGCTTGCGGATCGCGGTCGAGCTTCGGGACGAAGCGGATCCGCACGTGCGGCGCGACGTCGGCCAGGGCGGCGACTACGGGGCCCGACAGCATTTCCATGAACGACGCGGCCGCGCGAATGGTGAACGTGGCCGTGAGCGTGGCGAAGTCGACGTCGGCGGTGGCCGGCCGGAGCACCGCGCACGCGTCGCGCGCGACGGCATGCACGCGCTCGCGCAACGCGGCGGCGTGCGGCGTCGGCACGAGCTTGCGCCCGGCGCGCACGAGCAGTTGATCGCCGGTGGCGACGCGCAGCCGCGTGAGCGTGCGGCTCATCGCGGACGTGCTCAGGCCCAGCCGGCGCGCGGCGCCGGTCACGCTGCTCTCCGACAGCAGCACGTCGAGCGCGGTGACGAGGTTCAGGTCGATGTCTTCCATGCGGACAGGATACGCCACTACGAGGTTTGGCATGGCGTTCGGTGCAACGATGGATTGCATCGGGTGCGTCTGGCGCCTGTCTTGGCGCGCGCCTATAGTAGGCGCATGACGAAACACGGCAAAGGCGAAAACCATGCAATCGACTGAATCGAATCGACGAAACGCCCCCGCGATCCTGCTCGTCGCCGCGTCGCGCGGCCTCGGACTGGCAATGGCGGAGGCATTCCTGGACAAGGGCTGGCACGTGACGGGCACCGTGCGCGAAGGATCGGGGCGCACGAAGCTGCACGACCTGGCCGACCAGTTCGACGGCCGGCTCGAGATCGGCACGCTCGACATCTGCGAGCCCGCGCAACTGGCCGCGCTGCGCGAGCGCCTGTCGGGCCGGCGCTTCGACATGCTGTTCGTGAATGCGGGCACGACCAACGATCCGAACGAAACGATCGGCGAAGTGACGACCGACGAATTCGTGCGCGTGATGATCACGAATGCGCTGGCGCCGATGCGCGCGATCGAGACGCTGCAGGATCTCGTGACCGACGACGGGCTGATCGGCGCGATGTCGTCGGGGCAGGGCAGCGTGACCAACAACGTCAGCGGGATGCGGGAGGTGTATCGCGGTAGCAAGGCCGCGCTGAACCAGTTCATGCGCAGCTTCGCGGCGCGTCAGGCCGGCACGCGCCGCGCGCTGGCGCTGATGGCGCCCGGCTGGGTCCGCACCGAACTCGGCGGGCCCGACGCGCGCCTGACCATCGAGGAGAGCGTGCCGAGCCTCGTCGACGTGCTGCTGGCGAAGCGGGCGCGGCCCGGGCTCGAATATCTCGACTATCTGGGGCGGACGGTGCCGTGGTAGCCGGGGCGGCGGCGCAGGCGCTGGGCGGGCGGCCCGGTTCCGGCTCGCCGTGAACGTGCGGCGCGATTCGGCCTGCTGTTCGCGGCCAGGTCGCGGCACTGCGCAGGCCGTGCCGATTCAATACAATGCGACGACGCGTCAGCGATACGGTGCCGCCTCATCGCGTTTGAATCCATCCGGTTCATGGCGGATCGGGGGCGCTCCCGTCGCGACGGGCTTGTGTCGAACAAGGAGCGCCGCATGAACGAACCCTATCTGCAGGTCATCGCGCATTTCTTCGCGAAACCCGGCAACGGCGACCGCGTGGTCGAACTGCTGGCCGAACTCGCGCCGGCCACGCGCACCGAGCCGAAAAACCTCGACTACGCGTATTTCCGGTCGCCGGAGAATCCCGACCACATCGTGATCCTCGAGCGTTACAGCGAGGCCGACGGCCTCGACGTACATCGGGAAACGCCGCATTTCCAGCGGATCGGTGTCGGCGCGATCATGCCGTTGCTCGAGCGTCGCGAGGTGATCCGCTACATGGTGCAGCCGGACACCGGCACGGCGACGCCCCCGGGAGGCGCCCGATGAACCCGTTTCAATTCCGCACCGTTCCGACGCAGATCGTCGAATTCGGCGTCGCGCGCCGGCTCGGCGCGCTGTTGCGCGAACGCTTTCCGGCGCTCGCGCGGCTGTGCGTCGTCACCGATGCGTTCCTGCATCGCAGCGGCGTGCTCGCGCCCGCGCTGGCGAGCCTCGCCGCGCACGGCTGGCAGGTCACAGTGATCGACGACGTGATCGCCGATCCGCCCGAGCACGTGGTGCTCGAAGCGACCGCGCGGGCCGTCGCGGCCGATGCCGAGATCGTGCTTGGTCTGGGCGGCGGCTCGTCGATGGACGTCGCGAAACTGATCGCGGTGCTCGCGCCGGGCCCGCAGGCGCTGGCCGACATGTACGGCGTCGACAAGGTCGCGAGCGCGCGGCTGCCGCTCGTGCAGATGCCGACCACGGCCGGCACGGGCTCCGAGGTTACGGCCGTATCGATCGTCACGGTCGGCGAGGCGCGCAAGATGGGCGTCGTGTCGCCGCACCTGTTCGCGGACGTCGCGATCCTCGACGCGGAACTCACGCTCGGCCTGCCGCGCGCGGCGACCGCCGCCACCGGCATCGATGCGATGGTGCATGCGATCGAGGCGTACACGTCCGCGCGGCTGAAGAATCCGGTCTCCGACATGCTGGCCACGCACGCGTTGACGCTGCTGTCGCGCAACCTGCTGGCCGCATGCGACGACGGGCAGAACCGGCACGCGCGCGAAGCGATGCTGGTCGGCGCGATGTTCGCGGGGCAGGCATTCGCGAACGCGCCGGTCGCGGCCGTGCACGCGCTGGCCTATCCGGTGGGCGGGATCTTTCACGTGCCGCACGGGTTGTCGAACGCGCTCGTGCTGCCGCACGTGCTGCGCTTCAACGCGCCGGCCGCCGCGCCGTTGTATGCGGAACTGGCGGCGATCGTCGCGCCGTCGGCCACGGGCAGCGACGAAGCGAAAACGCACGCGCTGATCGCCGAGATCGACCGGCTGATCGTCGCGACGGGCATTCCGCGCACGCTGCGCGAGGTCGGTATCGGCGAGGACGACCTGCCGCGGATGGCGTCGGACGCGATGCTGCAAACGCGCCTGCTCGTGAACAATCCGCGCGAGGTGACCGAGGCCGACGCGCTGGCGATCTACAGGCACGCGTGGTGACGCGGCGGGCGCGATGCCGCCCGCCGGCCGGGTGCCGTCATTTCAGGTCCCGATCCTTGCAGGTCGGCTCGAGTTCGCCGTCGAAGTACTGATACAGGTGCACGAGCAACTTGTTGGCGCCGACCTTGCGCCCGAGGTAATGCGTGCCTTCCACCGACGTGCAGGTCGAGAAGGCGAGCTGCAAGCCGCCGTCGAGCACGGCTTCCGGGTGCGCGCCCTGGCGCACGAAATGCGCGGCGCCGACGATGCCGAAGCCGCGCGTGTCCGCCGGCACCGATTTCGGCAGCGACAGTGCGTACGCGGCGATCGTGCGGTCGTCGTGCAGGCTGTCGAGAATCTGGTTGCCGGGCTTGCCGGCGGGGCCGGTGACTGTCGCGCAGCAGTGCGCGACGCCTTTGTCGTCATCGGGCAGCACTTGCAGCGACGTGCCTGCCGCGAGATGCGTATTCGGCGTGTAGTAGACGCCGTCGGCAACCACGCCGACCTGCTGCGCATGCGCGGCGATGGAGACGGCGAGCGCCGGGGCGATCAGGAGTGGACGAAGCGGTCGGATGAGCATGATGGAGGCGATGATACACGCGGCGCGGGCACCGATCGCGATCAGGCCCGCGACGCGTCGGCGCCGGTGGCCACCACGTACGCCGACGCCTGCTTCGTGCCGTCCGGCTTCGCCTGCAGGTAGACGCCCTGGATTTCCGGCTCGAAGCCCGGCAGCGCGTTGATCCCGGCTTCGAGCGCACGGAAGTAGTCGAGCGCCGGGCCGCCCCACGCTTCGCCGGGCACCACGCAGAAGATGCCGGGCGGATAGGGCAGCGCGCCTTCGGTCGCGATCCGGCCTTCGATGCGATCGAGCGTGACGAGTTCGACGTTGTTGCGGATCAGCTCGGTGTTCGCGGCCTGCGGCAGCATCGCCTGCTTCGGGAACTGCGCGCGCCGGAACATCTGTTTCTGAAGATGCTTCATGTCGTGGCTGCGGTAGAAATCGTGCATGCGTTGGCACAGCTGCCGCAGACGCATCGTGCCGTACAGCTCCGGATACGCTTCGCACAGCGACGGAATCGCTTCGCGCAGCGGCGTGTCCTGGTCGAGATGGCGCTCGAACTGCGCGAGGTGCGCGACCAGATGCTGCAGCTTGCCGGCACTCTCCGACGGCGTGAGCAGGAACAGGATCGTATACAGGTCGGCTTTCTCGGGCACGACGCCGTGCTCGCGCAGGTAGCGCGCCAGAATCGGCGCCGGCGCGCCGAACGGCGCATATTCGTGCGTGTCGCGATCGATGCCGGGCGTCGTCAGCAGCAGCTTGCACGGATCGATGAAATACTGGTCGTCCGCATAGCCTTCGAAGCCGTGCCACGTGTCGGCCGGGTGGAAGCGGAAGAAGCGCAGGTCGTCGACGATCTGCTCGGTCGGATGGTCGGCCCACGGGCGGCCGTCGACCTGCTGCGGAACGAACGGGCGAATCTGGCGGCAGGTTTTCAGCAGCAACTTGCGCGCATCGACGCCGTGCGCGACGCAGTCGCGCCACAGGCGCCTGCCGGCCGGGCCCGCATGCATCTGCGCGTTGACGTCGAGCGCCGCGAACATCGGGTAGAACGGGCTCGTCGACGCGTGGATCATGTACGCGTTGTTGAAGCGCCGGTGATCGCAGAAGCGCTTCTGTCCTTCGATGTGGCTGTCCTTCTTGTGGATCTGCGACGTTTGCGAGAAGCCGGCCTGCTGCTTGTGTACCGATTGCGTGACGAAGATGCCGGGATCGTCGGGCCCGAGCGTCAGCATCAGCGGCGAGCAGTCCTGCATCATCGGGATGAACTGCTCGTAGCCGACCCACGCCGAATCGAACAGGATGTAGTCGCACAGATGCCCGATCCGGTCGACGATTTCGCGCGCGTTGTAGATCGTGCCGTCGTAGGTGCCGAGCTGGATCACCGCGAGCCGGAACGGGCGCGGCAGGTCGGCGCGCTCGGGCGCGACGTCGCGGATCGCGTCGCGAATGCGCGCTTCGCCGAGCGCCGCGCTGTCGACGCCGCCGATGAGGCCCCACGCGTTGCGCGCGGTCTCGAGGTAGACCGGCCGCGCGCCGGACAGCACGAGCGCGCCGAGGTGCACCGACTTGTGATTGTTGCGGTCGAACAGCACGAGATCGCCGGGCGCGAGCAGCGCGCTCGTGACGACCTTGTTCGACGTCGACGTGCCGTTCAGCACGAACCAGGTTTTATCCGCGTTGTAGATGCGCGCGGCGTTGCGCTGCGCTTCCAGCGCGGGCCCTTCGTGAATCAGCAGGTCGCCGAGCCGGACGTCCGCGTTGCAGAGATCCGAGCGAAACAGCGTCTCGCCGAAGAAATCGAAGAACATCCGGCCGAGCGGATGATTCGAGAAGAACTGGCCGCCCTGATGGCCCGGGCAGTCGAATTCGACATAGCCGCGCTGCACGTAGTCGCGCATCACCTTGAAGAACGGCGGCAGCAGGTTCTCGCTGTAGATGTCGGCGGCGGCGGAAATCTGCCGGCCGTGGTAATGGCGGCCGCCGTGCCGGAGCGGGATCACGCCGCTCGCGCTCGGCAGGACCGACGGCGGCACTTCCTGGTCGGGTTCGACCGCGACGAAGAACGGAATCGCGAAGCCGGTTCGCTCGACGGTTTTCAGCACCTTTTCCGCGGCATCGATACCGACGACGATTGCCGCGATATTCGTGAAATCGGTCTGGAATACGTCGACCTGTTCGTGCGTGGTGAGGAAGGCGCCGATCAGCGCCGGCTCGACTGCGATTTTCAACAGGCTCACGCGAACTCTCCGGTAAATGACCTGAAGCGGGAGCCGCATTCGCGCCGGCGTGTGATGTCGATACGACACGCGCTGCAGCCGATTGAAACGCTCCCGCGAATGCCGAACGCCGAATGCGGACTGCGCCGGCAAGCGTTGAGCCGCGCGGCACGGCCGTGATCGGATAGTGCCCGGCGCCGCCGATCGTAGCAATAAAGGCACGCGAATTCAATCAATCGCAATCGTCAATGTCATTGACGAATGAGCCTGATCAATCGATCGGGAATTGTCGTGCCGCGGCGCATATAAAAATGATCCAATGTTGAAATCCTATTGGAAAGGCGCCGATGGTTTCACCGAATCGTCGGCTTTTCATCGAAAGGCGTTCATGGCATAGTCGGCTCCGAACTGGATGGCGAATCAAGCCGGAATGGCGAGCGTCCCGTGCCGCTGCCCGTGAGCTGCCGTCCGCGTGCTCGTGAGACGAACGATACCAATCGAAGCAACGCAACAGCGAGGGCAACAACGTGAATACTTCCATTGGCGGCATGCGCCGCCTCGGCATGCGTGCGCTACTGATCGACGACGAGATCGCGCAGGAAACCGCGGCCGGGCGCGCGGTTCGCACGCTGAGCGCGGAACTCGCGCAACGCGGTATCGACGTGTTGACGGCGACGTCCGCCGACGATGCCATCGTGTTGATCCGCTCCGATCCGTCGATCCAGTGCGTGCTGCTCGACTGGGATCTCGGCGTGGACGGTCACGGGCCGTCCGAAGCGGTGGTCGATGCGATCCGGCATCGCAACGGCAGCGTGCCGATCTTCCTGCTCGCCGACCGCAGCGTCGCGTCGACGGTGCCGGCCGCGGTGATGGGCAAGGTCGACGATTTCGTGTGGCTGCTCGAGGATACGGCCGACTTCATCGGCGGGCGCATCCACGCGGCGATCGAACGCTATCGCTCGACCGTCCTGCCGCCGATGTTCGGCGCGCTCGCGAAGTTCTCGCGCGTCTACGAATACTCGTGGCATACGCCCGGCCACACGGGCGGCACCGGCTTCCTGAAATCGCCGGTCGGCCGCGCGTTCTTCGAGTACTTCGGCGAATCGCTGTTCCGCTCCGACCTGTCGATCTCGGTGGGCGAACTCGGTTCGCTGCTCGATCACTCGGGCCCGATCGGCGAAAGCGAACGCTATGCGGCGCGCGTATTTGGCGCGCATCGCACGTATCACGTGACGAACGGCTCGTCGACGTCGAACCGCATCATCCTGATGGCGAGCGTGAGCCGCGACCAGATCGCGCTGTGCGACCGCAACTGCCACAAGTCGGCCGAGCATGCGATGACGATGTCGGGCGCGATTCCGACCTACCTCGTGCCGACGCGCAACCGCTACGGAATCATCGGGCCGATCGCATCGGAGCGCCTCACGCAAGTGGCGATCCGCGAGGCGATCGCATCGAACCCGCTCGCGGCGGGGCTGCCGGATCGCCAGCCGAAGCATGCGATCGTGACGAACTCGACGTATGACGGCCTCTGCTACAACGTGACGCGCGTCGAGGAGCTGCTCGGCGCGAGCGTCGACCGGCTGCACTTCGACGAAGCGTGGTACGGCTACGCGCGTTTCAATCCGATCTACCGCGACCGCCATGCGATGCACGGCGACCCGCGCGACCACCACAAGGATCGGCCGACGGTATTCGCGACGCAGTCGACGCACAAGCTGCTGACCGCGCTGTCGCAGGCGTCGTACATCCATGTGCGCGACGGCCGCAGCCCGATTCCGCATGGCCAGTTCAACGAAACGTTCATGATGCACGCGTCGACGTCGCCGAACTACGCGATCATCGCGTCGAACGACGTCGCGGCCGCGATGATGGACGGCCCCGGCGGCGCGGCGCTGACGCGCGAATCGATCGAGGAGGCCGTAGCGTTCCGGCAGATGATCGCGCGGATGAACGGCGAATTCGGCGCGAAAGGCGACTGGTTCTTCGAATGCTGGCAGCCCGACACCGTGCTCGAGGCGCGCACGGGCCGCACGCTGCCGTTCCACGAAGCGCCGCCCGGCTGCTCGCGACCGACCCGGCGTGCTGGGTGCTGCGCCCCGGCGCGCAATGGCACGGCTTCGGCAACATCGAGGACGGCTACTGCATGCTCGACCCGATCAAGGTGTCGATCGTCACGCCGGGCGTGGCGCCGGCCGGCGGCCTGATGCCGGTCGGCATCCCGGCGAGCGTCGTCACCGCGTATCTCGATGCGCGCGGGATCGTCGTCGAGAAGACGACCGATTTCACGATCCTGTTCCTGTTCTCGATCGGCATCACGAAGGGCAAGTGGGGCTCGCTCGTCAGCGCGCTGTGCGATTTCAAGCGCGACTACGATGCGAACCTGCCGCTCGACATGGCGATTCCGTCGCTCGCGAAGGAGCACGGTTCACGCTATGCGGGCATGGGGCTGAAGGATCTGGCCGACACGATGTTCGCGGCAATGGAGCAGCTCGGCACGACGCGTCTGATGTCCGACGCGTTCTCGATCCTGCCGAAGCCGGAGATGAGCCCGGTGCGCGCGTACGAGCATCTCGTGCAGGGCCGCGTCGAGCAGGTCACGCTCGACGAGCTGGCCGGGCGCACGGTGGCCACCGGCGTCGTGCCTTATCCGCCGGGCATTCCGCTCCTGATGCCCGGCGAGAACGCGGGGCCGGCCGGCGGCCCGGTGCTCGGCTACCTGAAGGCGCTCGAAGCGTACGACCGGCGTTTTCCGGGCTTCGCGCACGACACGCACGGCGTGGAAGTCGAGGACGGCACGTACCGCGTGTACTGCCTGACGGCCTGAAGCTCCGAAGCGCCGAAGCCTGACCGGGCGAACGAGCGACCGGCCGCGCGGCGGCCTCACATCGAAGGATCGAACACCATGGACAACGCAGCGCATCTGGCCGATGCGGCCCCGGCGGCCGCGCAGAAGCACCGGATGAACGTCTGGCAGCTCACCATTCTCACCGCGGTCAACATGATGGGCTCCGGCATCATCCTGCTGCCGGCGAAGCTCGCGCAGGTCGGCACGATCTCGCTGCTGTCGTGGATCGTCACGGCCGGCGGCTCGCTCGCGCTGGCCTATGCGTTCGCGCGCTGCGGAATGCTGAGCCGCAAACCGGGCGGGATGGGCGGCTACGCGGAATACGCGTTCGGCAAGGCCGGCAACTACATGGCCAACTACACGTACGGGCTGTCGCTCGTGATCGCGAACGTCGCGATCGGCGTCACGGCGGTCGGCTACGGCACCGTGCTGTTCGACGCGACGTTGTCGCCGCTGCAGACGGGGCTGTGGACGATCTTCCTGCTCGTGCTGACGACGGTCGCGAACTTCGGCGGCTCGCGCATCACCGGCCGGATCGGCGCGGTCACGGTGTGGGGCGTGATCATTCCGGTCGTCGTCGTGTCGCTGGTCGGCTGGTTCTGGTTCAGCGGCGCGACCTGGGGCGCCGCGTGGAATCCGCACCACATGCCGTTCGGGCCGGCCGTCGGCGGCTCGATCGCGGTGACGCTGTGGGCGTTCCTCGGGCTCGAATCGGCGTGCGCGAACGCGGACGCCGTCGAGAATCCGGAGCGCAACGTGCCGATCGCCGTGCTCGGCGGCACGATCGCGTCGGCGATCTTCTACATCGTATCGACCAACGTGATCGCCGGGATCGTGCCCAACGCGATCCTCGCGGCGTCGAACGCGCCGTTCGGCCTCGCGTTCGCGACGATGTTCACGCCGACCGTCGGCACGATCGTCACCGCGCTGATGGTGATCGCGTGCATCGGCTCGCTGCTCGGCTGGCAGTTCACGGTGGCGCAGGTGTTCAAGAGTTCGGCGGACGTCGGCTACTTCCTGCCGGTGTTCGCCCGCGCGACGCGCACGGGCACGCCGATCGTCGGCATGGTGATCCTGCTGATCGCGCAGGTCGCGCTGGCGCTGATGACGATCAGCCCGGAGCTGAGCAGCCAGTTCCAGAAGATCGTCGATCTCGCGGTCGTCACGAACCTCGTGCCTTACGTGATGTCGATGGCCGCACTGATCACGATCCAGAAGGTCGCGAAAGTGCCGCCGGGCAAGGCGCTGCTGACGAACGCGGTCGCGATGGTCGCGACCGCGTACAGCTTTTACGCGCTCTACAGCTCGGGCGAGCAGGCGCTGATGCTCGGCGGCCTGTGCGTGTTCCTCGGCTGGACGCTGTTCGGCTTCGTCAGCGCGCGCTTCTACCAGATGGAAGTCGACGCGCACGTGAAGGAGCCGGGGAAGTCGCTGCAGGCGTGACGGCCAGCGCTGGCGTTACGTCAGCAGCGGCGGCAGGGCGCGTTTCAGCAGATCGACGACGGCGCGCACGCGCGGCGGCAGCGGCCGCTGCGCGTGCACCAGCACGTTGAGCGCGAAGTCGGGCACGTCGTAGTGCGGCAGCAGGCGGACGAGCCGGCCGTGCGCGAGCGCGTCCGCGCAAGCCGGATGCTGGACCACGCCGATGCCGCCGCCCGCCGCGATCGTGTCGAACATCGGGCGCCAGTGGCTCGCGGTCATGACCGTGCGGATGCGCGCGTGTTCGACTGCACCGCCGTCGCGCTGCAGCGGCACCTGTTCGTTCGCGAACATGCCTTTCACGCGGATGAACGGATGGTTCGCGAGATCGGCCTTCGTGTCGAGCGGGCCGTGCCGCTCGAGATACGACGGTGCTGCGACGAGCACGCGGCCGATTGCGCCGAGCGCGTAGGCGACGAAGCCGCCGTCGCGGAGCGGGCCGATCCGGATCGAAATGTCGACGCCCTCGGTGACCGGATCGACGATCTCGTCGTTCAGCACCAGGTCGATGTGCAGCTTCGGATACGCGGTGCGGATCTGCATCAGCACGGCCGGCAGCACGACCTCGCCGAAACACTGGGGCGCCGCGAGCCGGATCGTGCCGTCGAGCGCATTCTCCGTCTTCGACACCGACGCCACGGCCAGTTCGGCCGCTTCGAGCAGCGCCTTGCTGCGTTCGTAGAAGAGGCGGCCTTCCTCCGTGCACGCGAGCGTGCGCGCACTGCGCATCAGCAGCCGCGTGCCGAGATGCTTTTCGAGTTTCTCGATGCGCTCGCTGACGGCCGGCTGGCCCATGTCGAGATCCCGCGCCGCGCCGGACATCGTGCCGCGCTCCACGACTCTCACGTAGATGCGCATCGTCGCCAACAAATCCATGAAGTCGCGCCTCGTGTCTTCCGGTTCGATTTTTACCGATCGATGGATGGTACCAAAGCGGCGTCGACGCGATGGTGTGCATGAAGCCGATACTGAGTATCGGCCGGTGCGCTCACGGGGCTGCCGAAGCCGCGTGCGTTCGTCCGCGCCGTGAGCGAAAATCGGCCTTCTTCCGGGCGACCGACAGGAGACACGACATGACGCAACGGAATGAAGCGCGACGGACGCATTGTGTCGCGTGGCAGAACGTGCAGACGTGGCAGGCGGCGGAATGGTGCCGGCTCGACGAGTCGCGCACGGGTATCGCGCTAACGGGTGCGGTGGCGGGCGCGATCGACGGCACGCCGTTTCGTATCGACTACGCGATCGCATGCGGCGCCGACTGGCTCACGCGCTCGGCGCGCGTGACGCATTGGACCGGCACGGCGCCGCCCCGGCAATGGGACATCGCGTGCGACGCAGGGCAGTGGACGATCGACGGCGTCGAGGCGCAGGCGCTCGCGGGCGCGACCGATATCGATCTCGGCTTCAGTCCGTCGACCAATACGCTGCCGATCCGCCGGCTGGCGCTCGCCGTCGGCGAGTCGGCCGAGATTCGCACCGCGTGGTTGCGTTTTCCGGATATCGACATCGTGCACGGCGAGCAGCGCTATACGCGCACGGCGCCGCACGTGTACCGCTACGAGAGCGGCACGTATGCGGCCGATATCGGAATCGACGATGTGGGCCTCGTCACCGACTACGACGAATGGCGGCGCATCGGCGCGGCGCGTCCGTCGGCCGGCGTCAGGTAGATCGGCTGGATGTCGGCATACGTGAGGCCTGCATGCTCGAGCGCCTTCGCCAGCAGGTAGTGGACGCTCGAGCCCTTGTTGAACGCGACCTTCTTGCCGCGCGGTTGCGCGACGGTACGGATCGGCGAATCGGGCAGCACGACGATCGCCTCGCCCTGCGGCGCGGGCGGCTCGTCGCCGACGTAGACAACTCGACGCCGACGGCCTGCGCGAAGATCGGCGGGTTTCGCCGGCCGTGGCGACGCCGATCGCGCCGCCGCGCTCACTCGGTGACGAGCAGGCTTTCCTCGATTGAATCGACGCGGTCCGGATAGAACGCGAGGTGCCCGCGAATCGATTCGACGGCCGGATTCGGATGCTCGTACGTCCACACCGCGTTGGTCGAACGTTCGCCCCCGGCCGGAATCGAGTAGTACGCGCAATCGCCCTTGTACGGGCAGTAGGTCGCGTGGTCGGTGCGTTCGAGCAGCGACATGTCGGCATCCTCGCGCGGAATGTACAGCACCGCCGGATAACTGGCCTCGCGCAGCACCAGCGCGTGGCGCGTATCGGCGACGACCTTGCCGGCGACCTTCACGACCACGCGCGACGAATGCGGTTCGATCAGGATCGGGTGATCGGGGCCCGGCGATTTCACGGGACGAGAGGGCGTATCGGGGTTGATCGACATCGGGGTCCTCCAGGAACGGGGCGCACCCGCGGGTGCGCGGTGCCGGCAGGTGTGCGCCGGCGGATTCCCGCGCACCGGTGCCGGCGTTGGCCAACCGATACGATGCACCCATTCGGCGGAACGTGCAGGGGGCCGGAAGGACGCCCGCCGCCGTGAGCGCATGGCGCTGCGTCATGACGCCGGGCGGGGGCGGCGTCGGGGCGGGGCTCGCGAACGTGTCTACGGCGCTCGCATGGACATTCGATCGCTCTCGCGCGCTGCGCTTCGAACAGCGGCGCCGCGCCCTGGAAGTTGGCCCAGCGGAACCGGTACGGCGTGCCGTCGAGCACGCGTGCGGCTTCGGCCAGCGCCCGCGGGCCGCCGGCCTGGTCGCCGAGCACGCGAGCGCTTTACGCGGCCGGCGCGACCGTGCGCAGGAATGCCCGCACCGCCGGCGCCTTGTCGAAGCGCCGGTGCGCAAGCGCGAGCGCCGACATGATCGGCTTGCCGGCGATCGGCCGGTACACGACGCCCGGCAGCGACACGCAAGCGGCGAGCGCATCCGGAATCACCGCGACGCAACCGTTCACCGACACGCACGCGAGCACCGCCAGCAGGCCGCCCGGCCGCGCCGCCACGACCGGCGCGAAGCGGCCGCGGCGCGCGACTTCGAGCGTGCCGAGCTCCTGTTCGGGTACCGCGAAGCGCGCGTCGGCGAGGTCGGCCGCGCGCACGGCCGCCATCGCCGCATGGCGCGAATCGGCCGGCACGGCCGCGACGAACACGTCGCGCTGCAGCGTGACGATCCGCAGGCCGCCGGGCAGCGGCAATGGCGGGCGCACGTACGCGAGGTCGAGGCGGCCCGCGTCGAGCTGGTTCGCGACGTCGTCCATCGGCACTTCGCGCAGGTTCAGCTCGATGCGCGGGTGCGTGGTGCGGAACGCGCCGACCGTGCGCTGCAGCGTGCCCGAATAGACGGCCGACGACACATAGCCGATCTCGATCCGGCCGAGCTCGCCGCGTTCGGCCAGCGCGGCGAGCTCGCGACCGCGCTGCAGATGGTCGAACGCGGCGCGCGCTTCCGCGAGATAGGCCTCGCCGGCCGCGCTCAGCGTGACCGCGCGGCGCGACCGGTGAAACAGCCGCACGCCCAGCACGCGCTCGGCTTCCTGGATCTGCCGCGTGAGCGCGGGCGGCGCCATGTCGAGCGCATCGGCCGCGCGCGCGAAATGCAGGTGTTGCGCGACGCTCAGGAACGCGCGCACGTGACGGAATTCGAGCTGGCTCATGGTTGCAATTTTCGTCAATTAAACTGCATTGAAGTGTCAATGACAGGCAATAGCGGCCAAGCCTAGCATACGGCTCGTTCATCCTGTTCCGGAGTGGCCGATGTCCCAGTCTTCACCGGCGTCGCGCGCGAGCGCGGCGGCCGCCCCGCGCACGGGCGGCCGCCTGCCTGCCGCCGCGACGCTCGCCGTCGCGTCTGCGACCTGCGCGCTGATCGTGCTCGACACGAACGTGGTGGCCGTCTCGCTGCCGAGCATCGCGCGCGGCTTTCACGCGAGCTTCGCCGATATCGAATGGGTCGTGAGCGCGTACATGACCGCATTCGCCGCGTGCCTGCTGCCGGCCGGCGGCCTCGCCGACCGCTTCGGGCGCAAGCGGATGCTCCTCGCGGGGCTCGCGCTCTTCTTTGTCGCGTCGCTCGGCTGCGGCATCGCGCCGTCGGCCGGCTGGCTGATCGCCGCGCGCGCGGCGAAGGGCGGCGGCGCCGCGCTGCTGCTGACCGCGGCGCTCGCGGTGATCGCGAACCGCTTCCCGGACGGGCGCGAGCGGGCGCGCGCATGGGCGGTCTGGGGCATGTGCATGGGGATCGCGACGGCGATCGCGCCGCTCGTCGGCGGGGCGATCACGCAATGGATCGGATGGCGCTGGGTGTTCCTGCTGAACCTGCCCGTCTGCCTGCTGCTGGCGGCCGGCGCGCGCGTCGCGATCGACGAATCGAACGATCCGCATGCGAAACGCGTGGACGCGGCCGGCAGCCTGCTGTTCGGGGCGGCGCTCGCCTGTGCGATCGCGGCGCTGATCGGCGCGCCGTCGCACGGCTGGCTGTCGGCCGCGACGCTTGGCCGGCTCATGCTCGCGGCGGCGCTGCTGGCGGCATTCGTCGGCGCGGAGCGCTGGCAGGCGCGGCCGATGATCGATCTCGCGCTGTTTCGCCAGCCGCGCTTCGTCGGCGCGGTGCTCGCGATGTTCGGTTATGCGGCGTGCGCGCAGGTGATGATGACGTTCCTGCCGCTGTACCTGCAAAACGCGTTCGGGATGTCGGCGATCGATGCCGGGCTCGGGATGCTGCCGTTCGCGTTCGCGATGATCGTCGGCCCGTCGCTCGGTGCCGCGCTCGCCGCGCGCGTGTCGTCCGGCGGCGTGCTGGCGGGCGGCCTCGCGCTGATCGGCGCGGGCAATCTCGCGACCGCGGCGCTGACGGCCAGTGGCGACTATCGGCTCGTCGCGCTCGGTATGTTCGCGACGGGGTGCGGCGCGGGCATCATGAACGGCGACACGCAGAAGGCGATCATGGCGTGCGTGCCGCCGGATCGCACGGGCATGGCGTCGGGCATCAGCACGACGACGCGCTTCTCGGCGATCGTGACGGCCGTCGGCGTGCTCGGCGCGGTGCTGGCGGCGAGTACGCATGCGCGGCTCGACGGCCTGCTGTCCGCGACGCCCGGCCTGCGCGCGTTTGCCGATGCGTCGTTCATGTCGAGCCTGCTGGCCGGCGACCTCGCGCAGGCGCTCGGCCGCGTGCCGTCGTCGGCTGCCGGCGCGCTCGCGCGGGCCGCGCCCGTCGCGTTCGCGAGCGGATTCGCCAATGCGTTGACGGTGAGCGGCGTGCTGGCGCTCGGTTCAGCCGTCGTTGCCGGCAAGTTGCTTGCGCAACCGATGCGCCGAGGCGCGTGACGTCGTGCGCGATCCCGCTGTCGACGTTGGGCCGGTCAGTGCGACTTCGTCGGAATGCGATGAATGCGGGCCGCCTGCGCGACGCGCGCCGGAGGCCACGCATGACAATGCGAGGCCGGCCTGTCGCGCGTGGGCCGGGCGAGTTCGCGCGGATCGGCGATGTCCGGCGTGGTTTCCGGAGCGTCCGCATCGGCTTCGGAAGCGGCAACCGCGGCAACAGCGGCGATCGCTGCAACGGCCGGCAGCATCGCGTCGGCATCGAGCCATGCGTGCGTCGCTTCCGCGATCAGTCCGCGCAGCCATCGACCGCCTTCCGCGCACGTCCCCGATTCGTTCCACGTCATCCGGTACGCGATGTCCGGCGGCTCGGCCGGCAGCGCGACCGCGGCGAGCGGCAGCAGCTTCGCGTAGTGCCGCGCGAGGCGGTACGTGGTGGTGAGGATCAGGTCGCTGCGCACCAGCGCGTGCGCGGCGAGTTCGAAGTGCGGCAGCGTGACGACGATGCGCCGCTGCAGGCCGACGCGATCGAGCTGCCGGTCGATCGCGCCGCGCGCTTCGAGCCACGACGGCGTCGGGCACAGCTGCGGCGCCGCCGCGAACCCGGCGGCCGTCATCGCGCCGTGCCGCGCGAGCGGATGCGTCGCGCGCATCAGGCACACGACGCGGTCGTCGAACAGGTCGTCCTGCCGGAAGCGCGACCGGCGAGCGGGCCGGTTGTCGATCACGACGTCGAGTTCGCCGTCGGCCAGCGCGCGCTCGTCGTCGAACCCGTCGCCGAGCGGATGAAACACCAGTTGCGCGTTCGGCGCGCGCTCGCGGAACAGTGCGACCAGCTTCGGCACGAACAGCACGTTCAGGTAGTCGGGGCAGCCGATCCGGTAGGTGCGCACCGACGTGCGCGCGTCGAACGTCGGCTGCTGGACGCGGATGAAGTCGATCACGCGCAGTGCGTTGCGCAGCGGCTCGATCAGTCGCGCGCCGAACTCGGTCGGCACCATCCCGTAGCGGCTGCGCACCAGTAGCGGATCGCCGAGCAGCGTGCGCAGGCGCTTGAGCGCCGCGCTCGTCGCCGGCTGCGACATGTTCAGGCGTACGGCCGCACGCGACACGGTACGCTCGGTCAGCAGCACGAGCAGGATGCGCATCATCCGCGCATCGAGCACGTCGAGCGCGCCCGCGGCGTCGCTCGCGGCGCGGTGGATGGCTTCCCGTTGCACGCCGTTGTCTCCTTCCATATGCGGGGCGCGAAACCGGCCGCATGTCGTACGCGGCGCGGGCCGGACCCGGTGGACGTTATGTCTCGGATTGGTTCGCGAGTATGAGCGGCGGCTACCGCGATGGGAAATTAAATATTCGGCTGGGTGTCATTCGAAAAACGAATGCAGTGGCGGGCGGCCGCGGCGCGGGGGGCGGCACGCATATTGCGAGTCAGCGGGTTCCATCCACATCGACATCAGCGGAGGTGTCATGCAGCGATATTCCATTCGTCACGTATCGCGAGCCGTCTTCGCCGGCATCCTGATCGCGGGCCTGGCGGCAGGCGCGGGTTGCAAGAAGAAGGACGACAACGGCGCGGCCAGTTCGGATTCGAGCGCAGCGAGCGGCATGTCGGCCGCGCCTTCGACCGCACCGTCGGGCATGCCGAGCAGCGGCGCGGCCGGCGGCAGCGGCGATGCCGGCGCGAGCCTGCCGGGCGCGGCTTCCGCGCCGAGCGGCGCGAGCGGCGGCTGACGCACGCGAGTCGTCGGAGCGGGCGGTGCGTGAGCGCGCCGTCCGCCGCGGAGGTGCCGTGCCGGCTGGGACGCGCGCCGGACGGCGTGCGCGCGTCCGTGGGCATGAAAGATTTGCAAGGACCGTTGTAGCGAATTCCGGCCCGGCGGCGATGGCGTGATGCCGATGTCCGCGGGCCGGGCAAGGAGGTGCGATGCAGAACGCGGAATCGAACCCTACCCCGGAAAAGCAGCGGGAACAGATCCAGAAGAGCCCGGTGAAGACACCGGCGGCCGGCGACATGCCCGATGCGGCGACCCAGGCCGCGCAGGTGGCGCAGCGTCCGCTGACGCCGGAGGCGGTCGCCGGGAAAATGCCGACCGGCCTGCCGGCGATCGACGTCGACGCGCACGCGGTCGACAGCGGCGACCCGGTACGCCGGGCGGTCGGCCGGATCGTCACGCTCGACAACGCGAACATGGCGATGACCGACAACACGGTCGACGTCGACGGCAAGGGCATGGAGGCGCGTACCGGCGCGTCGGAACTGCAGGACAACGTGATCTATTCGAACGCGTCGCTCGACGAAGCGGTCGATACGCCCGACGAAGGGCTCGGCGGCATCGAGAGCCGGCCGTCCGGCAACCTGCCGCAGATCGCGACGCGGCCGGGCTGGCGCGTGCGCCATGTCGGCGACGTCGAGGTCGAGCATGGCGAGCGCACGCGCGCCGAGCACGTGATCTGCCTCGAACGGATCGACGCCTGATAGCGGGCACCGATACCGACGCTCGATGCCGGTATACGACACGCGGCGGCCGATGCGATCGCACCGGCCGCCGCGTGTGTTTTCGGACCCTTGCTGCGTTACTGCGGCCCCAGCTCCTGCGCGGACGTATCGGCGTTGTTGCCCTGCGCGACGAGCACGTGAATGTCGTTCGGCGTCACGTCGCCGATGCCGCCGGACGGAATCGTCAGCAGCAGCCAGTCGGCGTTGTTGCCGATGTTGACCGGCGCGGTCTTGAGGATCGGCGACTTGCTGCCGGCCGTCGTGACGATTATCTGGTAGGTGCCGCCGTTCAGGTAGACCGAATCCTGCGTCGTCGCCGGCACGGCGTTCTGGTAGGCCGCACCCGCCATCGTCGGGCTTTGCGTGGTGATGTCGGTGCCCGGCGGCACGACGTACACGTCCACGTTCTGCGCATTCGGCGACGCGTTGAAGCTGCGCACGCGCGCCTTGTCCGACAGCAGGCCCTTGTCGTACGGATCGTCGATCACCGAGATCAGCGACGTCGTGCTCGGCAGCGCGATGGTCGTGTAGTGGTGCCCGTTCGCGGCGCTGAACGATTGGGAGGCGATGGTCGCGGTCGTGCCCGACACGTCGTAGCTCGCGGTCTGCGTGCCCGAATCGACGTCGTGATAGCGCGTCACGCCCTTGTACGCGACGCCCGACTGGTCGATCTTCGCATTCAGGTAGTAGTCGAGGTTAGGGCCGGCCGGCACCGCGTTGATGAAGCGCGCCTGCGGCTTCGAGATGCCGAGTTCGGTCCCGGCGTCGTCGCCGCCGCCGCACGCTGCGAGTACGGAAATGACCGAGCACAGGGCCACTATCGTTCGTATTGATTTCATGTCGTCCTCTCGTTCAGGAAACCTGCCTTGCGATGCGGGACCGCCGCGCGAAGGATCGTGCGGGGCGCAGCGCCGGTTGGAAGGAAGATGGCTGTCCGCCGGATGGCGGGCGCGAAAAGGGCGCAAGCGACGTGCCTGTGCGGAGAAAAAGCCGCTGAACGACGGCCGCACGGGGGCTGGAAGCGCGCACGCGCCGGGCGGGCGGCGTGCGCGGGACGACACGGGGAACGTCGGGGCGGGCCGCGCGATGGTCGCGGTTGTAAAAAGGTCGCGTTGGGGCGGAGACGCGACGCGTCAGCGGTTCACGAGCCGGGCCGGATACGCGAGCGCGAGGGCGCAGCCGACCAGCATGCACGCGGCGAAACCGTACAGCCCCGCGCTTTGCGAATGGAACGTGTCGCGCAACCATCCGATGAAATAGGTGCTGCCGAACCCGCCGAGATTCGCGATCGAGCATGCGAACGCGATCCCGCCGGCGGCGGCCGAGCCCTTCAGGAACGTCGACGGCAGCGCCCACACGACCGGCATCGCGGCGGCCGCGCCTGCGTTGATCAGCGAGAACAGCAGCACGGTGCCGAGCGTGCCGTGCGACGACGAAGCCGCGATCGCCAGCGCGACGGCCGACACCACGAACGGTACGACGATATGCCAGCGGCGCTCGCGCGCGCGATCGGAACTGGCGCCGCAGTACAGCGTCGCGAGCACGGCGGCGGCGTTCGGAATCACCATCAGCCAGCCGATGTGATATGCGTCCTTCACGCCGGTGTCGCGCAAGATCGTCGGCAGCCAGAAGCTCACCGCGTACAGGCCGAGCAGCACGCACAGGTCGATCAGGCCGAGCGCCCACACCTTCGGATCGGAGAACGCCTTGCCGAGCGCGTGGCTCTTGTTGCCGGACGGATCGGCGTCGAGATTCGCGCGCAGCACGCGCTTCTCGTCGGCGTTCAGCCATTGCGTGGATTCGATGCCGTTGGGCAGCCAGCGCAGCACCGCGAAGCCGAGCAGCACCGACGGCAGCGCTTCGAGCAGGAACAGCCACTGCCAGCCGCCGAGCCCGTGTGCGCCGTCGAACGCGCGCATGATCCAGCCGGAGATCGGGCTGCCGATCATGCTCGACAGCGGCAGGCCCACCATGAACAGCGCGACGATCCGCGCGCGCCGCGCATCGGGATACCACTGCGTCAGATAGAGCAGCACGCCCGGCAGGAAGCCGGCTTCGGCGGCGCCGAGCAGGAAGCGCACGAGGTAGAACTGCATCGGCGTGTGCACGAACATCGTCGCGCCCGACAGCAGGCCCCACGTGATCATGATCCGCGCGATCCACAGCTTCGCGCCGACCCGTTGCAGCACCAGATTGCTCGGGACTTCGAACAGGATGTAGCCGGCGAAGAACAGGCCGGCGCCGAGGCCGTACACGGTGTCGCTGAACTTGAGCGCATCGAGCATCTGGAGCTTCGCGAGCCCGATGTTGATGCGGTCGAGATAGGCGGCGAAGTAACACAGGCAGAAGAGGGTGATGAGACGCAGCGTGACCTTGCGATAGAGAGGGCCGTGGGGCGCGTCGTCGGGGGAAACGGCGGCGCTCGGGTGTGCGGTAGACATGGGAATGCCCCTGTTCGAATGTGGCGGATGAATGGGTGGCTCGATCGACGCGAGCGGACGTTCCGCTGCGCACAGGAATCTGTATATCACGTCAAATACGTAGCGTACACACTAGAAAATACCGAAGCGCACTGGCATGAATCCGGTCGCCTGGATCGAAGCGTTTCATGCGGGCAAAAGCCGCGTTTAAAAAGGGATATTGGGCGATATGGAGCACGTGCTGAAAACGCTGCGACGCGCGTGACGGCATGCACGATATTCGTGCGTATGCGCTCAAAATTGAAGTGTATGCGTGGAAGTGCGCCCCCACGTATTCCATGCCTGTTCGGCGCCGCTGCGACCGCGCGCGGCCGGGCTGGCGCGCCGTCGCGATGGTGGAGCGTCCCGACAAGGTTGGACGATCGACACCCGCAGCCGCATGCGACACCGCGAATCATGATGCACCGCAATGACGCGACCGGCCGGCCGCCGGCTGCACCGATTTGAGGGTGTACACTGCTTGTCTTTCATTTGCACGCGGGCGCGGGCCCGCACTCTCATGGCGTCTTCCAAGGATTCGTACGATTTTCACGACCAGATCGGGCATCTGCTGCGCCGAGCGTACCAGCGGCACGTTTCGATTTTCCAGGAAGCGATCCCCGACTCGGATCTGACGGCCGCACAGTTCGTGACGCTGTGCGCGGTCAAGGCGCAGCAGGCGTGTTCGCTGAACGACATCGTCAAGGCGACCGCGATCGATCAGGCGACGATACGCGGCGTCGTCGAGCGCCTGAAGACGCGCGCGCTGATCGAGGTGTTGCCCGATCCGAACGACGGCCGCAAGCTGATCGTGCGCGCGACCGCGGCCGGCCTCGCGCTGATCGACCGTACGGTGCCGTTCGCGCGGCAGGTGACGGAGCGCACGTATGGCACGCTCAATCCGGGCGAGCGGGTCGCGTTGCAGTTTCTGCTGCGCAAGATGATGGAAGAAGACGGCGACGCGTGACGCGCGGCGCGGGCCGCCCTACGTCGCACCCGCCGTGACCGATGCGCGGGCCGTGTCGGCGCTCAGAAGCCGGCCGGCTTCGCTCAGTGCGGCGCGCACGGTTTCCGGCGTGAACGGCGGCGCGTAGAACCGCACGCCGGTGGCATCGAACAACGCGTTCGCGACCGCGGCCGGCCCCGGCACCGATGCCGATTCGCCCGCGCCGAGCGGCGGCTCGCCTTGCCTGGGCATCAGCACGACATCGACGTCCGGCACTTCGTCGAACGTCAGGATCGGATAGCTCGCCCATTCGCGCGACGCGACCTTGCCGTCCGCGAACCGCACGCGTTCCTTCAGCGTGCGGCTCAATACCTGAATCACGTTGCCATGGATCTGGTGGCGTACGCCATCGGGGTTGATCATCGTGCCCGTGTCCTGGCCGACCGTCACGCGTTCGATACGGATCTCGCCCGACATGCGATCCACGCTCAGGTCGACGATCCAGGCCGACCATGCCGCACCGAAACCGGGGAAGCGGCTGTGCACGTAGCGCGCATACGCGAGCCCGCGGCCGCGCACGATCCGGGCTTCGTCGCGTTCGTTCAGCGGGCGCGGCGCGCGCGGCATCCAGCCCGCGCGCTCGGCCACGGCCTTCAGCAATTCGATCGCACGCGTGTCCTGCAGATGGCGAATGCGGAACGCGAGCGGATCGACGCCGGTCAGCGCCGCGCATTCGTCGACGAACGCGTCGTGCGCGAACGAGTTCGGCAACGCCGACACGCCGCGCAACCATGACGCCCGCACGAGCGGCGCGAGATCCTCGCAGACGAAGCGACGATGCGGGCTCGCATACGGCGATACGGCCGTGCGGTCGCCCATCTCGAACACGCGCGGCTCGGGCGCGATCGCGCCGGTCAGCAGCGCCGCGAGCAGCGGCGCGTCGTTCGACGGATAGCGCGTCGTGAAGTCGTAGCCGAGCAGGCGGCCGTCGCGCGTGACGGTGCCCGTCACCTGCATCGACTGGCCCGCGCCTTTCGGTTCCCACAGATGTTCGTCCGCGCGCGACAGTTGCACGCGCACCGGTCGGCCGACCGCGCGCGACAGCAGCAGCGCGTCGCCGCACACGTCGTCCGCGCCGTTGCGGCCGTAGCAGCCGGCCGCTTCCATCCGCACGACGTCGACATCGGCTTCGTCGCGCGCGACGAGCGTCGCGAGGTCGTGGCGCAGCGATACCGGGTTCTGCGTGCCGGACCACACGGTGATTCGCCCGTCGCCCGGCGCGCGGTAGTCGGCGAGCGCGCACGACGGGCCGATCGAGCCGTGCATCTGGAACGGCCACGCGTAGGTGCGCGACAGCGTGAGCGTGTCCGGTTCCGCTCGCGCGGCGTCGACGTCGCCTTCGTCGAGCAGCACGCGTCGTCGGGCCGGCGCGGCGGCGATCGCGGCGGCCGGCGCGTCGAGCGGCGGCAGCGCGGGAAGCGGCCGCCACGTCACGCGCAACTGGCGCGCCGCGCGGATCGCATGCTCCTCGCGTTCGGCGACGACGCCGACGAAATCGCCGATCGCGACGACGGCCACGAGCCCCGGCACGTCGGCCACCGACGCGCGATCGATTTCAACGAGCGACGTGCCGACGAACGGGCCGCTGTCGTGGCCCGCATACGGCGGCCGGACGACGCGGCCGTGCAGCATGCCCGGCACGCGCATGTCGTGCACGAACGTGAGCTGGCCGGTCGCCTTCGCGGGCAGGTCGACGCGTGGCGACGAGCGGCCGACGATCCGGTAGTGCGCGGGGTCCTTCGTGCGGGTGTTCAGGTCGAGCGTCAGCGCGATCCGCCGTGACGCGACGAGCGCGGCGAACGTGACCGCCTGTCCATCGGTTGAAATCGTGCCGTCGTCGATGTTCAGCCGTTCCACATCGACACCGAACCGCTCGGCGGCGAGCGCCAGCAGCGCGTGGCGCGCCTGCGCGGCCGCGCAGCGCAGCGGCGTCGCGGAAATCTGGATCGTCGCGCTCGCGATGGTCGGCCCCTGGTTCGGCGTCGCGGCCGTGTCGCCGAGCACCATCGTCACGCGCGCGGCCGGCACGTCGAGTTCCTCGGCGACGATCTGCGCGAGCGACGTGCGGATGCCGGTGCCGAGATCGACGTGTCCGTTGAACGCGAGGATGCGGCCGTCGTCGAGAATCGCGACGAACACTTCCGGCAGCGCCGGCACGTACGACGACAGGCTGCCCGGCTGGCCGGGCGCGGGCTTCACGGGCGGTGCGGGCGGCCGGATCACGGTCAGGCAGCCGGTGCGCGCGAGCAGTTCGGAGCGGTTCACGGGGGAGAGATCCTGTCGAGGAAGGCGCGGCCGGCGCCCGGCCACGACGAATGCGGCGGGCGTGCAGCGCGCGGTGCACGCGAGACGGCGGGTGGCCGCGGTGCGGCGGCGCATACGGTCAATCTAGGCCGCCAAAACCGCAGCGTCAATTGCGCGCGGGTGCTGGCGTAGCCACCGCTCCAGGCGCCCGAACCGCCCGAATGGCCGGCGCCATCCGCGCGACGCGGCGGCTCAGCGCGCCTGCACGGCGTCGATCGCCGCGATCGCATCGTCGAGCGGCATCACGGCCGCATATTTCTGCTGCATGTCGAAGAGGTTCGCGTCGTGCGGCGCGATCGCGCGATCGCCGACGCAATCGGCGAGCACGAGCGGGCGGAACCCGTGCGACATCGCGTCGACGACGCTCGCGCGCACGCAGCCGCTCGTCACGGCCCCCGCGACGAGCAGCGTCTGCACCGCACGCTGCGCAAGCCACGGCGCGAGCTGCGTGCCGAAGAATGCGGACGGCACGGTCTTGCGCACGACGAGTTCGCCCGGCGCGGGCGTGAGCTCGGGCACGATCGCGCTGTTCGGATGATGCTCGGTCAGCGTCGCCATGCCGGGCACTTTCAGCGAGAACACGTTGTCGTCGCTGCCGTCGTCCGCATACACGATGCGGCAGTGCGCGACCGGCCAGCCGCGTTCGCGGGCGAGCGCGAGCGCATGCGTCGTGCGCGCGATCGCCGGCGCGATGTTGCCGCCGCCGAACGTCGCGGGATCGGCGAAGCCGACCACGAAATCGACGATCAGCAGTCCAATGTTGCCGTGCGGCGCCAGCGGCGTGCCGAAACCCTGCTGGCGATACACGTTCGCTTCGGCGTGACGGGAAAGATCGTTCATGGTGTCCGGTCCTCGTCTATCAGGCGGGTTGGTCGGTCACGCGGCCGTCGCGCACGACGGTCTCGCCGTCGAGTTCGACCGTGCAGCGGCGCAGCGGAATGTCGATGTGGCATGTGGTTGTGCGATTGCCGCCGCCTTCGTTGTTCGGGCCGAGCGAGAACAGGAAGTTGCCCTCGAACGCGCGCGCATCCATCCCGATCGTCGCCTCGCGGTCGTACAGCCCGAGCGTCGACCAGCGCGCGCGCGGTTGCAGCCCCCAGCCGATATGCGAGATCGCGTAGCCCTCGGGGTCGGCGAACGTTTCCATGTAGTCGCGCAGCAGGTCGGCGTCGACGCCGCCTTCGATGCGCGTCGCGTAGCCGCCTTCGACGGTCAGCGCGATCGGGTCGCGCACGTAGTGCTTCTGCGGCAGCAGGATGTCGCCGCGATCGATCACGATCGTGCCGCGTGCGGTGCGATCGTTCGGGTAGGTCAGCGCGAAGCCGCTCGGCCAGTGATCCCAGCGGCCCGGCGCGTCGACGAAACCGTATTCGGCGGTCGGCGGAAACTCGCCGAGCGGGCACACGAGCGCGGTGCCGGCCGCCGAGCTCACGCGCATCTCGCGCGCGGCGGCGATTTTTTTCGACGCGGCGAGCACGCGCGTGCGGTCGGCCAGCGTCGGCACCATTCGCACCAGCACTTCGGGCGGCTCGACCGCGAGCAGGATCTTCGTGCCCGATTTCAGGATGTCGTGCTGTTCGGGCGAGAACAGCAGGGTCATCAGATCGAGCACGAGGTCGCTCTCGCGCAGCGCGGCGATCGCGGCCTTGTTGCCGGTCAAAGGCGTCGTGCCGAGGTACGCGAGCGGGTCGCGGCTGAACGCCTTGTCGCCGTTCACCGGCGGCAGGTCGAGCCGGTTGACGATCGCGCCCAGCGCCTGCGTCGCGATCAGCGCGCACGACAGCGTCTGCGGATGGGTGGCCGCGCTCGTCAGGATCGTGACGGTCTGGCCCGGTTCGAGGCGCGACAGCGTGAGGACCTGCTTCCACGCGTCGATCAGTTGGGTATCGCTGACTGGCATCGTCGGCTCCGGTAAAGGCGTGAAGGAAAGGGGCGGGCGTCGCGCGTTCAGGGCGCGAGCGGCGCGCCGAGGAAGTCGCCGAACGCGGCGTAGAAGCCCGCCGCGTTGTCCCACGGAATCATGTGGCCGGCGTCGGGCACGCGCACGTGCCGCATCGTCGGCGTCGCGCGCTGCAGTTCGGCGACGTCGTCGTCGCGCACCACGTCGCCGCGCTCGGCCGTGATCAGCAGCGACGGCACGGCCAGTCGCGCGGCGTCCGCGTGGAAATCGTCGGTGTGGAAGCCTTCGTACGACGCGCGCACCGCGCGTTCGTCGCAGGTGTGCAGCCATTCGGCGCGCAACCGGAGTTCGGCATCGGTCCAGGTCGGGCAGAACGCGCGCATGCCTTCGGCGTCGGTGCCGGCGCGCGCGAGCGCCATCGAGTCGATGTACCACGGCAGCTTGCCCGGATAGTCGCGGCGGTTCGGGCCCGACACCGGCGGATCGACGAGCACGACCGATGCGAGCCCGCGGATGTCGCGCCGGGCCGCGCGCGCGGCGATCCGCGCGCCCATCGAATGGCCGACGAGGCTCGTGCGCGGCAAATCGAGCGCGGCGACGAGCGCCGCGACGTCGTCCGCCTGCGCATCGAGGCTGTAGTCGAGCGACGGCGACGCGTCCGACAGCCCGCGGCCGCGCACGTCGAGCACGTAGGTGTCGAATGCCGCGCCGAATACTTCGCCGACGAAGCCCCACGTGATCGCGGGGCTCGTGATGCCGGGGATCAGCACGACCGCGGGGCGCGATGCGCGCGCGCCGGTCGCGCCGCCGTAGCGCAGATAGTGCTGGCGGATGCCGTTGGCGCGCACGTTCGCGCCGTACAGGAAGGTCGAGGACATGGGGAGGCTCCGAAGTGGCGGCGGCGTTCAGTACGCACCGGACAGCAGCGCGCCGGCACCGGGCACGACCGGTTCGAGATCGAGTTCGCGCAGCATCGCGTAGGTGGTCGCGATCGCGGCGGTGATCACCGGCTTGCCCGTCATCGCCTCGACCTTCGCGACGGCCGGCAGCGACGGCATCTGCACGCACGCGGACAGCACGATCGCATCGGCGTCCTGGTACGGCAGCGTCTTCACGATGTCGGGCAGGCGCGCCGGATCGTGGCGGCCCACGTCGAGGTTGTCGGGGATTTCCAGCGCGCGGTATGCGAGCACGTCGAAGCCTTCGTTGCGGATGTAGTCGACCACCAGCTCGGTGAGCGGCAGCATGTACGGCGCGACGACGACGATGCGCTTCGCGCCGATCACCTTCAGCGCATCGACGAGCGCGCCCGCGCTCGTCAGCACCGGCGCCTGCGCGCCGTTGTCGGCCGTGTGCTTCGTGAGGCGCGCCTGCGACACGCGGTGATAACCGTGTCCCATCGCCATGATCGCGACGAGGCACGCATAGCCGAGCACGTCGACGCGCGCATCGCTCAGTTCCACCGCGCAGCGGTCGGATTCGGCATCCATCGCCGCGAGTTCTTCCTTGACGACCTTCTTCATCCGCATCCGGCTCGAGTGGTACGTGAAGCGTTCGGGGCGGATGGTTTCGCGCAGCCGCAGCATCGCCGGGATCTCGGTCTCCATCGTCGTGTTGGAACTCGGCACGATCTGGCCGATGCGGTAGGTCTTGCTCATGACGGGAGGCTCCGTGTCGGTAAGGAAGGGGCGGCACGCTGGCGCGGGATCGCCGGATGTTGGGCAAAGTCTAGTGTGTACATTTGAAAATGGCAATGGATCAAAATTGGGATCGACATAGGTGGATTGTTGTTGCGTGCGGGTTTTAGGTGATTTATTGGTATTTACCCGAGTGCTCCGGCGGCATCAAACAATCTGCTTGTCCTGAATAAATTGAGTGTGTACGCTAAATAAACGCCATTCAATCCGCCCGTCCTCGCGCCGCGTTCGGCAATGGGCCCACGATCAGGAGATCCGCATGAGCAAACCTCGTATCGCAATCATCGGCGCCGGCCTCGGCGGCACGGCCGCTGCCGCGCTGCTGCAGAGCGGCGGTTACGACGTCGCGCTGTACGAGCAGGCGCCCGCTTTTTCGCGCCTCGGCGCGGGCATCCATCTCGGCCCGAACGTGATGAAGATCATGCGGCGCATCGGCTGCGAGGACGCGCTGGAGACGATGGGTTCGCATCCGGATTACTGGTACAGCCGCGACTGGCGCACAGCCGACGTGCTGTCGCAGATCCCGCTCGGCGACTACGCACGCAAGGCCTACGGCGCGAGCTACCTGACCGTGCATCGCGGCGATTTCCATGCGCTGATGACGCAGGCGGTGACGCCCGGCACGATCCGCTTCGGCAAGAAGCTCGCGGCGGTGGAGGACACGGGCAGCGACGTGCGCCTGACGTTTACCGATGGCAGCATCGAGACGGCCGACATCGCGATCGGCGCGGACGGCGTGAATTCGCGGATCCGCGAGCACCTGCTCGGCGCGGAACCGCCGCGCTACACGGGCTATGTCGCGCACCGCGCGGTGTTCCCGGCATCGCTGCTCGGCAACAAGCCGTACGACATGTGCGTGAAGTGGTGGTCGGAGGATCGTCACATGATGGTCTATTACGTGACCGAGAAGCGCGACGAGTACTACTACGTGACGGGCGTGCCGCAGGCCGAATGGCCCGAGGGCGTGTCGATGGTCGACAGCAGCCGCGACGAGATGCGCGAAGCGTTCGCCGGTTTCCACGCGGACATCCAGCATCTGATCGACGTATCGCCGTCGATCACCAAATGGCCGCTGCTCGAACGCGATCCGCTGCCGTTGTGGAGCCGCGGCCGGCTCGTGCTGCTCGGCGACGCATGCCATCCGATGAAGCCGCACATGGCGCAGGGCGCGGCGATGGCGATCGAGGATGCGGCGATGCTCGCGCGCTGTCTCGACGAAGTCGGCATCGGCGACCATGCGGGTGCGTTCGCGCTGTACGAGGCGAACCGCGCGGCGCGCGCGTCGAAGGTGCAGCTCGTGTCGCACAACAACACATGGCTGCGCACGAACGAGGATCCGTCGTGGGTGTTCGGCTACGACGTGTTCGACGTGCCGCTCGAGGCGCCGTCGCGCGGCAACGTGGCGGCCGCGGCCTGACGCGGGCGGCGCCTGCGCCGGCCGGTGCTTTGGAGCCGCTGCGTTCGCGCGGCAATCGATGCGCCGTAACGCGCGCATTTCGGCGTGTTATATGTCAGGCGCGCCGGGGGGCGCCAGCCGGCGGCTCGTGCCCGCCGCCGGCCGACGCCGGCCCGCACGCCGTATTCCGGATCCATTCATGTCCCATCCCGCTTCTCCGTCACGGCCGCTGGCGTTTCGCGTGAACGGCACGCCGCACGCCTTCGCCGACGCCGCGCCCGACGCGCCGCTGCTGCTGGTGCTGCGCAACGACTGCGCGCTCAATGGCCCGAAATACGGTTGCGGGCTCGGGCAGTGCGGTGCGTGCACGGTGCTCGTCGACGGGCAGGCGACGCGTTCGTGCGTCGTGCCGGCCGCCGCCGCGCACGGGCGCGACGTGACGACGCTGGAAGGGCTCGGGTCGTGCGACGCGCCGCATCCGATCCAGCGCGCGTTCATCGACGAGCAGGCCGCGCAATGCGGCTACTGCCTGAACGGGATGATCATGAGCACGAAGGCGCTGCTGGACCGCAACCCCGCGCCCGACGATGCGACGATCCGCGACGCATTGCGCTTCAACCTGTGCCGCTGCGGCACGCATCTGGAGATCATCCGCGCGGTGCATCGCGCCGCACGCTCTCTGCGAGGCGGCGATGAAGCATGACGCGGATCTGCCCGTCGACCCGGCGCGCGTGACGGAAACCGAGCCGCACGACGACGCGGCCACCGACGCATCGCGCCCGCACCGCGCGCACTACGCCTGGCCGATCGGCGATGCGCGCACGCAGGCATCGTTCGATATCGAAACCCGGACCGCACCCGACGGCCGGATCACGACCTGGCGCTATCGCGCGCAGGCGGCCGATATCGGCCCGGGCGATTCTGACGGAGCAGAAAAACGCGCCCGTCCCGTCCCTGCATCGCCATTCGTCTATCGGCACGCGCAGACGTCGATCGAACTGGCCGATGCAGACGGCGCGATTTCCGGTCACGCGCACGTCTTTGCCCGCGAATCCTTCGTCGACGAACTCGCGGGCGCGTTACGGCGCGATCCGGTTGCGTTGCGCTTGCAGCATCTCGATGCCGAGCGGGATGCGGGGCCGCGCGAGACGATCAGGATGGTCAGCGAACGCGCCGCATGGGGCGTGCCGGCGGCGGCTCGCGCGAATGCGGCTTCACGTGTCGGCGGCCGCGGGTTCGCATTCGATGGCGCGCGCGCCGATGCGCACGCCTCCGCCTCCGATGAGGATGCCGACCGTGACGGCGACCAGAGCTGGTCCGCGTGGGTGGTCGATCTCGAGGTCGATTGCGCGACGGGCGACGTTTCGGTGCAGCGCGTGGTGGCCGGGCAGGGCAGCGGCGAGCCCGGCGACGCGTCGCTGGCCGGCCTGCCCGCATGGCAGATCGAGGCCGCGATTTCCCGCGTGATGGGCGCGCGGTTGTCCGCGCGGCCCGCGCACGACGAGACCGATGCCGGCGCGCGACCCGACGCGATCGCGCACGAGCTGCTTGCAGTCGATGCAGCGACGCATCGCGCGCACGGCGAACTTTCCGCACACGATGCGCGGCGGATCGAGCGGGCCGCCGCGCCGGCCGCCGCCGCAATCGCCAACGCGCTGTACGACGCGACGGGCGTGCGTTTTCGTGCACCGCCGTTCGATGCCGCGCACATTCGCGCGGCGCTCGCCCAGCCGGTGCCGGCCGATGCCGGCGACGGGCCGCGGTCGGCCCCGCGCCGTGCGTCCCGCTGGCGCCGCTGGCTGGCCGGCGGGGGCGCGGGCGGCGTGGTCGGCGGGCTGATCGGGCTGGCGTGCGCGGTCCTGCCGGGCCCCGCGCCGATCGCGCCTGTTGCGTCCATGGCCCCCGGCGGCGCGGACGGCGCGATGTGGAGCGCGGCGATGCTCGAACGCGGCCGCCAGGTCGCGCTCGCCGGCGATTGCGCGGTGTGCCACACGGCGCCCGGCGGCGCGACCAACGCGGGCGGGCTTGCGCTCGATACGCCGTTCGGCACGATCTACACGACGAACCTCACGCCCGACCCGGAAACCGGCATCGGCAACTGGTCGTATCCGGCGTTCGCCCGCGCGATGCGCGAAGGTATCTCGCGCGACGGCTCGCATCTGTATCCGGCGTTCCCGTACACCGCATTCGCGAAACTGAGCGAGCCCGATCTGCTCGCGCTCTATGCGTACCTGATGTCGCAACCGCCGGTGAAACACGTGCCGCCGAAGACGAAGCTGCCGTTCCCGCTCGACCAGCGGCGGCTCGTGGCCGGCTGGAACTGGCTGTTTCACGACGCGCGGCCGTTCGTGCCGGACCCCGCGCGCTCGGCGACGTGGAATCGCGGCAAGTATCTGGTCGACGGCGCCGGGCACTGCGGCGCATGCCACACGCCGCGCAACGCGCTCGGTGCGGAGAAGGGCGGCCGCGCGTACCTGTCGGGCGGCGAAGCGGAAGGCTGGGTCGCGCCGCCGCTCGTCGCGTCGGCGGCTTCGCCCGTGCCGTGGACCGAAGGCGCGCTGTTCGACTATCTGCGCACGGGGTTTTCGGCCCAGCACGGCGTCGCGGCCGGGCCGATGGCGCCCGTCGTCGCGGGGCTCGCGGCGCTGCCGGCGTCCGACGTGCGGGCGATCGCGCATTATCTGGCGTCGCTGTCGCCGCCCGTCGAGGCGGCAGTCGTCGCGGACGCGGCCACCCGCCACGCGCACGGCGCGGAAACCGTCGCGACGCTCGGCCTGGAGAACGGCCGCCGCGCGTTCGACGCGGCATGCGCGGTCTGTCATGCGGAATCGGGCGGCGTCGGGCATTTCGGCGTGCGTCCGCTGATGGGGCTCAACACGAGCGTCAGCCAGGCGACGCCGGACAACCTGCTGCGCGTGCTGCATCACGGGATCGACCAGCCGGCCACCGAGGGGCTCGGCTACATGCCGGGCTTCGGCGACGCGTTCGACGACCGCCAGATGGCCGAGCTTGCCGCCTATATCCGCGCGCGCTATGCGCCGGGGCAGCCGGCGTGGCGCAACCTCGCGGAAGTATCCGCGAGCATCCGGCAGGCGGGCGCGCATTGACCGTCGCGCCGGCGTGAACAGGCCCTGGCCCGCGGGCCGGCCGGGCAAAATGACCTGCCGGGCTGAAATGGCCACCGGCGACGGCCGTAAATCTTGCCTGATTCGGCCATCGTTTAACCATTCGAAACAATGTGTTCACCAAAAGGGGCATGATCTCCGGCGATCGAGCGGGCATACTGTCGCCTATGTTGCTCAATGCACGTCAACCGGCGTGCGCTTGCCCTCCATGTCCATTCCAGTCTCTTTTCGAACCCTGCGATGGTTGACCATTGCGGCGACTGCATGCTTGCTCGCCGCGTGTTCGACCGCTTCCGACGTGACCGCGACGTCGAACCCGAACGTGTTCACCGTGACGACGCGCACGGTGGGCGTGTCGACGACGTGGGCCGACGCCCACGAGAAGGCCGTCAGCGAAGCCACCAACTACTGTTCGCAGCGCGGGATGCGCGCGAGCATGAAGCAGGAATCGCTGACCGGCGGCCGCCGCGTCGACGCGCGCTCCGAACTCGCGTTCGAGTGCCATCCGACCTTCGAGACGGCGTCGAACCCGCGCGGTTGATCGAACGGCGGCATGATCGCGCCGCCCGCGTTTTCTCTCCCCGCATGCAAACCGACCCGCGATGCCGTACCGGCGCATCGCGGGTCGGCGCACGTCCGGCGTCGGCCGGGCGGGTCAGGCCGGCTGCGCCTCGTACAGCTTCACGCACGCGGAGAAGTCGAGCGTGCCGAGCCCCTGCTGGTTCATCGACTGATATAACTGCTGCGCGAGCGCGCCCATCCAGACCGGCTGATGCGCGCCGCGCGCGGCTTCGGTCGCGAGCCCGAGATCCTTCAGCATCAGATTCGCCGCGAAGCCGCCCGCATAGCCGCGCGCGGCCGGCGCCGTGTCGCTCACGCCCGGATACGGGTTGTACGCGTCCGAGCTCCAGCAGCGGCCGGTCGACGTATTGATGATGCCGGCCAGCACGGTGGGCTCGATGCCGAGCGCGGCGCCCAGCGCCATCGCTTCCGCGACGCCCATCATCGAGATGCCGAGCAGCAGGTTGTTGCAGATCTTCGCGATCTGCCCGGTGCCGGTGCCGCCGCAGTGCACGACGTTCCTGCCCATGTCGAGCAGCACCGGGCGGATGCGCTCGAACAGCGTGGCGTCCGCGCCGACCATGAAGGTCAGCGTGCCGGCCTGCGCGCCGCCGGTGCCGCCCGACACCGGTGCGTCGGCGAGCGGAAAGTCGCGCTGCGCGGCGGCGTCGGCCACCGCGCGCACGGTGCCGGGATCGATCGTGCTGCAGTCGATCAGCGGCGCGCCGGCGCGTGCGCCGGCCAGCACGCCGTCGTCGCCGAGGTAGACGGCGCGCACGTGCTGCGCGGCCGGCAGCATCGTGATGATCAACGAGCCGCGCGCGGCGGCTTCACGCGGCGACGTCGCCGCCGCCGCGCCGGCGCGCACCGCGGCGTCGACCGCATGCGCGTCGAGGTCGAACACCGTCAGCGCGTGGCCGGCCTTGAGCAGGTTGGCGGCCATCGGGCCGCCCATGTTGCCGAGTCCGATGAAGGCGATTTCCATGTCCGGGCTCCGTCGGGTCAGCGCAGCGCGATCGTCGTGTTCACGCCGCCGGCCGTCGCGTCGTCGTCGAACCAGCGCGCGGTGACCGTCTTGGTCTGCGTGTAGAACTGCACGACCTGCTTGCCGTACGGGCCGAGATCGCCGAGCTTGGAGCCGCGCGAACCGGTGAAGCTGAAGTAGGGCACCGGCACCGGAATCGGGATGTTGATGCCGACCTGGCCGACGTCGATCTCGCTCTGGAACTTGCGCGCCGCCGCGCCGCTCTGCGTGAAGAGGCCCACGCCGTTGCCCATCGGGTTCGCGTTGACGAGCGCGATTGCGTCGTCGAGCGTCGCGGCTTCCATCACGACCACCACCGGCCCGAAGATTTCTTCCTGATAGATCGACATGTCGGTCGTCACGCCCGAGAAGATCGTCGGGCCGACGAAGTTGCCGTGCTCGTAGCCGGGCACCGTCACGTCGCGACCGTCGAGCAGCAGCGTCGCGCCTTCCTTCACGCCGGCGTCGATCAGCGACAGGATGCGTGCCTTCGCCGCCTTCGACACGACCGGGCCGACGTCGGTGCCGGCTTCCGCGCCCGCATTGACCTTCAGCGCCTTCGCCTTCTCGACGAGATCGGGCAGCCAGTCGCGCGCGTTGCCGACCAGCACGACGACGGAGGTCGCCATGCAGCGCTGGCCGGCCGCGCCGAAGCCCGCGCCGACGAGCGCATTGATCGACTGCTCGCGGTGCGCATCGGGCAGCACGACCGCGTGGTTCTTCGCGCCCATCATCGACTGCACGCGCTTGCCGTGCTGGCTGCCGAGGTTGTACACGTGCGTGCCGACGCGCGTCGAGCCGACGAACGAGATCGCCTTGACGTCCGGGTGCGTGCACAGGCGGTCGACCGCCGTCTTGCCGCCGTGCACGACGTTCAGCACGCCTTGCGGCACGCCGGCCTCGATCGCCAGTTCGACGAGCTGCATCGTCGACAGCGGGTCCTGCTCCGACGGTTTCAGCACGAACGTGTTGCCGCACACGATCGCCATCGGGAACATCCACAGCGGAATCATCCCGGGGAAATTGAACGGCGTGATGCCCGCGCACACGCCGATCGGCTGGCGCAGCGTGTAGGTGTCGACGCCGCCCGCGACGTTCTCCGCGAATTCGCCTTGCTGCAGCGTGCCGATCGAGCACGCGTGCTCGACCACTTCGAGGCCGCGGAAGATGTCGCCTTGCGCATCGGGCAGCGTCTTGCCTTGCTCGGCCGTCAGCGTGTGCGCGATCCGTTCGAGATTGCGGCGCACGAGATCCTGGAATTTCAGCATGATGCGCAGCCGCGCGCCGATCGGCGTCGTCTTCCAGGTCTGGAACGCGCGCTGCGCGGATGCGATCGCGGCATCGACCTCGTCGAGCGTCGCGTACGGCACGCGGCCGATCACTTCCTGCGTCGCGGGGTTCACGATGTCGCCCCATTCGGCGCTTCGCGATTCGACGAACGCGCCGTCGATCAGCAGCTTGGCGGTGGGCAGGGCGAGGGTGGTCTGGGGAACTGCGGCGTTCATGGAACTCTCTCCGGGGGAAACGGTGTGGCGATGACAAAGGGGAGCCCGCGTCCGCCGCGCGTGCAGGCGCGGCGGGCGGCAGGGCGAACTGAAGATCGAATGCCGGCCGGCGTGCTCAGGCGCGCGCCGGGCGCATCAACGCGGTACACACGAGCGCGAACACGCCGAAGCCGACGAGGTACGCGATCACGTAGTGCGGCTGGCCACCGCCGGCCTTGAGCAGCGACGTCGCGATCATCGGCGCGAAGCCGCCGCCGATCACGCCGGCCAGCTGCACCGACAGCGAGATGCCGCTGTAGCGGATTTCCGCCGGAAACTGCTGCGCGAACAGCAGCGATTCCGGCGCATAGAGGATCGGGAACACGATGCCGAGGCCGAGCACGATCGCCCACCATGCCGTCGACGTCTGCTGCGTGCCGAGCATCGTGAAGAACGGCGCGGCGAACGCGCACATCAGCACGAGGCCGATCGCGAACATCCGGCGCTGGCCGATGCAGTCGCTCAGATGCCCGCACAGCGGCATCGTGACGAGCGACAGCGCGGCGCCGGCCGTGATCGCGTGCAGCATCTCGGCCTTCGGCAGATGCAGCTGCTGCGTCGCGTAAGCGAGCGCGAACGTGACGACCATGTAGAACCACGTGTTCTCGGCGGCGCGCGCGCCGACGATCGTCAGTACTTCGCGCGGATGGCGGCGCAGCGCGGCCGTCACCGGCGATCTCTCGGCCTTGCCCTGCTTGCGGACTTTCTCGAAGTCGGGCGATTCCGGCACCTTCGCGCGGATGAACCAGCCGAGGCCGACGAGCGCGATGCTCGCGAGGAACGGCACGCGCCAGCCCCACGACAGCATGTCGGCTTCCGGCAGCGCGGCCACCGCGGCCATCGCGACCGACGACAGGATCAAGCCGAGCCCGACGCCCGTTTGCGGCAGGCTGCCGAACAGCCCCTTGCGGCCCTTCGGCGCGTGCTCGACGGCCATCAGCACCGCGCCGCCCCATTCGCCGCCCACCGCCATCCCCTGCAGGAAGCGCATCGCGATCAGGAGCGCGGCGGCCCAGTAGCCGATGCTGTCGTACGACGGGATCAGCCCGATGATCATGCTCGGCACGCCCATCAGCAGCAGCGTGATCATCAGCATCGACTTGCGGCCGAGGCGGTCGCCGAAGTGGCCGAACACGATGCCGCCCATCGGCCGCCCGATGAAGCCGACCGCGAACGTGCCGAACGCGGCGAGCGTGCCGACGACCGGGTCCAGCGACGGGAAGAAGATGCGGTTGAACACGAGCGCGGCGGCCGTGCCGTAGAGGAAGAAGTCGTACCACTCGATCGTGGTGCCGGCCATGCTGGCCCAGCCGGCCAGCAGGTAGTGCTTCGCGGTGCGCTCGGGCGCCGGCGTCGCGATGGTCGCATGCTCATCGAGGGTGGATCGGGTCTGCATGGTGTCTCCGGTTTTATTGCCCGCGGCTCATGGTCCGCAGGTCACGGTCGAGTATAGTTATGCGCAGATTCATGATGTACCGATAAAGAAACCGGTTGGATGTGCATTTATGCATATCGACGGCCGGCCCGGAGCCCCGCTTTTTTCCCTCGCCGATGCGACATGCCACCGAGCCGGTATCCGGCAACCTGAACTGGGACGACCTGCGCTTTTTCCTCGAAGTCGCGCGCACGCAGCGCGCGAGCGGCGCCGCGAAACGGCTCGGTGTCGATTACACGACCGTCGCGCGGCGCATCCGCGCGCTGGAGGCCGCGATGGGCACGCTGCTGTTCGACAAGTCGCGCTCCGGCGGCTTCACGCTGACGGCCGAAGGGCAGCGGCTCGTCGCGTATGCGGATGCGATGGAGACGACCGTGCAATCGGCGTGCGATCAGGTCGCGAACACCGGCGAGGCGCTGTCGGGCCACGTGCGGATCGGGTCGACCGAAGGGTTCGGCTGTTTTTTCCTCGCGCCGCAGCTTGCGCGGTTTCGCTCGGCGCACCCGCACGTGACGGTGGACCTGCTGCCGGTGCCGCATTTCGTCAACCTGCCCAAGCGCGAGGCCGATCTCGCGATCACGCTCGAGCGCCCCGAGCGCGGGCCTTACGTGGTCACGAAGCTGTGCGACTACCAGTTGCGGCTCTACGCGACGCGCGACTATCTGGCGAACCACGCGCCGATCGCGTGCACGGACGATCTCGCGCGGCACGCGTTCATCAGTTACGTCGACGATCTCGCGTTCAGCAACGAACTGTTGTACCTCGATCGCGCGGTGCCCGGCGCGACGGCCGGGTTGCGCACGACGAGCGTGATCGCGCAGCTTTTCGCGGCGCTGCAGGGTGGCGGCCTCGCGATCCTGCCATGCTTCATCGCGGCCACGCAGCCGGCGCTGGTGCCCGTGCTGCCGGACGACGTGGTCGTCACGCGGTGTTTCTGGCTGACGTGCCGCGAGGATCTGCGCAAGCTGCGGCGCGTGACCGCGCTGTGGGATTACCTGCGCGCGGCGGCGGACGCGAACCGCGCGCTGCTGTCGGGGGAGTCGGGGACGCCGAGGTTCGTCGGCGAGCCGGAATAGCGGTCGACGGGCGGGGCGCGACGGCGATGCGAGGATCGATCTGGATGACAACACGGCCGGCGGCGATTCGACCGGCTATCGGGGAGAGAGCAAATGGCTTTGACGCATGCGGGCAAGGTCTTCGTGGTGTGCGTGGTCGTATTCGGCGTGGCCGCCTACTGGCTCGCGTCGCGCATGGTGCGCCGACAGACGGGCGGCCAGCGCGGCTCCGGCGGTGCGGTCGCGTTCTGGTGGCTCGTGTGTTTTTGCCTGGTGTCGCTGTTTTTTCCGTTCGCGTACTGGATCGGCGACGAGCTTTACGCATTGATGGTGTCGCCGAAATACGAGGCGACCGTCGTGTCCTACCAGTCCGGGTGGGATACCTGCGAGCGCCGCGACAGTTCGGGGCGAACCTCGTCGTATCGGTGCATCAAGTACACGTCGATCCTGGAAGCCGTGATGCCGGATGGCGAACGCATCACGCTACCCGGCAACATCCGCTCGGGCGCCGTGCCCGACATCGGCGAGAAGGTCGATGTCGTGTTGCCGCAAGGCGCCCGGCAGTGGCACGAACGGAGCGTGCGCAGTATCGGCCTGCTGGCCGGCGGCGCGGTGATGGTCGCGATCATCGGGTATTTCGTTTACCTGATCGCGGCATACGGGGCCGGGAAGAAGATCGACGGCGCGGCCCGCTTCGGCGTGGCGGCGGTGCTGAACGGGCTCGTGCCGCTCGGTGCGCTGCTGATGGAAATCGCCTTCCTGAGCGTGCCGTACCGTTACTGGGCGCACGGGAATCCGCAGCAATGGCCGGTGTGGGTGCTCGCGCTGTGCCTGCTGTTCGCGCTGGCGCTGCTGCCGTTGCTGCTCGTCTATGCGCGAACCGCATGGCGGGCGGTGGTGAGGTAACGAAGGCGCGGCATGCCTGTGCCCGCCTCGCGATCGCAGCGCGGGGGCAAGCCGCGCCGCCGGCGTTCAGCCGGGGCAACCCAGCCGATCCGCCAATTCGTTCAGATCCCTGACGTCGAAATCCCACGCCTCGTCGGCTTGCAGGTCGGTCGTCTGGCCGGGCCCATGCTCGGTCGGCCGCAGCACGAACGCGGTCGACAGCCCGAGCCGGCGCGCGGCCGCCAGATCGCCGTTGTGCGCGGCCACCAGGCACAGCTCGGCCGGCGCGAGGCCGAGAATCTCGACCGCTTCGGTATAGACGGCCGGCGACGGCTTGTACGCACGCGCAACCTCGGCGCCGAGAATCGCGTCCCACGGCAGCCCGCCGTGCTTCGCGACGTCGACCATCAGCCGGATATTGCCGTTCGACAGCGGCGCGATGATGTAGCGCTGCTTCAGCCGGCGCAGCCCGGCGACCGCATCGGGCCACGGATCGAGCCGGTGCCACGCAAGATTGAGCGTGTCGATGTCGGCTTCGGGCACGTCGACGATCCCGAAACGGTCGAGCGTGCGGACGAGGTTCTCGCGATGCAGTACGTCGAGTCGCACGTAGCGGCGTCGCCCGCTGCGGATTTCTTCCATCGACGGCGAATATTCGGCGCGCCACGCGTCGGCGAACGCGAGCGGGTCGAGCGTCGGCGCGTGGCGGTCCAGGAAGGCGGCCGCGGCGCGTGCGACACCGCTTCTCCAGTCGACGATCGTTCCGAAGACATCGAAAACGAGCGCCTTGATTTCGGCAGGGTTCGTCATGGTGATCCAGTGAAGGTCGTTCGATGAGGGTTCACATCGCCGTGCCGCCGGATGGCGCGGCGCCGGTTCGATCGACATTGAATCACGGATACGCAAACGCGGCCGGGCAGGCCGCGACGTGCATCGCTCGCGCGCCGGTCGCGCCGGCGGCAGCGAGCGGGGCCAGGGCGCGCGGCAGCCCGCCCGACAGCCCCGGCTGCCGCGCGTTCGCTTTTCGTGCGCTGCAGTAACCTGCCGGCGCACCGGCCGCCGCCTGCAAGCCGCGCGGCAACCGAGCGTAAACCCCTGATGCAAGCAGGCACGCCGATCGTCATAGATTGGTGTTAAATATATTTCGGCGCGCCTTGGCTCGGCGCGCAAACGGGGCGCACCCGGGGATCGGCGTAAACCCGGAGCGGAACAGGGCACGAAATATCGAAAACGAACCGGGCGCATCAGCCCGGTCGGACAGACGGCAGGATTCACTTGAATACCGAACCGCAAAGTTCTCGCTACAGCCTCGGGCTCGCCGCGGAAGTGCTCGCATCCGAGCAGAGCGTACTGAGGCTGATCACACGCAACACGCCGCTGCCGGAACTGTTGGTCGAGGTTTGCCGGCGTGCCGAGGGTTTGCTCGGCGACGGCGCGTCGTGCACGATCCTGCTGCTCGATACGGACGGCGTGCACGTGCGCGTCGGCGCGGCGCCCTCGCTGCCCGCGCAGTACAGCGCGGCGATCGACGGCGCGACGATCGGCCCTGCGGCCGGCTCGTGCGGCACCGCGATGTACGAGCGCCGGATGGTCACCGTCGAGGACATCGAAACCGATCCGCTGTGGGCCGACTATCGGGCCATCGCGTTGCCGCTGGGCTTGCGCGCGTGCTGGTCGGTGCCGTTCCTCGACGAGGCGGGCGTCGTGCTCGGCGCGTTCGCCGTCTATCATCATTGGCCGTGCCGCCCAAGCGACGAGGAAACCGCGCTGTTGCGCGATATCGGCAACAGCGTCGGCCTCGCGGTGCACCAGGACCGGATCGCGCGGCAGCTCGCCCGTAGCGAGGAACATCACCGGCTCGTCGTCAACAGCCTGAGCGAGGGCATCCTCGTCGTGTCGCGCGAAGGCGTCGTGATCGCGAGCAATCCGAGCGCGAACCGGATGATACGCGTGAAGGGCGAGCTCGTCGGCCGCCGGCTGTCCACGGTGATCATGCGCAAGCTGCACGAGGACGGCACGCCGATCGACCCGCACGACTGGCCGAGCCGGCGCGCGCTCGAGACGGCCACGCCGATGCTCGACTACACGGTCGGCTTCGGTCTCGCGGACGGCGACATCATCTGGGTGCGCGGCAACGCGGTGCCGATCGTGAGGCCGGGCGAGATGCAGGCCGATTCGGTGCTCGTGTCGTTCAACGACATCGGCCCGGTGCGCGAAGCGCAGCAGCAGTTGCGGTATCTGGCGACCCGCGACGCGCTGACGGGCCTCTACAACCGCCGCTGGCTCGGCGAGCGCATGCGCGAACTGTTCGGCGTGCGCGATGCGGCGGCCGGGCCCGCGCGCGTCGCGATCCTGTTCATCGATCTGGTCGGCTTCAAGAAGGTCAACGACACGGCCGGCCACGACGCGGGCGACGCGCTGCTGCGCAGCGTCGCGGCGCGGCTCGCGGGCTGCGCGGACGGCCGCTACGCGCTCACGCGCGTCGGCGGCGACGAGTTCGTGATCCTCGTCGACGACTGCGACGATCCGGAGCGTCTCGCGGCGCTTGCGCGCGAGGTCATCGACGCGATCGCGAAGCCGTTCGCGATCGCGAACAACGAATACTGGCTCGGCGTATCGATCGGCATCAGCGTCGCGCCGCGCGACGGCGACGACGCCGTGACGCTGATGCGCAACGCCGATTCGGCGATGTACGACGCGAAGCAGCACGGCCGCAATCACTTCACGTTCTTCACCGCGCAGCTCAACCTGCGGCTGCAGCGCCGTTTCGCGATCGAGCAGTCGCTGCGGCGCGCGCTCGCGTCGGACATGCTGCGACTCGCGTATCAACCCGTCGTCGACGCGCGCACCGGCCGCACGGTCGGCGCCGAAGCGCTGCTGCGCTGGACGAGCCCCGAGCTCGGGCCGATGTCGCCGGCGGAATTCATTCCGGTCGCGGAAGACACGGGGCTGATCGTCGCGATCGGCCAATGGGTACTCGAAACCGCGTGCCGGCAGGCGGCCGAGTGGCGCCGCACGATCGCGCCGGACCTGATGCTGGCCGTCAACCTGTCGCCGCGGCAGTTTCACGAAGGGCTCGTCGAATCGGTCGCCCGTTGTCTCGCGCAAACGCGGCTCGACCCGTCCGCGCTGGAACTGGAGATCACCGAAGGCGTGCTGATGAACGATACGGACACCGTGCTGCCGATGCTCGAAGCGCTCACGGACATGAACGTGCGGATCTCGGTCGACGATTTCGGCACCGGCTATTCGTCGCTCGCGTACCTGAAGCGCTTTCCGCTGCACAACCTGAAGGTCGACCGTTCGTTCGTGTCGGGCGTGCCCGATCATCACGACTCGGTCGCGATCACGCAGGCGGTCGTCGCGATGGCGCATTCGCTCGGGATGAAGGTCACGGCCGAAGGCGTCGAGACGCAGGCGCAGTCGCGGTTCCTGCAGCAGATCGGCTGCGACATGCAGCAGGGCTACCTGTTCAGCCGCCCGCTGGACGCGCACGACTACGCGCGCCGGCTCGGCGCCGCATGAGCGCGGCGCGCTCGCCGGACGTAGCGCGCTAGCGTGCGCCGAACCCGCCGGCGCCCGGCGGCGGCGGCGACGGATCGATCTCGACCCGGTTCTTGCCTGCGTGCTTCGCGCGATAGAGCGCGCGGTCGGCCGCCTCGATCAGCACGGTCGTCGGCAGGCCGGGTGTGGGCACGATGCTCGCGCCGCCGATGCTGATCGTCACGATCTGGTTGCCCGTCGACGAATGCGCGTGCCGCACGCGCAGCGCCTCGACCGCGAGCCGGATCTTCTCGCCGAGCAGCCGCGCGGCGCCCGGCGACGTGGCCGGCATCACGACCGCGAATTCCTCGCCGCCGAAGCGGGCGGCGAGATCGCCCGACTGCCCGAGGCAGCGCTCGATCGTCGATGCGATCTGCTTGAGCACGCTGTCGCCCGATACGTGCCCGTACGTGTCGTTGTACAGCTTGAAGTTGTCGACGTCGATCATCAGCAGCGAGAGTTCGCTGCGCTCGCGCGTGCCGCGCCGCCACTCGGCGGCCAGGTATTCGTCGAGATAGCGGCGGTTCGACAGCCCGGTCAGGCCGTCGGAATGCGTGAGGCGCCGCAGCTCGAGATTGGCCTCGAGCAGTTGCTGTTGCGACTGCCGCAGCGCGCGATAAGCTTCGTCGCGCTGCAGCAGGCTCATGTACGAGCGCGAGTGGTAGCGGATGCGCGCGACGAGCTCGATGCGATCGGGCAGCTTGACCAGGTAATCGTTCGCGCCGGACGCGAACGCGGCGCTCTTGATCACCGGTTCTTCCTGCGTCGACAGCACGATGATCGGTACGTCGCGCGTCGCCGGATTCGCGCGGTACGCGCGCACGAGGCTCAGCCCGTCGGTGCCCGGCATCACGAGATCCTGCAGGATTACGGTCGGGCGCGTCTCGATCGCGGCGGCCATCGCGTCGTCGGAGCGCGGGCAGTAGTGGAAATCGATGCCTTCCTCGTCGACCAGTGCGCGCCGAATGGCTTCCGCGACGATCGTCTGGTCGTCGACCAGCAGCACCATGGCCGGCGCGTCGGCGGGCGACGCGGTCGGGCCGCCCGGCGGGCGAGTCAGGTCAATCGTCATGGTCGATGCGGGTTGTTGCGGTCGTTGCAGGGGCAGGCATGGGCGTCGCGCGCGGTCATCGTCGGGCTCAGATTCGCGCGAGCGCCGCCAGTTCGCCCGCGATGCGCCCGAGCGGCAGGATCGCGCGCGCCGCGCCGAGCGTGGCGGCCGCCTTCGGCATCCCGTATACGGCGCTGGTCGCCTCGTCCTGCGCGATCGTATGGTAGCCCTTCATTCGCAGCGCCTTCAGGCCGATCGCGCCGTCGCGCCCCATCCCCGTGAGCAGGACGCCGATCACGCGGCCGGGCCAGTGCTCGGTCAGGCTGTTGAAGAACACGTCGACCGACGGACGGTACGGCGTGGCGGCCGGTTCCCGCGTGTATTCGAGCGTGCCGTCGCGCGTGATGCGCAGGTGATCGTCGGTCGCGGCGAGCAGCGCGACGCCCGGCTGCGGGCGGTCGCCTTCGTGCGCGACGCGTACGGCGAGCCGGGTCTGACCGTCGAGCCATTGCGCCATGCCTTCGGCGAATGCGCGATCGACGTGCTGCACGATCACGATCGGTGCGTTGAAATCGGCCGGCAGGCTGCCGAGGATCGACGCGAGCGCGCCGGGGCCGCCGGCCGATGCGCCGATCGCGACCAGCGGGCCGCCGCGCGCAGCCGCGCCCGCGACGCGCGCGCCGGCCGGCGCGTCGAGCAGGCGGCCGATCTGGTCGATTTTCGCGAGCAGCAGTTTCGTCGTGTCGCCGGCCGCGCCGTCGCCGAGCCGTGGCGTATCGACCGCGTCGAGCGCACCGGCGCCCATCGCCTCGAACACGCGCCACGCGTTCGCGCCGATGCAGCTCGTCACGATCAGGATCGCGCACGGTCGTTCGGAGCGCATGATCCGCCGCGTCGCTTCGATCCCGTCGAACTTCGGCATGATCAGATCCATCAGCACGATGTCGGGCGGCTGCGCGGCGCACAGTTCGACGGCCTGCGCGCCGTCGGTCGCGACCCACAGCACGCGGTGCTCGGGCCGGCGCGCGATCGCGCGGCGCATCGCCTCGACGGCAAGCGGGAGGTCGTTGACGATGCCGATGTTCACAAGCGGAATTCTCCGGTCGGTTCGTCGTGTTGTTGGAGGTGGGCCGGGTTCATGGAAGGTGCAGCCTGTTCGGCGCGGCCGGACGGCATCGGCGGCCGGGCGGCGCGGCATTCTTTTCGGTTGGCGACGCCCGAATGCTGTCATGCGGCGCGGGCGGCGGCAATCGAAAAATTTGCGCATTGTGCCGTTTCAGTGCGTTTCCTCTATGGCGATGCCGCATTGCGTGCAAGCGGGCCAGTCGATCCTGTCCGGACCGGCCGCAAAAGCCCGCATGTTACCGTGCCGGCATCGACAAAAAGGACAGGAGAGAACCGGATGACCGCGCCCGATACCGTCCTCGTCAGCCGCGACCCGTACGCGCCGATCGTGATCGAGCAGGACGGCTGTTTGCTGTACCGGATCTACATCGAGAGCGGACACGCGTCGTTCTACCGCGATTTTCCGGTCGACCTCGAGGTGGTGCGCGTGCTGCGCGACGCCGCCGAACGCTATTACTTCCTGTTCGCGGCGCTTCACCATCCGTACCAGTTGAGCGCGACGAACCTCTCCGACGCGGAGCGCGGGCGTTATTTCAGCACGATCCTGTTTGCCGGCCGCGACGAGGTCGAAGCGTTCATGACCGCGCTCGACCGCGCCAGCAACGGCGCGGTGGCGAATTTGCCGAGGATCTTCACGCAGGCCGACTACCGGCAACCGCGCGAGGGCCGGTGGTTCGGCGTGGGCGCGGGCACGCCGGCCGCGTAGCGGGCCGCGCCGTGGCATCGGGGGCCGCGCGGCGGACGCGCCGCCGCCGCGCCGTCAATGGCTGCGCGCGTAGCCCTGGATCAGCGCGCGCATCATCCCCTCGACCGTCGCGTCGCGCAGGTCGTCTTCCTGCTCGGCTTCCTCGACGAGCGCGGCATAGGCCGTCGCGAGCGTCACGCGGTCGACTTCATGGCGTTGCTCCATCAGCGTCACCATCCCGTCCTTCGCCAGATGCGCGGAGAACGCGCGGCTGCCGATGGTCTGGAATACGTCAATCATGGCGGCTCTCCCTTACGTTGCCGATGCTTTCCAGTGTAGTCGGCGTCCCGCGGCCGCGCCACGCGCGCCGCCCGGCCCGCCCGATTCGTCCGATGAAACACGGTCGACACGTGCCGCGTGCACGGTGTCCGGCGGCTTCAACGTTTACCCGAACTGCCAAATTGTCGACTTTTTATCGATAAAGTCTCGTGTTAGATTTCGCCGTCCGAGCCCGAGGCAAACCGGGCCGGCAGCGCACGGCCGACGTGCCGCGCGTCCAGACACAAGGAGGGGAAATGCTGGTGCTGATTGGGGTGCCGATCGTCGTGATCGGCTTCGCGCTGCGCTTCAATGCGCTGCTGGTGGTCACGATCGCCGGGCTCGCGACCGGGCTGGCGGGCGGGCTGAATCTCGTCGACATCGTCAGCGCGTTCGGCAAGGCATTCACCGAGAACCGCTACATGGGGCTGATCTGGCTCACGCTGCCGGTGATCGCGCTGCTGGAGCGCAACGGGCTCAAGGAGCAGGCGAAGCGGATGATCGCGCGCGTGCAGGCGGCTACCACAGGCCGCGTGCTGATGCTGTACTTCGTGCTGCGCCAGGCGAGCGCCGCACTCGGCCTCACGTCGCTCGGCGGCCACGCGCAGATGGTGCGGCCGCTGATCGCGCCGATGGCCGAGGCCGCCGCGGTCGGGCGGCACGGCGAGCTGCCCGAGGCGGTGCGCCAGCAGATCCGCGCGCATGCGTCGGGCGCCGACAACGTCGCCGTGTTCTTCGGCGAGGACATCTTCATCGCGATCCAGTCGATCCTGCTGATCAAGGGTTTTCTCGAACAGAACGGCATCGCCATCGAGCCGCTGCACCTGTCGGTGTGGGCGATCCCGACCGCGATCGCCGCGCTGCTGATTCACTGCACGCGCCTCGCGCTGCTCGACCGCCGGCTCGCGCGCGGCTTCGGCCTGGTGAAGCAGGAGGGCGCGCGATGATCGGCCTCGAACCGCTGTACACGCTCGCGGGGCTGATGTTCGCCGCGTTCGCGTACTTCAACCTGACGGACCGCACGAACCCGCGGCGCGTCGTCAATTTCGCGTTCTGGGCCGTCTACGCGGCCACCTTCCTGTTCGGTGCGCTGCTGCCGCATTTCGTGACGGGCTGCCTGGCGATCGCGCTCGCGCTGATCGCCGGTTCGGGCAAGCTCGGCCGCGGCCGGTCCGACGAGGCAGGTCAAGCGGCGGCCGTGCGGCGCGAGACGCTCGCGCAGCGCTTCGGCAACCGGTTGTTCCTGCCCGCGCTGCTGATTCCGCTCGTCACGCTGATCGGCACGTTCGCGCTGAAACTCGTGCCGTTCGTCGAGCCGAAGAGCGTGACGCTCATCTCGCTCGTGCTCGGCACGATCGTCGCGTTCGTCGTCGCCCTCGCGATGCTGCGCGATTCGCCCGTGCATGCGCTGAAGGAAGCACGCCACACGATGGACGCGGTCGGCTGGGCCGCGATCCTGCCGCAGATGCTCGCGGCGCTGGGCGCGCTGTTCGCGGTCGCGGGCGTCGGCGGCGTGGTGTCGGGGCTCGTGAAGGAGTGGGTGCCGATCGATTCGCCGTTCGCGGTGGTCGCGGCCTATACGGTCGGCATGGCGCTGTTCACGATGATCATGGGCAACGGCTTCGCCGCGTTCCCGGTGATGACGGCCGGCATCGGCCTGCCGCTGATCGTCCACCAGTTCCACGGCAATCCGGCGATCATGGGCGCGATCGGGATGCTGAGCGGCTTCTGCGGTACGCTGATGACGCCGATGGCCGCGAACTTCAACATCGTGCCCGCGGCGCTGCTCGAACTGAAGGACAAGAACGGCGTGATCAAGGCGCAGTGGCCGACCGCCGTGCTGCTGCTGGCCGTGAACACGCTGCTGATGTACGCGTTCGTATTCCGCTTCTGATTCGATGGACGAGATCCTCATGACCGACCGACTTACCCCCGAACTCGCGTCGAAATTCGCGTCGCTCGCGCTCGCGCACCTGACCCGCGAATATCCGAACAAGCTCGCGCATGCGCTCGAAGGTCCGCACGACGTGCAGGGGCCGCGCGCGCTGCACCCGATCTTCTACGGCAGCTACGACTGGCACTCGTGCGTGCACGGCTACTGGCTCGTGCTGCGCGTGCTCGAACGCTATCCGGCATTGCCGGAGGCCGAGCGCATCGTCGCGATCGTCGACGCGCACTTCACCGACGCGAACGTCGCCGGCGAGCGCGCGTATCTCGCGCTGCCGCACAACGCCGGCTTCGAGCGGCCGTACGGCTGGGCATGGCTGCTCGCGCTCGTCGCGCAGCTCGAGCGGCTCGCGCTGAAGGGCGTGCTGCCGCAGGCCGCGCGCTGGGCGAAGACGATGGCGCCGCTGGCCGACCTGTTCGTGTCGCGCTTCGAGACTTTCCTGCCGAAGGCGACCTATCCGCTGCGCGTCGGCACCCACTTCAACACCGCGTTCGCGCTGGCGCTCACGCTCGATTTCGCGCGCGATACGCAGCGCGACGGGCTCGCCGCGCTGATCGTCGATACCGCGAAGCGCTGGCACCTGAACGACGTCGCCTGCCAGGCGTGGGAGCCGTCGGGCGACGAATTCCTGTCGCCCGCGCTGATGGAAGCCGAACTGATGCGGCGCGTGCTGCCGGCCGCCGAATTCGACGGCTGGTTCGCGCGCTTCCTGCCCGACCTCGCGCGCGGCCAGCCGGCGACGCTGTTCGAGCCGGCGACGGTCAGCGACCGCAGCGACGGCAAGATCGCGCATCTGGACGGGCTGAACCTGAGCCGCGCGTGGTGCCAGCGTTCGCTGGCCGGCGCGCTGCCGGAAGGCGATGCGCGGCGCGCGAAGCTGCTCGAGGCGGCCGACCGGCATCTCGCGAGCGCGCTCGCGCACGTGGCCGGCGACTACATGGGCGAGCACTGGCTCGCGACGTTCGCGTTGCTCGCGCTGGACGCGTAGCGCGCGAGGGCGAAACCCTGCCGGCGGCAAGGTCATCGACGCGCGGCTATACTCGCCGCTCGGACCGCTTCGCGCTGCATGCGTGGCGCGAAACGCGCCATCCGCCAGTTCGCCGCCATGCCATGGACAAGCTTATTTCCTACGTCGCCGCGATCCACGGGCTCGCCGGCTCCGTGTCGATCGTGTCGCACGCGACATCGCACGATCGCTGGACCGACGAGGACGTCGAGGTCACCCGCGAGGAAACCGAATACCGGTTCGACACCGGCGCGATCGTGCGCCGCTCGGTCGAGCAGGACCGTGCGCCTTCCGACCTGCTGTGCGCCGAATGCTGGATTGACTACGACGTGCTGCGCCATCCCGATGCGCAGCCGATCAACCCGTCGCGGTTGACGTTCGACAACGCGTGCCGCGAAACCTTCTGGCTGCGGTACCCCCTCGCGTGAACGTGCGCGCATGCATGCGTGCTTGAGGCCGCATCAGTCCTGCGGCCGACGAAGCGCGTGCCGGGGGTGTCGGCGCCGCCGGTGTCGTCGAACACGCAGTCCTCGGTCATGAAGCCCATCAGCGCGTGAGCGTCATGCCGACTGAGCTCGGGACGGGATGATTAAGTTGATTTTTTGAAAATCAGTCGGATAAGTTATAAATATATTGCTTTTTAAATTTCCGATATTCAACAATTGTTTAAATTTTCCCCATGATCTCATGGCAATGAGTTTGCTGGTGTTCTTCGAGCAAGATTGCCAACAGAGACGATGAATAAAAAGGCCTGCCGCCTAATGTATGCCAGGTGCCGGGGAATGGTACTGGCCCTCGAGGAAGCGGCAAGCACCTTGGGCGCACGCGCTTGCCGATTGCCGCTGCTTCGCGGGCGGCGAGCCATCCATTGATCGGTATGCAGGTGGTCCAGATGCACAACGGATTGCCGCAGGTAAATACCACGAAACCATCGGGTACCGGGGAGGGCAGTCAATAGCTCTATTGTGTTATCCCGTTTTGCAATGCAGATTGATCTAAAAAGCGGAGCACCAGGGATGCCTCGGTAACTCTCGATTTAGGTTCAGGAAAACGCGCGACGTTGACTCGCGCCCCAGGTTCTCTGGACGTGCTTCAGGGCACGCCGCTTGACGCGCTAAAATCCGCCATAGAAATCGGTCGCGTAGCGGTCGAGATTGACCGCACGGTAGGCGAGGGTGGCGGTAGCGGTGGCGGCCAGCTGATTGAATCAGTCGGGGCAGTGATCGAGATCGACGAATATCGATAGCGTCCACGGCTGCTGGCGTTTCCGTGACGCCTGACGCGACGCGCGTACCTCGATCCCCCTCCGGCCCCGGCACAGGCGCGAGCTTGCCGGCAGTTCCCGCTGCAGCGCGCCGCTGAGCGGTAAATAGCTGACCGATCGGAGCGTCTTTGTACTAATTCAGTCAATCTTTCGTGGAAGGCGACCGCCTTTGCGTCGCATGCAACACCGCTTTCCATGACGACGGCCGACGCGCGGCGGCGACGACTCGCTACACTGCCGTACCGGTTGGACGGGCCCCGGCATCAGGCCCGCGAGCAAGGAGACAGAAGAGGATGGACACCCCACGCGCAGCGGTCGTCACGTACCGCGGGAATGCGATCGAGAACACGCACATCGCCCATGTGGCGGTCGTCGATGCACGCGGCCGGCTGCTGGCCCGGTTCGGCGATCCGTTCCGGATGACGCTCGCGCGGTCGGCGGCCAAGCCGGCCCAGGCGCTGTCGGTGATCGAGACGGGCGCGCCGGAGCGCTTCGGCTTCGACGACGCGGACATCGCGCTGATGTGCGCATCGCACAGCAGCGAGGATCGTCACATCGAAGGCACGCGCGCGATGCTCGCGAAGGTCGCCGCGCACGAATCCGATCTGCGCTGCGGCGGCCATCCGCCGTTGTCCGACGCGGTGTACCGGGCGTGGATCAAGCGCGACTACACGCCGACCGGCGTATGCAGCAACTGTTCGGGCAAGCATGTCGGGATGCTGGCCGGCGCGCGGGCGATCGGCGCCGCGATCGCCGATTACCATCTGCCCGACCATCCGATGCAGGTGCGCGTGAAGCGGGTGATGGCCGACGCATGCGGCCTGCGCGACGACGAGGTCGAATGGGGCATCGACGGCTGCAACCTGCCGACGCCGGCGTTCTCGCTGGATCGCCTGGCGCGCCTGTACGCGTCGCTGGCCGACGGCGCGGACGCGGTGGAAGCGGTGGAAACGGGCGGCGCGCTCACGGACCGCATTCGCGCACTGGCGCGCATTCACCGTGCGATGACCGCCCATCCGGAACTGGTCGCAGGCGAAGGGCGCTATTGCACGGTGCTGATGAATGCGTTCGGCGGGCAGGTGGTCGGCAAGCTCGGCGCGGATGCGTGCTATGGCATCGGCGTGCGCGCGTCGGAACGCACGCGGCAACTCGGTGCGGACGGCGCGCTCGGCATCTCGGTGAAGATCGAGGACGGCAATCTCGACGTGCTCTATATGGTCGTCAGCGAAATCCTCGAGCGGCTGCGGATCGGCACGGCCGCGCAGCGCGGGCAACTGGCCGGCTTCCACCGGCCGCCGATGCTCAACACGCAGGGCGTCGAGTTCGGGCACGCGACGTTCCCGTTCGAATTGCAGGCAGCCTGAACGCGGTCGCCGCGCCGATGCCGCCGGCCCGCGGTCCGGGCCGCGCATCGGCGCACGCTACGCGCGGGCGTCGCGAATCTTCGCCAGTTCCCGATCCGACAGCTCGCCGATCTGCGCGAGGTGTTCCGCGAGAAAATCCTTCAGCACACGCAGCTTCGCCGAGCTGCGCCGGTTCGCCAGATACGCGATGTAGATGAATTCGCCGGTCAGCCGGTTCTGCAGCCGGTAGCGCGGCAGCACGGCTTCGAGCTGGCCGCTCGCGAGCAGATCGCGCACCAGCCAGATCTCGAATTCCGCGATGCCGAGCCCCGCGCAGGTCGCCTCCAGCAGCAGCTCCGAATGGTCGGTGACGAGATTGCCGGCCGGCAGCACGCTGTGCCGCGCGTCGCCGCGCACGAGTTCCCAGCGCGGATCGCCTTCCGGGTGCACGTAGCGCAGGCAGTTGTGGTGTTTCAGGTCGTCCGGCGTCGCCGGGCGCCCGCAGCGGTCGAGGTAGCCGGGCGTCGCGCACAGGATGCTGTCGTTGCGCGACAGCCGGTGGACGACCAGGTTGTCCAGGTAGTTCTCGCCCTCGTGGATATCGAGGTCGAAGCCGCCGGCCACGAGGTCGTTGTGGTTGTCGGTGAGCCGCACGTCGAGCTGGATCGTCGGATAGCGCGCGAGAAACGGCGCGATCAGCGGCGCGAGATGGCGGCGGCCGAACGCGACCGGCGCGGTCAGCTTCAACGGGCCGCTCGGCTGCGCATTCAGCTCGGCGACGACGCGCAGCGTGTCGTCGAGATCGGCGATCAGCGTGACCGCACGCTCCAGATAGATGTGGCCGGCTTCGGTGAGCGTCACGCTGTGCGTGGAGCGGTGCAGCAGCGCGACGCCGAGCACCTCCTCGATCGCGGTCACCTTGCGTGCGACCGTCGACGTCGACACGTGCATCTCCTTCGCGACCGCCGAAAAACTTCCCGTTTCGACCACCCGCACGAACGCGCGCATCGCGCCCAGATGATCGATGCCGGGTTCTCTCGCGCCTTTTTTCATTCGATTCTCGCTATTGCGTCCCACGCAAAACCGCTTTCGATAATACAGAAGGGAGCTTGTTTTTGCAAAGGCATAGAATGCGAACCCGTCGCGTCGGCAAGCGGCGGCCGGCGAGCGGCACGAGACATTTCAGGAGGGCACGATGGCAGAAAACGGCTTCCGCGTCGAAGCGGATCTTTTAGGCAAACGAAGTATTCCGGATACCGCCTATTACGGCGTCCACACGCTGCGCGCGAAAGAGAATTTCGACATTTCGGGCCGCACCATCGCATCGCTGCCGTACCTCGTGATGGCGCTCGCGTCGGTGAAGGAAGCGGCGGCCGACGCCAATTGCGAACTCGGGCTGCTGCCGCGGCCGTACCGTGACGCGATCGCCGCCGCATGCGTCGAGATCCGCGAAGGGCGGCTGCACGACCAGTTCGTCGTCGACGTGATCCAGGGCGGCGCCGGCACGTCGACCAACATGAACGCGAACGAGGTGATCTGCAACCGTGCGCTCGAAATCATGGGGCACGCACGCGGGCAGTACGAATACCTGCATCCGAACGAGCACGTCAATCTCGCGCAGAGCACCAACGACGTCTATCCGACCGCGATCCGGATCGCGACGTGCTTCGCGGTCGAACATCTGCTCGAAGCGATGGCGCGGCTGCGCGATGCCTTCGCGGAGCGGGCCGACGCGTTCGCCGGCTTGCTCAAGCTCGGCCGCACGCAGTTGCAGGACGCGGTGCCGATGACGCTCGGCCAGGAATTCTCGACCTACGCGGTGATGCTGACGGAAGACATCGCGCGGCTGCAGGAAGCCGGCTGGCTGATTCGCGAGGTCAACCTCGGCGCGACCGCGATCGGCACGGGCATCACCGCGCATCCGCAGTACGCGGAGAAGGCGCTGGCCGCGCTGCGCCGCATCACCGGCCTCGACCTGAGCACCGCGCCGAACCTGATCGAGGCGACGCAGGATTGCGGCGCGTTCGTCCAGGTGTCGGGCGTGCTCAAGCGGATCGCCGTCAAGCTGTCGAAGATCTGCAACGACTTGCGGCTGCTGTCGAGCGGCCCGCGCGCGGGCTTCGGCGAAATCAACCTGCCGCCCGTGCAGGCCGGCTCGTCGATCATGCCCGGCAAGGTGAACCCGGTGATCCCGGAAGTCGTCAACCAGGTGGCGTTCGAGGTGTTCGGCAACGACGTGACCATCACCTTCGCGGCCGAGGCCGGCCAGCTTCAGCTCAACGCGTTCGAACCGGTGATCGCGAGCGCGCTGTTCCGCAGCTTCAGCCACCTGACGGCCGCGTGCACGACGCTCGCGCAGCGATGCGTGAGCGGCATCACCGCGAATCCCGAGCGGCTGCGCGAAACGATGGAGCGCTCGGTGGCGCTCGCGACCGCGCTGAATCCGTACATCGGCTACAAGCGCGCGACCGCCGTGGCCGCCGAGGCGCATGCGACCGGCAAGTCGATCCGCGAGGTCGTGCTGGCGCGCGAACTGATGACCGAGGCGCAACTCGACGAAGCGCTGCACCCCGAAGCGCTGATCCGGCCGCGCGCGTTCTGACGCGAGCCGGTGCGCGGTCGTACCGAAAGCGCCCACGGAGCGGGGCGCGATACATCTACAAACAACGGAGACTCACGATGAAACACCCCAGCGAGCGCCCGGCCGGTCCGGCCGGCGGCGCGGATGCCGCGCATGCCGATCCCGATGCGATGTTCGCGTCGCACGAAGCCGGCTATGCGAAGCAGTTGAAGCCGCGGCACGTGCAGATGATCGCGATGGGCGGTGCGATCGGCACCGGCCTCTTTCTCGGCGCGGGCGGCCGCCTGCAAAGCGCGGGGCCCGCGCTCGCGCTCGTGTATCTCGTGTGCGGCGTGTTCGCGTTCCTGATCATGCGCGCGCTCGGCGAGCTCGTGATGCACCGGCCGACCAGCGGCAGCTTCGTGTCGTACGCACGGGAGTTCATGGGCGAACGCGCGTCGTTCGTCGCGGGCTGGATGTACTACCTGAACTGGGCGACGACCGGCATCGTCGACATCACCGCGGTCGCGATCTACATGAAGTACTGGGCCGTGTTCACCGACGTGCCGCAATGGGTGTTCGCGCTGGGCGCGCTCGGGATCGTGTCGGTGATGAACATGATCGGCGTGAAGGTGTTCGGCGAGATGGAGTTCTGGTTCTCGCTCGTCAAGGTCGGCACGCTCGCGGTGTTTCTCGCGGTCGGCGCCGTGTTTCTCGCGAGCGGCCATCCGGTGGCGGGGCAGATGACGGGGCTGCATCTCGTCGCGGATCACGGCGGGATCTTCCCGCACGGGATTCTGCCGGCCGTGCTGATCGTGCAGGGCGTCGTGTTCGCGTATGCGAGCATCGAACTCGTCGGCGTCGCGGCGGGCGAGACGGCCGACGCGCGCAAGGTGCTGCCGAAGGCGATCAACAGCGTGATGTGGCGTATCGCGCTGTTCTACGTCGGTTCGGTCGTGCTGTTGACGCTGCTGCTGCCGTGGACCGCGTACAGCTCGCACGAAAGCCCGTTCGTCACGTTCTTCAGCAAGCTCGGCGTGCCGTACGTCGGCACGGTGATGAACGTCGTGGTGCTGACGGCCGCGCTGTCGAGCCTGAATTCCGGGCTCTATTCGACGGGCCGCGTGCTGCGCTCGCTCGCGATGGGCGGCTCGGCGCCGCGTTTCGTGTCGCGGATGAACGCGCGCGGCGTGCCGTACGGCGGGATCCTGATCACGGTCGCGATCAACGCGATCGGCGTGCCGCTGAACTACATCGTGCCGGCGCAGGCGTTCGAGATCGTGCTGAACATGGCGTCGCTCGGGATCATCACGACGTGGGGCTTCATCGTGATGTGCCAGATCCTGTTCCGTCGCGCGGTCGATCGCGGCGAGATGAAGGCCGTGTCGTTCCGGATGCCCGGCGCACCGTTCACGTCGTGGCTCACGCTCGCCTTCCTCGTCGGCGTGCTGGTGCTGATGGCGTTCGACTACCCGGGCGGCACGTGGACCGTCGCGATGATTCCGGTCGTCGTGCTCGCGCTGGTGATCGGCTGGAAGCTGGCGAAACGCGGCGCCGAGCGCGAGCGGGCGGCGGCGATGCCGGCATCCATGCGTGCCGTCGCGGATCCCGCGCGGAACGCGTGACGAACGCTTGACGTCATGCGCCCGGGGCGCCGGTCCGTTCGCGGGCCGGCGCTCCGGTGCGTTCGATTCCGTTCAATGCAACTTCAGTTCAACCCGGCGCGCTCGCCGACCCATCGGCCGAAATCGCCGGCCATCTCCGCGGTCAGTTCGTGGCCGGCCGCATACAGCCGCGTGTCGTGCGCAACGCCGAGCGCCGCGAGTGTCGCATCGGCCTTGCTCGCCCAAGCGACGGGCAGCTTGTCGTCGAAGCGGCCATGCACGATCAGCGCATGAAGCGGGCGAAGCGCGTCGCGCGGCGCGACCAGCGGATCGATTTCCGGCAGGATGCGCCCGCACAGCACGGCGAACGCGCCGACGTCGCCCGGCGACGTGAGGCCGACGCTCGCACTCATGATGCCGCCCTGGCTGAAGCCGGCGATCACGGTCGGCAATGCGGGCGCCGAGCCATCCCGCGCGCGGAGCGCATGTAGCAGCGTGATTAGCTGCACGCGGCTCTCGTCCGCGCGCGCCGCATCGATTTCAGGGCCGTTCGGGCCGAACCGCACCGGAAACCACGCATGCTGATTGGGCCCGAACGTGAGCGGGCCGCGCAGGAATGCAATTTCGATGCGCGGATCGATCGTGTCGGCCACGGTCAGCAGGTTGGTCTCGTTACCGCCGACGCCATGCAGCAGCAACAGGCGGGCGGCCGGGCGGCCGGTGGCCGGACGTAGCAGATATTGAAGGCCGGATTCGGGTTCGGTGGTCAGCGGCAGGACGTCGGTCATCGCATGGGTCCGGAAGGGGGAACGATGCGACAGTCTAGAGCGGGCGGATCGGGAGGGGAATCGCCGGGGCGGGATTGATTGTTTCCTGTCGGGAATGAATCGGGGCTTCGATCGTTTCGAGCGCCGGTCGCGGCATCAAGCGGCCCAGGCAGGGACCGACGGCCCGGCAGTCCCGAGCGAAGGCTGAACGGTCGATCATGCTGGTTCGACATCAGCGAACCAGCCGGGCAATATTGCAAGATTATAAAAAATACCAAAACAAACCCGCTCGTCGATAATGCGCGGCCGTTTTTCCGGCATTCAATAAAACGAATGCTGCGGAGCATGAATAAAACAATGAATTTCCACTATTCCGGCGATTCGTCTAGGGCCTCGGCCGCCTGGAGCAGGGTGGCGGGAAGTTAACGGCCAATCCGCGAAAAACTTTAGACTTTTCCGCGTGCAATTATTCATTTCAATTTCCTCAATGAACGATTGATTTTCGGTCATCGGACAGTCATACACCATCCCCGATAATTCGGCGCTCACATTCTTTCAATAGACCAAAGGGCGATCGAAACCCGATCGCCGCGGGGAGCCGTGTTCATGACCATCCGTCATCGCATTACGCTGCTAGTCGTCCTGACGTTCTTCGCGCTGTCCGCGATCGGCGTCTACGCCGTGTACCAGACGCGCAAGAGCGCGTCCGAGGTGCGTCAGGTCACCCAGGGAATCGTGCCGAGCGCGCTCGCGTCGGCGGATCTCGTCGCCGACGTGAAGAACATCCAGATCGCGACGATGACGCTCGTCTACGCGCCCGACGCGAACACCGCCGCGCAGGCGCGCGACGAGCTGAAGGCGAAGCAGGCCGCGCTGCGCGCCGCGCTCGACGCGCAGGCGAAATCGGCGGTCGGCCGCGCGCAGGAAGGCCTCGTCGCGCAGGCGAAAGACAGCGCTGCGAACTATTTCGCGGCGATCGCCGACACCGTGAAGATGAAGACGGACGGCAAGGCCGAGATGGCGCAGGCCTACCTGTTCGCGAACGTCGCGCAGTATCGCGACGAACTCGAAAGCATCGTCGACACGCTGCGCGTCGAGAAGAACCGCCAGAAGGACGACGCGATCGGCGCGCTGAACGGGATGCTGGCGACCACGGCCACCGCGATCGCGGGCGTCGCCGGCACGGTGATCGTGCTGCTGACCGCGCTCGGCTTCGTGCTGTATCGCCAGATCACGCGCCCGCTGATCGGGATGCAGACGGCGATGAGCGAGATCGCGACGAGCCAGGATTTCACGCGCCGCGTGCCGGTGGGACGGATGGACGAAATCGGCCATTCGATCGTGGCGTTCAACGGGATGATCGAGAAGATCCAGGAGAACGCCGCGCAACTGAAGCAGAAGACGGCCGACATCCAGGCGATGCTGCAGAACATGCAGCAGGGCATCCTGACCGTCGTCGAAGGCGGCGTCGTGCATGCGGAATATTCGGCGTACCTCGAAACCATCTTCGAGACGAACGACATCGCCGGCCGCGACCTGATGGCGCTCGTGTTCGACGATTCGTCGATCGGCGCCGACGCGCGCTCGCAGGTCGATGCGGCCGTGCATGCGTGCCTCGGCGAGGACAGCATGAACTTCGGCTTCAACGAACACCTGCTCGTCAACGAAGTCGCGAAGCGGATGCCGGATGGCCGCGAGAAGTGGCTGGACCTGAGCTGGTCGGCGATCACCGACGAGACCGACACGGTGGTGCGCCTGATGCTGTGCGTGCGCGACGTGACCGAGATCCGCGAGCTGACCGCGCAGGCCGGCGAACAGCAGCGGCGCCTCGAGATGATCGGCGAGATTCTGTCGATCAGCCAGGACAAGTTCCACGACTTCGTGCACAGCGCGAAGGGCTTCCTCAGCGAGAACGAGCGGATGATCCGCCAGCACGAGCGCGCCGATCACTCGATCGTCGCGGCGCTGTTCCGCAACATGCACACGATCAAGGGCAATGCGCGCACGTACAGCCTTCAGCATCTGACGAACATCGTCCACGAAGCGGAGCAGGCGTACGAATCGCTGCGCCGCGCGGACAGCGGCCCCGAGTGGAACCGCGATGCGCTGATGGATGACCTGGCGCGTGTACGCGAAGCCGTCGACCACTACGCGACGATCAATGCGGTCACGCTCGGCCGCAGCGGCGAGCCGGCGCAGAATGGCGCCGATTTCCTGATGGTCGAGCGCGCGCACATCAGCGAGAGCCTGCGCGTGCTCGATGGCGCCGATCCCGCGAACGCGTCCGACTGGCACGTGGCGCGCGATGCGGTGCGCCGCATGCTGAGCCAGCTCGGCACGCAAGGGATCGGCGACGCGCTCGGCGGCGTGATCGAGTCGCTGCCGTCGCTCGCGGCCGAGCTCGGCAAGCCGGCGCCCGTCGTGCACATCGACAGCCACGGCCAGCGCGTGCGCAGCGAGATCGTCGCGACGCTGAGGAACGTGTTCATGCACCTGCTGCGCAATGCGATCGACCACGGGATCGAATCGTCCGACGCGCGGCGCGCGGCCGGCAAGCCGGCGTCCGGCACGATCGACATCGCGGTCGGCGTGGGCGGCGGCGAACTGTGGTTCGTGCTCGGCGACGACGGCCGCGGCCTCGCGCTCGACCGGATTCGCGGCATCGCGCGCGAGCGCGGCTGGATCGATGCCGCGAGCGAGGCGGCGCTGTCCGACGAGGACGTCGCCGAGCTGATCTTCCGGCCGGGCTTCTCGACCGCGCAGGCGGTGACCGAAGTATCGGGGCGCGGCGTCGGCATGGACGCGGTGCGCAATTTCCTGAAGCGCGACGGCGGCGATATCGCGCTGCGCTTCACCGACGACCGCGTCGGTGCGCCGTATCGCGCGTTCGAGACGATCGTGTCGCTGCCGGCGCGCTTCGCGGCAGACGGTGCCGCGCACGGCGCGGGGCACGCGCCGCGCGCGCGCAGCGCGGCTATCGGCGCGGCGGAGTGACGGCGTGATCGTGCAGGCGTGGATGATCCAGATGGCCGCCGCGCTCGCGGGCGGCGTGGTCGTCGCGGTGGCGGCGGCGATCGTGTTTCGCGTGATGCGCCGACGGCTCGTCGCGTCGATGGCGCGCGACGCGCACGCGTTGCGCGATGCGCTCCGCGCGGCCGATGCGCGGGCGGAAGAGGCGGCGTCGGCGCATGCGCGGGCGGCCGACGCATGGGCGCAACGCGAGGCGCAGCTCGAGGAGGCATTGACGAACGAGGCATCCGCGAACGGCGCGCAGCGCGACGCGGTGCAGGCGCTGTCGGCCGACCGCGCGGCGCTCGCGCAGCAGGCGATGAAGATCGCCGACGAAGCTGTGCGCCTGCGCGGGCTCGCCGGCACGTTCGAGCGCTGGCACGAGCAGATGATCTCGCTGACCACGCAGAACCAGGACATGCGCGCGAAGAACCAGGAACTGTCGGCGATCGTCGCGCACGTGTCGATCGTGTCGCTGAACGCGTCGATCGAGGCCGCGCGTGCAGGCACGGCCGGGCGCGGCTTCTCGATCGTCGCGAGCGAAGTGCGCGGGCTGGCTGCGCGCTCGCAGGAACTGTCGAACAGCTATCGCGACAGCCTGAACCGCAACGATCTCGTGACGGCCGCGACGTTCCAGGACATCCAGGCCGGCGGCAAGATGATCACGGCCGCGCTCGCGACCGTCGAGACGCTGGCCGGGCAACTGCATGCACGGATCGAAGGAGAGGCCGCGTGATCGGCGCGCAGGCGAGGGCCGGTTTCGAGCGGATCTTTTTCGATGCCGCGCGCACGCGGCTCGCCGCCGGCGGCGCGTGCGACATCCAGCCGGCCGCCGATCACGAACACGACGCGCCGGACCGTGTGCACGCGCAGTCGCGATCGAAGCCGAAGGTGGCCGAGCATGGGGTCGCGCTGACGATCTCCGCGCTGCACTTCCGCCTGCTGCTCGCGCTGCGCTTCAGCGACGACGATGCGACGCGCCGCCATTTCGCCGGCGCGACGGCGGGCACGAACAGCCAGCGGCCGCTGACCGACGCGTTCATGGAAGTCGCAAACCTGTGTTGCGGCGCGATCAACCAGGCGCTGACCGCGCCGTTTCCCGATCTCGGGATGTCGACGCCTTACCTGCTGAGCGGCGCGAGCATCGACTTCATGCACGCGCTCTCGCCCGATTACGTGGCCGCGTACGACCTGACGCTCGACGGCGGCGTGCGGATCGGCGCGACGCTGTGCGTGTGCGCGAACGCGCCGGTCGACTTCCACGTGGCGGAGACGGCCACGCTGGACACCGGCGGCGAGCTCGAACTGTTCTGACCGACCATCAGGAATCCATCAGATGACCGAAGACCGACCCGTCAGCAAGGTGCTCGTACTCGACGACAGCCGCGTGCACGCCGACGCGATCAAGCGTTTCTGCGACGCGCACCACCTGGTCGGCCTGACCGTGCGGCGCAGCCGGCTGCTGAAGGTGCTGCGCTCGAACATCGATCTCGGCGCGATCCTGCTCGCCGAGGATTACGGCGGCTCGCCGGCCGAGAGCGCGATCGTCGCGACGCAGATCGACGCGCTGCGGCCCGAGCTGCCGATCATCCTGCGGCGCGAATCGCTCGCGTCGCGCGACGGGCTGCCCGATGCGCTCGCCCGTGTCGCGTGCGCGGCCTACGTCGCCGACGACATGACGCCGCTCGAGCGCGCGATCGACGAATACCTGTTCGGCCGCGACTACCCGAACGCGCTCGTGCGCGGCATCTCGGAGATCACCGAGGCGCGCCTCGACAGCCTGTTCCCGGGCATGACGATCGAGCACGACACGCCGTGCATCGTCCGCGACCAGATCATCTTCGGCGAGGTGTTCAGCCTGATCGCGCTCGAAAGCGCATGGTGCCGCGGCTACATGCTGTTGCAGACGAGCGAGCAGCCGCTGCTCGACATGCTCGGCGGCACGCGTGACGACGGCCGCGCACCGGATTTCCGCGACGTGAACAGCGTGCTGGGCGAGCTGACCAACCTCGTGTGGGGCGCGTTCAAGAACCGCTATCTCGGCGATGCGGAGGCGCTGGCGCGCCATCCGGTGCAGGTGCCGCTCGTCGTCAATCACAAGCAGAAGTTCATCTCGTTTGGCGGCGACTGTCCGCAGCTCTGCTTCAAGTACCGGATGACCGACCCGGCCTCGGGGCGCTCGGTCCGTCTCGACCAGCGTTTCGTGTTCAGCCTGAGCTGGTCGCCGGAGGATTTCCGCGAATCGGTGCAGGACGTCGGGCCGATGGTCGAAGCGGGCGAACTCGAACTGTTTTGAATGTTGAAGTCGGCAACGACGAAAGGGGAATACGACATGGCAAAGGTTCTGGTGGTGGACGATTCGGGCACGGTGCGCGACGAAGTCGCGGGCTTCCTGCGCAATCACGGGCTCGACGTCGCGACGGCAGTCGACGGCAAGGACGGGCTCGCGAAGCTCAAGGCGACGCCCGGCGTGCGCCTCGTGATCAGCGACGTGAACATGCCGAACATGGACGGCCTGACGATGGTCGAGAAGATTCGCGGCGAACTGGCGAACACGGCCGTCAACGTCGTGATGCTGACGACCGAAAGCAGCCCGGCGATGAAGGAGCGCGGCAAGGCCGCCGGCGTGAAGGGCTGGATCGTGAAGCCGTTCAAGGGCGACGCGGTGCTCGACGCGCTGAAGAAGCTCGCGGGCTGACGCACCAGCGGGACGTCGAGGGGTTGCGTGCGCGATTTACAGCGCGCCGGGATGTCCGTATCCTGCCGGATGCCGAGGGCGGCGTGCCTTGCCATGCGCGGCACGCCCGGCAGTGACAACATCGGGAACGGAACACCCTCCAATGAAAACCGGAATGGGTCGGGCCGCGCTCCTGCGCGGCGCGTGCGTATCGCTGGTCGCCGCGCTGGCGGGCGGATGCGCGAACACAGCGCAACAGAACGCACAAGCGGCGGCCGCGGACAGCGGCTCGTCGTACACGTGCCATCCCGCGCAGGCCGACGGGCAGGCGTCGGCCGGGCGGGGCGCAAACGGCTGCTATTTCGTGCTGCACGATCCGGCCACCCGGCAGGCGCTGCCGAATACGCGCTATGCGTTCGCGCTTTACACCAGCGCGGCCCAGGACAGCCGGGAACTCGAAGTCGAAGGCACGACCGACGCGCAGGGACGCACGATCTACATGCGTTCCGCCGCGCCGATCGATGCGGCGCGCATGGTGCTCGTGCGCATGATCGGCGATGGCCCGACGGGGCGCATGCCGGTGCGGGTCCGCCCGACGGACGGCAAGCGCATCCCGTTCGCGCGGTACAAGGTGGTGGGCTGTAACGGGCCGTACGAAGGCGTGACCGACGAAACGGGGCGCGGCGTGATGTATCGCTGCAAGACACAGTCCCGGATCGACGTGTCGTTCTACCCGTCGCGTCCGTAGCGCGAACCGATGATGACCGGATCCGGCCGCGCTGCGGCCCAACCCATCGAGATGCTGATCGCGAAGGGCATCGTTTTTTCCATCTTGGGCGCGTGCATGCTGATCGGCGCCGCGCTGTACGCGCAGTCGACGCGGGAATTCATGCGGACGTCGGCCGTCGTGCCGGGGCGTGTCGTCAAGCTGAACGCGGGCCCGCATCATCCGGAGATCGCGTTCACGACGCTCGCGGGTGAGCACGTCGAATATGCGCAGGGCGGCGACGTCAGTGTCGAGGACGGCGCGACGGTCGAGGTGCGCTATGCGCCGGACGCGCCGAGGATGACCGCGCGGATGAACACGTTCGGCGCGATCTGGGGCGATGCGCTGGCAATCGGCGGGATGGGCGCGGTCTTTTTCGTCGCGGGCGTCGGACAGTTGTGGTCGGGCGTGCGCAGGTGGCGCGGCGGGCGCAAGCGAATGTGACCGCCCGTTGTGCACCGAACTCTTCACAGGACATTCCAACATGACAATTCGCTTGATGCCGTGGCTCGTCGTGATCGGCGCGGCATTCGCGGGCTTCCCCGCGTACGCGGCGGGTACCGCGCATTCGCTTGACCAGGTGTCCGGCAAGTTCGATTCGCCCGAAGCACGCGCCGCGTATGCGCGCGACATGGGCGGCGCGCCGGAAGCGGATGGCTTCGGCGTGCACCTGCCGCCCGGCTTCACGCGAGAGGGGCTGGTGGCGCAACTTGCCCCGGGCCAGCCGCTTGCGCGAGTCGTGCTGGCCGGCGCGAAACCGTGGCCGCAACGCCCCGGTGCGTTCGTCGCGATCGTGTGCGTGGCACCGACCGACGATATTGCGCGCGACGTGCTGCGATTCCGTGCGCCTACCGATTGCGAAGATTTCGCGCGCGGCGCCGACGCCGACGACCGGAAAGAGCGGGTCTGGCTGGGCGTATTCGAGCGCGGCCCGGACGGCGTGCCGCGCCTGGTCGCGCGTACCGAACAGCCGCTCGACCAGGCGACCGACTGGAGCAACACGAATCTCGACGCTCCCGACTATCTCGAGGAGACGAAGCAGTCGGGGGACCGCGCGTTACGGCCCGAGCGGTGGTCGCGGTTCGATCTCGCGCCGTATGTGCTGCGGGCGGGCGATGCCGCGTTCGGGGTGCGAGCCGGCTGGTCGATCGGCTATGCCGGCGGCGGCGCATCGTTCGAGGCGTTGTACCTGTTCCGGATCGAAGGCAAGACGCTGCGCGTGGTGTTCGCGCAGCCGATGATGTTCTACCGGGATATCGCCGGGGATTGGCATCGCAACGGCACGCGAGATCACGACATCACGGAAGGCAGCAATACGCTCAGTGTGCTGTCGTCCTCGACGGACGGCTTCCACGACTTGCAGTTGCGAGAGCGCGGCGGCAAATGGCGCCAGACGTTTCGCTGGTCTGCTGCCGATGGCGAGTATCGGCCGCGCTGACGCACCGGCCCGTTAGCGGGCCACTACCGGCCCGCCGCCGCCGTCGCGAATTCGTCGACGACGGCCTCGATCACCGCCTGCACGCGCGCGGTCTTGTAGAGGTCGGCATGGGCGACGAGCCACACGTCGAAATGATTGCACCGCTGCGGCATGAGCCGCACCAGTTCCGGCTCGGTGTCCGCGCGGAAGCACGGCAACTCCGAAATCCCGAGCCCCGCCAGCGTCGCCTCCACCAGCATCATCGTCGACGAGGTCTGGAACATCACGCGGCCGCGCGATGTCGGCTCGCCGCACAGCGCGTCCCACATCGTCGGCACCACCGGCTGCTGATACATCACCAGATCGTGCCCGTCGAACGCGCTGCCCGCGACCGGTTCGCCCCGTTCGGCCAGGTAGCCGCGCGATGCGTAGATGCCCGTTTCGAGATGCCCGAGCCGCCGGGTGATCAGGTCCGGCGATTCCGGCCGCAACGTGCGGATCGCGAGATCCGCCTCGCGGCGCGTGAGGTTGGTGATTTGCGCCGACGTCACGCACACGACGTCGATGCCGGCATGCCGGCGCCGCACGCGGGCGATCGCGGGAACGACGAAGCGCTTGCCGAGCGTGTCGGTCGTCGCGATCCGCACCGATCCCGCCAGTTGCTCGTCGAGCCCCATTACCCGGCGTTCGATCGTGAGCGACGCGCGCTCCATCGTTTCGGCCGGCTCGAGCAGCGCTTCGCCCGCGGTCGTCAGTACATAGAGGGACGGTGTGCGCAGAAACAGCCGGGCCGCCAGTTCGTCCTCGAGCGCGGCGATCCGGCGTCCGACCGTTGCCTGATCGACGTTCAGTTGCGCCGCGGCGCCGCGCAGCGTGCCGGTGCGCGCCAGTGCAAGGAAGAAGCGGGCGTTGTCCCAGTTCATGCGGATCGATTGTGGCATCGGACAGGCGGCGACGGACAGGAAACGGTGATGCAGATTTGCATCGGGGAAATGCGAAATTATCACTTTTGCGCATCGCGCGCCCGGTCCTAGACTTCCGGCATCTGCAGGGAGGTGTCATGTCCGAGTGCCATTCCGTTTCCGTCCCGGTTTCTTCCGTCGCGCCGACGGCGCCGAGCCGCGCGACGGCGCGCGAGCAGCGCCTGACGCTCGCGTTCGTCGCGGTCGGCATGTTCATGGCGGTGCTCGATTCGACGATCGTCAACGTCGCGCTGCCGGCGATGCGCACCAGCCTCGGCGCGACGGTCGCGGAGCTCGCGTGGATCGTCGACGCCTATACGCTCAGCTTCGCCGCGCTGATCCTCGCGGGCGGCGCGCTGTCCGACCGGTTCGGCGCGAAGCGCGTGTACCTTGCCGGGCTGGCGCTGTTCGTCGGCGCATCGGCGGCGTGCGGCGGCGCGTCGTCGGTGGCGATCCTCGTGGCCGCGCGGTTCGCGCAGGGCATGGGCGCCGCGCTCTTTTTGCCCGCGTCGCTCGCGATCGTGCGCAGCACCTTCGACGTGCCGGCCGAGCGGGCGCGGGCGATCGCGGTGTGGGCCGGCATCGCGTCGGTCGCGGTCGCGGTGGGGCCGGTGCTGGGCGGCATCCTGGTCGACGATTTCGGCTGGCGCAGCGCGTTCCTGATCAACGTGCCGACCGGCGCGGTCGCGTTTGCCGGCGCGGCGGCGTGCGTTCGCGCGTCGGTCGCGCGGGACGTGCGCCATTTCGACTGGGCCGGCCAGGGCGTCGGTGCGGCGGCGCTCGGCGCGCTGTGTTTCGCGGTGATCGAATTGCCGACACGCGGCGCGGGCGCCGCGGAGGTCCGCGCCGCGTTGCTGATCGCCGCGCTCGCCGCCGGAGTGCTGGTCGTCGTCGAGCGGCGTGCGCGCCATCCGATGGTGCCGCTCGCATGGTTTCGCAATCGCGTCTTCGTCGCGATGAACCTGATGGGCAGCCTCGTCTATGTCGGCTACTTCGGATTGCTGTTCGTGCTGAGCCTGTACCTGCACGGGCGCTTCGGCATGAGCGCGCGGCAGATCGGGCTGACGCTGCTGCCGTTCGCGTTGAGTCTGTCGCTCGGCAATCTGCTGTCGGGAAAACTGCATGGCCGCGTTCGTCCGGTCACGCTGATGGCTAACGGTCTCGCGATGGCGGCGCTCGCCATTCCGGCGATCGCGATTGCGCTCGCGCTGCATGGGCCGTGGCCGGTGGTCTGGGGGGCGATGGCCGCGTTCGGCACCGGCACCGCGTTGTCGGTCGCACCGATGATCGCGACGGTGCTCGAACAGGTGCCTGCCGACGCGGCGGGCGTGGCATCCGGGTTCCTCAACGCGGCGCGACAGGCCGGCAGCCTGCTCGGCGTGGCCGTCGCAGGCGCCGCGACGATCCTGTTGCCGGACCTGACCGGTGCGCTGTGGGCGGTCGCGGCGCTCGGCTGTGTCGCCTATGCGATCGCCGCGCTGGCCGCGAGGACGGCAGGCCGCGCGCAAGCCGCGCAAGCCGCGCGACGACGCCGTTGACGCCGTTGACGCGAGACGGGCACGGTCGTTGCGCCGTGGCCGGCAGGCCGTCGCGCACGCGCGTGCGGCACCGCGGCTGGACGCCGTGCGGAATGTGGAGGACCATTTCGTGACGCTGCCGCGGGCGGCCGGATACGCGTTTCGTCCGCCCGCGCCGCATCGAATCCTGTCGAACCCCGTCGAGCGGAACACCATGGAACCCATTCACGAGACAGCCGAGCCGATCCTGCTGCGCGATGCGCACGACGGCGTCGTCAAGCTGCGCCTGAATCGCCCGCAGCAGTTCAACGCGTTGTCCGAAGCGATGCTCTCGGCGCTGCACGATGCATTCGATACGCTGGCTGCCGATCCGCACGTGCGCTGCGTCGTGCTGGCCGCCGAAGGCAAGGCGTTCTGCGCCGGCCACGACTTGCGCCAGATGCGCGCCAAGCCTGAACTCGACTACTACCGCACGCTGTTCGCGCAGTGCAGCCGCGTGATGCTCGCGATGCGCGCGTTGCCGGTGCCGGTGATCGCGCGCGTGCACGGCATCGCGACGGCGGCCGGCTGCCAGCTCGTCGCGGCATGCGACCTCGCGATCGCGGCCGATACCGCGCGCTTCGCGGTGTCGGGCATCAACGTCGGGCTGTTCTGCTCGACGCCGGCCGTCGCGTTGAGCCGCAACGTCGCGGCCAAGCGCGCGTTCGACATGCTGGTGACCGGCCGTTTCGTCGATGCGGCGACGGCCGCCGCGTGGGGGCTCGTCAACGAAGCCGTGCCCGAGGACGCGCTCGATGCGGCCGTCGCGCGCAAGGTCGCCGAGATCGTCGCGAAGAGCCCGGCCGCGGTGCGGGTCGGCAAGCAGATGTTCTACCGTCAGCGCGAATTGCCGCTCGACGAAGCGTATGCGTACGCGGGCGACGTGATGGCGCGCAACATGATGGAAGAGGATGCGGTCGAAGGGATCGACGCGTTCCTCGAGAAGCGCAAGCCGACGTGGCGTTCGTGATGCGGTGACGGGAGCGGGCAGGGCGCGCGTTGTCATCCCACCGTGGGTGCAACGCGCAACGACGTAGCGCGTCGTGGCCGGCGCGAGAGGGCGGTTCGCCGCAAAGCAGACGGGCCGCCAAGGCGGCCCGCAAGCAAGTGGAACGGCATGCGCGGCGACGCGGTCACGCACTGCCGCACTGCCGCACTGCCGCACTGCCGTACTGCCGTACTGCCGTACTGCCGTACTGCCGCACCGCCGTACTGCCGCACCGCCGTACCGCCGTACCGCCGCACCGCCGCACCGCCGCGGCGGCGCCGGTCAGCGGCCGTAGCTCCCCGTCCGCAGCGCCGGCTGCACGGTCGACGCGCCGGGCGGCACGATCACCACCGGCACGCGGCGCGCGAGCGCGCACATCAGCTCGTAGCCGATCGTGCCGCTGGCTTCGGCGACATCGTCCACTTTCACCTGGTCGCCCCACAGCTCGACGCTCGCGCCGATGCCCGCGTTCGGGCACGGCGTCAGGTCGACGGTCAGCATGTCCATCGACACGCGGCCGACGACGCGCGTCATCACGCCGTCCACCGCGATCGGCGTGCCGGTCGGCGCGTGGCGCGGATAGCCGTCCGCGTAGCCGCACGCGACGACGCCGATCCGCATCGGCCGGTCGGCCGTGAAGCGGCGGCCGTAGCCGACCGTTTCCCCGGGCGCGAGCGTCTGCACGCCGATGATCTTGCTGGTCAGCGTCATCGCGGCCGCCAGCGGCGTGTCGGCGATATCCCGCGCCGCGCCGGTCGGCGACGCGCCGTACAGGATCGTGCCGGGCCGCACCCAGTCGCGGTGCGCGCGCGGATGCCACAGCACGGCCGCCGAGTTCGATATCGAGCGCTCGCCCGGAATCCCGGCCGTGGTCGCGTCGAACTGTCCGAGCTGCCAGTCGACTTCGCCTTCGTCGGCGTTCGCGAAATGCATCATCAGCGTGATCTTGCCGATCGGCGACGCGCTCGCCGCGCGCTCCCACGCGGCGCGGAACGCGGCCGGCCGGTAGCCGAGCCGGTTCATGCCGGAATTCATCTTCAGCTGGATGTCGATCGGCTGCTGCGGCTTCGCGGCGATCAGCAGGTCGAGCTGTTCGTCGCAGTGCACGGCGACCGTCAGCCGATGGCGATCGGCCAGCTCGACGTCGGCCGGCTCGAAGATCCCTTCGAGCAGCAGCACGGGCTTGTCCCAGCCGAGTTCGCGTACGCGCACGGCTTCGTCGAGATCGAGCAGCGCGATGCCGTCGGCGGCCGCGAGGCCCGCGTAGATCCGTTCGATGCCGTGGCCGTACGCATTGGCCTTGATCACGGCCCACACGCGCGATTGCGCGGCGGTGCGGCGGATGAAGTCGAGGTTGTGGCGAACGGCGTCGGGGCGGATGTGGGCGACGATGGGACGGGGCATGGCAAGGGCTCGGGTCGGATGTCGTTCGGCGCGCGGCGGCGCGGGGGAAACCGGCTGGCCGGGCGCGGCGGCGCGTCAAGCCAGTGTCGAGCGCTATGTTATGGGTGTTCGACCAGTTTTAATTAACGTATTTATCGGTGATTTGGTGGAAATTGTGGCGTCGTCGCGGGCCGAGCCTCCCGTCTAGAAAACCGGTGCGCGGACAGCACGATGCAGTGCTAAGCTCTCGGCGATCTTGTCATTGATCAATGTAATCATAACGGAGGAGACTTTGATGACGACGTCCCAGCTGTGCCTGTTCATCGTGGCGCTGTTGCCGTTCCCGATGACGTTTCTCGCCAAGGCCCGCAAGGGTTACGACAACCGTATGCCGCGCGACTATCTGGCGAAGCTTGAAGGCTGGCGCGCACGCGCGCAGGCCGCGCATCAGAATGCGTGGGAAGCGCTCGTGCTGTTCGCGGTCGCGCTGGTGGTGGCGTGGCACAACGGCGCGAACGTGCATCGCGTCGACCAGCTCGCGATCGCGTTCGTCGCGATCCGCGTCGTCTATGCGCTGATGTATCTGTTGAACTGGGCGTCGCTGCGTTCGCTCGTGTGGTTCGGCGGCATGGCGTGCGTCGTCGGGTTGTTCTTCGCGACGCCGTAAGCGGCCGTTCATGCGCAAAACGTGCAGCCGGCGTTGCATGCTCGCGCCGTCAGGCGCCGCCCGCGCCCCGTGCGTGACTGTCGTTGGATGCGGGCGCAACCTTTTTCGCGACGAACGGCGGCGCGCCCGCTTCGCTGCGCAGGAACGCGATCAACGGATCGAGCAGCCGGTGCCGCGTCGACGGATGGCGGCGCAGCACGAAGCGCCATGACGCCTCGCGCGCGAGGCCCGGCACCAGCGGCACCAGGCGCCCGCTGCGCAGTTCGGGTTCGATCAGCGGCACGCGGCCGAGCGCGATGCCCGCGCCGCCGACGGCCGCGCCGATCACCTGGCTGAAGCTGCTGTAGCGGACGATCTTCGTGTCGAAGTCGTCCGGCAAGCCGAAATGCACGGCCCAGTTGCGCCAGTCGATCTCGGGGCTGTCCTCGTGCATTTCCTGCAGCAGCCGCGAGCGGCATACGTGCTCCGATGCGTACGGAAACAGTTCGGGGCTGCACACCGGAAACACGGTTTCCCGCATCAGCACGTCGTCGTCGGCCCGCAGCCGGTGCGCGGGCACGTGCACGATCGCCAGGTCGACACTGCTGCGCGCGAAATCCGGCTCGTCGTCGAGCACGACCGCATGCAGCGGGGTGTCGGGATGCAGCGACGAGAATTCCGCCAGCCGGCGCGCGAGCCACATCGACGAAAACGGCGCGTTGGCGGACACGGTGAGCCGTTGCGCGGTGCCGCGAATGTCGGCGCACGCGTCGGTGAGACGCGACAGCGCATCGCCGACGGCCGGCAGCAGACGCGCGCCGGCCGGCGTGAGGCTGATGCCGCCGAGCCCCGTGCTGCGTTCGAGCAGCCGGGCGCCGAGCGATTCCTCGAGCGAACGAATCTGGTGGCTCACCGCGCTGGTCGACACGTTCAGCTCGGCCGCCGCGCGCGCGAACCCGCCGAGGCGGACGGCCGCCTCGAAAGCACGCAGTGCGCTGAGGGGAGGGAGGTGCGACATGCGGGGTATTGTAGTTGACTCAACACCCGTTGAAAAATCATCTTTTGCCGCGCGGGGGCGGCGCGGGTAGCCTCGATCCGGTCCAGAAAAACGCAACGAAACACGACCGGAGGGCTGCATGTATTTCGACCGACGACTATGGGCCATGATGGCGGGACTGCGCTGGCGGGTGGCGGCGGCCGTCGCGCTCGGGCTGCTCGCGATGGGGGTCGGCATCCTGCGCTTCGTGTTTCTCGGCCGCGTGCTGGCGCTGGTGTTTTCCGGCGCGCCGGCGCGCGGCATCGGCGAGGCCGTCGCCGCAACGGCGGCTTGCGTGCTGCTGCGTGCATGGCTCGACCATCGCCGCACGGTGCTCGCGCAGCATACGGCGGGCCGCGTGCAGGCGACGCTGCGCGCGCGGCTGTTCGACCGGATCGCCGCGCTCGGCCCCGCATGGTTCAGCGGCGAACGCACGGGCGGCGTGATGCTGGCCGTCGTCGACGGCGTCGAGCAGTTGCAGACCTTCTTCGGCGTCTATCTGCCGCAGCTCGTGATCGCCGCGTGCGCGCCGCTGATGATCTTCGCGGTGCTCGCGTGGTGGGACGTGCCGACGGCCGCGATCCTGCTCGTCGCGGCGCTCGTCACGCTCGCGCTGCCGCAGCTCGTGCATCGCGCCGACAAGCGCGCGGCGCTCGCGCGCTCGGCCGCGTTCAAGGCGTTCGGCGAGGAGTTTCTCGACGCGGTGCAGGGCCTGCCGACGCTGAAGGCGTTCGGGCAGAGCAGCGCGTTCGGCGCGAAGCTGGCCGCGAAGGCGCGCGCGCTGTCGGACAGCACGTTCTGGGTGCTCGCGCTCGGGCTGCTGACGCGGCTCTTCACGGATCTCGGCACCGGCCTCGGCGCGGCCGCGGCGATCGCGGTGGGCGCGTGGCGCGTGCAGCACGGCGACATGAGCCTCGAAGCGCTGCTGATCGTGCTGATGGCCGGCAGCGAGATCTTCCGGCCGCTGCGCGACCTGCGCGCGGTGCTGCATCAGGGGATGATCGGCCAGTCGGCGGCGAATGCGATCCATGCGCTGCTCGATGCGGGCGGCCATGCGCGTGCCGTCGACACGCCGCGCGTGGCGGGCCTGCGGCCCGAGATCGCATTCGACGACGTCAGCTTCGCGTATCCGGGGCGCCGTGCGGACGCCCATGCGGCGCTGCGTTTCTCGGTGCGCGAGGGCGAGACGGTCGCGATCGTCGGGCCGAGCGGGGCCGGCAAGTCGACCATCGTGCGCCTGCTGCTGCGCCAGCACGACGCGCAGGGCGGGATGGTCCGGATCGGCGGCCACGACGTGCGCACGCTCGATGCCGACCAGGTGCGCGACATGATCGCAGTCGTCGCGCAGGATGCGACGCTGTTCGACGGCAGCGTCGCCGACAACCTGCGGCTCGGCCGCCCTGACGCGGGCGACGCGGACATGATCGCGGCCGCGCGCGCGGCCAACGCGCACGACTTCATCTCGGCGCTGCCCGACGGCTACGCGACGCGCATCGGCGAACGCGGGCTGATGCTGTCGGGTGGCCAGCGCCAGCGCATCGCGATTGCCCGCGCGCTGCTGCGCGACGCGCCGATCCTGCTGCTCGACGAGGCGCTGTCGTCGGTCGATGCGGAGAACGAAGCGCTGATCCAGCAGGCGCTCGACCGGCTCACGCGCGGACGGACGACGCTCGTGCTCGCGCACCGGCTGTCCAGCGTGATCGGCGCCGATCGCATCCTGGTGCTCGACCAGGGGCAGGTCGTCGACGAAGGGACGCATGCGGCGCTGATCGCGCGCGACGGCCCGTACCGCCGGCTGATGGGCCCGCAGCTGGAAGCGGTCGCCGAATCCGTCGGCGCGACGGCGGCGGCCGGCGCGACCGCGCGCGCGTCGTCGGGCCCACAGGTGCGGCCGCTGAACGACGACGCGGCGACGATCGGCTGGCGGGAAACGTTGCAGACGCTGCTGCGCTTCGTGCGGCCGTGGCAGGGCAAGGTTGCGCTGACCGTGCTGTTCGGGATCGGCCGCGTGCTCGCGTTCATCGGCGTCGGCGTGATCGGCGCAATGGTGGTCGGCGCGGTGCCGACCGGCCATGTCGGCACCGGGCTGGTGGCCGCGCTGCTCGTGATCGCGCCGGTCGCGGCCGTGCTGCACTGGCTCGAATCGTGGCTCGCGCACGACATGGCGTACCGGCTGCTCGCGGAAATGCGCATCGCGCTGTTCGCGACGCTCGAACGGCTCGCGCCGGCCGGGCTGCTGCGCCGCCGTTCCGGCGATCTCGTGGCGCTCGCGACGCAGGACGTCGAGACCGTCGAATATTTCTACGCGCATACGCTCGCGCCTGCGTTCGTCGCGGTGCTCGTGCCGGCCGGCGTGCTGATGCTGCTCGCGTCGGTCGCTTGGCCGCTCGCGCTGGTGCTGCTGCCGTTCCTGCTGTGGGCCGGGCTCGCGCCCGTGCTGGCCCGGCGCGACGTCGACCGGCTCGGCACCGGCGCGCGCGAGGCGCTCGGCCAGCTCGGCGCACACCTGACCGAAACGATCCAGGGGCTCGCGGAACTGACCGCGTTCCAGGCGATCGATCGCCGGCGCGCGGCGTTCGTCGCCGAAGTCGATGCGTATCGCCGGCAGCGCGCGAAGCTGCTCGACGATCTGTCGACGCAAAGCGCCGCGCTGGAAGTCGCGAGCGGGCTCGGCGGGCTGGCCGTCGCGGCGCTCGGCGCGTGGTTGTGCGCACGCGGCGGGTTCCCGCGCGAATCGTTGCCGCTGCTTGTGCTGATCGCGGTGGCGGCGTTCATGCCGGTGGCCGAGATCGGCCAGGTCGCGCGCCAGCTTGCCGACACGATCGCGTCGACGCGCCGCTTGCGCGCGCTGGAGAAGGAGCCCGTGACGGTGACGGACGGCGCGCACGCGATGCCGGGCGATTCGGCGGTGCGGTTCGACGCGGCGTCGTTCACGTATCCGGGGCGCAGCGTGCCCGCGATCGACCGCGTGAGCTTCGAGGTGCCGGCCGGCAGCACGGTCGCGCTGGTCGGCGCGTCGGGCGCCGGCAAGTCGACGATCGCGAGCCTGCTGCTGCGCTTCTGGGATCCGCAGCAGGGCCGCGTGACGCTCGGTGGCATCGACCTGCGCGACCTGCGGCTCGACGATCTGCGGCAGCACATCGCGCTCGTCGCGCAGGATACCTACCTGTTCAACGACACGCTCGAGGCGAACATCCGGCTCGCCGCGAACGACGCGTCCGACGCGGATGTTCAGCGCGCGATCGACCATGCGGCGCTCGGCGACTTCGTCGCGCGGCTGCCGGACGGGCTCGCGACGCGCGTCGGCGAGCGCGGCGTGCAGCTGTCGGGCGGCCAGCGCCAGCGTGTGGCGATCGCGCGCGCGTTCCTGAAGGATGCGCCGGTGCTGATCCTCGACGAGGCGACGTCGCACCTGGACACGATCAGCGAACATCAGATCCGCGCGGCGCTGGAGGATCTGATGACGCAGCGCACGTCGATCATCATCGCGCACCGCCTGTCGACCGTGCGCAATGCCGACCTGATCCTCGTGATCGAGCAGGGCGCGGTGATCGAGTCCGGCCGCCACGCGGAACTGATGGCGCGACAGGGTGCGTATGCGCGGCTCGTGTCGCATCAGGCGAGCGGGGTTGCGGCGTGAACGACGCGGGAGCGGTGCGCCGCGTTCGGCGATGCCGCGCGCATCCCGCAACCTGCGTTGAGCCGCGCCGGCGGTTGCCGGCCTGGCGGCACGGCCGTCCCGACAAGCAGCCTGGTTGAATCGCTGGCCGTCCGCGCAAACCGATGTGCGGGGGCGGCGATGGCACGGCCGTCATCCCGCCGCCCGCGTTGCACTGGATGGCCCTCGTGCCGGCGCGCACGCGCTGCTGCAACCCTCCCTTCAGCCCGCTGCCTGGAGCCTGCCTCCGCCGCCCGCCCCCCCGGACCGTGCATTTCAACCGCCGTCCGCCGCTTTCCTCCGATCTATCCGCGCCGCGCGGCTCGGGTTTGTCTCGACGCATTTATTTGTTGCGGACTTTTTTGTTGTCGTAGTATCGTCATTGACAACACTTGTTGCACTAAGGTCTAATTCAACATCGCATGTTGCGGTGCGGCTTGCTGTCGTCGTTCCGCCGGCCCGGTGGCCGGTTACATCGCTCAATCATGCGGAGAGAAACCATGAGTCGCCGTTCCTTCCTGAAAGCCGTCGCGGTCGTCGCCGCGCTCGGCGCCAGCCTCGCCCACGCGGACACCAAGACGCTCGTCGTCGGGACCGATACGTCGTTCATGCCGTTCGAGTTCAAGCAGGGCGACAAGTACGTCGGCTTCGATCTCGACCTGTGGGCCGAGATCGCGAAGGACCAGGGCTGGAAATACACGATCCAGCCGATGGATTTCGCGGGCCTGATCCCGGCGCTGCAGACGCAGAACATCGACGTCGCGCTGTCCGGGATGACGATCAAGGAAGAGCGCAAGAAGGCGATCGACTTCTCCGCGCCCTACTACGACAGCGGCCTCGCCGCGATGGTGCAAACCGGCAATACGTCGATCAAGTCGATCGACGACCTGAACGGCAAGGTGATCGCCGCGAAGACGGGCACCGCGACGATCGACTGGATCAAGGCGCACCTGAAGCCGAAGGAAGTCCGCCAGTTCCCGAACATCGACCAGGCGTACCTCGCGCTCGAAGCCGGCCGCGTCGACGCGGCGATGCACGACACGCCGAACGTGCTGTTCTTCGTGAACAACGAAGGCAAGGGCAAGGTGAAGGTCGCGGGCCAGCCGGTCAGCGGCGACAAGTACGGGATCGGCTTCCCGAAGGGCAGCCCGCTCGTGCCGAAGGTCAATGCGTCGCTCGTGAAGATCAAGGCCGACGGCCGCTACGCGCAGATCTACAAGAAGTGGTTCGGCGCCGAGCCGCCGAAGATGTGAGCGTGACCATGCGCCATGGCGCGGCCGAGCGGCCGCGCCGGTCTTGAATCGAACGGGGAGCGACAAGTGAATTTCGATTGGTCGGCGATCTGGGCGGCGTTGCCGGACCTGATGGACGGGGTCCGGTTGACGGTGTTCATCGCATTGGTGGGGCTGGTGGGCGGTTTCATCGTCGGGATGATCGCGGGGATGTTCCGCGCATACGGACCGAAGGTGATGAACGTGCTCGCCCAAATCTATATTGAGTTGATTCGCGGCACGCCGATCGTCGTGCAGGTGATGTTCCTGTATTTCGCGCTGCCGCTGCTCGCGCATATCCGCATCGACGGCCTGACGGCCGCGATCATCGCGATCACGGTGAATTCCGGCGCGTATCTCGCGGAAGTGGTGCGCGGCGCGCTGCTGTCGATCCCGAAGGGGCTGACGGAAGCGGGGCTCGCGATGGGGCTGTCGATGCCGCGCGTGCTGCTGAAGATCGTCGGGCCGCTGGCGTTCCGGCGGCTGATTCCGCCGCTCGGCAACCAATGCATCGTGAGCCTGAAGGATACGTCGCTGTTCATCGTGATCGGCGTGGGCGAGCTGACGCGCAAGGGGCAGGAAATCATCGCGGGCAATTTCCAGGCGGTCGAGATCTGGAGCGCGGTGGCCGTCATCTACCTGATACTGACCGGCGCGATGACGCTGACGCTTCGGATCGTCGAAAAGCGGATGAAAATCTTATGAGCATGATCGAATTCCAGAACGTGTCGAAGAGCTTCGGCCACGTGCCGGTGTTGAAGAACATCGATCTGAAGATCGACGCGGGCGAGGTGGTCGTCGTGGTCGGGCCGTCGGGCTCGGGCAAATCGACGATGCTGCGCTGTATCAACGCGCTCGAGAAAATCACCGGCGGCGAGCTGCTGGTCGACGGCCAGAGCGTGCGCGGCAACGCGACGACGATCCGCAACATCCGGCTCGAAGCCGGCATGGTGTTCCAGCAGTTCAATCTGTTCCCGCAAATGACCGCGCTCGAGAACGTGATGTTCGGGCCGATGCAGGTGCGCGGCGCGTCGCGCGCCGACGCGCGCGACCAGGCGATGGCGCTGCTCGACAAGGTTGGCCTCGAATCGCGCGCGAATCATTATCCGTCGGAGCTGTCGGGCGGCCAGCAGCAGCGTGTCGCGATCGCGCGTGCGCTTGCGATCCGGCCGCGGCTGATGCTGTTCGACGAGCCGACGTCGGCGCTCGATCCGGAATTGCGTCACGAAGTGCTGAAAGTGATGCAGGATCTCGCGACCGAAGGGATGACGATGATCGTCGTCACGCACGAGATCGGTTTCGCGAAGCGGGTCGGCACGCGGCTGCTGTTCATGGATCAGGGCGGCATTGCCGAGGACGGCCATCCGGTCGACCTGATCGACCGGCCGCCGACGCCGCGTCTGAAGGAATTCCTGAAACACGTGTCCTGAACGGAACCGAATCCACCGACATGCCGCTTTCCCTTTCCCCCGTCATCGCCGGCACGCCGTTCGACATCGGCGTGCGCCTCGGCGAGCTTGCCCGCCCGGTGTTCGACGCGTACATGCAGCAGAGCAGCGCATGGCAGGCCGTGCGCCGCTGGCGCGGCCATCCGTTCGTCGACGTATTGCGGCAGGCCGCGCTCGCCGCGTACCCCGATCTCGTCGCGGAACTGGACGGGATCGCGGCGGGTATCGGCTGGCCGGCCGAAGATATCTTCCTGTGGAATTGCCGCGGCGAACTGATCCACAACGCGCCGGACGGCTGCACGACGCTCGCCGCGCGCGAGGCGAACGGCACGCGCTGGATCGCGCACAACGAGGACGGCGATCCGTATCTGCGCGAACGCTGCCTGCTCGTCGACGTGCAGCCGCAGGGGAAGCCCGGCTTCATCAGCTTCTATTACCCGGGCTCGCTGCCCGGGCATACGTTCGCCGCGAACCGCGCGGGCATCGCGCAGGCGATCAACAACCTGCGGATTCGCACGCCGGCGGTTGGCGTGCCGCGGATGATCCTGGCGCGCGCGGTGCTCGATGCGACGTCGCTCGATGCGGCGGCCGACGTGCTGCGTTCGCATGCGCGCGCGAGCGGCTTTCATCACACGATCGCTGCGACCGGCGATGCGCGAGTGCTCAGCATCGAGGCGAGCGTCGCGCGCTGTTCGGTTATCGACGTCGCGCATCTCAGTGGACACGCGAACCATCTCGTGCATGCCGGTTGCGACGCGGAAGCGCAGATCATCACGCAGTCGTCGGGCGACCGTCAGCGACGCGTCGACGCGTTGACGCCCGGCATCGACACGATCGACGCAGCCGCGCTGCTGCGCGTGCTCGGCGATCGCGCGCCGGAAGGGCTGCCGATCTATCGCGACGATCCGGCCGATCCCGACGACGAGAACACGCTCGCGACCGCGGTGTTCGAGATTCATGACACCGCGATCGACTTCACCGTTCATCAACACGGCACGCAGCGCTTCGCGACGCACATCGTGCCGTCCGCGCACGCGCCCAGCGCGTCCTGATCCTTGAGGCAACGCATGACGACCGTTTTCCATCGCGCCCCGCGCGCCACCTTGCCCGTTGCCGTCGCAGGCGACGGCATCGAGATCATCGATTCGACCGGTAAACGCTATATCGACGCTTGCGGCGGCGCGGCCGTCTCGTGTCTCGGCCACAGCAACCAGCGCGTGATCGACGCGATCAAGCGGCAGGCGCAGCAATTGCCTTACGCGCATACGTCGTTCTTCACGACCGAGGTGGCCGAGAAACTGGCCGACCGGCTCGTCGACGGCGCGCCGGCCGGGCTCGACCACGTGTATTTCGTGTCGGGCGGCTCCGAGGCGATCGAGGCTGCGCTGAAGCTCGCGCGCCAGTATTTCGTCGAGAAGGGCGAGCCGCAGCGCCGTCATTTCATCGCCCGGCGCCAGAGCTATCACGGCAATACGCTCGGCGCGCTCGCGATCGGCGGCAACGCATGGCGGCGCGAGCCGTTCCTGCCGCTGCTGATCGAAGCGCACCACGTGAGCCCGTGCTATGCATACCGTGACCAGCAGGCGGGCGAAACCGACGAAGCGTACGCGCAGCGTCTGGCCGACGAGCTCGAACGGAAGATCGTCGAACTCGGCGCGGAAAACGTCGCGGCGTTCGTCGCGGAAACGGTGGTCGGCGCGACGGCCGGCGCGGTGCCGCCGGTGCGCACGTACCTGAAGAAAATTCGCGCGGTGTGCGACAAGTACGGCGTGCTGCTGATCCTCGACGAGATCATGTCGGGGATGGGGCGCACGGGCTACCTGTATGCATGCGATGAAGACGACGTCGCGCCCGATCTGCTGACGATCGCGAAAGGGCTCGGCGCCGGCTATCAGCCGATCGGGGCGACGCTGGTGAGCGACCGCATCTATCGCACGATCGTCGACGGCTCGGGCTTCTTTCAGCACGGTCACACGTACCTCGGCCACGCGACCGCATGCGCGGCCGCGCTTGAAGTGCAGCGCGTGATCGCGGAAGACAAGCTGCTCGACAACGTGAAGGCGCGCGGCGAGCAGTTGCGAGCGTCGTTGCGCGAGCATTACGGCACGCATCCGCATGTCGGCGACGTGCGCGGCCGCGGGCTGTTCGTCGGCGTCGAACTCGTGCGCGATCGCGATACCAAGGCGACGTTCGACCCCGCGTTGAAGCTGCATGCGGCGGTCAAGCGCGAAGCGATGCAGCGCGGCTTGATGGTGTATCCGATGGGTGGCACGATCGACGGCGTGCACGGCGATCACATCCTGATCGCGCCGCCGTTCGTGTGCACCGCGCAGCAGATCGACACGATCGTCGAGCGGCTGTCGGGCGCGATCGGCGCGGCGCTCGCGTCGGCTGGCGCGTGAACCCCGACTTCAACGATTCCTCGCCATGACAGACAGACTGCCTCCTTTCGATCCCGCATCGGCCACCGACGAACAGAAGGCCGTGCTCGCCGATATTCTCAGCGGCCCGCGCGGCAACCTGAACGGGCCGTTCCTCGGCTGGATCGCGAGCCCTGAACTGGCCCAGCACGCACAGAAGCTTGGTGCGTTCTGTCGCTATCGCACCGGGCTGCCGCTGCGTCTGTCGGAACTCGCGATTCTCGTGACGGCCGCGCGCTGGCGCTCGCAGGCCGAGTGGCACATCCATCACCCGATCGCGCTCGATGCCGGCGTGCCGGCCGCGACGGCCGATGCGATCCGCCTTGGGGTCGCGCCCGCATTCGAATCGGACGACGACGCGCTGATCCATGCGTTCGCGACGGAGTTGTACGACACGAAGCGCGTGAGCGATGCCACGTTCGCGCGTGCGCAGGCGCGCTTCGGGCACGAGACCGTCGTGAATCTCGTCGCGCTGCTCGGCTATTACGCGCTCGTCGCGATGACGCTCAACACGTTCGGGATGCGCGCGGACGGACAAACTGATTTGCCGTTTCCGGAATAATCGCCGCCGGCGTGTGCGTCGGTAGCCTGCCGCGCATGCATGCAGATTGCCCGAAAAGCCCGTAGATACGGGCTTTTCGGCGTTTTGGCACGGATCGATCGGCCATCTCGTCGCGTTGCGAGACCTACACCACGCGATCTCACCGTCAGAGCAAGAAATTTTTCCCGTACCTAGAATTCTCGCAAACGGCTTACGGGGGAAATATCGATGCGCTGGGTCCTGTTGATCGTGTTTATTGCGTGTGTCGTCTACACGCATCGGCGCGGCAAGGTTCGGCACCGGTTGTTCAGGCAACTATCCGACCACTCGACCTTTACCGCACCGCTGAACTGCTTTTCGTATGCGTTCTCGTCGGTGCCGACCACGCCGTTTCTCGACACCGATCTTTTTCCGGAGCTCGCGGTATTGCAACGCGAATGGCGCACGTTTCGCCGCGAAGCGCTCGCATTGCGCGACGCGAGCCGGATCAAGGCGTCGGGCGAGTACGACGACATCGGCTTCAATTCGTTTTTTCGCCGCGGCTGGAAGCGGTTCTACCTGAAGTGGTACGACGCGCCGCATCCGTCCGCGCAGGCGCTGTGTCCGCGCTCGGTCGAGATCCTGTCGCGGATTCCGTCGATCAAGGCGGCGATGTTCGCGCAGTTGCCGCCGGACGGGCAACTCGGGCTGCATCGCGATCCGTATGCGGGCTCGCTGCGCTATCACCTGGGGCTCGATACGCCGAACGACGATGCGTGCCGGATCGTCGTCGACGGCGAATCGTATGCGTGGCGCGACGGCGACGCCGTGATGTTCGACGAGACGTACCTGCACTGGGCCGAAAACCGCACCGCGCACGATCGCGTGATCCTGTTCTGCGACGTCGCGCGCCCAATGAAATATCGCTGGGCGCAGCGCGTCAACGATGCGGTCGGGCAACTGCTGATGCGCGCGGCCGCATCGCCGAACGAAACGGGCGATCGCACGGGCGGGCTCAATCGCGCGTTCCGGTACCTGTATGCGATTCGCCGCGCCGGCAAGCGGCTCAAGGCGTGGAATCGTACCGTGTATTACATCGTCAAGTGGTTGCTGTTCGGCGGGATCGCGGTCGCGATTTTCTGCATCTGACCGGCGAGGGCGAGCGGTTTCTTCTCGTCTGACGATAGGCGGCGCGGCCTCGCGCGGCGTCGGCGGCCCCACGCCGTCATCAATGCAACCAAATGTATTCGTGCGAGATCAACGCGCATTGGCCGCGTATGATGGCCTGTTCACATCGATATGTCGGTGAGCAAGCATGACGAGTACCCGTAAAACCATGTTGATCGCCGGCGGGCTCCTGGTAGCCGCGGCCGGCACCGCGTACGTGATGCTCCTGCGCGCGGACCACCGTGTGATCGAAGACGCCGGCATCGCCGATTCGGCCGCACCTGTTGCCGCGGCGCCCGCGGGCAACGATCACGCGGTGCAGGGCGCGATCGTGCCGCCGGCGCCGGCTGCCGCGACAGCGCCGAAACAGGCGGCCGCCGTGCCGCCTCCCGCACCCACCGCACCCACGCCCGCGCCGGCCGCAATCGCGCGCGTCGACGCCGCGCCCGCACCCGTGCCGGTCGTCAGCGACAAGCCGCAACCGGTGACGAAGCCGGCCGCACCGCCGCCGAAGGTCAATGTCGTGACGGTGGATGCACAGGATTCGACCCCATCGGTCCCGGCCCCGGCCGCGACACCCGCTCAGTCGGCTCCCGCCGCACAGGTCACGCAACGCGCGCCGCGCAAGCGCGACGGCCTCGAACGCCACGCCGCCGCCGCGTCGCCGGCCGCGACGAAATCCGAAACGCCGGAGACGGCCGCGCTCGTCAGGGAGTCGGCGAAGCTCGATCCGGCGTTGCCGCCGCCGTCGATGTCGACGGTGTCGTCGATGCCGGCGAGCACGGGTTCGTACCGGCAGGGCGGTTCGTCGTCCGGCGCGAATCCCGTGGCGGCCGCGATGACCGAGCAACTGGTCAGGCAGTCGAGCAGTTTCAAATCGACGGCGCCTGCGCCAGCGGACGGCGGCTCGACCGCGACCAAGTAATCGCGAACGCCGCCGGCATAAAAAACGCCCCGCACGCCGACCAAAGCATGCGGGGCCAAGAGAGACAAACTTCGATGTCGTCGGGCTGACGTCCGTCAGGCGGCGACCGCTTCTTCGGCCTGCGGTTGAGCGGTTGCCACCGGCGCCACGTCCTGCCGGATCAGGTGGTCGAACGCACCGAGCGACGCCTTCGCGCCTTCGCCGACCGCGATCACGATCTGCTTGAACGGCACCGTCGTCACGTCGCCGGCGGCGAACACGCCCGGCACCGACGTCGCGCCGCGCGCATCGACGACGATCTCGCCATGCTTCGACAGTTCGACCGTGCCTTTCAGCCATTCGGTGTTCGGCACGAGGCCGATCTGCACGAACACGCCTTCGAGATCGATGCGCTGCGTGTCGCCCGAACGCAGATCCTTGTATACGAGCCCGTTCAGCTTGCTGCCGTCGCCGGTCAGCTCGGTCGTCTGCGCCTGCGTGACGATCGTCACGTTCGGCAGGCTGCGCAGCTTGCGCTGCAGCACTTCGTCCGCGCGCAGTTGCGTGCCGAATTCGATCAGCGTGACTGCCTTCACGATGCCGGCGAGGTCGATCGCGGCCTCGACACCCGAGTTGCCGCCGCCGACCACCGCGACGCGCTTGCCCTTGAACAGCGGCCCGTCGCAGTGCGGGCAGTACGCGACCCCGCGGTTGCGGTATTCGCGCTCGCCCGGCACGTTGATTTCGCGCCAGCGTGCGCCGGTCGCGAGGACGATCGTCTTCGCTTTCAGCACCGCGCCGTTCGCGAGGCGGATCTCGTGCACGTCGCCCGGAATCAGCGCGTCGGCGCGCTGCACGTCCATGATGTCGACGTCGTACTGCTTCACGTGCTGTTCGAGTGCGGTCGCGAACTTCGGCCCTTCGGTTTCCTGCACCGATACGAAGTTCTCGATCGCCATCGTGTCCAGCACCTGGCCGCCGAAACGCTCGGCGACGACACCCGTCGCGATGCCCTTGCGTGCCGAGTAGATCGCCGCGGCCGCGCCTGCCGGGCCGCCGCCGACGATCAGCGTGTCGAACACCGGCTTGTTCTCGAGCGACTTCGCCGCGCGTTCGCTCGCACCCGTGTCGAGCTTCGCGAGGATTTCCTTTACGCTGCTGCGGCCCTGGCCGAACGATGCACCGTTGAGGAACATCGTCGGCACGGCCATGATCTGGCGCGACTCGACTTCGTTCTGGAACAGCGCGCCGTCGATCGCGACGTGGCGGATGCGCGGGTTGATCAGCGACATCACGTTCAGTGCCTGCACGACTTCCGGGCAGTTCTGGCACGACAGCGAGAAATACGTTTCGAACGCGTAGTCGCCGTCGAGCGCGCGAATCTGCTCGATCACGTCGTCGTCGAGCTTGATCGGATGGCCGCCCGTCTGCAGCAGCGCGAGCACGAGCGACGTGAATTCATGGCCCATCGGGATGCCGGCGAAGCGGATGCCGGCCGGCTTGCCGGGCTCGCCGATCGAGAACGACGGTTTGCGCTCGGCGTCGTCGCGGCGTTCGGCTACGGTCACGCGATCCGTCAGCGACGCAATCTCGGTCAGCAGCGCCAGCAGTTCCTGCGATTTCGCGCTGTCGTCGAGCGAGGCGACGAGTTCGATCGGGCGCGTGATCTTTTCGAGGTACGCTTTGAGTTGGTTCTTGAGATTGGCGTCGAGCATGGCGTTTCGGATTCCGTATTGATGATTCTGGTCGGGCACGTCGTGCCGGAGGAGGGCGCGGGCCGTGCGAGGCGGCCCGGGGTGATGCATGTCGCGCGCCCCGTGCGAGGCGCGCGGCGACCCTTAGATCTTGCCGATCAGGTCGAGCGACGGGGTCAGCGTTTCCGCACCCGGCGTCCACTTGGCCGGGCACACTTCACCCGGGTGAGCGGCGATGTATTGCGCGGCCTGGACCTTGCGCAGCAGTTCGCCCGCGTCGCGGCCGATGCCGTTGTCGTGGATTTCGCACAGCTTGATCTCGCCTTCCGGGTTGATCACGAACGTGCCGCGCAGCGCCATCCCTTCTTCCTCGATCAGTACGTCGAAGTTGCGCGACAACGTGAGCGTCGGGTCGCCGATCATCGGGTACTTGATCTTGCCGATCGTGTCCGACGTGTCGTGCCATGCCTTGTGCGTGAAGTGCGTGTCGGTCGACACGCCGTAGATTTCGACACCCAGCTTCTGGAATTCCGCGTAACGGTCGGCGAGGTCGCCCAGTTCGGTCGGGCAGACGAACGTGAAGTCGGCCGGGTAGAACACGACGACGGACCACTTGCCCTTGAAGTTCTCTTCCGAGACGGGCACGAATTCGCCGTTGTGGTAAGCGGTTGCCTTGAACGGCTTGATTTGGGTGTTGATGATCGGCATCTGGACAATTCCTTTTCGTCAGGGGTGAGTGGAGTGTTGCCAGTATCCGGGTTCACCCTGAACTTGTGAAATTGCTTGTTTCAATCCGGGGTATCGGGATTTTCTATCTGCTTCCGGCCTTTGATTGGCGGGGGGCGGGGGCGGGAAGGGCGGCGGACGTTGATGCGGGCGGCACCTGCTCGGCACGAGCCCGGCTGGCAGATGTGCTGGGAAGGCGTATGCGCTCGCGTACGTCGGCTTAGATCTGATATGGCACGCGAACGCCGGGTTCGGAGGCGGGAAAGTCCTTCGTGTTGCGCGATACGAGCAGCAGACCGTTCACTTGCGCCGATGCCCACACGATCGCGTCAGGCAGGCGTATCCGGCGGTCTTTGCGAATCGTCACGGCGCGATTCGCAACTGTGCTGTCGAGGGCGATGACATCGAACGACGAGAGCCATGCGCGAATGGGTGCTTCGTCACTTGCGGGCGCCCCGACGAGGACTTCCATCCACGAGATCATGCTGATTGCGCGATAGTCGTAGCGGCCTAGCTCCGCACGAGCGGATTCCACACCGCCCAGATAATCGATCAGGATGTTGGTGTCGAAAAGGGCTTTTACCATTCCGAGCGCAATTCCTCTTGATAGGCGAGCCCATCGATCGTGCGATCTTTCCAGAGACCGAAGACGTCGTCGGCAAGCCGGTGCTTGTTCAGGGCAATGTAGGCGTCGATCGCGTCACGAATGATGGCGGCGCGGGGACGGTGTTGAGTCTCGACGATGACGGCCAACGCGTCTAGTTGGCCATCCGACAGATCGACCAGAATCCGGCTCATGGCAACCTCCGATATATGATATGCATATCATATATGCGAGTTTGAAAGCATGCAAGGCCCCGCCAGGACGACGCGGCATGGGGCCCCGCTCAAATCCCCGCCATCTTCCGCAACCACGCCGCCAGCCGCCGCGCTCCGTCCGGCATGTCCGCGTCCTCGCGCGTGCACAGGTAGTAATCGCGGCCGTCGTCGAGCGCGTGATCGAACAACTGCACGAGCTCGCCGTTCGCCAGTTCGCGCTGAACCAGCGGCGCGCGCAGCAACGCGGCGCCGAGATCCGCGCGGGCGGCGCTCAGCGTGAGCTGGCCATCTTCGAACATCGGCCCTACCGCGTGCGACACGTGCCGCACGCCGGCGCCCTGCAGCCAGTTGACCCACGTGCTGCGATCCTCGTCGTGCACGAGTGGCGCGCGAGAGAGATCGGCCGGCGTGCGGAACGGCCCGTGACGCTTCAGGAACGACGGGCTGCACATCGGCACCATCGCACCCGGCAGCAGCCGCTCGCAGCGATAGCCGGGCCAGTCGCCGGTGCCGAAGCGGATCGACAGGTCCGACGCGTCGCTTCGGTAGTTGCGGTGGTGCGCGTACAGCACCGTGACGTCGACATCCGTGTTGTCGGCGAGGAACGCATGCAGCCGCGGGATGAACCAGCCGATGCCGAGCAGCGGAATCAGGCTGACGGTGATCTGGCGCAGCGACGAACGGTCGCGCACGAAGCGCGTCGCGCTGCGCAGCACCGAGAACGCCGCGCTGATCGACCGGTAGTAGTCGCGGCCTTCGTCGGTGAGCGCGAGCAGCCGGCCTTCGCGTACCGTCAGCGGCGTCTGGATGAACGCCTCGAGCAGTTGCAGCTGATGGCTGACCGCCGACGGCGTGATGTCGAGTTCGCCTGCCGCCGCGGTGACCGAGCCGAGACGCGCGAACGCTTCGAACGCACGCACCGCGCGCAGTGGGGGATCGTACGGCAATTGTTCGATATTTTTCATGTATAGAATTTTATCGAAAAGTCATGGCGAGCGACAACACAAAAATATCCATTATTTACAGGGTGATACGTTAATGTGGCGGGAACGGCATAAGCATCCAACAATTGGGTATTTGGGGTTTGGATGTCGAATATTTAATATTTTTCATGTTTAAGTTCCAGCCGACCGATCCCAGCACATGAAAATCGCTTTCCTCTCCGCCAGCTTCGCCTTCTCGACGGCCGCCTTGGTCGTCGCCGCTCCCGCGTCCGCGCAGTCCGCGCCCCAGACCGTCCTGATCGGTCTCGCCGCGCCGCTCACCGGCCCGTCCGCGCGGATCGGCAAGGATCTGCAGAACGGCGCGCAACTCGCGATCGACGACGCGAACGCGAAACATCCCACCATCGGCGGCAAGCCGGTCGTTTACAAGCTCGTCGCGGCCGACGACCAGTCCGACCCGCGCACGGCCGTCGCGGTCGCACAGCAACTCGTCGACCAGCACGTGATCAGCGTCGTCGGTCACTGGAACACGGGCTGCAGCGTGCCGGCGTCGCGCGTGTACCGCGATGCGGGCATCCCGCAGATCGCGCCGGCGTCCACCGGCCATCAATACACGCAGCAGGGCTACGCGACAGCGTTCCGCATCATGGGGCACGACGATGCCGGTGGCCACTTCACCGGTGCGTACGCGGTGAAGACGCTGAAGGCGAAGCGCATCGCGGTGATCGACGATCGCACGTCGTTCGGCGCGGGGCTGGCCGACCAGTTCATCAAGGGCGTGCAGGCGAACGGCGGCGCGATCGTCGATCGTCAGTACGTGAACGACAAGACGACCGACTTCAGCGGCGTGCTGACCGCGATCAAGGGCAAGCGCGCGGATCTCGTGTTCTTCGGCGGCCTCGACGCGCAGGCCGCGCCGATCGCGCGCCGGATGCGTCAGCTCGGCGTGAACGCGCCGCTGCTCGGCGCGGGCGGCTTCGTGAGCCAGACTTTCCTGTCGCTCGCGGGCAAGGACGGCGACGGCGTGACGGCGCTCGAACCGGGCCTGCCGCTCGACCGGATGCCGGGCGGCAAGGCGTTCGACACGCAATACCAGGCACGCTTTCACGCGCCGATCGAGCTGCATGCGCCGTTCGCGTACGACGCGGCCGCCACGCTGATCGCGGCCGCGCAGAAGGCCGGCACGACCCAGCCGGCGAAGCTGGTCGCGGCCGTTCGTGCCATCGAGCGGCCCGGCGTGACCGGGCGCATCGCGTTCGACGCCGAAGGCAACCTGAAGGACCCGGCCTTCACGATCTACCGGGTGCGCGGCGGCAAGTGGGCCGTCGTCGACGTGCTCGGCGGCTCGCGCACCGCGGCCCAGTGACGACACGACGACACAACGACACAACGACCGAGACGATTCCCATGACAGAAGCGAACCCGACATCCGCCGCCGCACCCGAGGACACGCGCCTCGGGATCCTCGCGCGGCGCCGCATCGAAGCGGAAATCATCAAGCCGATCTACGAGATCATGAAGCGCGAATTCGGCGCCGAGCGCGCACAGGCCGTGATCGCGGAAGCCGTGCGCGGCGCGGCCGTCGACGCGGGCCGCACGTTCGCCGCGCAGGAGCCGGACGGCACGAGCGTGAAGTCGTTCGTCGCGCTGCAGGTGCTGTGGGAGAAGGACGATGCGCTCGACGTCGAGGTGCGGCGCGCGGACGACGCGCACTACGACTACGACGTGCATCGCTGCAGTTATGCGGAGATGTATCACGCGATGGGGCTCGGCGAGATCGGGCATCTGCTGAGCTGCGCGCGCGATAGCTATTTCATCCAGGGCTATGCGCCGGACATCGCGCTCACGCGCACGAGCACGATCATGCAGGGCGGCAAGCGCTGCGATTTCCGCTATGCGCTGCAACACGCGCAGGAGAACGGCGATGCGTGACGATACCGATATGGCGAGCATGCCGCGCGTCGACGGCGAGCGCCTGTGGGCGTCGCTCGAACGGATGGCGCAGATCGGCGCGACGCCGAAGGGCGGCGTCTGCCGTCTCGCGCTGACCGATCTCGACCGCGAGTCGCGCGACCTGTTCGTGCAGTGGGCGCGCGACGCCGGCTGCACGGTGCGCGTCGACCGGATGGGCAACGTGTTCGCGCGCCGCGCGGGCCGCCGCCCCGACGCCGCGCCGGTGATGACGGGCTCGCACGCCGATTCGCAGCCGACCGGCGGCCGCTACGACGGCATCTACGGCGTGCTCGGCGGGCTCGAGGTCGTGCGCGCGCTGAACGACGCGGGCGTCGAGACCGAACGCCCCATCGACGTCGTGATCTGGACCAACGAGGAAGGCTCGCGCTTCGCGCCGGCGATGGTGTCGGCCGGCGTGTTCTCGGGCGTCTATACGCTCGAATACGGGCTGTCGCGCACCGACGGCGGGGGCCGGACGATCGGCGAGGAACTCGAACGGATCGGCTACGCGGGCGCGGAGCCGGTCGGCGGCTATCCGGTGCACGCGGCATACGAACTGCATATCGAGCAGGGCGCGATTCTCGAGCGGGCCGGCAAGACGATCGGCGTCGTGACGGCCGGGCAGGGGCAGCGCTGGTACGAGGTGACGCTTACCGGTGTCGACGCGCACGCCGGTACGACGCCGATGGCGTTCCGGCGCGACGCGCTGGTCGGCGCGGCGCGGATGATCTCGTTCATCGAACTGCTCGGCCGCCGTTACGCACCGGATGCGCGCGCAACGGTCGGTATGATCGAGGCCCGGCCGAATTCGCGCAACACGGTGCCGGGCGGCTGCTTCTTCACGGTCGAATTCCGTCACCCCGACGATGCGGTACTCGACGAACTGGACGCGGCGCTGCGCGCGGAACTCGCACGTGTGGCCGACGAAGCCGGCCTCGGCGCGCGGATCGAGCAGATCTTCACGTATGCGCCGGTGCCGTTCGCGCCGCGCTGCATCGACACGGTGCGTGATGCGGCGCGCTCGCTCGGGCTGTCGCACATGGACATCGTGTCCGGCGCGGGCCACGACGCGTGCTATGTCGCGCGTGTCGCGCCGACCGGGATGATCTTCGTGCCGTGCGTCGACGGGCTGAGCCACAACGAGGCCGAAGCGATTACGCCGGAATGGGCGACGGCCGGCGCCGACGTGCTGTTGCGCGCGGTGCTGCAGAGCGCGCGGGAAGCGTAAGCGCGACGCGTGCGGCCGGGCGGCGGCCACGCGCGTTACTTTGCCGCCTTGCGCCGCGCCATATACGCGAGATACGTGACGATCTGGTCGAGTTCGCGGTCGCTCAGCTGATCGGGCGGAAACGCCGGCATGCTGCGGCCCGGCCAGTCGCGCACCGACGCCGGGTTGCGGATGTAGCGGCGCAGCGCGGCGGGCTGGAAGTAGTCGACCGGGTTCATCGGCGTGTTCAGGTCGGGGCCGGCGCGGCTGCTGCCGGCGCCGTCGATGCGATGACACGCGAGGCATTGCGTGACGAACAGCCGCTGGCCCGCGCGGGCCGGATCGGTCGCCGGCAATGCGGCGTCGACCGCGAGCGACGGCCAGCGCGCGAGCGGCGACGATTCGATCGTGATGCGCACGATCTGGTACGGCCACTGCTCGCCGCGCACCGACGACGCGTCCGGCCCAAGCCAGACGAGATAGAACGGCCCCGCGCCGACCTGCTTGCCGGGCAGCTTCGGCCACGGATGAGCCGGGTCCTCGATCGCGAGCCACGGGGTCGCGCCGGCCGGCGCGCGGCGGCGCACGAGATCGAGCGGCAGTTGCGCGGCGAACCCGTCGGCCGCGCGCGTTTCGAGCACGCCGTCGGCCGGCAGCGGCGTGTCGCCGAGCAGCGCGGCGAACGGCACCGCGCGGAACGTCATCGGCCGGCCGTATGCGATGTCGCGCGGCACGTGGATGTCGGTCGCATCGGCGCGCGCGAGCAGCGTCTGGCGGGTGAGGGCGCGGGCCGTGCCGTCGGTGTCGAGTTCGAGCGTGGACTGGGCCGACGCGCGTTGCCCGAGCAGGCAAACCGTCAGCAGCACGAGCGAAAACCACTGGCGCTTCAGCATTCGTTCTCCGGGAAGGGGCGTTCCGGCGGCGGCAGGAGGTGGGACGCCGCGGCCGATGGAAGGAATCGGGCGACAGTCTATCCGGTACGGGCGGCGCTGGCGAATTCGGCAGAGGAAAGGCACGGCGGTCGTGGTCGGCAGGCCCGCGACGGCGCGTCCGACTACCGGGTTGGCGAAGGGGGGCGCAGCGCAGTTCGGGCCGCGGAAGACGAAGCGCACGCCGGCGACACGCGGCCCGCCCGCGTTCACGACGCCCTTGCGTTATCGGCCCACCGTCAATGATTCGAGCACGACACGTCGTTCCTCGGCATCGGCGTGTCCTGCTTCGGTTCGACATCGGCTTCGCGCATCCCCGACGGCGTCAGCGACACGAAATGCATCGCCGTGCCGCGTGCCGGAAAACCGGCGATGCCGGTCGAGCCCCACGGAATCGGCGAGCGCTGTACGCCACTCACCGCGATGTCCGCCGGCGCGAGTGCGAGCGTCAGCAGCCGCCCGTCGCGGGTCGGCACGTACGCGTGCGTGCCGGACACGCCGATGTCCGATTCGCGCACCGATGCGGGCAGGCAATCGAGCGTCGCCGTGCGGCGGCCGTCCGGTGCGATCAGCGTCGCGACGCCGCGATCGTCCGCCGTCGTCGTGACGACGATGAAACGGTCGATCTCCGGCACATAGGCGGCCGAATACACGTAGTACTGGATCGCGCCGTTCAGCGATCCGAACGTTTGCAGCTTCGCGGTGACCGGGTCGAACATCGCATATTCGAGCATTGCGTCCGTGCTGCCTTCGATGAACTTCTGCCATACCAGCAGCGCGTTGCGCGGCGAGCCCGCGATCACGGGCCACCACTCGCGGCGGTGCGGCGCGACCGCGACGTGGTTCAGCACGCGCCCGGCCGCGTCGTAGGTTTTCAGGTACACGCCGTTGCCGCTGCCGAGGTTGTCGACCCCGCCGCCGTTGACCCAGTCGGCCGAATAGAACACGACGAAGCGGTCGGCGACCGTCGCGACGTGCCCCGAATGGCCGCCCGATTCGACGTCGTTCGGGTAGGGCTTGATCGGCTTCAGGTCGCGTCGGTAGACGCCGTAGCGCTGGCTGACTTCCTGCGGCGCGTTCCAGCCGTCCTCGAACGTGACGAAGATATCGCCGCGCGCGTTCTGCGCGATCGACACGGGTTCCTGCGCCTCGGGGCGGCTGATGAACGTGCGCACGTGCAGCAGGCGCGGCTCGCCGGGCCGCCATTCGCCGACGTACACGTTGTGCGGCCAGTTGCCGCTGCGCAACGCACCGCGCGGCACGATGCCCGAGCTGCTGAAGAACACCCAGCGTTTGCCGTCGCCGGCGTCGGCCACGCCGATGCCGTGCATGAAGCGCCGCGGGTCGCCGCTGTCTCGCGGCGACGGGGCGCTCGACACGGTGACCGTATGCACGGCCGGCGCGCCGGCTAAGCCTGGCGACGCCGCGCCGATGCCGCCCGCGCCGCAGAGCACGGCCGCGGCCAGCCGCGTGAGCGCCCGTACCGGGCGCGTTCGCCGGATCATTCGACGGTCACCGATTTCGCGAGGTTGCGCGGCTTGTCGACATCGGCGCCGCGCGCGCAGCCGACGTGATACGCGAGCAGTTGCAGCGGGATCACGTTGACGATCGGCGACAGCAGGTCGCCCGATTCGCGCACGCGGATCAGGTGCGTGTCGCGGTCGGCGTCGATTTCGAGCTGATTGCCGGCCAGCACGTAGAGCCGGCCGCCGCGCGCACGCACCTCGGCCATGTTGGACTTCAGCTTCTGGAACAGGCGGTCATCCGGCGCGATCGTGACGACCGGCATCGCGCTCGTGACGAGCGCGAGCGGCCCGTGCTTCAGCTCGCCGGCCGCATAGCCTTCCGCGTGGATGTACGACACTTCCTTGAGCTTCAGCGCGCCTTCCAGCGCGATCGGGAAATGGATGCCGCGGCCGAGGAACAGCGCGTTCTCGGTGCGCGCGAATTTCGCGGCCCAGCCCATGATCTGCGTTTCCAGCGCGAGCGCATGGCCGATGCGGTCCGGCAGCGCGCGCAATTGCTTCAGGTGCGTCGCGACTTGCACGGCATCGAGCCGGCCGCGCAGTTGCGCGAGCGTCAGTGTCAGCACGAACAGCGCGACGAGCTGCGTCGTGAACGCCTTGGTGGACGCGACGCCGAGTTCGGCTCCGGCTCGCGTCAGGAACCGCAGCGGCGCGTTGCGCGCGATCGTGCTGGTCGCGACGTTGCAGATCGCCATCGACAATTCCTGGCCCATCGCGCGCGCCTGCTCGATCGCGCCGATGGTGTCGGCCGTTTCGCCCGACTGCGAGATGCCGACGACGAGCGTGCGCGGATCGGCCACCGTGTCGCGGTAGCGGTATTCGCTGGCGATTTCGACCTGGGCCGGCACGCCCGCGATGCTCTCGAGCCAGTACTTCGCGGTCAGCCCCGCGTAGTAGCTGGTGCCGCAGCCGAGCAGCAGCACGCTTCTGACCCGCGACAGCAGCGCGCGCGTGCCGTCCGTCGCATCGAACAGCGCCGGCGAGATCGCGTCGATGCCGTCGAGCGTGCTGTCGATCGCCTTCGGCTGCTCGAAGATTTCCTTCTGCATGAAGTGCTGGTACGGGCCGAGCGCGGCGTCGTCCGCGCGCGCCTTCACCTCGCACAACGGGCGCCGCGCTTCCTGCCCGCCTGCGTCGACCACGGCGATGCGATCCGGCGTGATCAGCGCGACGTCGCCGTCCTCCAGGTACACGAAGCGGTCGGTCAGGTCGCCGAGCGCCGCGCAATCGGACGCGAGGTAGTTCTGCTCGGCGCCGATGCCGATCACGAGCGGCGAGCCGGCGCGCGCGGCGACGAGGCGCTGCGGCTCGCGCGCGCCGAGCACCGCGATCGCGTATGCGCCGTGCAGCCGTTTGACGGCGCGCACCACCGCGTCGAACAAGTCGTCGCGATAGAGGCTGTGGATCAGATGCGCGATGACCTCGGTGTCGGTCTGTCCGCGAAACGTATAGCCGCGTTGCTTCAGTTCGGCACGCAGCGTGTCGTGGTTCTCGATGATCCCGTTGTGCACGACGGCGATCGTGTCGCCCGACATGATCGGGTGCGCGTTCATTTCAGACGGCGCGCCGTGCGTCGCCCAGCGCGTATGTGCGATGCAGGTTCGCGCTTCGAGGCCGAGCGTCAGCACGCGATCCTGCAGGTCCGTCACGCGTCGCAGCGTACGTTCGCTGCGCAGGCGGCCGTCGCCCTGCACGGCGATGCCGCACGAATCGTAGCCGCGATATTCGAGCCGGCTCAGCGCATTGACCAGTTGCGGCACCTGATTGTTCAGGCCGCTTGCTCCGACGATTCCGCACATGATTCACCTCGTCTCCAGGAAGTTGCCGGCAGGCGCGCGACGCGCGCCAGCACATTGTCAGAAGCGGTGCCGCGTCGCGCGGCAGGTGTCGCGCCCGGCGCGACACGTCTTCGGCGAGCTATTCGCGGGGTTGCGGCTCCGCGTGTGCGATCCACTCGATGCCCGAGATCGACCCGTTCGCATCGTGCGACGCGACGAGAATGCGCGTCGTGCGCCGCGCGCCGCGCCGGCGCGCGCTCGCGAACGCGGTCGGCGGCACCGAGCGCACCTTCACGCTGGCCGAGCGCCGCAGCATCTTCGATACGCGTAACCGATAGGCGAAGGGATGCACGACGCGCCCCGCGATCAGCCACATGACGATCGTGCCGGCGATCAGCGCGATGCTCGTCACGTAGAACACGATCTGTTCGATCGGCATCTCGGCCTCGTTGAACGGCAACAGGTAGCGGTACGTATAAATGCAGATCGATGCCCATACGCCCCCGACCAGCGCGGGCCGCACGAGGCGGAACCACGCGACGAGCACGGGCCCGACGATGCTGCCGCGTTCGGCGATCATGTCGCGCGGTGCACGCAGGGAGAGATCAATAATCGGCGCGTTCTTCATGTTGAATGCCTCGGTCGGGACTGACCCAAACGGCGCGCTTGCCGCGGCCCCGCAGTACGACGGCGGGCAGGGCGACGACGGTGGTGATCATGCTGATCAGCCAGAACGCGACGGGGTACCAGATGGTGTCAAGGAAGTACATCAGGAGTTTTTCGTCGTAACGACGATCGATCATGCTGCCGATGATCAGCTGCAGGATGCAGGTCGCGACCAGCAGCATCCCGTGCCAGTGCGGCACCACGGACACATGCCAGTTCGGCGGAAGCGGGTAGACGACGTCGATCAGCGCGAGCAGCAGGATGAACGTCATCGAGTACGCCCATGCGATGCCGATCAGGTACTCGGCGAACAGCGGCCACATCATCATCTGCGTCGGCCGCATCAGCGTGCCCGCATACTTGAGCAGCACCTGGATGCCGCCCTTCGACCAGCGCAGCCGCTGCCGGTAGAGCCCCTTGATCGTCTCGGGCATCAGGATCCAGCTGAGCGCGTGCGGCTCGTACACGATGCGCCAGTCGCGGCATTGCAGCTTCCAGCTGATGTCGATGTCCTCGGTCAGCATGTCGGAGCTCCAGTAGCCGACGTCGGCGAGCGCGGTCTTGCGGAACATCGTGATCACGCCCGACACCGTGAAGATGCGGCCGTACACCTGCTGCGTGCGCTTGATCAGCCCGACGATCGACGAGAATTCGCCCACCTGCATGCGGCCGAGCAGCGACGTGCGCGTGCGGATGCGCGGGTTGCCGGTCACCGCGCCGACGCCCGGGTCGGTCAGGAAGTGCTCGAGCATCCAGCCGATCGCGTCGTGCGCGAGCAGCGCGTCGCCGTCGATGCACAGCAGGTACTCCGCGTTCGACACGGCCGCCGCGGTCGTGAGCCCGACCGCCTTGCCTTCGTTGCGCGCGTGATGGATCACGAGCAGCCGCGGGATCTCGACGGCCAGCGCGTTGAGGATCTCGCCCGTGCGATCCTTGCTGCCGTCGTTGACCGCGATGATGTCGTAGTTCGGATACTGCATCCCGTTCAGATGGGTGATCACGCTGCGCGCGTTCGCGGCTTCGTTGAAGCAGGGCACGACGATCGAGACCTTCGGGATGCCGCTCGACGCGATCGTGCGCGTCGACAGCTCGCGGCCTTCCTCGAGCAGGAAGTAGTGCACGACGCCACCGATCATCCACAGATACGACATGAAGAACGGATAGTAGAAGACGAAATCCTGCAGGCGCTGGATGAGGCTGTGGGAGGTCATGGCGTCTTGGTTCCCTGCGTGTGCTGCATCTGCATCAGCGCGTTGATCGAGGTGGGGTCGAGGCGCGACTTCAGCGACATCACGTCCCGCATCGCGTCGAGCTCCGGCTGGCCGTTCAGGAAGTTGTCGGGGTAGTAGCCGAAATTCACGGCCCCCTCGCCGCGCAGCCTCCGCATCTGCGCGAGCAGCGTGCTGGCGGGCACCGCCTTCCGCCCGTGCCAGTCGTACGACTGCAGTTCGAACACGGTGCGCTGCAGCCCGCGCTGCTTCGTGCGTACCGCCTTCACGAGCTGGTCGAGCCAGCCTTCCGGGTCCTTCGCCTGTTCCATGTACGGCATCGCCATCAGCGCGACGTAGTCGTAGGCGGCGAGGAAATCGTCGTAGTTCTGCGCATACCACGCTTCCGATTCGGGCTTGAGCACCGGCATCGCGAAGATGTTGCGCGCGGTCAGCACGTCGCCGACGTTCTGATGGGCCAGCACGATCTGTTCGAGCTGCCGGGTCAGGTCGATCAGGTAGCGCGTCTTCTGGCGCGTCCAGCGCTTCATCAGATCGGGGTTCTCGCGGATCTTGCTGACGTCGGCCGGCAGCCCCCATTGCGAATACACGCGCAGCGCATGCCGGCTCGCGTCCTCGTAGTCGTCGAGCACCGCATCGTCGCTGAACAGGATGCCGCTGAACGACGCGTGCTTGCTGAGATCCTCGTAGATCTGCTGGATCATCAGTCGCGCATCGGGATCGAACGGGCTCAGCCGGAACACGCGCGTGCCGTTCTCGCGGGCCGGCGCACCGCCGTATGCGGTGACGGCCTCGAGGCCGCGCTGCTTGTCGGCCGGCGGCCGGAACGCGAGCACCGGCATCCATGCGTACACCTGCACGTTGGCGCGCGTATTGAGTTGCCATGCGGCGCGCGAGAACAGGTCGGAACGCATCGGCAGGTGCCGGTTCGGGAAATACACCGCTTCGGCCACGCCCGTGCCCTTCGGGTCCGCATACGCTTGCAGGTACACCGATTTCGGCTGCATCCGGTAGATGCGCTCGATCAGCTTGCCGAGATTCGTTTCCTGCCGCGCGGGATCGGGATCGTAGACCTGGTCGAGGTCGACCTGCACGGTGCGCTCGGGCACGTCGACGTCGCCGCGGTTCGACGCCGGCTCGCGCATCGAGCGCTCGAACCCGCCGATGTCGACGTCGTACATCATCAGGATCCGTCTCAGCCGGTCGAGCGGCACGTCAGGCGTATTCGGGCCGGCGTCGAGGCTGAACTGGACGTCCATGCCGAGCGACGTCGAGATCTGGCGCACGGGCTGGTTTTCCGCGCCGTACGGCCACACCATCGAGCGCGCGACGATGCCGGTGCGTTCGCGAATCTGCCGGACGCACGTCTGCAGGTCGTCGTGCACGCGTGCATGGAATTCCGCGTCGGTCTCATAGCGTTTCTGGTCTTGCAGGTAGAGATGCGACGTGGTCGCCGGCAGCTCGTTGCCTTGCGGATTCGCGACCGCGCCGTGATGGAGGTTGTGGGTGTGGCAGCCGAGCTCGACGAATTCCGACTGCCCGAGCTTCTTCACCTCGTCCCACGACAGGAAGTAGTCGCGCGGCACCTGAACCTTGTCGCTGATGCGGATCGGTGTATCCGGCGGCGTGTCGATCCACGCGGTGACGAGGCCCATCACGGCCGGATACTTGAAACGCTCCAGCAACGGCAGCACCTTCGTGTAGTGGCTGCGGAAGCCGTCGTCGAACGTGAGCAGCACCGAGCGCGGCGGCAGGGGCTTGCCGCCGCGCCGCGATTCCTCGATCTGCTTGACCGTGATGGTGTGGTAATTGTTGGTCTGCAGCCACGAGAAGATCGCGGTGAGCGTGCCGGTGTCGACCGCGAACGGATCGATGATGGCCGACGGCGACGAAAACGACGCCATCAGGTTGTCGCGCACGTCGTGCATGCAGATCACGCGAAACGTCTTGCCGTCGGCCGGATCGGACGGCGGCAGCAAGTCGATCATCTTGGCGCCGGTCACGCTCGGGAACAGCGAACAGGCGGCGAACGTGCCGAGGCATCCGCATATGAAGGTCCGTCTGGATTGCATTCAGAGCTCCTTGCTAAAACGGCAGGTTGAGCGACAGGAAGCCGGTTTCGGAGCGCTCGCGCTGGCCGTCGTATGCGTGACTGCTGACCTCGACGCCGTAACTCAGCGTGATGTCGTGCTTGAACGTCCACGCGTGCTCGAGGCGCGCGCTCCACAGCGGGCTGGTGCCGAAGCCGCGCTCGTTGTACACGCCGCCCGACACCGACACGCGCTGTCGCAGCCCCATGTCGCCCTTCTTCCACAGCGTCAGCTGATGCATGACGGTCGCGGCGGCCGCGTAGTCGCGACCGGGGCTGAAGTAGGGCGCGTCCTGACGCGTGTTGCTGTCCGTGCCCAGATTCAGCGAGACGTTGACGAGCTGGTTCGCGGCCGTGTATACGCGCTGGGTGGCGGTCGCCGAGATCTCCTGGTGGAAGTTCGAATCGCTGTAGCGGCTCACGCCGTAGCTCAGCCTGACTTCGCGCCGGTCGTTCTGGCGATACACGACCTCGACGTTCGCGGAGCGGCCCCAGATGTGCGTGGCATAAGCCTTCCACGGCAGCGAGTTGTCGTTGGTGTCGAGCCCCGCGCTGACGGTCCAGTAGTCGTTCAGCGCGTATGCGATCGTCCCGCGGCCGCCGGTTCGGCCGTCCGAGCCCAGCGAGCGCGTGACTTCGCCCAGCACCGTGAGCGGCCCGTGCCGGTAGTCGCCGCCGATGCCCGTGCGCGTGCGGCTGAGGTTCCCGCCGTCGGTCTGCGCGAAGCCGTAGAACGTGTGCGAGAACACGCGCCAGTTGTCGCCGAACGGTTGCGAATACACATAGCTGTCCGACGTGAAGCTGTTGTCGGCCAGCGCGCTGTTGCCGTGCTCGAAGCTCAGGTCGGTCGTGAACACCGGGCTGCGGTAAGCCTTGTAGTCGCGCTTGAAGCCGCGCACGGCGCCGCTGTCCGGGAACGTGTCGCCGAGCGTCTGGTCGACGGTCTTCGCGCTCGCGTAGTCGTCCGCCACGAGCGATGCGCGGCCGAGGCCCGCGAGCATTTCGACGCTGTCCGGATGATCGGTCAGCGACGCGCGATACATCGAGATCGCCTGGCGCGGATGCGACTGGCCCGACACGGCGTCGGCATGCGCGGCGCGGATTTCCGCGTTGAAGGGCACCTGTTGCTCGAGCGCTTCGAGCGCGGCGATTCCCTGATCGACGTGTCCCGTGAAGATCAGGTACTGCGCGCGCAGCCGGTAGTAGCGCAGATAGTCGCTTTCTCCCGGGCCGACGTTGGTCACCTGCTTGACCGGCGGCAGCGATTTCTCCATGTCGTCGAGCACCTGCTTCGCTTCCGGCGCGCGCGCCTGGTCGACGTACGACCAGAACAGCCCTTCGCGCAGCTCGATCGGCTGCGTGCGGGCGCCGTACTGGAAGCCGCGGGTCGCGCGATCGGTCGGCGACGCGGTGGCTTGCTGCAGCGCCCGCGCGTAGACGGCGTTCGCCTTGGCCGGTTCGCTCAGGTACAGGTACGCATCGCCGACGGCCGCGAGCGCGTCGATCGAGATCTCCGCGTTGGACGGAATCGTCTCGAACGTCGCGACGGCCTGCTTCATGTCGCCGCGCGCCGCAAGGGCGACGACCCGGTCGCCCGCGAGTGCGGTGCGGACCGGGGTGTACTCGGGCGTGGGCGGGATCCGTTTGTCGAGGTCGTTCGCCTCGCGCAGGGCATTGTCGATGCCGTCGAAGCGGTCCGAACTCGTCATCGAACGCGACTTGTCGCGTCCGCCGCGCACTTGCTGGCGAATCGACAGTTCTTCCAGTTGCGCGATGTCGACGGGGGAGAACGCATCGGGCCGGGCCTTCGCTTCTTCGAGCGCCTTGACCGCGCCGCCGCTCGCGGCAAGACCGAACACGTCGTTGCGCACCGTCGCGACGTCGGCGGTGCGCAGATTCGGCGCCTGCGCATTCGGCGCCTCGACGTCGGGTCCTTGCGATCGCTGGATCGGCTCGCCGGGGAGCTGCGCGCCCGGCGACTGCGAATTCGGTTGCCGGGACGATGGCGGCTCGGCGCCGGATGGCTGGGTCACGGGCGCGGGCGAATTCGGCATCGGCGTGCCGGATGCCTGCGCGATGAGCGTCGGCGTAGTGCGCGTATCCGGCGAGGCGGGGGGCGCGGCTTGGGCGAGTTGCTGTGGGGCATCCGACGTGCGCGCACGTGGCGCCGGCGCATCCGGCGGCGCGGTGTCGACGAATGCCTGCGCAAGCAGCATGGGTGCATCCGATGATGGTGCGCTCGGCTGCGGCGCATCGGGGTCCACCACGACCGTGGTCGGCATCGCCGGAGCGGCTCCATGGGCTATCCGCATCGACGCATCCGAGGCCCGCGCGATCGGCGTCGGCGCTTGAGGAGGCTGCGTACCCGAACCCAGGGCGACCTGCGGCTTCGCGTCGCCTTCGGCGGCAAGGCATGGGCCGGACGCGACGAGCAGGCACAGCAGCGGCGCATGCAGGAGGAGCCGCCGGGTCGGCGGAACGACGGTGGTGCATTGTTGTTGACGATTGTTAGCCACGATGTCTCCTCACTGTGAAACGTTCACATCCGTTGCACGCCCGACGGCGCGCGTCACCGGCCGTCGTCCCGCCGGGCGGCGAGGCCCGGCGGCATTCGACCGGCTCACAGGCGATTGCGGATCGCCTGTCCAAGCAGCGCGCGCGATTCGCTGTTCGTCGGGTCGATGGCGAGCGCGCGACTCGCGTTTTGCTCCACACAGATCCATTCGTCGATCTGTGCGCACCAGCGTGCCTTGGCCAGCGCGCGGGCGCCTTCCAGATCGTCGTGCGTGACGCGGGCGTTTTCCATGTGCGACGTGCCGGCGAGATACGACTGCGGTTGCTGTTTCGGCAAGGGGGCGGGGCGTTTTCTCGTCCGCGCCAGCGCCTGCGAACGTGACGTCCGGTGCGCGTCGCCCGGGCGCGCCGTGCGTCTGACGGTCGAGGCGGCATGCGGCTCGGCGGCGAGCGTCGTCGCCGGCACGTGCGCGGGCGGTGCGGGTTTCACGTCGGCACGGGCCCTCGTCGTTGGCGGCGGTGCGGGCGGTGCGGCTGCGGCCGACATGGCCGGCGTCGCCGAGGCAGACGGCGGAACCGGCCCGGCCTGCGCGACGGCCTCTATCGAGCCGGCTGGCGCCGTCGAGCCCGCGGGCGCTGCCTTGCCGGACGCGCCGCCCGTCGCCGCCACGATGAACTCGCGGTACTTGCCGACGGCGTTTTCGATCACGCCGGCGACATCGTGCGTCACGCTCGCATGGCCGACCCTCGTGTCTCGCTCGACATACGCGAAGGCGCCGAAGATCGCGGCAAATGCGGCGACGCTGAGCGCCGCATTCTTTCCCGGACCCCACGAGGGTTTCGGCTCACGGGCGGGCGAGTCGTCCGGTCGTTCTGCACGGGACATGCAAGACTCCTTGATTCGATACGTTGGACGAATGACGCGATCGGCGCGACGCTCACCATCGCAACTGCGTCGTGAGCGTGCCCGTCTCGACGATCGCGAACTGGGTTGCGCCCTGATAGGTCCCTTCGACGCGGTAGCTCGCATCCGGCACGCTGAACAGGCAGCGCGACCCCGGTGCATTGAATTCGACGAGCACGCGCCCATGCCGGCGCAGGCGCACCTGCACGTTGGAGAGCGGCTGTCCGGTGCTCCCCGACAGGAACGACACGCCCAGGTTGTACGGGCGCCCGTCAGGCGGAAGCGGCGCGGTGCCGTCGATCCGCGCATCGCCGCAGATATACGAAATCACGTACCGGTTTGCCCCCGGCCCGGACGCCGGCGACGCGGCCGCCGGTGTCTGGGCCAGGGCGTTCATGCACAGCGTGGAAAGCACGATGCCGAAGAAAGGGCGAGCCTGCTGTCGAAGCGAGGGTGACATTGCAATCTCCCGTCCAGACGCGATGACGCGCATCGACGTCGAGTCGAATTTGCCAACGTTCTTTTTGCGACACGCTATTGATACACGATGGTTTTTGAACCAACAACCGCGTGTGGCCCGAATGGGACGAGGTGAAAAGATCCTATCTAAATAGGATTAAGGCGGATTGGTGAGGATTTGTTAATTATGAATAAAGTCGATAATTCCGATCATGGAAATTGCTCGCCGGTAGCGATGATCGAGCACGCTTTGAATCACGTCGGAGGTATCGACTTTCATGCCGAAGAATAACGACTGATAAAAGAAACTATTGCGTCTGTATTCAAGGAGAATCTATGAATGTCGGGATACAGGTCACGGATTGAGAAATGAGGGTGCGATATTTTCTATGATTCCAGTGGTTACAGGTAATTGGAAACTTGTGTAACAAGGTATTTCTGCCTGAAAATAAGGCTGAATATTCTTACTTAATACGGAAAACAGTAAAAAATACGACGTGAATCGCAAACGTTTGCGTTTTCTCCAGATCGATTACAGGTCGGCGAGGGATTTTATGGAGTCGGGCAGGATTATCGAATGCTATTGAAACCACGCGCATTCGCGCCGTGGACGTTCACGGCGCGAATGCGCGGTCAGCGGCTGCCGCCCGCGCTTCGCCGCGCGCCGCGCATCGGCGGCGCGGCCGCCTCTTCAATACCGATCGCACCGTCGAGCGCCGTGCGCGGCCGGTTCATGATGTAGGCCCACAGCTGTTCGGCCGCGAGCCCGCGCTTGCGCGCCGATCGATACAGGCGGATTTCGAGCTCGGTGATCCAGTCGCCGCTGCCCGCGCACACGAGCGTGCCGTCCGCGAGCTCCTTCGCGACACAGCTTTCAGGCAGCCAGCCGATGCCGTGCCCGGCCACGACCATGCCTTTCAGCGCCTCGGACATGTGCGTCTCGAAACACCGGTGCAGCACATACGGCTCGGTCGCGTTCAGCAGCAGCATCTCGACGATGTTGCCGAGAAATGCGCCCGACGAATACGCGAGCAGCGGCAGCGGCGCGTCGGCCGTGCCGGGCAGCTGGAACACCGGCTTGCCGCGCGCGTCGGGCGACGACACCGGCAGGATCCGCTCGACGCCGAGGCTGACGAACGGAAAATGGTTCGGGTCGAGCACGATCGGCAACTGCGGGTGGTGATAGCCGAGCAGCAGGTCGCATTCGCCTTCGACCAGTTGCTGCACGCCTTCCGGCACGTTCACCGCATTGACGCGGGCGGTCACGTGGCCGACCTCGCTATTGAGCTGCTTGAGCCATTCGGGAAACAGCGTGAACACGAGCGTGTGCGCGACGGCGAAGCGCACGACCTGGTCGCTCGCCGCGAACTGGTCGTAGCCGTTCACGAGATTGCGCGCCGCATACATGCTGCGCAGGATGTCCGCGGCGAGCCCGCGGAACATCTGGCCGGCGGGCGTCAGCGCGACCGGGTTGATGCTCCGGTCGACCAGCTTCGCGTCCATCCAGGTTTCGAGGGCGGCGATTCGTCTGCTGAACGCCGACTGCGTCAGGTGCCGGTGACGCGCGGCCCGGGAAAAGCTCTTGGTATCCGCCAGGCTCAGGAAATCTTCCAGCCACTTTGCTTCCATTTCGATCTTCGCTTTTTATAGTCGGGCGCCTGAAAGGCGGCGCCGTCTGCTGCACCAACGTTCTAGCGTACCCCGCATCGCGCCGGTCGGGCCGATGTTTTTTTTCGATCGGTGTCAGTCGAAATATGCATGGGCGTTGTCGGCGGGATTACGGCTGCATAGCGTTGAGGGGCCGGACCAGTTAACCGGACGGTTCACCGCGTCGGACTGTCCCGGCCGCCGGGACGGCGCTTTCCCAAGGGCCGGCTGCGCCGTGTGCGTGCCGGCCCGCCCGTTCACGGTCGTTCCGGGGGCCCGGCTCGCCGTTTTTGGTGCAGTGCAGATTGCACATTCGTGACACGCGGGGGAACTATGTTCGTCGGATGCGGCGCAGCATCGGCCGTGCGCGCTCGCGACGCACCGCGAGCGCCCGTCGCCTCCGCCGTTGCACCGTTGTGGTGCGCGATGCCGCGCAGGCGTGCCTGGGCGGCGCGAAACAGGGGGATATCGAAGGGATCGAGCAAGGCACGTTCCTTGCAAAGCAATCAGTACGCCGGTCCGGCATGCGCAATGCCGGGGAAAACGATCGATGGAGAGAAGATCGATGAAGCCATTCGATGAAATGCTGCAATCCGGCGACATGGTGAGGGCGCCTTACGCGCGCCTGAAACAATGGCTCGACACGCAGGACCCTGCGAGCCTCGCCCAGAAGGCCCACGACGCGGAAGGCGTATTCCGCAGGACGGGCATCACGTTCGCCGTCTACGGCGACGCGGAGGCCGCCGAGCGGCTCATTCCGTTCGACATCGTCCCGCGCATCATCGCGGGGGCGGAATGGAGCCGGCTGTCGCTCGGCATCGAGCAGCGCGTGATGGCGCTGAACGCGTTCCTCGACGACATCTACCACCGCCAGGAAATCGTGCGCGCGGGCATCGTGCCGAAACACCTGATCGCGCACAACGAGGCATTCATCCCCGAGATGATCGACTTCCGGCCGCCCGGAAACGTTTACACGCACATCATCGGCGTCGACATCGTGCGCACCGGCGAAAACGAGTTCTACGTGCTGGAGGACAACGCACGCACGCCCTCCGGCGTGTCGTACATGCTGGAAAACCGCGAAACGATGATGCAGCTCTTCCCCGAGCTGTTCCAGCAGGTCAAGGTGCGTCCGGTCGAAACCTATCCGCAGATGCTGCGCCAGTCGCTCGCGGCCGTGTGCCCGCCGGGCGGCAACGCCGACAACCCGACCATCGCGGTGCTCACGCCCGGCATCCACAATTCCGCGTACTACGAACATTCGTTCCTCGCCGATCAAATGGGCGTGCACCTCGTCGAGGGCAGCGACCTGCAGGTGGTCGACGGCCGCGTCGCGATGCGCACGACGGAAGGCTTCCGGCAGATCGACGTGCTGTACCGCCGCGTCGACGACGCGTTCCTCGATCCGCTCACGTTCCGCCCCGATTCGGTGCTCGGCGTGGCCGGCATCATGGACGTGTACCGCGCCGGCAACATCACGATCGCGAACGCACCGGGCACCGGCATCGCCGACGACAAGGCGATCTACTCGTACATGCCCGAGATCGTCGAGTTCTACACGGGCCGCAAGGCGCTGCTGGAGAACGTGCCGACCTGGCGCTGCGGCGAGGCCGACAGCCTCAAGTACGTGCTCGCGCATCTCGACGAACTGGTCGTGAAGGAAGTGCACGGCTCGGGCGGCTACGGGATGCTGGTCGGGCCGTGCGCGTCGAAGGCCGAACTCGACGCGTTTTCCGCGAAGCTGCGCGCCCGTCCCGCGAACTACATCGCGCAACCGACGCTCGCGCTGTCCACGACGCCGATCCTGACCGACGCCGGCCTCGCGCCGCGCCACGTCGACCTGCGGCCGTTCGTGCTGGTGTCGGACCGGATCCGCATCACGCCGGGCGGGCTCACGCGCGTCGCGCTGAAGGAAGGATCGCTCGTCGTCAACTCGAGCCAGGGCGGCGGCACCAAGGACACCTGGGTGCTGGCCGACTGAGCCGGGCACGACCGCGCGCGCCGGAGCCGGCGCGCGAACCGAACGAAGACGGAGTGGACACGAGATGCTTCTGGGACGTACTGCAAGCGGTCTCTACTGGATGTACCGCTATATCGAGCGCGCGGAGAACATCGCGCGCATCGTCGATGCCGGGCTGCGGATGGCGCTCACGCGCACGGCCGACGCGCCGGCCGAATGGTCGTCGGTGCTCGTCAGCTCGGGCGCGGACGACGGCTACCGGCAGAAATACGACGCGTATGCGGCCGATACCGTGACCGACTACCTGCTGCGCGACCGCGACAACCCGTCGAGCGTGCTGTCGTGCATCGAGGCCGCGCGCTCGAACGCGCGGATGGTGCGCACGGCATTGACGCGAGAGGCGTGGGAAAGCGTGAACGGCGCGTGGCTCGCGCTGCGCCGCGCACTGGCGCAGCCGGTGCCGGAAAGCGAACTGCCGGCCGTGCTCGACGAAGTGAAGCGCGAAACCGCGCTGATCCTCGGCAGCTTCTACAGCACGATGCTGCGCAACGAGATCTTCGATTTCGCGCAGATCGGCGCATTCATCGAACGCGCGGACAACACCGCGCGGATCATCGACGTGAAATACCACCTGCTGCTGCCGTCGGTATCGCACGTCGGCACGATCCTCGACAACTACCAATGGGAGACGATCCTGCGCTGCGTGGCCGCGCATCGCTCGTACCGCTGGGTGTACGACGTGCAGTACAAACCGCTGAACATCGCCGACTACCTGATCCTGAACGGCCGCATGCCGCGTTCGCTGCGCTATTGCTACGGGCGCGTCGTGTCGAGCCTGAACCTGCTCGCGAAGGATTACGGCGTGACACACCCGTGTCACGACACGGCTACGAAGATCCTGCAAATGCTGTCCGATACGTCGGTCGAGCGGATTTTCAAGAGCGGCCTGCACGAGTTCCTGACCGACTTCATCGGCCGCAACAACAGCCTCGGGCTCGAAATCGCCCAGGCTTACAACTTCGACTGAGACTTGCCATGCGACTCGCCATCCGACACATTTCGCGTTATCAGTTCGACGATCAGGCCACCCATGCACTGCAACGGTTGCGGCTGCGCCCGCAGTCGGGCCCCGGGCAGACGGTGCGCGCGTGGCAGGTCACGATCGACGGCGTCGAGCCGACGCTGTCTTACGCCGACGGGCTCGGCAACCGGATCGACCTCGTGCGCCACGATCGCGGCGAGAAGGCCGAGGTCGTCGTCGTGGCGGCCGGCGTCGTCGAGACGCAGGACCGGGCGGGTATCGTCGGCAATCCCGAAGGCTATGCGCCGCCGTGGATCTTCGAGCGCGAGACCGCGCTCACGAAGGCGGGCGATACCGTGCGCGCACTTGCGCAGGCGTTGCCGATCGAGCCGTACGGCCTCGACGCATTGCACTGGCTGATGACGGAAGTGCACGGCCGCATCGCGTATGCGCCGAACCTGGCCGCCGACGCGCCCGTCGATGCGGAAACCGCGCTGCAAAGCGGCGAGGGCACGAGCCGCGACCATGCGCATGCGTTCATCGCGGCCGCTCGCGTGCTGAAGATCCCCGCGCGCTACATCTCGGGTTACGTGCTGGCCGACAGCGCGATGCAGCGCATCGCCGACGCGAAGCAGAATGGGGCCGACGTCGAGGACGAGGAAGCGCTCGCGCTGCAGAGCGGCGACGGGATGCAGCAGGTGCTCGGTGCATCGCATGCCGCGCAATCGCAGTCGCAAGGTCAATCGCAGTCGCAGTCGCAATCGCAGGGGCGGCCGCACGCGGCGCTCGGCGCGCAGCCGCAGCCCACGGTGCTGACGCAGCAGCCGGCCGGCCATGCATGGGCCGAGGCATACGTCGAAGGCCTTGGCTGGGTCGGTTTCGATCCGTTCATGAACCGCTGCCCGGACGAACGCTACGTGCGCATCGCGGTCGGTCTCGACCATCGCGACGCACAGCCGGTGACGGGGCTCGGCGCGACGGCCGTCGGCGTCGAGATCAGCGTCGTGCAGACGCCGGAACTCGTCTGACCCGCGGCGCGCCTTCGCCGCATCCGCCATGCCGGGCCGCCGCGTCGCAATCGACGCGGCGTGCGCGGCCGGCCCAACCCGACTCGAGCTCCCATGTCCATCCACGTCGCGCTGCATCACACCACCCGCTATCGCTACGACCGGCTCGTCAATCTCGGCCCGCAGGTCGTGCGGCTGCGGCCCGCGCCGCATTGCCGGACGCCGATCCTCGCGTATTCGATGACGGTCGAGCCCGCGCAGCACTTCATCAACTGGCAGCAGGATCCGTTCTCGAACTATCTCGCGCGGCTCGTGTTTCCGGAGCGCACCGAGCACTTCGAGATCACGATCGATCTCGTCGCCGAGATGTCGGTGTACAACCCGTTCGACTTCTTTCTCGAAGCGAGCGCGGAGCAATATCCGTTCAGCTATGACGACGCGTTGAAGACCGAACTCGCGCCGTATCTCGCATGCGATCCGCAGACGAGCGCCGCGCCGCTGTTTCGCGCGTATCTCGACGGCGTCGACCGCACGCCGGCCGGCACCGTGAACTTCCTCGTCGCGCTGAACCAGCAGCTTCAGCACGACATCGGCTATCTCGTGCGGATGGAGCCCGGCGTGCAGACGCCCGCGCAAACGCTCGAACTCGCGTCCGGCTCGTGCCGCGACAGCGCGTGGCTGCTCGTGCAGCTGTGCCGCCATCTCGGCATCGCCGCGCGCTTCGTGTCGGGCTACCTGATCCAGCTCACGCCTGACGTGAAATCGCTCGACGGCCCGAGCGGCACGTCGGTCGATTTCACCGACCTGCATGCCTGGTGCGAGGTCTACCTGCCGGGCGCCGGCTGGATCGGCTTCGATCCGACGTCGGGCCTGCTCGCCGGGGAAGGGCACATCCCGCTCGCGTGCACGCCGCAGCCGACGAGCGCCGCGCCGGTCGAAGGGCTGATCGACGAGTGCGAGGTGTCGTTCGAGCACGAGATGAGCGTGACGCGCGTGTACGAATCGCCGCGCGTGACGAAGCCGTATACCGAATCGCAGTGGGAAGCCGTGCTCGCGCTCGGCACGCGGGTCGACGGCGCGCTGGCCGCCGGCGACGTGCGGCTCACGCAGGGCGGCGAGCCGACCTTCGTGTCGATCGACGATCGCGACGGCGCCGAGTGGAACACCGATGCGCTCGGCCCGACCAAGCGCGGCTACGCGACCGAACTCGTGCAGCGGCTGCGCGCCGAATACGGCGACGGCGGCTTCCTGCATTTCGGGCAGGGCAAGTGGTACCCGGGCGAGCAGTTGCCGCGCTGGGCGCTGTCGATCTTCTGGCGCGCAGACGGCCAGCCCGTGTGGCACGATCCGTCGCTGTTCGCCGACGAGCGCGAGCCGTCGTCGTACACCACCGACGACGCGAAGCGCTTCATCGATGCGCTCGCCGCGCGGTTGAACCTGACCGGCGAATTCATCCAGCCCGGCTACGAGGACGTCTGGTACTACCTGTGGCGCGAGCGCCGGCTGCCGGTCAACGTCGATCCGTTCGACGCGCGCCTGGACGACGAGCTCGAACGCGCGCGACTGCGCAAGGTGTTCGAGCAGCAGCTCGACAGCGTGGTCGGCTACGTGCTGCCGGTGAAGCGCACGGACGGGGAGCCAAGCCTCGACGGGCCGCGCTGGCAGACCGGCCCGTGGTTCTTCCGCGACGAGCGGATGTATCTCGTGCCGGGCGATTCGCCGATGGGCTATCGGCTGCCGCTCGATTCGCTGCCGTGGGCGGCGCGCGCCGACTATCCGTACCTCGTCGAGCGCGATCCGTTCGCGCCGCGCGACGTGCTGCCGGACGCCGCCGCCATTCGCGCCCGCTACGCGGGCCCGGCCGACGCGCCGCGGTATCTGGCCGGCGTGCATCGCGAAGCGTCCGCGCAGACCGTGATGCAGTGGCGCGACGACGGCGCGGCCGCGCACGGCCGACCGGGCGCCGCGGACCCGCATCGCCGGCCCGAGCGCTTCGAATCGGCCGCATGGATCACGCGCACCGCGCTGTGCGTCGAAGTGCGCAACGGCATCCTGTACCTGTTCATGCCGCCGCTCGCCGCGCTCGAGGATTATCTCGACCTGCTCGGCGCGATCGAGCTGACCGCGCATGCGCTCGGCGTGAAGCTCGTGCTCGAAGGCTATCCGCCGCCGCGCGACGCGCGGCTGAAGCTGCTGCAGGTGACGCCCGATCCCGGCGTGATCGAAGTGAACATCCACCCGGCCGCGAGTTTCGACGAACTCGTCGACCACACTGAATTCCTGTACGACGCCGCGTGGCAATCGCGGTTGTGCAGCGAGAAGTTCATGGTCGACGGGCGGCACGTCGGCACGGGCGGCGGCAACCACTTCGTGCTCGGCGGCGCGACGCCGGCCGACAGCCCGTTCCTGCGCCGCCCCGATCTGCTCGCGAGCCTGATCGCGTACTGGCACAACCATCCGTCGCTGTCCTACCTGTTCTCGGGGCTGTTCATCGGGCCGACGAGCCAGGCGCCGCGGGTCGACGAAGCACGCAACGATCAGCTCTACGAGCTCGACATCGCGTTCGCGGAAATCCAGCGCAACAAGCTGCTGTTCGGGCAGGACATGCCGCCGTGGCTCGTCGACCGCGTGCTGCGCAACCTGCTGATCGACGTGACGGGCAACACGCACCGCAGCGAGTTCTGCATCGACAAGCTGTATTCGCCCGATTCGTCCACCGGGCGGCTCGGCCTGCTCGAACTGCGCGCGTTCGAGATGCCGCCGCATGCGCGGATGAGCATCGTGCAGCAACTGCTGCTGCGCGCGCTGGTCGCGCGCTTCTGGGCCGCGCCGTACACGACGCCGCTCACGCGCTGGGGCACCGCGCTGCACGACCGGTTCATGCTGCCGGAATTTCTTCAGATGGATTTCGACGACGTGCTGGCCGAGCTGCGCGACGCCGGGTTCGCGTTCGACCCGGCATGGTTCGCGCCGCACTTCGAATTCCGCTTCCCGCTGTTCGGGCAGATCGCGGTGAATGGGATGGAGCTGTCGCTGCGCGGCGCGCTGGAACCGTGGCACGTGATGGGCGAGGAGGGTGCGCCAGGCGGCACGGTGCGCTACGTCGATTCGTCGGTCGAACGGCTCGAAGTGCGCGTGACGGGGCTGAACGACAACCGGCACGTCGTGACCGTCAACGGCCGCGCGTTGCCGCTGCAGCCGACCGGCACCGTCGGCGAATACGTCGCGGGCGTGCGCTACAAGGCCTGGTCGCCGCCGTCGGCGCTGCATCCGACCATCGGCGTGCACGCGCCGCTCACGTTCGACATCGTCGATACGTGGCTGCAACGCTCGCTTGGCGGCTGCCGGTATCACGTCGCGCATCCGGGCGGGCGCAACTACGCGACGTTCCCGGTCAATGCGTACGAGGCCGAGAGCCGCCGGCTCGCGCGCTTCGTCGAGATCGGGCACACGCCGGGCAGGATGGACGTCGCGGCTGCCTCGCCGAGCCGTGAATTCCCGTTCACGCTCGACTTGCGGCGGCCGTGATCGATCGATGACAGGGCGGACGACGATGCGCGGTTCGCGACTGCCCGGCGCACCGGGCGGTCGCGGCCCCGCCGGAATGCTAGGATGCGGGCAGAATGCGGTTCCGCGCTGCGGCTTGCCGCCTGACTGGCGGCGCGCATGCGCGGCCGCACCCTGACGACGGAACGACATCGTGCCGCCCATTGACCTCGACCATCCCGCCGCCTTCGACGCGATGCCCACGCTTTTCGATACCGGCGCGCAGCCGGACGCCGCCGAACTGGCCGCCGCGCTCGCGGCGCCGGCCGCCGCCGGCCGCTACGACGAACTGCGCGGCAGCGCGGCCGGCCTGACCGCGCCTGCGCTGGCGCCCGCGTGGCGCAGCTTCTTCACGTCGGTCGGCAGCGACGGCGTGGCCGACCTCGACCGCCGCGCCGACGCGCTGCACCGGCGCATGCGCGAGAACGGCCTGTTCTACCAGTTGCACGAGCAGCGCGCCGGCGACGGCGCGGTCGGCCCGTGGTCGCTCGACCTGCTGCCGCTGATCGTCACGCCCGAGGACTGGGTCGGGATCGAGCGCGGCGTACTGCAGCGCGTGCGGCTGCTCAATGCGACGCTGGCCGACCTGTACGGGCCGCAGACGATCCTGGCGCGCGGGCTGCTGCCGCCCGCGCTCGTCACCGGCCACCCGGGCTATCTGCGCGCGATGCGCGGCGCGCGCGTGCCGGGCGATACCTGGCTGCACGTCGTCGCGTTCGATCTCGCGCGCGGCCCCGACGGCCAATGGCGGATCGTCGCGCAGCACACGCAGGGCCCGGCCGGGCTCGGCTACCTGCTCGAGAACCGGCTGATCGTGTCGCGGCTCTTTCCGCGCGGGTTTCGCGGGCTGCGCGTGCAGCGGCTGGCGTCCGCGTACCGTGCGCTGCTGCAGAGCATGCAGTCGCTCAGCCCCGCCGCGAAGAATTCGCGGATCGTGCTGCTGACGCCGGGGCCGCACAGCGCGACCTATTTCGAACACGCGTATCTCGCACGTTATCTCGGCCTCACGCTGGTCGAAGGCGGCGACCTGACCGCGCGCGACAACCGCGTATTCCTGAAGACGCTGAGCGGGCTCGAACCGGTGCACGGCATCCTGCGGCGTGTCGACGATGCATGGCTCGATCCGCTCGAACTGCGGCCCGATTCGATGCTCGGCGTGCCGGGGCTGTTGCAGGCCGTGCGTGCGGGCAACGTGCTGCTCGCGAACGCGCCGGGCTCGGGCTTCCTCGAGTCGCCGGCGATGCTCGGCTTCATGCCGCGTCTCGCGGAAGCGCTGCTCGGCGAAACGCTGACGCTGCCGGCCGTGCATTCGTGGTGGTGCGGCGAGGCGGCCGCGTGCGACGATGCGCTGCCGCAGGTCGCGCGCGGCATCGTCAAGGCAACCTATCCACCCGACGTGCAGGAAGGCGGTGCATTCGAGCCGGTGATCGGCGCGCGGCTCACGCAGGCGCAACTGGCGGAATGGCGCGCGCGGATTCTCGCGCAGCCCGAACATTACACGGTGCAGGCCGACCTGCCGCTGTCGCAGGCGCCGACGTGGCCGCGGCCCGACGCGCCCGACGGCAACGACAGCGCGCGCATCGTGCCGAAGCCGCTGCTGCTGCGCGTGTTCGCGCTCGCCGACGGCGCGCAGCGCTGGCGGCTCCTGCCGGGCGGGCTGTCGCGGGTCGGCACGCGCGACACGCTGTTCAATGCGCCGATGCCGCGCGGCGGCAGCACCGTCGACACGTGGGTGATGACCGAGGGCATCGTCGATTCGACGACGCTGCTGCAAACGCACCTCGGCCCCGACGACCTCGTCGAACGGCCCCGCGCGATCGCGAGCCGGGCGGCCGAGAACCTGTTCTGGCTCGGCCGCTACACCGAGCGCGCGACCAACCTGATGCGCCTGGCGCGCGCCGCGCTCGAACGTCTGCGCGGCGAGGACGACGTCGACAGCCCCGCGCATCTGGAACTGATCGACACGTTGTGCCGCGACACCGGGCTGATCGTGGCCGATGCGCCGCACGCCGTCGATGCGCCGCGCGCGTTCCAGCATGAGCTGGCGACGTCGCTGACGCGCGGCGCCGACCGCACGTCGGGGATCGCGTCGTGCCTGTTCGGCATGCGCGGCGCGGCTGCCGCGATCCGCGAGCGGCTGTCGAGTGATCAGTGGCGGCTGATCGACGACGCGACCCAACTGTTCGCCGACAGCGCAGGGCAGCAGGAAGCGGAGGAGCAGGTCGGCAACGACGCGCTGCAGTTGCTGGAGCGCCTCGGCCTGCTGCTCGGCGCGATCACCGGCGCGCAGACCGACAACATGACGCGCGACGACGGCTGGCGATTGCTGTCGATCGGCCGGCAGATCGACCGGCTCGACTTCCTGTGCAGCGTGCTGAAGTTCGCGTTCGACGAAGGCGCGGTGCATCGTCAGGACGGCTTCGAACTCGTGCTCGAACTGTTCGACAGCACGATCACGTTCCGTTCGCGATTTCAGCGCGGCTTCGACGTCGCGCCGCTGCTGTCGCTCGTCGTGCTCGATACCGACAACCCGCGCTCGCTCGGCTGGGTCGTGCAGGCGCTGCGCGGCCGGCTGACGAAGGTCGAGCGCGGCGAAGGCTACGCGCTGTCCGAGCTGGCCGAGACGGTTCCGGACATCCCCGCGTGGTCGCTGCACGAGCTGTGCGAGACCGCCGAAGACGGCCGGCACGACAAGCTGCTCGCCGCGCTCGACACGGCGGTGAAGGCCGTCTGGGAACTGTCGAACCGGATCGGCGAGCGCTATTTCAGCCACGTGCGCGAGGCGGGCAGGACGTTATGGTGACGACGAAAGGCGCGGCCAGGACGCCGCCCGGTTCCGGCGCCGCACGGCAGGCAGCCGCCCCGGCTGCCGCACCGGCCCCCGTCGCGCCGGGCCGGTTGCTGCGTGTCACGCACGACACCGAATACCGGTACGCGGCGCGCGTCGAATCCGCGCAGCACCAGGCACGCCTGCAACCGCTCGCGACCCCGCGCCAGCAGGTGCTGTCGTTCTCGCTCGACATCGAACCCGCACCGGAATCGGTCTGCACCGAAGTCGACGCGTTCGGCAATGCGCGCGCGTCGTTCGCGCTGAACCTGCCGCACGACACGCTGCTGGTGCGCAGCCGCAGCACCGTGCGCGTGACGCCGCCCGTATGGTCGCGCGGCGCGCGCGGCGCGCCGCCGCCCGCGATCGCGAACCCGGACGCCGCGCATGCCACCGCATGGGAGGCCGTGCGCGACCGCCTGCGGTTCCGCGCGGGGCAGCCATACGACCCGGCGAGCGAGTTCGTGTTCACGTCGCCGCACGTGGCGTGCGACCCCGAACTCGCCGCGTACGCGGCCGCGAGCTTCACGCCGCAACGCCCGCTCGTGCAGGCGGCGTGGGACCTGATGCGGCGCGTGCATGCCGATTTCGCGTACACGCCGAACAGCACCGACATCACGACGTCGGCGCTCGACGCATTGCGGCTGCGCAAGGGCGTCTGCCAGGATTTCGCGCACGTGATGATCGGCGCGCTGCGCTCGCTCGGGCTGGCCGCGCGTTACGTCAGCGGCTACCTGCTCACGCAGCCGCCGCCCGGCCAGCCGCGATTGATCGGCGCCGACGCGTCGCATGCGTGGGTCGACGTGTACGACCCGGCGTGGCCCGAGGACGGCGGCTGGCTGCAACTCGATCCGACCAACGATCGAGCGCCCGGCGACGACTACGTGATGCTGTCGGTCGGCCGCGATTATGCCGACGTGACGCCGCTGCGCGGCGTGATCCGCGGCGGCGGCGCGGATCAGGAGCTGAAGGTCGGCGTGACGGTCGAGCCGCTCGATGCGGCTTGACGGTACCGCAGGACGGGGCTCGCCCGCTTTAAGTCTTCGTTAATTCTGCACGCCTACCATGGCGATGTCGGCGAACGGTCCGGCCTCTGGTCCGGCGCGCCGGCGGCACGCGCGGGTGCGTCGACGTCACGGCGCCGCGCCGTCGCGCGTCGCCATTTTCATGCAACGGCGGCGGACATGATCAAGAACTTCGACTACACGCTCGGCAACGAGACGATCGAGCTTTGCGCGAGCTTCGGCGCGGGCCCGGCATTCCGCCGCGTGCTCGTGAGCCGTGCGGATTCGATGGAAACGCTCGTGGTGCTCGATGCGCGCGGGCTATCGGGCCTGCTGAAGGTCGCGACCGAGGAACCGGAAGGGCTGCTCGACGACGCGATCCGAAAGGTCGGCGACGAACAGCTCGTCGAGCGGGCGATCAGCGGCCGGACGATCGTCGAAGCCGCCCTGTGATGCCATAGGCGGCTGCGAAGGGGGCGGATCGAGGAGTATGCTGCGGGTCCGATCCGCTCATTCCTGCCTGTCCGATGTCCACGACCGACGCCGCCATTCCTGGTACTCGCCGCTATACGACGATTCGCGTGATCGCGTATCATGGCATCCTGCAAAACGTCACGGCCTTGCTGGCCTTCGTCCCGTTCGCCAGGTTCATCCTGCATGATCGGTCGATGGCCGCGCTTCCGTCGTGGTCGTGGCAGCTTTGGGCGCTGCAGGGGGTGTCGTTCGCGGCGATGCTTGCAGGCCTCATCGGTTACGTCGCGCTTGCATTGCGTCGCCGCTGGGGTCGAACGCTGAACGTGGCGGTCTGGATCGCGTTGAGTGCCGCGATGCTGATGCTGTCGTCGTGGATCGCGGTGGTCATTGCGTTGCCGCTGGGTCTTGCGACGTTCGCGCTGATATACAACCGGACGAGCAATGACTTTCTGAGCCTGCCGCACGCCACGACAGCGCCGACCGCTCGGCGCTTCGCGTTCGTCGGCCTGCTGGTTGCGTCGTCCACGCTGCATTACTGGGCGATCGCGTACGCGACGATGCGCACCGGCACGTTCGGCTACGTGTTGCCGAATACGCCGCCGATGGATTTGCTGATTGCGGCCGCGGCAACGCTGCTCCTCGGCACCGCCGTTGCGCCGCGCGGGCAGCGCGCATGGTATTGCGGCATGTCGTTGATGACGTCCGCCATCGCGATGCTGTCCATGCTGTTGAGCTACGTGCCGGTGGCGACGTCGCTGATTCGCTACATGCCGCACGAATATTCGCGTGTGGCGATTCCGTGGAGTCCGATCACGCAGTACGCGGCCCTCACGTTCTGCGTTGCGCTGGTGTCGATTCGCGTGACGAAGCCGCCGAAACGGAGTGACTGGGAGCAAGGCCTCCATCCCGACGCGTCAGCGGAGTCGACGCGCCGGGAAACGACTCGCTGATACCGAGCCGTCAGCTCGCGAACCGGTCCGTCGCCGCGACCAGCGCCTCCAGAATCCCCGGCTCGTTGTACGCGTGCCCGGCGCCCGGCACGATGTCGAACGTCGCGTCCGGCCACGCCTTCGACAACTCCCATGCGGTGCGCGCCGGCGTCGCGATGTCGTAGCGGCCCTGCACGATCACGCCCGGAATGCCGGCGAGACGATGCGCGTCGCGCAACAACTGGCCTTCCTCGACGAAGCCCTTGTTCACGAAGTAGTGGTTTTCGATCCGCGCGAACGCGAGCGCGTAATGGCCGTCCGCAAAGTGCGCGGCGAGCGCGGGATCGGGCAGCAGCGTGATCGTGCGGCCCTCCCAGATGCTCCACGCGCGTGCGGCTTCCAGCTTCGCGGCTTCGTCGTCGCCGGTCAGCCGGCGATGGTAGGCGGCCATCAGGTCGCCGCGCTCCGCTTCCGGAATCGGCGCAACGAAGTCTTCCCACAGATCGGGGAACAGCCACGACGCGCCTTCCTGGTAGTACCACAGCAGTTCCGCACGACGCATCGTGAAAATGCCGCGCACGATCAGCGCGCTCACGCGTTCCGGGTGCGTCTCCGCGTACGCGATCGCCAGCGCGCTGCCCCACGAGCCGCCGAACACCAGCCATTGCTCGGCGCCGACCATTTCGCGCAGGCGTTCGATATCGGCGACCAGATCCCACGTCGTGTTGTTCTCGAGGCTCGCATGCGGCGTCGAGCGTCCGCAGCCGCGCTGGTCGAACAGCAGGATGTCGTAGCGCTCGGGATCGAACAGACGGCGATGGTCGGGGCCGCAGCCGGCGCCGGGGCCGCCGTGCAGGAACACGGCGGGCTTGCCGGCCGGATTGCCGCAGCGCTCCCAGTAGAGGCAGTGGCCGTCGCCGGTGTCGAGGTGGCCGTGGGCGTAAGGTTCGATCGGTGGATACACAGGCAGACTCCGGATGAGGGGCGACAGGGCGCCGACGAGGCGCGGGCCGGTGTGCGGGCCGGTACGGTGCCGCGGAGATTGCTGCACCGCAAAAATCGTTGCGTGGGCATCGGACCGGCCGCCGTCGGACAAGGTTCGTCATTATGCCCATTCGTCGCGACTGACGTTGGTGCGTCGTGGCGCGGCGTCGCCTCGTCGACGGCACGTATCACGTGGATTTTTGAAGCAATTTCATTCCGATATTTTTCATACAAAATCCGGCGGCAGGTCGGCGGGCTGATTGGGCGCCGGCCCGTTCCCGCTCCTTCACCGTGCCAACGGAAACCAGCCGATGAACCATCGCGTCACGCAGTTGACCGGGTTGCGCGCCGTCGCGGTCGCGATGGTCGTCGTCGGTCATGCCGAGCATGTGCTGCCCGGCGGCTATACCGGCTGGTACGCGCCGTTGCGGCTGATCGCCGACGGCCGGCTCGGCGTGCTGATCTTCTTCGTGCTGAGCGGCTTCCTGATCACCAACGTGCTGCGCGCCGAGTTCGCGCGCACGGGCGGCATCGCGCTGACGTCGTTCTACGTGCGCCGCGCGCTGCGGATCTGGCCGGCCTGCTACGTCTATCTCGCGGCCGTCGCGATCGTGGCGTTCGCCGGCGGGTTCGACGTCGATCGCCGGCAGTGGCTTTATGCTGCGCTACACCTGTGGAATTACTCGGCGTGGTTCGGGCTGACCGGCGACAACGCGCTGCATCCGGACGGCGCGTGGTACCTCGGCCATTTCTGGTCGCTCGCGCTCGAGGAGCAGTTCTACTGGTTCTGGCCGCTGCTGTTCGTGTTCGGCATCCGCCGCGCCGGCACGCGCTGGCTGGCCGCACTGATCCTGATCGTGCCGCTGGTGCGTGCGACCACGTATTTCCTCGCGCCCGCGCTGCGCGGACAACTCGGGATGATGCTGCATACGGGTGTCGATCCGATCCTGATCGGCTGCTATGCGTCGCTCAACCGCGAGCGGCTCGAAGCATGGATCGGCTCGTGGCGCGGCGAGGCGCGCATCGTGACGGCGCTCGTCTTCAGCGTGCTGCTCGGCATGCCGCTCGCCGAACACCGGCTTGGCGGCTTCTGGAATGCGACGTATGGCGTGACGCTCGAAGCCGCGCTGATCGCGATCGTGATCGTCGTGCTGAATTTTCGCGGCGAGTTCTGGTGCGCGCGCTGGTTGCGCGCCAGGCCGGTGGTGTTCGTCGGCACGATCTCGTTCAGCCTGTATCTGTGGCAGCAGCCTTTTGCGAACCCGCGATTGCCGGTGCCGCACGGGTTTCCGCTCGGCATCGTGTGGGCGTCGATGGCCGCGACCGCCAGCTATTTTCTCGTCGAAAAACCGTTCCTGCGGCTGAAGGATCGCTACACGGCGCGCGAGGCGCGACGCGTGCGGGACGACGCGTTGCGGATGCCGGCGCCGACCGAGGCGATCGGGCCGAAGGTGGTGGAGTAGGCGGGCGGAGTGACGTCGTGCCCATGGCGTTACTTGAAAAGTTTCATCGCGGCCGGCGAATACCAGAAGGTCCGGAACATGTCGATTCCATAGGACTTGCCGTCGTAGCGGACGATCGTGCGCGCCGTGCGCTTGCCCGTATCCGAGTAATCGCCGTTCTTGCGCTGCGTCTTCGTGATGTGTGCCGTGATCGATAGATCGGCGAAGCCATGGCTCGACGTTTTCTCGACTGCGATGGTCATGCGGGCCTCTTCGCTGCGCGCATCGCCGGCACCGGGGCCGCAGGCGTCGCCTTCGACGCTGACCCAGCCGTACAGATTCGTACCGAACACCGGGCGGATACGGTCGCCTTCGCGCACCCACAGCGTCAACTCTTCACCGGCGTTGGCATCCGGGCAACTCGGCCCGCGTGCGCTGCTGGTAAACACGACGCCGAACGCGCGCACGTCGGGCGACAAACGGTAGGGCGCCGTGTCGATCCGATAGCTGTTCTCGCCGATCTCCGTCGCCGCATCCTCTTCAACCAGCGACCGATCGGCCGCCATAACCTTGCCGCCCTCGACGAGCGCGACGACCTGCACCTTTTTGCTTTCGTCCGGGTTCTTGCTCTTCGGCAGCGAATCGAACGCGACGGCCGCGATCGTCGTTTCCGGTGCATTCGGCATGGCCTTGCACGCCGACGCAACGACGAGCCGGTCCGCGTCGCGCGTGGCGATGCGTGCGCTCGCGATGCCGGCCCAGCGGGCGACGGCGGTGACGGTTTCGTCGCTGCAAGACTGGCTGTCGGCGGCGTGAACCATGGGGGCGGCGGCGAGCGCCAGCAGCGGGGCGAAGCGAAGGATTCTCATTGTCGTGATCGGAGATGTTGTTTTCATTGATATGCGTGAGAGTCGCTTACCGACCCACAAGGGACAGTCGCTTTTCTACGAAGCAAACATTCAAAAACCGAACACGGTCCATCCGCACAATTGATGCGAGAGAAGGGGCAACTTCAATCCTCATGCGACGTAGGACGAATTTCTCCGAAATCGTATCGATGAACCTGTCCGAATAGCTCGACTTCGTTGCCATCGATGACAATCCCTGCACCGTCAGGACATGCATAGAGATGCGGGATTGTAGAAGACAATCTCAACTGATCTCGGGTAACACTGTCAGAATTGAAGTGTGGCCAAAAATGGAAATCGACAAGGCCAAGTCCCGCATGATCGATTAACGGCTCATCCCGAACGTCGCCGCACAGTAACGCCGAATCCACGCTTGGTGTCATCAAGATAGCACCCGCGCTTACACCGACCAGCACGCCTCCTTCCGATACGTATCGGGTCAGGATCGGCAGTACGTTTTGTCGCTGTAGCCACGATAAGAACGAGAACGTATTTCCGCCTGAGAGATGGATCGCATCACATGACAACAGAGTTTTCCATTCTGCTTCCGATGTCTCTTGACTAGGGTCTACGTACACAGCCAAATTCGCACCGATCCCAGCATAGTAGTCAGCTTTACGCTGGAAGTAAGCGCGCTCGAGATCACTTGTCGCAGGGATATACCCAATCCTTGGCTGCGGTCGCCCGATCAACCGTAGAAGGCGATCATCCATTTCTTCATTAGCTGGAATCTCCTGGTCACTGTATAACGCCAGTTTTCGATAAAAGGACATGCGGTTCTCGAATTCGTTTCGAACTGGTTGGATTTTGTTGCCGAGGCACGCGGCGCGCTCACGTCACCGTGAAATGTCGTTCATCCTAACACTTCGGTCGAATGGCTCTTAGTGGCCGATCCGAGGCGTTGGCTTCGTTAAGTCTGCGAGGTCTTGGCGAACCTGTACTGCTCGTTCCACCATCGCACGAGTTCTCCGTGCTGCTGATGCGTGATCCATGACACGTTCTCCTCGGCGTCTGCGCGTCCACCGAAAATCAGTGGCTTTACCAGCCATTTGACCTTTCCAGCGAGTCGCGGATCAGGCTCGAGGTCATCCGGAACCGGAAGATTGAACGATGCAAGGTAACGTGTATCCAGCGGAACACAGGGGATCGTGAAAGTCGCCCCGGCCTCATCTTCGACGATGAAATCTTGCCAACCTCGGAGCCCCAGAAGTGAGAAGCCGGGAAGCGCCGTGTTGAATCCGCAGGCGCTCGCCGTGGCCGATGCCTCTTCGTCTACAAATAGGACGATGTAATCGTCTCCGTGCCAGCCTTCAACCATATCGTTCTACATCTCAGTTGCAGGGCGCCGACTTCGAGCCTATCGGAAGTATGAGCGACTCCTTTGAGGCAGGGTCGTCGGATGGCAGCGTCTGGCCGAATGCCGACAACGTGTTCCACGCCCCAAGAATGTGCAAATGACAACAAAAAAGGCCCTTGCGGGCCTTTCGTCGACGAAGTTACGGACAACGCTTACCGCGTCAGCGCCGTAAACCCTTCCAGCAACCGCTCGACATCGGCCGCCTGAATCGCGCCCATCGTCGAGATCCGGAACAGTTCCTTCGACAGCCCGCCTTGCCCCGCATAAATCACGAAGCCACGTGCCTTCAGCCCGTCGTGCAGCGCTTCGTATGTCACACCCGGCGGCAGCCGATACGCACGCAGCACGACCGACGACGCACCTTCCGGCAGCACCAGCGGCATCCCGCGCGCCGCAAGCCCGGCCTGCGCCTGATCGGCAAGCGCCTTGTAATGCGCATGCCGCGCGCGCCAGCCGCCGGCCTCATCGAACTCACGCAGCGCCTCGACGAGCGCGTAATACGCATGCACCGACGGCGTAAACGGCGTATTCCGCTGATCTTGCAGCTTCGCAAGCCGGCCGAGATCGAGGTAGTAAGTCCGGCTCGCGGCCTTCACGAGCGCGCTGCGGCGCACGATCACGAACGCCGCGCCCGGCACGCCGTGCAGGCACTTGTTCGCGGTCGCGGCAACCGCATCGATGACGCCGCCTGCAAAATCGATCGCTTCCGCGCCGAAGCTGCTGACGCCATCGACTAGCATCTTCACGCCGCGCGCGCGACAGACTTCGGCGATCGCATCGAGATCGTTCAGCCGGCCCGTCGTCGTTTCATGATGGATCACGGCGACATGCGAGTACCCACCCGCATCGAGCTTCGCGGCGATCTGCGCGAGATCCGGCGCCTGCATCCACTCATGCTTCAACACGTCATGCGCGATGCCGTACTGCGTGGCGATCTGCGTGATCCGCTCGCCGTACACGCCGTTCTCGATCACGAGCAGCTTGCCGTCCTGCGGCACGAGCGCCGCGATCATGCTCTCGACGGCGGCCGTGCCCGAACCCGTCATCAGCACGGCGGCCCATTCGGCCGGATCGAGCTCGTACGCGGCGACGAGGCGCGCGCGCGCTTCATCCTGCAGGTCGAAGAATTCGCCTTCGCGATGGCACAGATCGGGTTGCAGCAGGCTGCGGCGCACGCGCTCGGTGAGCGTGACCGGGCCGGGGTTCAGCAGCAGCATCAATGGGCTCCTTCAACGTGGGCTTCGGCCTGCTCGGCGCCGATGTGCCGCATCAGACGCGTCTTGACCTCGACCGGCGTGACGGTCGGGCGGGGCAGGCCGTCGGGCACGCCCGTGCGGATCGCCACGCGAACGAATTGCGCGCCATCGCCCGACGCGGCCAGCGTCGCATCGAGCACGTCGAGCGTATCGCCTTCGACCGCCGACGCGTAACCGCAGGCGGCCGCGACACCCGCGAACGACACATGCTGCGACACCGTTGCCTGGCCGCCCGTCGATTCGTGTGCGCCGTTGTCGAGCAGCACGTGCGTGAGGTTGGCCGGGCCATAGGTGCCGAGCGTCGCGAACACGCCCATGCGCATCAGCGCGGCGCCGTCGCCGTCGACGGCGACCACGCGCAGGTCGGGGCGCGCAAGCGCGAGACCGAGCGCGAGCGGCGTCACGCAGCCCATCGAGCCGACCATGTACAGCTGGTTCGGGCGATCGTCGATCGCGTAGAGTTCGCGGCCGCAGAAACCGGTCGATGCGAGCACGACGGTCGAATCGACCGGCGTGTGCGCGATCACGCGCTGCAGCGCGTCGTGACGGGTGGGCCATGCGTCGGCCGATGCGGCGCGCGACGACGATTGGGCGGCGACGTGCGCGCGCGGCTTCGCGGCCGGGTTCGCCTTCAGCTCATACGGCGCGACGCTGCCTTTCTGCATCACGAGCGCGTACGGGCGGCCCGTCGCGTCCATGTGCGCGATCGCGCGGTCGAGTGCCGGGCCGACCTGTTCGGGGTCGGTCGGGAACGTCTCCCACGGAATCTCCATCGTATCGAGCATCGCCGGCGTGATCGGGCCCATCAGCGCGTGCTGCGGCTCGTCGGCCACGCCCGGCTGGCCGCGCCACGTGACGATCAGCAACTGCGGCAGGCGGAACGTCCACGTGAGCGACGTGAGCGGGCTCACCGCGTTGCCGAGCCCGGAGTTCTGCATCATCGCGATCCCGCGCTTGCCGCCGAGCGTCGCGCCCGCGATCAGCGCGACCGCGTCGCCTTCGTTCGCGGCCGACACGTAGTGCAGCGTCGGGTCCTGCAGCACGTAATTGATGAACGGCGTCAGGTACGAGCAGGGCACGCCCGCGTACCAGTCGAAGCCGCGTTCACGCGCGGCCTCGACGAACTGGGCCGCTTCGATCATTGCGCGCCCCCGTTGCCGGCGCCCGGTTCGGACAGCGGCGTCTGGCCGTGCGCGAAGTCGCCCGCGCGACGGAAGTCTTCCAGATCGTTGACGCCGCGCCAGTGGCCGTGCACGTACTGCACCTCGATCTTCTCGCCGGCGGCGATCAGTTCGTTCAGCAGCGACGGGATGTCGAGCGTGTCGAAGTCAGGACGCGTCTGCAGCGTCGCGAGCATCGCCTTCAGGCGATCGACGCCGGCGCCGCGCACGTTCAGCAGACCGATCCAGCGGCCGTGCGGCGTGCCCGTCGCGACGTCGCTCGACACGCGTTGCAGATAGGTCTTCTGGCCGAACAGGCCGCGGTCGTCGGCCGCCGAGCAGAGGGCGAAGTCACGCACGCTCTGATTGGTCTCGGTGAGCGACGAATCGACCACCACGCTGAACTCGGCCTCGCTCTCCGCGAGGTCGCGCACGATGTAGCTGCGGAACAGCAGGTCGCCGTACGAGATCACGGTGTCGCCGGTCAGGCGTTCGGCCGCGCATGCGAGCGACGCGAGCTCGCCGGTCTGCGCGTGGCGCTCGTTGACGACGAGCTTGATGCCCGACGTATCGATCGCATCGGCGCGATAGCCGCCAACCACGGTGATGTCGTTCACGCCGTGCGTCTTGAAGCCGTCGACGAGCCAGCGCAGCAGCGGCTTGCCGGCGACCGGCAGCATGACCTTCGGCTTGTCTTCGGTCACGGCTTCGAGGCCCTTGCCGCGGCTCGCGGCAAGCACGATCGCGGCATTCGACGCGCGCGACGACGACGACAGGTAGATACGCTCGGCGGCCGAGTACTCGTCGGCGTCCTGCAGGCGGAAGATCTCGTTGACCGATGCCACGCGGTCCTCGACGTTGATCAGCGTTTCGCTTTCGTGGATCTCGCGCGCGGTCGCCTGCATCGCGGATGCCGACGCGCGGATCAGGTGATTCGCCCAGATCACGGTGCTGATGCCGGCCTGGCGGAACACGTCGGTCGGCGTGCTGTAGTACTTGGTCGGCACGATCACGAGCGGCGCCTTGCCGCTCCATTCGCGCGCGAACTGCAGGATCTCGTCCGGGCGCGACAGCTTGCTGTGGATCAGGATCGCGTCGGCGCCGGCTTCCGCGTACGCGTTCGCGCGGCGCAGCGCCTCGTCCATCCCCCAGCCCGCGATCAGCGCCTCGACGCGCGCGACGATCGAGAAGTCGGGATCGGTCTGCGAATCCTTGCCGGCCTTGATCTTGCCGCAGAACTCGTCGATCTCCGCGAGCGGCTGGCGCTCGCCGCCGATGAAGCTGTTGGTTTTCGGGAACTGCTTGTCCTCGATGCACACGCCCGCGATGCCGCGCTGTTCGAGCTTCTTCACGAGGCGGCGCACGTTGTTGAAGTTGCCGTAGCCGGTGTCGCCGTCGAGCAGGATCGGCAGGTCGCTCGCGTCGGCCATGAACTCGAGCACGTCGACGACCTGGGTCCAGCTCGCTTCGTTGTTGTCGCGCACGCCGAACTGCGCGGAGATCGCGAGGCCCGACGCCCAGATGCCCTTGAAGCCGGCCTCGCGGACGATCCGCGCGGACAGGCCGTTGTGCGCTTCCATCAGGAATTCGAGATCGCTGCTGACGAGCATGCGGCGCAGGCGCGCGCTGCGCGATTCGGTGAAGTTGGGTTCGCGTGCGTTCATCGTGCGGCTCCGGCAGTGGTGCGTTGAATCAGGGGAAGGATGTCTTGCGTCGCGCGTGCGACGTCGTTCGGGAAGTCGATCTCGATCCACGGCGAGCCGGTGACGTCGGCGACGTCGAACGAATGGCCGCCTTCGAGCAGCAGGTCGCGCACGGCTTCCTCGTGCGGCATGTTCGCGCGGCCGCTGTCGACGTAGCCCGCGACGATCGTCGCGAGGCGGCGCGCGGTGCCTTCGGTGAAGCGGAAGAAGCCGACCGATTCGCCGATCGTGTCGTAGTCGAGGTCGACCGCGAGCTGCTTGCGCAGCTCGACCGGCACGCCGTTCTTCAGGCACAGCTTGACGGGCTCGTCGCCGGCCTCGAAGTCGCGGTCGATCAGCAGGCGGTCGACCGTCTTGTCGGCATCGGCCACCAGCGCGTGCAGGATGTTCTCGTCGTACAGCACGTCCGCGTCCATCAGCAGCACGTCGCCGCCGCGCGTCATCGCATCGGCGACGGTATGCACGGTCAGCACGCTGCCGAGGTCGTAGCGGTCGTTGATCACGATCTCGGCGGTACGGCCGAGGCGCTTCAGCTCCTGCTCGACTTTCTCGTGCTGGAAGCCGAGCCCGAGCACGATTTCGTCGACGCCCGCGGCGTCGAGCACGCGCAGATGGCGCTCGAGCAGCGACACGTCGTCGAAGCGCAGCAGGCACTTCGGGAACTGCGCCTCGGGCGGTTGTTGCAGGCGCAAGCCTAGGCCTGCCGCAAGAATGATGGCTCGCATGGGTTCTCCAACCAAAAAGCCGGCGATCTGAACGATCAGTCGGCGAGCGGCTGCGGCGCACGGCGCCGCTGCCAGTTTCTTTCACTGAAATGCAGATAGAGCAGGCCGGGCAGGCCGAGCGCGAGTTCGCGCGCGCGCTTCGCGAGCGACAGCGCGAGCGCCGCGTCGGGCGGCAGGCCGACCAGCGGCGCGAGCAGCAGATAGCCGCCTTCCTGCGCGCCGAGCGAGCCCGGGATCGCGAAGGCCGCCCCGCGAATCGCCTGGCCGACGCTTTCGAGCAGCAGCGCGTCGAGCCAGCTGACCGGGTGTCCGAGGAAGTGCAGCGCGAGCCACACTTCCGCGGTGCCGACGATCCAGCCGACGAGGCTGAATGCGAAGGTCTTCGCGACTTTCGCGCGATCGCGGTACAGCGCGCCGACCGCGTCGTCGATCGCGTCGGCGCGCGTGGCCAGCGACGACCAGTCGCGCGGGCCGAGCAGCTTCGACGCGAGACGCAGGCCGCGGCCGAACAGCCCGCGCCGCTGCGCCGCGTAGAACGCGACGGCGAGGGCGCCGAGCACGCCGGTGGCGATCAGCGCGGGCGTGCGCAGGTACGCGACCGACTCGTGCGTCGCATACAGGCTGAACGCGGCGATGCCGATCAGCGCGAACGCCATCTGCGCGAGCGCCTGCATCGTCGTGCCGACGGTCATGGCGGCGGCCGCGTCGGCCATCCGCGTGCCGCGCTGCGCGAGGTAGCGCACCATCAGCACGGGGCCGCCGATCTGCCCGGCGGGCAGCAGGCTGTTCACCGATTCGCCGACCCAGCGCGCGCGCAGCGCGTTGCCGAACTCGGCGCCCGGCTGCCCGCGGCGGAACATCACGGAGATCGCGACCGCGTCGATCGCGAGCGGCACGACGTGGAACGCCGCGACGAGCGCGAGGCCCCAGCCGGCCGCGAGCAGCGTGGACGCCACCGCGCCGACGCCCTGCCAGGCCAGCAGTGCGACGAAGAGTGCGGTCCCGAGGGACAGCAGGATGAGGCCCGCGCGTGTCATGACCCGCTCGTGCGTCGCGTGGCCAGTTGCTTGAACACCTGGCGGAAACCGAAATACGCGATCGCGTCCTTCATGTTCGAGATGAAGCGTTTCCACGGCCGCATGCCGGGGTTCGTCACGTATTCGAACGTGAGCGACACGCGCATCTCGTTCTGGCCGAGCGGCGTGATGCGGTGGCGCAGCTTGTCGCCGTCGAACAGCACGATGCCGCCGTCGGCGATCTGCACGGAGCCCGGTTGGTCAGGCACGTCCGGGTTGCGCGTATGCAGCTCGTAGTCGAGCCGGCACGACGATTCGTCGATCACGCCGATCAGCAGCGTGTAGCGGCGGCCATCGTAGTACGACGTGTCGTAGTGCCAGCCGATGTGGTCGCCGGGCTTCGTGTAGTAATACAGTGCGTACGCGTGCGGATCGTCGTCCGGCGACAGCATCAGCTTGTCGCCCGTGATTTTCTCGAGGAAGCCGATCAGCGCCTTCGAGCGATACAGCTCGGCGATGTACGGCGCCTGCTCGTCGATCGTATGGCGGCTCACGCTGCCGCCCTGCTTGTGGCCGGGCAGGTAGTTGCGGTTCAGGCCGGCCTGCATCGCGCGGGCGGCGTTCGCGAGCTTCGCGTGCGCGTCGGCCGGCAGGAAGGTGTCGAGGTAGAGGAACGAACCCTGGCGCGTGTAGTCGCCGCGCAGGCGGTCGAGGTCGAGCTGGCCGACGCGGTCGGCCACGGTGCGATCGGGATCGGCCACGGCCGCGCGCACGGGCGTGGGCGCGGGACGTGCCGGGCTCAGCACGGAATCGTCGCGCGTGCTAGGAGTCATTTGGAAGCCTGGATTTCGGTTGGGTTCTGCGCGGCCGGGTTCTGCGGGAGGTTGCCGCGCCGCACGATGCGCCACCAGTCGATCACGACCCAGGCGGCGAACAGCGGGGCGCCGATCGACGCCGCGAGCAGGAACGGCTCGACGCCGTCGACGAGCGTCACGATCGGCAGCAGGTACAGCACGTCTTCGGTCTCGAAGCCGCCGGCGAACGCCTGCTTCGTGCCGGCCTTGCCGGCGATCGATTCGATCCGCATGCGCAGGAAGAAGATCAGCGCGACGGCCGCGCCGGCGACCGCGCCGAGCAGCACCGGCGACGCGGCCATCTGGCCGCCCTGGGCGACGATGCCGACGCCCATGCTGACGAATAGCGCGACCGTGACGAGCGCATCGGCCGCGAGGTCGTAAAAATGACCGATCTTGCTGGACTTGCCGCTGATGCGCGCGAGTTCGCCGTCGGTGTGATCGACGAAGTTCGACAGCACGATCAGGAACGCGCCTGCATTGCTCCAGCCGAAGCCGCCGTGCGCGAGGCACCAGGCGCCGGCGAGGCCGATCAGCAGACGAAGGGTGGTGAGGTGATTCGGCGTGACCGGCGTATCGACGAGCGGCCGGACAAGCGAGCGCGCGAGCCGCGCATCCCAGGTGCGTGGCGGGGGCGGCTCGGGGCGTTTGGCGGTTTTTCTTTGGTCCATCGGCGAAATATATACGGAATTGTAATTTGGTGCTTTTTATTCGATCAATGTCCTGACATGCGGGAGTGTTACCGCGTCTTGCAGGCATCGGCCGGTTCAAAAACGCACCTGCGAACGAGGCGGCCAACCCGGCGGCCGGGCCCGCTTCCAGTGTGGTTCGCGTCGCGCGCCTGTCAAGGCCGGACGGCCCTCGCGGGCCGACGAGGCGGTGTTTTTCGCGCCGCCCGGCGGGTGTGGCGCAGCCCATGCGAGCTTGATCTCCGTCAGCGCCGGAAAAACCGCATCGGGCGACAATCGGCCGCGCCGGGCGGGTATCGGCGATTACCGAGCCAAAGGTCGTCAATGTCGATTCAAATCGGCCGATCGATACGCGACGGCCGGCGATCGCGAACCGGCGATTCGCCCGATGCTTTCGCGTCCCTTTCGCGCGCGTCCGGCGCGGGCGGATCGCCTGTCACAGAACGCTCGTTCGATACCCGGCAAATCCGGCAAGGATCTTTTGCATCCGGCGGACATTTCGCGGCGATGGCCTCTGCGATACTCCGACCGTGCCCGTGGTGCCGGGCCGCCCCTCGCGGCCTCAAGGGCTTCGCGTCGCTCAGGAGACACCCCCCGCGACGTCAACGACAGACCAAAGCGTCAGATAACCAGCCATGTCTTCTTCACGCATCCTCGCTCCCGCCCTGCGTTCGCTCGTCCGCACCGCCGACGAAGCCGCCGCGCTGATCCGCCCCGGCATGACCGTCGCCATGAGCGGCTTCACCGGGTCGGGCTATCCGAAGGCCGTGCCGGCCGCGCTTGCCGCCCACATCGACGCGGCGCACGCGCGCGGCGAGGACTTCCGGATCAACGTGCTGACGGGCGCGTCGACCGCACCCGAACTCGACGGCGCGCTCGCCCGCACCGACGGCATCTCGATGCGGCTGCCGTACCAGTCCGACCCGACGCTGCGCGACAAGATCAACGGCGGTGAAGTCGATTACCAGGACGTCCACCTGAGCCACGTCGCGCAATACGCGTGGTTCGGGCTGTACGGCGATCTCGACGTCGCGATCGTCGAAGTCGCGGGCATCCGCGAGGACGGGCTGCTGATCCCGTCCGCGTCGATCGGCAACAACAAGACCTGGCTCGAGCGTGCGAAGCACGTGATCCTCGAAGTGAATACGCGCCAGCCGCTCGGCCTCGACGGGATGCACGACATTTACTACGGCACCGCGCTGCCGCCGCACCGCAAGCCGATTCCGCTGACGAAGAGCGACGACCGGATCGGCGAGCCGTATCTGCGTTGCCCGGCCGACAAGATCGTCGCGATCGTCGAGACCGACGCGCCCGATCGCAGCAATGCATTCTCCGCGCCGGATGCGACGTCCAAGCAGATCGCGCTGCAGTTGATCGACTTCCTGCGCCACGAAGTGAAGCGCGGCCGCCTGCCGGAAAACCTGCTGCCGCTGCAGTCGGGCGTCGGCAACATCACGAACGCGGTGCTCGCGGAACTCAGCTCGGCCGGCTTCTCGAACCTGACGGCCTACACCGAGGTGATCCAGGACGGCATGCTCGACCTGCTCGACGACGGCACGCTGAGCTTCGCGTCGGCCACCGCGCTGTCGCTGAGTCCGGCCGCCGTGCAGCGTTTCGCCGACGAGATCGCGACGTTCCGCGAGAAGATCGTGCTGCGCCCGCAGGAGATCAGCAACCATCCGGAACTCGTGCGCCGGCTCGGCTGCATCGCGATGAACGGGATGATCGAGGCCGACATCTACGGCAACGTGAACTCGACGCACGTGATGGGCACGAAGATCCAGAACGGCATCGGCGGCTCGGGCGACTTCGCGCGCAACGGCTATCTGTCGTGCTTCATGTCGGCGAGTACCGCGAAGGGCGGCGCGATCTCGCGCATCGTGCCGATGGCGAGCCACGTCGACCATACCGAGCACGACGTCGCGGTGGTCGTCACCGAGCAGGGGCTGGCCGACCTGCGCGGCCTGTCGCCGAAGCAGCGCGCGCGCAAGATCATCGCGACCTGTGCGCACCCGGACTACCGGCCGATGCTCGAGGACTATTTCGAGCGCGCGTCGCGCGAGAGTTTCGGCAAGCACACCCCGCATCTGCTCGCCGAGGCGCTGTCGTGGCACGAGCGCTACGTGCGGACCGGCTCGATGAAGGCCTGAGCGACTGGCATGCGTGCGGCGCACGCGCTGCGCGCACGTCCTATGCATCGTCAATCCATCGCCGCATGCGCGACGTCGACGCTCGCCGTTTTCTGCGGCGGGCGGATCAGCAGCAACAGCGGGATCATCAGCAGCGTCGCGACGAACATCAGCTTGAAGTCGTTCAGGTACGCGATCATCGCCGCCTGCTGGTTGATCGTGCGGTCGAGCAGCGCGATGTCGACGCGGCTGCCCGCCAGCGCCTGCACGGCCGGGTCGAACGGCGTGACGTGGGTCGCGAGGTCGGCGTGCGCGACCTGCGTATTGCGCGTCATCAGCGTCTGCACGATCGAGATGCCGATACTGCTGCCGATATTGCGCATCAGGCTGTAGGTGGCCGTGCCGTCCGCGCGCAGCTCGGGCGGCAGCGTCGAGAACGACAGCGCGCTCAGCGGCACGAACACGAGCCCGAGTCCGAAGCCCTGGATCACGCCGGGCCACACGATGTCCGCCTCGGACAGCACGATCGTGTACTGCATCATCTGCCACAGCGCGAGCGCGGAAATCGCCAGCCCGGCGAACAGCAGCGCCCGCGCGTCCACGTACTTCAACAATCGCCCGACGAACAGCATCGCGATCATCGTGCCGGCGCCGCTCGGCGCGGTGACGAGGCCCGTCGTCGCGACCGGGTAGCCCATCAGGTTCTGCAGCATCGGCGGCAGCAGCGCGCGGGTCGCGTACAGCACCGCGCCGACCACGAAGATGAACAGCGTGCCGGTCGCGAAGTTCGGGTCACGCAGCAGTTCCGACTTGAAGAACGACGCCTTGCCGACGGTCGCCGTATGCACGAGGAAGAACGCGAAGCCGAGCGCCGCGACGAGTGCCTCGATGCGGATCTCGTATGAACCGAACCAGTCGAGCTGTTCGCCGCGGTCGAGCATCGCCTGGAATGCGCCGATCGCGAGCGCAAGCGTCGCGAAGCCGAATGCGTCGAATTTCACGTGCGGGCGCGGCGGGCGCCCGGGCAGGAAGGTCATCACGCCGGCCAGCGCGAATGCGCCGATCGGCACGTTGATGAAGAACACCCAGCGCCAGTTGTAGCTGTCGGTGAGCCAGCCGCCGAGCGTCGGGCCGAGGATCGGGCCGACCATCACGCCCATTCCCCAGATCGCCATCGCCTGGCCCTGTTTCTCGCGCGGGTTGATGTCGAGCAGGATCGACTGCGACAGCGGCACCAGCGCGGCGCCGAACACGCCTTGCAGCAATCGCGCGCCGACGATCTGCACGAGCGTCTCCGACAGACCGCACAGCGCCGACGCCACCGTGAAGCCCGCGATCGACACGATCAGCAGCCGCTTCACGCTCAACCGGTCGGACAGCCAGCCCGTGAGCGGCGTCGCGATCGCCGCGGCGACGATGTAGGAGGTCAGCACCCACGTGATCTCGTCCTGCGACGCGGACAGCGTGCCCTGCATGTGCGGCAGCGCGACGTTCGCGATCGTGCTGTCGAGGGTCTGGATCAGCGTGGCGAGCATGATCGACAAGGTCAGCATCGGCCGGTTCAGGGCGGGCGCGGCGGGCGCGGCGGCGGCGGGGTTCAAGCGCGTGTCTCCGTGGGGTGGTCGGCGTGGTCGGCGATCCGGTGTGGCGCAAATTATAAGTGTGCTTATTATATATTCGCTTATGTCCGGGGCGCGAGCCGTGGGCCGGTTCCGGGTTGACCCTATAATCGCCGCATGGACAAGACCTACGAGAACCGGATCGGTTATCTGATCGCCGACGTGGCCCGCCTGAACGGTCGCCTGTTCGACCGGCGCGCGAAGCGCATCGGGCTGACGCGGGCGCAAAGCCGCGTGCTCGCTTACCTGACGTGGAAGGGCGAGATGAACCAGGCACGCCTCGCCGAATGGCTCGAGATCACGCCGATCTCGCTCACGCGGCTGCTCGATCGGATGGAAAGCTATGGCTGGATCGAACGCATCGCGAACGACGACGACCGCCGCGCGTTCGTGATCCGGCTCACCGACAAGTCGCGCGAGATCTTTCCGCAGATGCTGGAGGTGGGCGATACGGTCGCCGACGACGGGCTGCGCGGCTTCACGCCCGACGAGCGCGATACGCTGGTGCGGTTGCTCGGGCGCGTGCGCCGCAACCTGATCGACTGCGGCGGCGAGTGACGTGGGCGCCCGGTCGGTGCACAGGGCAGCGAGAATGCTTTATGCAGTCTCGGCCGCGCGTAGAACGACAGTGAAGGCGCGCCGCACGGGCGGCTGGGCGTACGCCGGGGCGCGGGTCAACCGGCCAGCGCCGCGAGTGTGTACGCCGCGAGATAGAGTCCCACCCCATACGACAGATGCGTGACGACGCTGCGCCGGCGCGCGACGCCCGGTTGCGGCGTACGCGACGCCGCGATACCGAAGCCGAACGCCGGCTGCATCACGAAGAACGGCGCGACCACGCTCGCGAGCCCGGCGACGAGTGCGGGAAGCGGCGTCGGCGCGCTGATCCACGCGGGGCCGGCGATCAGCACGGGCAGTGCCGCGAACGCGATGCCGATCGCGTAATGCGCGATCCAGCCGAGTGCGCGTTCGCCGCGCACGGGTGCGGCGGCGACGATCGACGCATGCCGGAACCGGCCGTGCGTCATGTGGCCGAGCCAGCGGCCGACCAGCGCGTAGTCGAGCGACGGAATGCCGAACGCGCGCCGCCGGAACAGCGTCCACAGATCCATCACGAGCGTGGCCCCCGCGCCGATCAACGGCAGTTCGAGCAGGACGTCGGGCATGCTCATCGCGCCCCTCCACAGCGGGCGGCGATGGGGATGCAGTACAGCGGAATACGACGCGGATTCAGCGGTTTCATGATGGGCCGGGCTTGTCTTCATGGACTCGGGCGACTATCTTGCAGCTTCAAGTTCACTTGAGGTCAAGCATGAGCCGACTGGATATTGCGGACGTCGCGCGGCGCACGGGATTGCCCGCGTCGACACTGCGCTATTACGAGGAAAAGGGGCTGATCGTTCCGATCGGCCGGCACGGGCTGCGGCGGCAATACGACGCGTCGGTATTGGAACGCCTGGCGTTGATCGCGCTCGGCCGCGAGGCCGGTTTCTCGCTCGACGACATCCTCGCGATGGTCGGCGCGGACGGGCGGCCCGCGATCGATCGTGCGAAACTCGACGGGAAGGCCGACGAGCTCGACCGCACGATCCGCCGTCTCGGCGCGGTGCGCGATGCGCTGCGGCATGCGGCCGTGTGCCCGGCCGCGAACCATCTCGAATGCCCGTCGTTCCAGAAGCTGCTGCGCATTGCCGCGCATCGTCATCCGGCGCGCCGCGCGAAGGCGGAAGGTGCGTAGGCGGCGAGCGGGCGCGAGGCGGGCGATACGGTAGCGGTTCGGCAGGAGGGCGGCGACGTGCGACCTAACGGCGGCGACGCGCCGAATCGTGAGAAGGCGATGCCCCCCGTACCGCCTCGAAACCGCAGACGCCTGATTCACCCCGCGTAATACACGCGGCACTCCATCTCGCGCCCGCGCACGATCCGCTTGCCGGCGAGCGCGCCGTCCGTTTCGGTGAACACGGTGCGCTGATGCTCGCATTGCACGGCGTCGTAGAAGTAGAGCGAAACCCAGTCGGTCGGGCGCTCGGCTTCCGGCGTGCGCATGGCCGCATGCTGGCTCAGCACCGTGAAATGCCAACCGCCCTTGGTCATGTGCATCACGGGCGGCGGCACGTAACCGTCCGCGTTCAGGCGCCGGTGCGCGAGCGTCGGCAGCACGCCGGCTGCCGCCTTGTTGCGGTACTGGCGATCGATGTAAAGCAGCAGTTCGACGGGCGGTTCCGTGCCGCGGCCCGCGTGTTGCATGTGACCTTGCCAGCGCCGGCGGCGGCTCAGCACGTCGTCGAGCGCGGCGCGGATGCCGGCCGCGCGTCGCGGGCCGACGCCCGCGATCGTTTCGAGCTGGCCGTTGCGGGCCGCGCGCTCGAGTTCCTCCAGTGTATCGATGTGCAGCGCATCGTGAATGCGCAGCGCGAGCGCGTGGCCGATGCCCGGCACCGCTTCGAAGGCCGACGCGCGTTCCGCGTCGCCGCGCAAGCGGTCGAGCTGGCGCCAGCGCCCCGTCACCAGCAGTTCGGCGATCGCCTGCGCGACGCCCGCGCCGATGCCGGGCAGCGCGCCGAGCGCCTCGACGCCGCCGGTATCGAACACGGTACGGATGTCGCGGTCGAGCGCGTCGACCGTATCGGCTGCCGCGCGGTACGCGGCGGCCCGGTAAGGGTTCGCGCCCTGGTCGACGAGCCACTGCGCGGCCTCGCGCAGGCAGGCCGCGACAGGCCGGTTTTCCTCGTACGTCTGGCTGACGGTCGACTGCATGGCAAGGGACCCGGAAAGCTCAAACGGAATGGACGCGGCGAACGATGCGCCGGTCGGCTGTCAACCATTGTCGCGACGCGCGATCAAGGAAACTTGATGCGCGTCAATGGCAAACGTAACACAGGCGCGCAGCGCACGGTCGTGCCGGAATGGGGCATGACCGTGCGCTGCGCGAGGCGGTTACGCGTCGAGAAACGACTGCGCGTTCTCGGCCTCGGCGGCCGTACGCAGCGCGGCGAGCGCCCGTTTCTCGATCTGCCGCACGCGCTCGCGCGACATCCCCGCATCCTGCGCGATTGCGTCGTAGGTGTCGGGTTCGGCGCCGCCGAGGCCGAACCGCCGGCGCAGCACGTCGGCCTCGGTCGGCGTGACCGAGCGCAGCAGCGCCCGCACGCATTCGCGCATGCGCGTGTCGGCCAGTTGCTCGAACGGGCTGGCCGATGCCTGATCCTCGATCAGCTCCACGAGGCCGGTGTCCGCGTCGGGCAGCGGCGTGTCGAGCGAGACCGGCTCGGCCGGCAGCGCGAGCACCGCGCGCACCTTGCCTTCGTCGAGGCCGGCTTCGGCCGCGAGCTCGGCCGGCGTGGCCCGCCGGCCGGTGCGCTGGCGAAAGCGCAGCGCATGCCGCTGCACGCGCTGGTACTGGTCGCCGACGTGCACCGGCACGCGGATCGTGCGCGAGCGATCCGCGACCGCGCGCGCGATCGCCTGGCGAATCCACCAGGTCGCATAGGTCGAGAACTTGAACCCGCGCCGGTATTCGAATTTCTCGATCGCGCGCATCAGGCCGAGGCAACCGTCCTGCACGAGGTCGGACAGGTCGACGCCGCGGTTCAGGTACTTGCGCGCGATCGACAGCACGAGCCGCAGGTTCGCCTCCAGCATCGCGCGCGTGGCATCGCGCACTTTCTGCTGGCCGTCGCTCAACGCGGCTGCGAGTGCGCGCCGCGCGACCGCGTCGAAGCACGCGGCGTCGTCGGCCGCCGACGGATCGTCGCGAGCGGTGGCGAGCGTGCGCACGGCACGGCTAGCGTCGTCGACGGCCGGCGCCACCCACGCGAGCGAACCGAGCAGGGTCGCCACGTGGTTGCGCGCGTCGCGGTACTCGGCCGAACGGCTGCCCTGCGCATGCAATGCGCCGCGCAACGCCGATACCGCTGCGTGCAGCGCGTCGTAGCGGGCGGGCGCGGGCGTTTCGCCATCCTCTTCATCGGACGATCCGCTTGTACCCGTCGCGCGATGGCGCTGTAGCAGCGCGTCGACCGCGGGCGGATAACCGGCAATCGCATGCAGTACCTGGTGTCGTCCCGTCTCGATCTCGCGCGCGAGCACGATTTCGCCTTCACGCGTGAGCAGCGGCACCGCGTGCATGCGCCGCATGTAGAGCGCGAGCGGATCGGTCGACGCGCTCGTGCCGCGCGCGAGGTCGCCGAGCATGGCCCGGCCTTCGTCGAGCGCGTCGCGATCGACCTCGGCCGGCGCCGCGCCGGCGAACGGTGCAGGCACGGCCGGCTCGTCGAGTACCGCGATGCCGATGTCGGCCAGCGCGGCGCGCACGACCTCGAGCGCGTCGGGGCTGTCGCTTTCGGGCGGCAGTGCGTCGACGAGATCGGCGTGCGTCAGATAACCCTGCTCGCCGGCGAGCGCCAGCAGCTGGATGATCGGATCGAGCGGTGTGTCCGCCCGGGGAGTGGGGCGTGGCGTAGTCATGTCGATGGCGGCGCGAGCCGCGTTCCTGTCAGGGCGGGCCGAAGCTCGCCGGTTTGCGGGTGCCGGTGGGTCGCGGACGCCCGTCCGCGCCGGTCAGCCCGACATCGTTCAAGTTGAGGGCATTTGCGCCAACTTCAACGCCGGCGCCGCGGACGGGCCAGCACGCGGCGTGCCCGCGCAGCCTTCCGGAGCAGGAAACAAAAAGTAACCGATCATACGCGCGGAAATCTGCAGCGGACGTAAGCTAGAGTGACGCGCGCGCCCGGCGGCGGCGCGCCGATTCTGCCGGAGTACGAGATGAACCCGATTTCCGCCGCGAGGCCCGCCGTCGTCGCGCTGGCCGCATTGACGCTTGGCGGCTGCTACTACACGAGCCCTTATGGTTATGCACCTTATTACGCGCCGGTGCCCGCCACGGTGACGCAGCGCGAGATTCCGGCCGCACCGACTGCGCCCGGTCCACCCCCGTCGACCGTGCCGCAGGCGCAGGTCGACGCCGGCACGGCGGTGCCGGTGTATGTCGCCCCGGCCTACGTGCCGCCGCCGTATCCGTATTACTACCCGGCGTACTACTCCGGCTGGTACGGGCCGCCCGTGACGATCGGCTTCTGGGGCCGCTGGGGCGGTGGCGGATACTGGGGCGGGCGAGGTGGCTACTGGCATCGTCCGTGGGGCGGCGGGCATTGGGGCGGGGGCCGCGGGGGTGGTGGCCATTGGGGCGGCGGCCATCGACACTGACCGGCGCGCGGCGGCGCTGCGCGGGAGAGCATCATGAGGAACACGATTATCCGAAGTCTGTGTGTCGTCCTGGCCGGCCTGGTGGCCGCGCCGGGCGTGGCCGATGCGCAGAGCAGCGCTTACACGAACTCGCCGGCCGAGTTGTTTGCGGGGCCGGCGCCCGATTATCCGGTGGTCGCGCAGATTCCGCCCGGCACCGCGCTGGACGTATTCGGCTGCCTGAGCGACTACACGTGGTGCGACGTCGCGCTGCCGGGCGTGCGCGGCTGGATCGATGCGCAGTTGCTCGACTATCCGTACCAGGGCAGCTACGTGCCGTTGCTCGAGTACGGCGCGATCATCGGCGTGCCGGTGACCGGATTCGCGATCGGCGCGTATTGGGATCGCTATTACCGGCACCGCCCGTGGTATCCCGAGCGCGATCGGTGGGCGCATCGTCCCGAGCCGAGGCTCGGCCCAGGAGGCATGCCGCCTGGGCAAGGGCGTCCGCAACCGGGCGCGCCGATGCAGGTCGCGCCGGGCGGGCCGCCGCCCGTGCATGACACGCGGCCGTCGGCGACGCGCGGCGGCTGGAACGGTGCGAACCGCATGCCGCCGCCGGCCGCGCCGACGCCGATGCCGGGCGGGGCCGGCAATGCGCGACCGGCCAGTCCGGCGCCCGCGCCGACGCCGATGCCGGGTGGCGCGGGCAATGCGCGTCCCGCCGGTCCGCCGCCGGCCGTGCTGCGCCCGCCGCCCGCGCCGGGCGGCGAGGTCCGCACGATGCCACCGGTGCGGCAGGGCGGCAGGGGCGGCGACGGTTATGCGCGGCCGCAGGGCGGCGGAAACGGCGGCGGTAACCACGGCGGCGGCCCGGACGAACCCCGGCACTGATCGCGCCGGCGCCGCGGGCGCGCCGGGCTCCGGACGAAAAAAAGCCGCTCCGGAGAGCGGCTTTGCGATCGGGCGGGGCAGGCCGTTCGCACGACCGGCCGTCACGCGTCAGTCGTCGAGCAGCGACAGATCGCGCACCGCGCCCTTGTCGGCCGACATGACGAGCTTCGCGTACGCCTTCAGCGCTGCGGACACCTTGCGCGGACGCGGCTGCGCCGGCTTCCAGCCCTTCGCGTTCTGCTCGTCGCGGCGGCGCGCCAGTTCCTCGTCCGACACGAGCACGTCGATCGTGCGGTTCGGAATGTCGATGCGGATCCGGTCGCCGTCGCGCACGAGGCCGATCGCGCCGCCCGCTGCCGCTTCGGGCGAGCAGTGGCCGATCGACAGACCCGACGTACCGCCCGAGAAACGGCCGTCCGTCAGCAGCGCGCACGCCTTGCCGAGCCCCTTCGACTTGATGTAGCTGGTCGGGTAGAGCATCTCCTGCATGCCCGGGCCGCCCTTCGGGCCTTCGTAGCGCACGATCACCACGTCGCCGGCCTTGACCTTGTCGTTCAGGATGTTCTCGACCGCTTCGTCCTGCGATTCGGTCACGTGCGCCGAGCCTTCGAACACGAGGATGCTTTCGTCGACGCCGGCCGTCTTCACCACGCAGCCGTCGAGCGCGATGTTGCCCGTCAGCACCGCGAGGCCGCCTTCCTTCGAGAACGCATGTTCGTACGAGCGGATGCAGCCTTCGGCGCGGTCGAGGTCGAGGCTCGGCCAGCGCGTGTTCTGGCTGAACGCGACCTGCGTCGGAATCCCGGCCGGGCCGGCCTGATAGAACGTGCGGACCGCTTCGTCCTGCGTGCGGACGATGTCCCACTGGTCGAGCGCATCCTTCAGCGTCGGCGCGTGCACGGTCGGCACGTCGGTGTGCAGCTTGCCGGCGCGGTCCAGTTCGCCGAGGATCGCCATGATGCCGCCGGCGCGGTGCACGTCCTCGATGTGGTACTTGTTCGTGTTCGGCGCGACCTTGCACAGCTGCGGCACGATGCGCGACAGGCGGTCGATGTCCTTCATCGTGAAGTCGATGCCGGCTTCGCGCGCGATCGCCAGCAGGTGCAGGATCGTGTTGGTCGAGCCGCCCATCGCGATGTCGAGCGTCATCGCGTTCTCGAATGCCTTGAAGCCGACCGAGCGCGGCAGCACGCGTTCGTCGTCCTGCTCGTAATGCTGGCGCGTCAGTTCGACGATGCGGCGGCCGGCGCGCTTGAACAGTTGTTCGCGGTCGGCGTGGGTGGCGACCACCGTGCCGTTGCCGGGCAGCGACAGGCCGAGCGCTTCGGTCAGGCAGTTCATCGAGTTCGCGGTGAACATGCCCGAGCACGAGCCGCAGGTCGGGCACGCCGAGCGTTCGACTTCGGCGACGTCGGCGTCCGAATACGACTGGTCGGCCGCGATCACCATCGCGTCGACGAGGTCGAGCTTCTTCAGTTCGATGGCTTTGGTGACCGGGTTCGCGAGGCGCGTCTTGCCGGCTTCCATCGGGCCGCCCGACACGAAGATCACCGGGATGTTCAGGCGCATCGCGGCCATCAGCATCCCCGGCGTGATCTTGTCGCAGTTCGAGATGCACACCATCGCGTCCGCGCAGTGCGCGTTCACCATGTATTCGACCGAGTCGGCGATGATGTCGCGGCTCGGCAGCGAATAGAGCATGCCGTCGTGGCCCATCGCGATGCCGTCGTCGACCGCGATCGTGTTGAATTCCTTCGCGACGCCGCCTGCGGCCTCGATTTCGCGCGCGACGAGCTGGCCGAGATCCTTCAGGTGCACGTGCCCGGGCACGAATTGCGTGAACGAGTTGACGACCGCGATGATCGGTTTCGAGAAATCGTCGTCTTTCATGCCGGTGGCGCGCCACAGCGAGCGCGCACCTGCCATGTTGCGGCCGGCGGTGGAGGTTTTGGAACGGTAAGTGGGCATGGTGATGGCTGAAGAAATATCGCGGGAAAAGGGTGGAGGCACCGGAATAAAGGCCTCTCTCGCGCCCGTGCGAACAACCTCTTGAGCTGCGCCCTGGGCAAACTCCACGATTATCCCACAGCCGCCGGGCCCGCGGCGGCGGCGGCGGGAGCGGGCGAGCGGCGCGGGTGGGGCGGCCGAGTGCACCGAGGCCCCAAGGCCCCCCAAGGTCCCCAAGGTCCCCAAGGCCCCCAAGGCCAGCAAGGCCAGCAAGGCCAGCAAGCCCACCAAGCAGGTAGCGGCCCGACGCAGGCCATCCCCGGCGCAACCGGGCGGCGGCTTCATCGCCGGTTGCCCCGACGACGGAGCCGCGTCGCGCCGCTCGATCGCGCGTCAGTCGAGCAGCGTCAGGATCTCGTCGTATAGCGGCTTCGGAATCCGCACGCCGTTCGCGATGCTGCGCGCGCGGGCGTCGAAGCGCCGTTGCGACGGCAGCCGCGCGCCCTGCGCGACGATCGATTCGAACATCCGCTCGCCGCGCGCGAGCCCCGCGTCGAGATCGTCGCCGAGAAACACCTTCGGATCGAACGCGATCACGAGTTCGCCGTGGCACGGCGTCGCGCCGACGCCTTCGTCGAAGTCCATCGATTCCCGGCTCGTCATGTCGCCGATCAGCGCGCCGCCGAGCAGCTCGACCATCGCCGCGAGCGCCGAGCCCTTGTGGCCGCCGAACGTGCGCATCGCGCCTTGCAGCGCGGCCTTCGGGTCGGTGGTCGGCTGGCCGTCCGCGTCGATCGCCCAGTGCGCCGGAATCGCCTTGCCCTGTTTCGCGTGCAGTTCGATGTCGCCGCGTGCGATCGCGCTCGTCGCGAAATCGAACACGAACGGCTCGCCGCCCGGGCGCGGCCACGCGAACGCGATCGGGTTGGTGCCGAACACCGGTTCGCGGCCGCCTTCCGGCGCGACCCAGCTATGGCTCGGGTTCATCGCGATGCCGACCAGCCCTTCGGCCGCGATCGCCTCGACCTCGGGCCACAGCGCGGAGAAGTGGTAGCAGCGGTTGATCGTCATCGCGGCGATGCCGTGCTGCTTCGTCATCTCGACGAGCACGGGCAGCCCGGTTTCGAAGCTCAGCAGCGAGAAGCCGCGATGCGCGTCGACCGCGACGATCGACGACGACAGCTTGCGCAACGTCGGCACGGCCTGCGGATCGACCTTGCCTTTCTTCAGCGAGCGCACGCAGACGAGCAGCCGGTACACGCCGTGCGAATGGCATTCGTCGCGCTGACCCTGCGTGATCACGTTGGCGATGGCCCGCGCGTGCGCGTCGGACATCCCGTGGTGCGTCAGCACGCGCAGCGCGAGCGCGTGGACTTCGTCGAGCGACAGCACGACTTCGGCGGTGTGCTCAGACATGCTCCACCTCGCGCGCGGCGGGCACGCCGTCGATGCGTTGCGGCACGTGCAGCGGATTGCTGCTGCGGAGCGCGTCCGGCAGCAGCGCGTCCGGTACGTCCTGGTACGACACGGGGCGCAGGAAGCGCTCGATCGCGCGCGCGCCGACGGACGTCGTGCGTGTGTCGGACGTCGCCGGGAACGGGCCGCCGTGCACCATCGCGTGGCCGACTTCGACGCCCGTGCCGAAGCCGTTCACGAGAATGCGGCCGGCCTTGCGTTCGAGCGTCGGACGCAGCGCGGCGAACAGCGCCGCGTCGCCGTCGGCGAGATGCGCGGCGATCGTCAACTGGCCTTCGAGCGATTTCAGCACGCGATGCAACGTGTCGGCGTCCGGGCAGCGCACGATCAGCGACGCGGGGCCGAACATTTCGTCGCGCAGTTCGGGGTGGGCGATGAACGCGTCGGCGGAGGTGGCGAACAGCGCCGCGCGGGCCTGATGGGGGCCGCCTCCGACGCCTTCGGCCAACAGTTCGACGGCCGCGTGATCGCGCAGCGCCGCGACGCCTAGCGCATAGCTCGCGTGGATGGCCGGAGTCAGCATCGTCTGCGCGGCTACGGTACGCACGGCGTCGGCCGCCGCGGCTTCGAACGCGCGCAGCGCGGGGCCGTCGACCGCGAGCACGAGGCCCGGATTCGTGCAGAACTGGCCGGCGCCGAGCGTGAGCGACGCGACGAACTGCGGTGCGATGGTGTCGTGACGGGCCTCCAGCGCGGCGGGACACAGCAGCACGGGATTGATCGAGCTCATTTCCGCGTAGACCGGAATCGGCTCGGCTCGCGCCGCCGCGATATGCATCAGCGCCACGCCGCCGCGGCGCGAGCCGGTGAAACCGACGGCCTTGATGCGCGGGTCGGCGACGAGGGCCTGGCCGATCTCGCGCGACGCGTCGAACAGCAGCGAGAACACGCCGGCCGGCATCCCGCATTCGCGCGCGGCCTGCTGGATCGCGCGGCCGACGAGTTCCGACGTGCCCGGATGCGCCGAATGCGCCTTGACGATCACCGGGCAGCCGGCCGCCAGCGCCGACGCCGTGTCGCCGCCGGCCACCGAGAACGCGAGCGGGAAGTTCGACGCGCCGAACACGGCCACCGGCCCGACCGCGACGTTGCGCAGGCGCAGGTCGACGCGCGGCAGCGGCTTGCGCTCGGGGCGCGCCGGGTCGATCCGCGCGTCCAGAAAGCCGCCGTCCCGCACCAGCGACGCGAACAGCGCGAGCTGGCCGACCGTGCGGCCGCGTTCGCCTTCGATGCGCGCACGCGGCAGCCCCGTTTCGACGACGCAGCGCTCGATCAGGTCGTCGCCGAGCGCCATGATGCGGCGGCCGATCGCGTCGAGGAACGCGGCGCGCGCTTCGAGCGACGTTTCGCGATATGTGTCGAACGCGTCGTCGGCGAGCGCGCACGCCGTTTCCAGATCGTGCAGGCTCGCGCCGCCGAACGCGGGGTCGAGCGGTTCGCCGGTGGCGGCGGCGAGCGCGTGGAGGGTGCCGTTCTGTCCGGCGACGGCCGACTGGCCGATCAGGAGCTGACCTGTGAGTTGCATGGTTTTCCTCGGAAAAAAGCAGGGCCGGGCGTGGTGCGCCCGGCCGATGGAAGGGGAAAAGGACGGGAAAAGTGCGCGGGCGCGTCAGTCCTCGTCGTCGTCGAGTTGCAGCTTGTCGGCGCGCACGCCGGTATTCGCGCCCCAGTAGTAGATGACGAGCGCGACGGCCGCGACGACGACCGTGTCGTACGGATGCGCGAGCCGGCCCGTGCCGCCGAAGCCGCCGAGATACGACAGCACGATCATCGCCGCATAGAACGCGATCAGCCACGCGGACGAACGCACCTGCTCGGCGAGGCTCAGGTGCGCGGTCGGCACCCAGCGGCGGCACGCGAGATAGATGACGAACATCGCGATCTGCAGCCCGAGCAGCCAGGACACCGTGCTCCAGCCCGACCAGTAGACGATCAGCGCGGCGATCACGAACGACGCGGGGCCGGTGAGGCCGAACGCGCTGGCGCGGAACGGCCGCGGCAGCTCGGGCGCGGTGCGGCGCAACGCGGCGACCGACACGGGCGCGACCGCATAGCTCAGCACCAGCGCGGCCGACACGATGTTGATCAGCGCTTCCCACGACGGGAACGGCAGTGTCCAGAAGATCGCGAGGCCGAACGTGAGCCACAGGCCCGCGCGCGGGATGCCCGACGCTTCGTCGACGCGCGTGAACACCTTGAAGAACGTGCCCGTCTTCGCCCAGCCGTAGACCACGCGCGGCGTCGCATTCATGTAGATGTTGCCGCAGCCGCTCGGCGAGATCATCGCGTCGGCGACGACCATCACCGCGAGCCAGCCGACGCCGAGCGCAAGCGCGATGTCGCGGTACGGCAGCGAGAACGCCTTGCTCACGTCGTGCCAGCCGGCGGCGAGCATGTCGGTGGGAATGCTGCCGATGAACGCGAGTTGCAGCAGCACGTAGATCAGCGTCGACAGCAGGATCGACAGGATCAGCGCGATCGGGATCGTGCGCTGCGGATTGCGCACCTCGCTCGCGACCGACACGATCGGCGTGAGTCCGAGATACGCGAAAATGATGCCGCCGGCCGACACGGCCATCTCGATGCCCGGCATGCCGAACGGCGCGAAGCCGTGCACGGTCAGGTTCGCGGGCTTGAAGAACGTGAACAGCACGCCGATCACCGCGAGCGGCACGATGAACTTGAAGACGCTGATGACGTTGTTCGCCTTCGCGAACGTCTTCACGCTCGAATAGTTCAGGTAAAAGAAGAAGCAGAGCAGCGCGGCCTGCACGAGCCAGCCGACGGTGGTCGGGTCGCTCGATCCTTCGACCGTCAGGCCCGGAAACCACGCGGCCGCATACTGGCGCGCGGCGACGACTTCGATCGCGATCAGGCTCGAAAAGGCGATCAGCGTGATGAAGCCCATCAGGTAGCCGAGCAGCGGGCCGTGCGAGAACACCGGGTAGCGCACCACGCCGCCCGCGCGCGGCAGTGCGGCGCCGAGTTCGCAGTAGACGATGCCGAGCAGCAGCACCGCGAAGCCGCCGAGCAGCCACGAGAAGATGCCGGCCGGGCCCGCGATCGTCGATACGTGACTCGCGGCGAACAGCCACCCCGAACCGAAAATGGCGCCCAGACCGATGAACGTGAGATCGGTCAGCGACAGCTGTTTCTTGAACTTGCCGTGACCCGCGCCGGGGCGCGCGGAACGGGAAAGCGGGACAGACGGGTGTGCATTGCCTTGGCCTGGCATGGGCGTGTCTCCTGGGGGAATGTCGGTGCAGGCGCGCGTGGCGCGCGCTCCGACGGAGCAGTGCGCACGCCTGCCGGCCGGCGTCGCCCGGTTCGAACGACCGGGGCGGGCCGCGGCCCGTTCACGCGCTGCGTGGGGTGGCGCCGGGGTGAGCGGGGCCGCGAGCCATGCCGGACCGCGGACGGCGACGCACGGTGCAAACCCGTGCGCCGCCGCGGGGCGTCGATCAGAGACCGACGTCGGGCAGCGCCGGGCGCGTGTCGAGCGCCTTCGCGACGATGGCCTTCACTTCAGCGAGCGTGTCGCCTTGCAGCGCGAGGCGCGGCGGGCGCGTGACCGCGCTGCCGCGGCCGACCAGTTCCTCGCACAGCTTGATGCACTGCACGAGGTCGGGGCGTGCGTCGAGGTGCAGCAGCGGCATGAACCAGCGATACAGCGCGAGCGCTTCGTCGAAGCGCTTCTGCTTCGCGAGGCGGAACAGCGTCTCGCCTTCCTTCGGGAACGCGTTCGACATGCCCGACACCCAGCCTTCGGCGCCGACCGCGATGCTCTCGACCACGACGTCGTCGAGGCCCGCGAACAGCACGAAGCGATCGCCGACCGCATTGCGCAGATCGATGAAGCGGCGCGTATCGCCCGACGAATCCTTGAAGCAGACGATGTTCTCGCAATCCTGCAGCGCGATCAGCACGTCGGGCGTCACGTCGTTCTTGTAGATCGGCGGGTTGTTGTAGACCATCACCGGCAGGTCGGTGCTCGTCGCGACCGCGCGGAAGTGCGCGGCGGTTTCGTGCGGCTTCGCCGAGTAGACGAGCGCGGGCATCACCATCACGCCGTCGACGCCGACGCGCTGCGCTTCGCGCACCGTATTGCGCGCGAATTCGGTCGTGAATTCGGCGATGCCGGCGATCACCGGAATCTTGCCGCCGGCCGCGTCGCGTGCGGCCTCGATCACCTGGAGCTTCTCGCTCGTCGACAGCGACGTGTTTTCGCCGACCGTGCCGCAGACCACGAGGCCCGACACGCCGTCGTTCACCAGGTTCTTGACCACGCGGTGCGTGGCGTCGATGTCGAGGGAAAAGTCCGGCTTGAACTGGGTGCTGACGGCCGGGAAAACCCCGGTCCACTGAATGGCGTTTCGGCTCACTGAAATCTCCTACGTTCGTATCGGTCGGCCGACGGGTATGTCGGTGTGGCAACCAGTATCGCCGCGCAAACGCCCATCACGCTTGAGTCGTATCGCGGAGCAAAATGACGAAATCGGCACAGCGGCCGGCAGGGGGGCGAAGGGCGCGTCGCACTATGCCGATTTCGTCGTCGTCCTCATCGAAAAGCCACAAGCGGACGGACGCGCGACGGAGGAAGCTATGCTCCTTTCCCCACTTCGGACGGCTCATGATGAAGCGCATCCAGATCATCGATTCGCACACGGGCGGCGAACCCACTCGGCTCGTCGTGTCCGGCTTTCCGTCGCTCGGCAACGGCACCATGGCCGAGCGACGCGACGTGCTCGCGCGCGAGCACGACCGTTACCGCACCGCGTGCATCCTCGAGCCGCGCGGCAGCGACGTGCTGGTCGGCGCGCTGTTGTGCGACCCGGTGTCGGCCGACGCGGCGGCCGGCGTGATCTTCTTCAACAATAGCGGCTATCTCGGGATGTGCGGGCACGGCACGATCGGCGTCGTGCGCACGCTGCATCACATGGGGCGCATCGCGCCCGGCGTGCACCGGATCGAGACGCCGGTCGGCACCGTCGAGGCGACGCTGCACGACGACCTGTCGGTCAGCGTGCGCAACGTGCCCGCGTATCGCCACGCGCAAGGCGTCGCGCTCGACGTGCCGGGATACGGCCCCGTGAAGGGCGACGTCGCGTGGGGCGGCAACTGGTTCTTCCTGATCAGCGACCACGGGCAGCGTGTCGCCGGCGACAACGTCGCGGCGCTCACCGCATATGCGTCGGCCGTGCGCGAAGGGCTCGAACGCGCGGGCATCACCGGCGCGAACGGCGGCGAGATCGATCACATCGAGCTGTTCGCCGACGATCCCGCGCACGACAGCCGCAGCTTCGTGCTATGCCCGGGCCTCGCGTACGACCGGTCGCCGTGCGGCACCGGCACGAGCGCGAAGCTCGCGTGTCTCGCGGCCGACGGCAAGCTTGCGCCCGGCGCTGTGTGGCGGCAGGCGAGCGTGATCGGCAGCGTGTTTCATGCAAGTTACGAGCTGGCCGACGGCGGCATCGTGCCGACGATCCGCGGCAGCGCGCACCTGAGCGCGGAAGCGACGCTGCTGATCGAGGAAGACGATCCGTTCGGCTGGGGTATCGGGGCGTGAGCGAAACGAAGACCGACGTCGTCGTGATCGGCGCCGGCATCGTCGGCGCGGCGTGCGCGCACGAACTCGCGCAGCGCGGGCTGCGCGTGCTCGTCGTCGACGACGCGAGCGGCGGCGCGACCGGCGCGGGCATGGGGCACCTCGTCGCGATGGACGACAACGCGGCCGAGCTCGCGCTGAGCCATTACTCGATCGAACTGTGGCGCGCGTTGAGCGGCGAGATGCCCGACGGCTGCGCGTATCGCAACTGCGGCACGCTGTGGCTCGCGGCCGATGCGCACGAGATGGATCTCGCGCGCGCGAAGCAGGCGGCGCTCGGCGCGCACGGCGTGGCCGGCGAGTTGATCGATGCGGCGGCGCTCGCGCGACTGGAGCCGATGCTGCGCGCGGGCCTCGGCGGCGCGCTGAAGATTCCGGGCGATGCGATTCTCTATGCGCCCGTCACCGCGAACTGGCTGCTGCAGCGCGCGCCGCGCGTCACGTTGCGCCGCGAGCGGGCGGTCGCGGTCGACGGCCCGAGCGTGACGCTCGCGAGCGGCGACGTGCTGCGCGCGGAGCGTGTGATCGTCGCGAACGGCGTCGCGGCGCGCACGCTGCTGCCCGAACTGCCGCTGCGCCCGAAAAAGGGCCATCTGCTGATTACCGACCGCTATCCGGGCCACGTGTCGCACCAGCTCGTCGAGCTCGGCTATGCGGCGAGCGCGCACGCCAGCGATGGCACCTCGGTCGCGTTCAACGTGCAGCCGCGGCCGACCGGCCAGCTGCTGATCGGCTCGTCGCGCCAGTTCGACACCGAGGACGCGCAGGTCGAGCCGCCGGTGCTCGCGCGCATGCTGCGTCGCGCGGTCGATTATCTGCCGGATCTGGCCGACCTGAACGGCATCCGCGCATGGACCGGCTTCCGCTGCGCGAGCCCCGACGGCCTGCCGCTGCTCGGCGAGCACCCGGCGCGGCCGGGCGTGTGGCTCGCGGTCGGGCACGAAGGGCTCGGCGTGACGACCGCGCCGGGCAGCGCGCGGCTCGTCGCCGCGCTGATGGCCGGCGAGCGGCCGCCCATCGATATCGAACCGTATTTGCCGGGACGCTTCCTGACCGCGTCCCTCGTCACCGGAGCGCTGACATGAAACGACCCCTACGCTCACTGCGTTCGCTGGCGACCGGAGGTGGCGCTTCAGCGCTTACTCCGGTCCCATGCAAGGCGCCTCGCGAGTGGGTTGTCAGCCTCCTTGGGGCGGCCCGGCGGAGGCTGACATGATCATTCATCTGGACGGCCGCGCGCTGACGGTGGCCGACGGCGCGACCGTCGCGGCCGCCGTCGCGGCGAGCGGCGACGACACGACGCGCGTGTCGTGCACGGGTGCGGCGCGCGCGCCGTTTTGCGGAATGGGCATCTGCCAGGAATGCCGGATGACGATCGACGGCCGGCGCCGGCTGGCGTGCCAGACGCTGTGCCGCGACGGCATGCAGGTGGAGCGCACGCGATGAAACAGGAACGACTGAGCGTCGACGTCGCGATCGTCGGCGCGGGCCCGGCCGGGCTGTCGGCCGCGCGGGCCGCCGCGCGAAGCGGCGCGACCGTTGCGATCGTCGACGACAACCCGCGCGCGGGCGGGCAGATCTGGCGACAGCCGGCCGCGGCCGCACCGACGCCGGCCGCCGCCGAACGCCTCGCCGTGCTGCGGCGGCCGAACGTCACGCATCTCGCGGCGACGCGCATCGTCGCCGAAACGCAGCCGGGCACGCTGCTGCTCGAAGACGACGAACGCGGGTTGCTGCTCGATTTCCGGACGCTGATTCTCTGCTGCGGCGCCCGCGAGCTGCTGCTGCCGTTTCCGGGCTGGACCCTGCCGGGCGTGACCGGCGCGGGCGGCTTGCAGGCGCTGATCAAGTACGGGCTCGACGTGCGCGGGCAGCGCACGGTGATCGCGGGCAGCGGGCCGCTGCTGCTGGCGAGTGCGGCGACGGCCCGGCAGGCCGGCGCGCGCGTGTCGCACGTGCTCGAACAGGCGGCATGGGGCGACGTGGCGGGTTTCGGTGCGGGGCTGTGGCGCTGGCCGTCGAAGCTCGCGCAGGCCGCGAAGCTCGTCACGGCCGCGTATCGGCCCGATGCGCACGTCGTCGAGGCATTTGGCGACCAGCGGCTCGAACGCGTGCGGATCCGTCAAGGCGATCGCGAATTCGACGTCGACTGCGACCGCCTCGCGTGCGGCTTCGGCCTCGTGCCGAATACCGTGTTGCCGCGCCATCTCGGCTGCCGGATCGAAAACGGCGCGGTGGCGGTCGACGCGCACCAGCGCACGAGCCGCGACGGATGTTTCGCGGCGGGCGAGTGCACGGGCGTCGGCGGCAGCGAGCTGGCGATGGTTGAAGGCGAGATCGCCGGATACGCGGCGACGGGGCAGACCGTACAACTGGCCGCGCTGGTCGCACGTCGCGCGCACTGGCAGGCATTCGCGGATGCGGTACGCGAGCGCTTCGCGATCCGCGAACCGATCCGCCGGCTCGCGCGGCCCGACACGCTGCTGTGTCGTTGCGAAGACGTGCGGTTCGATGCGGTCGCACGCGAACCGGGCTGGACGGCCGCCAAGCTGCAGTCGCGCTGCGGGATGGGCGCATGCCAGGGCCGCGTGTGCGGCGCGGCCGCGCAGGCGCTGTTCGGCTGGACGCCGCCGGCGCCGCGCACGCCGCTCGTGCCCGCGCGGGTCGGCACGCTGATGCTCGACGGTACGGGGCCTTGCGACGGCGCATGACGCGTGCAGCGCCGCGGTGAAGCGGCCCGGTTCAGGGCGGGCCGCGTCTTCACTCTTCCTTCACTTCGCATCGATGGCGGGTGACGCAATGCCGTCGACCGCGTTCGCCGTCGTTGCCGCGCCATGCGTGATCGCGGCGGTTGCAGGGCTGGCGCGCGGCGTGGTTCGCGCCGGTGCGGTATGCGCGGTGGCTGCCGACGGGATGGTGGGCAAGCAGGCCTGATAGAAGGAAGGGCGCTCGGACTGCCGATTCGGCAAGCAGCGGAATAAAATAATATATAAAGTTATAGAATATTCATTCTTTAATCGTATTCCTGCTCCGATGAACGACGATTTTCCCGCCGGGTTGCCCGGGCCCGAGCAGATGCGCACCGCCGCCGAATCGGCGTGCGCGCTCCTCAAGGTGATGTCGAATCCCGACCGGCTGCTGCTGCTGTGCGAACTGTCTCAGGGCGAGCGCGGCGTGAGCGATCTCGAGGCGCGACTCGACATCCGTCAACCGACGCTGTCGCAGCAGCTCGGCGTGTTGCGGGACAACGCGCTAGTCCGCACGCGCCGAGAAGGCAAGTCCATCCGCTATTCGCTCGACAGTCCGGCCGTGGTCGCGGTGATGGGCGTGCTGTACGAACAGTTTTGCGGGGCGACCGCGAAGGAGGCGCGCGATGCAGTTTGATGCGCTTCATTTCACGCCTTGGCTGTCGCTGGCCGGCGGCGTGCTGATCGGGCTTGCCGCCGCGTGGCTCGTGGCGTTCAACGGCCGGATTGCCGGCATCAGCGGGATCGTCGGCGGCTTGTTGACGGCGGGCGACGCAGCACGCGGCTGGCGTGTCGCGTTCGTCGCCGGGTTGATCGCCGCGCCCGTCGCGATGCGTTTCGCCGGGAGCGGCCGGACGCCGCAGGTCGACGCCAGTTGGCCGGAATTGCTGGCGGCCGGGCTGCTGGTGGGGATCGGCACGCGGTACGCGGGCGGCTGCACGAGCGGTCACGGCGTATGCGGCATATCGCGCGGGGCGTTGCGTTCGGTGGTCGCGACGGCGATTTTCATGGTCGCGGGGTTCGCGACCGTCTTCGTGCGGCTGCACGTGCCGGGAGGCTGACATGCAGGCAGGATTCGCGTTTCTGGCCGGGTTGCTGTTCGGCATCGGCCTCATCGTGTCGGGCATGGCCAATCCGCAGAAGGTGCTGGGTTTTCTCGACCTGGCGGGCCGCTGGGATCCGTCGCTCGCGTTCGTGATGGCGGGCGCGATCGGCGTCGCGGTATTCGCGTTCGCGTGGGCGAAGCGCCGGACACGGTCGTGGCTCGGCCTGCCGATGCAGTTGCCGGCCGCCCGGACGATTACCGTGCGCCTCGTCGCCGGAAGCGCCGTGTTCGGCATCGGCTGGGGGATTGCCGGGTTCTGCCCGGGGCCCGCGATCGTGTCGATCGGCTTCGGGTCGGCCAAGGGGATCGGGTTCGTCGTCGCGATGCTGGCCGGGATGGCGGTGTTCGAGTGGATCGAGCGCCGGCGGAAGGGGCGGTGAGGCAGGGGTGCGCTCGCTGGGTACGGTTGCTGATGGGGAGTGAGATAAATCCGGGATTCCGTGGGCCGTTGGCTGGATTTATCGGCACCGCTTTGAAATTACGTTTCGTGTGGTAAAAGGCGCGGCGCGCGGCCGCGATCGTCACTCGAACGGGGCCTGTCAGAATTTCCGTGTTCGAGGCGGGTTGAGCATCACACGGATGGCCGGACAAAACGTTCTTCGTAGAGGATGGCAAACTGGTTCATTGCCGCCTTCCAGTCGTGCGCGGCGCGTCCCCAG